>JACPZP010000012.1 GCA_016195405.1 Planctomycetota bacterium | reverse complement strand
CACAGGAGTGGATAGAGGTGCTGCTCGACGCGGTGGCCGAACTCCGGGTCGTCCATCGGCTCGTCCAAGACCGTGTGGAAATACTTGAACAGCTTTCGCACCGGTGGCTCCACGTGGACGTGCTGTCCAGCTCGCACCAGTCTGATGGCTCGATCCGTCAGCTCTGTGCGCTGCCTCTGTTGATCTCTTTGATTTGTCGTCCGAGCCATTGATCAGCATTCTCCTCGTACTTGATGAGTTGACTTCAAAACTCTTTTCACCGCCTGCGTCGCAAGGGTCGTCCGGTGCTTGCAATCAGGGGACGACACATAGAGTCCGGCGACGCCACCTCATTTGCCGGCTGCCGTATCCCCCATTGCCGTTGGCTTGCCGGCCGAGCGATAGTGGTTGGAGTGTCGCGACGTGCGGCGGGATGAGGTTAACGCGGCTGTCGCGCCTGCCGTCGGTCCTGCCGCCGACGTCCATGGCACCCTGCCGTTTTGTTTGTCGCGTCGCAACATTGATGCGCTAAATTCCATCATTTAGATCAGCTTTGCGCCGGACACGATGTCCGGCCACACCTTCGAGGAGCTTTTTCAAGCCGCCACCAGCATCATCGCTCGGGTTGGCAGTGGCGGCGCGGCGGATGAGCTTGTCGAGCAGTACCTTTCCGGCGCTCAGGTCTGCAAGGTGCATTCGCAAACTCGAAATTGCGATACTCCCAACACGATCGCCGAGATCAAGCACGGCCTTCGCAAGCTGGCGCGTGAGGTACTTCAGCGCGCTCTTCGCGCTATGGGTCTCATTGCGATCTCCGGCGAGGTATTCACCGATCACAATCTTGGCCGCTTCGCCAGCGCGAAGTCGCTTCACGATTACAGCCTTGGTTGGCTCGGCCAAGTCTGCTACTTTCCCTGCGTCAATCAGGCGAATCTCTTTGGCGCGCAATGCATTCTGCACCTCAACCGGCGCCCGGAGCACGCGCAAATATCTGTCCAGATTGCGCCCACTCATCCCGAGAATGCGGCCGACGCGATCGCGAGTTTCGTCATGATCGCGCGCGCGAAACAACTGACGTGGGCGGTTCTTTTCGAGTTCGATTTGGCGAAGCGCGACTCTAGCTTGGGCCAGAGGGTCAAGATGCCGACGATTCTGATTCGCTTCTAGAAAAATGCGCTCGATCTCCGCAGGCTTGGCGTCAGTTAGATCGTAGCGCACAATGACTTTAGCCGTTTTCTCGCCGTTCATCAAAAGCGCATTGCGCCGCTGGTGGCCGTCGATGATGGTATTGGGTGGGATGGCAGATGCATTTCTCGGAAGGACTTGGATCTTGTTTCGAAGGCCATTTCGTCGGATGTCATCGGCTAAAGCGCGAAGGTCTTCTTCGGAAAGCGCGTCGAAGAAAGCTTGCTGGAGCGGATGGTCAACAAGGTCGTTGAGGTTCTGCGTTTCCTCAATCGGCTTAGCCGGGATCCGGCGCTTTGGCTGGTCGGTTTGGACCGATGGTGCTGTTTTCATTCTGGGCTCTCAAATGCGCGGCTTGACTTAAACGTTGGTTTGCCTTGGTTTCAATGAACCGCCTTTAATTAAGCGCTGATACTCATGACCGGGTATGCGCCATTTCCCGGAATGCGGGTCCTTTTTGCAATCTATGCGATTTGTGTTGCACCACCTGACGCTCACCGTGTAGACGGAGACGCCCATTGCCGCCGCCATCTCGCTCGTCGAGTACCATTCTTTTAGACCCGGCGTCTTATGAAGCGTCTGGTGCAGATCAAGCACAATGGTGCTGATGCTCGAAAGCTGCTGTCCAAAGGACGTCAAGGCAGCCAGAATCTGCTTTGTGCCTGCATGATGAGGCTCGATGTGGCCGCCGTGACCCATGGTCATACCCCTCCCTCGTGACATGACAGCGTCTTGACAACGAATCGTCATTTAGTAGTATAGTTATTAGTACTACTAAACGGCAACGCGAGTTTACGGTGTGCGAATGAAAAAAAAGCCGAAGCAAGGACCCCCTTGGCAGTTCCGCCCTGGGCCCGATCTGGAAGACTCGGTGAAGATGTTCGCAGCAGAAAATGGCCTGCAACCCGGTCTGGCGACGAAAATACTTGTCGCTTTGGCGGTGACCGGAATGGATCGCCGCTACTATCGGTTAGTCAATAAAATGGCGGCCGCTTTGGCAGGGAGGAATTCATTTGTCCGTGCTTGCGTCCACATCCAAACCGCGCTGACTACGGCGGAACGTGTCCTCGATCAGCGAACCCAATTTGAACCCCAGCGATCGCGCTTTATCTACCAAACCGTCAAAGATTTTCTCTCTTTCAGGGGAATCCAGCTTGATAAACGCGGTCTAAACCTATGGCCTCAAGACGAAAAATCGGAACAAGGAGGTGGAGCTGACCAGCAGGCACCTTCGGCCGACATCACAGAACAAGTAATTGAGGAGCATCTGGAGCCTCCGGCCAGCGCGCCTCGGATACGTCGTCATGTCCTCCTTCTTCAAGATCACGCCGAGGATACCCCTGGTGGGGGAGGAGGCGTAACTCATGGTTAGCATCGATGACCGGCGCATGCTTTTGACGTCCAAAGAAGCTGCGGAACGGCTCGCGATCTCGGAACGGAAATTATGGCAGCTAACTAAGGACTGCGATATTCCCGCAGTACGGATCGGCCGCGCGGTTCGGTACGACCCAAGGGATTTGATCGAGTGGGTCGAGCGGTGCAAAGCACCGCCGGCAGTTGACTCTTAAAGAGACAAACGCAGTTCTTGCTGGACGTTTGGTCTCTTCGTGCTAATTCGTCCGCTGAACTTTGGTTTCGTATCCAGTGTCCGACTTACAAGGAAAAAGGCACCATCAAATGGCTAGTATTTCATCCCGCCCAAACGGCTTTCGCATCCTGCAATTCATCGACGGCGATGGCGCGCGCAAGACGATCCGCCTTGGCAAGATGCCAAAAAAGATGGCCGAGACGATCAAGGTCAAAGTGGAAGCCCTTATCGCCGCAGTGAAAGCAAGAGTGCCGCCGGATGATGAGACGGCAACATGGACAAGAGATCTTTCCACCGACTTGACTGAAAAGCTGGCGGCGGTGGGGTTAGTCGAATCTCGCAAGCATTCCGTCCGAACCTTGAAGGCTTTCGTGGATTCGTACATCGACGGCCGCACTGACCACAAGCCGAACACCAAGCGAAATTGCCGTATGGCCGCGAATACACTCGTGGTTTGCTTCGGCAAGGAAAAGAATCTCCGTGAATTCACCGAAAGCGACGCCGACCATTTCCTTGTATGGATGAAGACTCAGGGACTGGCTGACGCGACAATTGGCCGGCGGCTCAAGAGAGCGAAGCAGTTCTTTCGCGCCGCGGTGCGACAAAAGCTGATCGTCACGAACCCTTTCCAAGACGCCAAGCCACCAAGCCAGGTGAACATGTGCCGGCAATTCTTCATAACCCAACTGGCAACGCAGAAGATCATCGACGCGTGCCCCGATGCACAATGGCGCCTTATTGTCGCGTTAGCCCGCTACGGCGGCTTGCGTTCCCCTTCGGAAGTCTTGGCGTTGCGCTGGGGTGACGTGGATTGGGAGAGCGGTCGAATCAAGGTGCACAGCCCCAAGACCGAACATCTAACGGGAGGCGCATCGCGCGAAATTCCCCTTTTTCCGGAGCTTCACCCATATCTTGAAGAAGCTTTCGAACTAGCAGAAGCCGGGACCGTTCATGTAATTACGCGCTACCGCGACGCTGGCCAGAATTTGAGAACGCAATTTGCCCGCATCATCCGCAAAAGTGGTCTAGAACCGTGGCCCAAGCCATTTCAGAATCTCCGATCAAGCCGGGAGACGGAACTTGCCAATGCCTACCCGATCCACGTTGTTTGTGCTTGGATTGGCAACACCGAGCGCATCGCTGCCAAGCACTACTTGCAAGTGACCGACGAGCATTTTGAAGAAGCGACGCGGAGCGCTGCAAAAAGCGCTGCACTTGCGCTGCAAAAAGCGCTGCCGCAAGCATCCGCACATAATTGCAAAGGCTCGCAAGCAACGCAAAAAAGCCCGGAAAAACCAGGCCTTTTGCAAGCTGATGCGACCGTGTGCGAAGCAGTGCCAAAGGGCGGATTACCCCCAAGGGGACTCGAACCCCTGTCTTAGCCTTGAGAGGGCTATGTCCTAGGCCACTAGACGATGGGGGCGGCACTTCCTGTTTTTATTCGTTCGCGTCGGGGCTGTCAAGGCGCGCGAATCGGCGTGTAAACCGAAATTAGGAAAAACCTCTAATGCGAATCAATGGGCCGGAGAGTGATTACGCGACCGTTTTTCAGCTTGGATTGCAGATCACGCATCGCCTGGCGTTTTTGTCGAATCTCGGCCCACGGGAGCGGAATTCCGGCTTTGGCGTTCAACGCCGACTCCATCAGTTGGAGCATGTCTGTCCAAAGCTGAAAGTAGGCGCAGATGTTGTCAACCTCCGTGGCGAACTCGGCGTCACGATAGGGTTCGGTGGCCCGGATCTGAAGCACCAGGTCACGGATCTCCCCTCGGACCTTCGCGGCCTCCTGCTCCACGTGCTGCCGCTTGTCGTCGCCCGGATGGATGCGGTCCTTGTCGTGCTCCTTCATTTCCGCAGTGAACGCGCTATCAACGTCGATCAACGCCTGGCCCAGCTCGATGATCCGTGGCGCGAGACGAACCCGGAATTGTTCCACTTGTGCACGGGGATGATTCACGTATAGCACGAAGGCTACGCTCGCCAGGGGCACCACAAGAAGACCAATCCATCCCAAGAGCTTCTCCCGGCCGGCCCCGAAGCGCTGTGCGTTCAGCGGCCAAGACAAGAGCGCGCCGCCCACAAATCCGCCCAAGTGGCCTTGCCAACTCACCGAGGGGAGCGTGCTAATCACAGCCACCAAGACGACGTTGAGAACGACCTGATTCAACCATCGCCGGGTCAAGTCCGCTGGAAAATGCCGGCGGTTCAACAGGAGCCACGCCCCCACGGAGGCGAGCAAGCCGCAGATGGCGCCGGAGGCGCCCATGACCAGAGAGATATGAGGATCGAGAAGGACCGCGCAGCCGCCGGTGAGGCATGCCACGAGGTAGAGATACAAGAAACGTACATGGCCCCACATGGTTTCCATGGTTGGGCCCAGCGCCAAGAGGGCGAGCATGTTGAGGAGAATGTGAAAGGCGCCGCCATGAACAAACCCGTAGGTGATCAAGCGCCACCATTGATGGGCGACGAAAGCCGACTCCCATGAAATTGCGCCCGAATTGAGGTGAACGTTCCTCAGCTTCTGCAGCTTGTTAATCTGCTCCACTTCTGAAGTGTCCGCTGCTCCTGCCCGGCCACCGGAAAAATAGACTTCCGCGAAGCCACCGTGTAACGCGATGGCGAGCCCCACAACGAAAACCAGTACGTTCGCCGCGATCAATGCACGGGTGACAATCGGGCGAACCGGGTTCATCAAGACATCGCGGACCGCCTCGCCGCGCTCCCACGCCGACGGAGCGACGCCGGGCTTGCGATCCGACGGCGCGGGCGGCTTTGGCGGCCGGTTCAGCAAGCCTGGGTTTTGCAACACCTGCAAACCTTCAGGCGTAACTGCATAACCTTGGCCCTTTCCTTGCACCCATTCGGTTAACCGGACCAAACCGGACATGCGCAATTGATCGAGCGCGCCGTCCAGCGTCGTCCGATCCATTCCGGTTGCAGTGCAGTGTTGGGCGGGATAGAGCGGCTCTTGGCCGGTGGCGGCGCAGGCTTCCAAAACCTTGATCAACAAATCCTTGGCGGACGGAGACATCGACTTCCCGGCGTGGTGAGTGCTGTGTCCCTCGTATTATAGGGATCGGGACGCGAAGCCGGCGCGCGACTGGCGCGCGCGAAACCGCCGAGCGAACTCTCACCAGCGCCGGAACAAGCCCAACCCGAATCCGGCGCGTGCTGGTCGAACGGTTGCAGGTTCGGAGCAACTGTTGCAGAAGGGATCGGGCGGCGGGCAGTAGCCGAATTTGTCGGCGCGGTCGGCCCGGTCAAGGTAATCGAGATACCAGAGATTGCGGGCATCGCCGTTGATGTAGACAAACGACGCGCCCAGCCCGTAGGAGTAGCGCTGCGTGTACGGCGCGCCGTCATAGGGAACAATTGCGCCAGGGCGAAGGCCGCGTTCGCTTTCGCCGCCTGAGATGACTTGTGCCTGAGCCGGGGAAGAGTTCAGCAGCGAAACAAGGCAAACCGCCGGGAGTAGGATTCGCATGAAAGCCTCGGGAAGGAAACTCGAAGAAAGGCCTTCCCTGGGCACCACGGCTTCCATGCGCGCGCGATCCAGAGTCTTTTCGGCAGACTCCGTGGGCTATCGATCACATTTCAAAGGGAATTCCGCCGGCGACGCGAAATCGGCTACAGGCGATAGGAAAGAATACGAATAGAGCGAGGAGATGGACGCCAAAGCCCGAAAGAATCCGCTTAACCGGCGACACTGGCCTCGACGTTGACCTTGTTCACGAGCCGAAGGGCGCCGCGCACAGGCATGATCGTTTCCTGGGCCAACTGCTTGAGATAGTAGCTGGTGACCCTGCCGGAGATCACAAGGGCGCTGTCGCTCCCTTCGACGGACAGACCTCGCAACGCGGGATGGGAACTCTTCTTCAAGGCGAAGGATGCTTGGGTGACGACTTGAGCTGAGGAAGTCATGGCCTTTGTGCTCCTTCCATTGTTGGCAGCCAACGCCCGACCGTCCCGAGGCACTCCACCTCGACTTCGTTAGCCGGACGTAAGGTCATTGTTCCTTGAACCTCTTTATCTTACGCAGCTTCCCGGAGGGATGCAACGCTCAATTCGCGCAAAGTTGACTGAGTCCAAAAACTCAACCTTGCGCGGACAATCCAACCGGCACGATCGACATAATCTTCCATCATTCCTGCGGATCAAGCGCTCTGCAACGCAATCGTAGGTCCGCCTTTCCAGGCTGACGTGAGCCGCCGCTGAAGCGTGTCAGGCTCGAATGCCTGACCTACGTTTTCGTCTCGATTCCGGTCGCCTCGAAATACCAGGCGAGCGCCAGTGGCACCCCTTCGCGGACCGGCACACGCGGCCGCCAGCCAAGTTCCGCCTTGGCCTTCTCGATACTGAAGCGCGGCGGACGGCCGATCAAGTAGATGGCTCGCCGCGTGATCGTCGGCGGCTGTTTCCGCCTAAGCATACGGGCAAAAAGCTCCTTCAAAAACGCGAAACGCATGGCGAGGAAAAACGGAACATGCTTGGTGATGCGCGGCAGTTCCAGGGTGTCGGTCAGCGAGTCGATCAGGTCCTTCTGCGTGACCTCGCCTTCGCTGCAGAGGTTGTAGGCCTGACCAACGGCATTGGGGTTGTTGGCCGCCAAGATAACTCCCGCGGCCACGTCGCCGGCATAGATGATGTTGAGGAGATTGTCGCCCGCGCCGATGATGGGCACGCGATTCTCCGAGAGCGCCGGGACGACGCGCGGGATGGTGATGCGATCGCGCGGGCCGTAAATCCAACTTGGCCGGACGATTGTCCAGTCGCCCGCGAACTTGTGAACTTCCTCCTCGGCCAAGACCTTGGCGCGCGGATAGTAATCCCAGAGCCAGTGATGTTGCCCCAGCGGCGTCTCTTCGGTGATCTGGCTTCCCGCCGGCAGTTTTGGATGACCGTAAACGGAAATCGAGCTGACATGAAGCAGCCTGCCCACGTTTTCCGCGTTGCATGCAGCGACAAAGTTGCGCGTGCCGGCGACGATTTCGTTTTCGAACGTTGACCACGGGCCCCAGTCGCTGACACGGGCGGCGCAATGGTAAACGATGCTCGCCCCGGCAACGGCCCTGCGAATCGAAGCCGGATCGGCCAGATCGCCGGCCGCGAGTTCAACCCCAATCTCGCTGAGGAAGCGCGTATCGCTGCCGGGCCGTACCAGTGCGCGAACGTGCTCGCCGGCCGCTCGGAGCTGTTCGGCGATATGGCTGCCGAGCTGGCCGGTCGCGCCGGTGATGACATTGAGCTTGGACATCTGATTCCCAGTTTATGTAGACGAGTTTAGCCGCGAGCCAGCGGCGAGCGCGGACAGGATCCGGTCGCGGATAGCATCCAGGCCGCGCTCGCCGCTGGCGCGCGGCTAAACAAATCTTACTCAGTTAGAAGGTCAACCACGGTCGGATGATGCGGCGGCCGCTCCGGCGACAGGAAATACCCCTTCACCACCGTAGCCTCCTGCCGATACGGCTCGGTCCGCATGAGAAGGTCATGCAGCTTGCGGAGGTTGAAGTGGGGAACCATGGGGAACAGGTGATGCGGCAGATGGTAATCGTTGCCAATGGGGAAGACTGCCATACTCAGGAGCGGGTGCACTAAGAAGATCCGCGTGTTGGTGAAGCGTTCTTGCGAGGCGCCGCCATGCTGCACGATCTGTCTTAGGATCATGAAGAAAGCGAAAGAGGTCCCCAACGGCACGAGCCAAAGCACGAAGTAGAACAGCCACCACGGTTGACCGGTTAGGACCGTCGCCCATGCCAGGCCCGTCCACAGAAGGCTGTAATAGGTGACTCGAAGGATGGTCTGCCAGCGCGGCGAGATGTCGCTCTTGATGGCGTACTCGGTGAACCAAGCTGATGGAGCGAAAAAATAGAAGGCCACCACGGCAAGCCACAAAGCCGCGGGGACCAAGGCGAGAAGCATGTGCTCGCAGGTCCAACTGAAGCGGACCAGCGTCCCAAGAAGCGCAAGCACAAATCCCAGGCTAACAAAGACCAGGACTTTGGTCGCCCGGCGCTTGAGGCGATAGGGCGTGTCCTCCCCCTGGTGCACCTTGAACGAAGCCCGCACCAGGACATAGCGGATCAAGGCGGGCGGCCACAGGAGTTGTTTGAAGAAGCAATGCCATAGAAATTGGCCGCGCGTCATCGGGAACTCGAAGCGATGGCCGCTGAGCCGCATCTGCGTCCAGTCCGGATCGCGCTTGGGATCGTTGGGATACTGATGATGGCCTTGGTGCTGGACGCGATAGCCGTGCGTGGTGCTGAGAATTGGAAACATGCAGAACCATTCGGAAACAAATTCGTTGAGCAGGCGATGCTTGAAGAGCATGTAGTGGGCGGCTTCGTGGGTCAAGGTCGCGAGGCGATGCTGCCCGGCGCCGACGCACACGTTGGCCGCCAGCATCACCGGAACGGCCCAGAGCAAGGAATGGCCGCCGCTGACGAGGAAGAAATAAAAGGCGATCGACCCGCCGACGACTGCCAGAAGGAAGAGATACTCGCGGAAGAGATAATACCAGTTGGTAAGGTTGTCCGTTTTGCGCAGGGCGTTGACCTGACGCAGCAATTTGGGATCGGCCAAATCGTGACCGGGCGCTTCGAGGGTTGCAGTTGACATGGAGGCGAGTTCCCCAAAACAGCCAAATTAAATTAGGCATCCTGGGAGCAATTAGCAAGCAAAATCGGCGCGTTCAGACCGACGCCGACGCCGTTGCGTGAGCGCTGCTCTCCGGCTCAATCCAAGGCTGCAGGAGCGGCGTGTATAATAGGAAAGGACTGCCGCTTGCGGCTTAGCGTGAAGGTCTCGCTAACCCGCAAGCGTCTTCGTTTGAGACCCCCGCATGTGTGGAATTGCCGGCATTATCGATCTTTCGGGCGAACGCCGCATTCCCGCGGGCATTCTCAAGCGCATGGCCGACGCCCTCATCCATCGGGGGCCGGATGAGGAAGCGTTCCTGGAGCGGCCCGGCCTGGGCTTCACCAGCCGCCGGCTAAGCATCGTTGGCCTTCTTGACGGCCAACAACCCATTTACAACGAAGACCGCTCGATCGCTTGCGTTTACAACGGCGAGCTGTTTGATTATCCCGAAGCCAAGCACATACTCGAATCGAAAGGCCATCGCTTCGCAACCCATTGCGACACCGAACTCATTCCGCACCTGTGGGAAGATCACAGCGAAGGGATGTTCGAGCATCTCCGCGGCCAATTCGCCCTCGCCCTTTTGGATCAGCGCAATGGACGCGTCGTCTTGGGGAGAGATCGCTTCGGCATCTGCCCGCTCTTCTGGACCCGCCAACGGCATGACGGCGGCGAATGGCTGCTGTTCGCTTCGGAGGTGAAAGGTCTCTTTGCGTCGGGAATCGTCCCCGCCCGGCCCGATCCGCGCGGTCTCGATCAGGCTTTCAACTTTTTCGCCGTCCCCGGCAAGCCGACATGCTTCGAAGGCATCAGCCTCTTGCAACCGGGGCATTACCTGCGCATCGATCTCCCGCGCGGCGGACGGACCGCTGAAGTCACCGAGCATACCTATTGGGAGATCGATTTTCCCGACGAGGGGCAGGAAGACAATCCCGCTGACCCGGCCAAGTTGGTGGATGAGTTCGAGCGCCTGATGCTGGCTGCCGTCGACCGCCGGCTTCGCGCCGACGTTCCGGTGGTATCGTATCTTTCGGGCGGCATCGACTCCAGCATCGTCGTCGCCATGGCGGCCAAGATTCGCGGCCGCTCGGTTCCAACGTTCACCATTCAGATTCTCGAACCGCACCTCGATGAGACCAGCCAGGCGGCGGTCGTGTCGCGGCACATCGGCGCCAATCCCGTGGTCGTGCCCGTCGGGGATGCCGAAGTTCTCGGGCACTATCACGAATTGACTCGGGCGGCGGAGGCCCCGGTCATCGACACCTCCTGCACCGCGCTCCTCATGCTGGCTCGTGCGGTCCATCAGCATGGCTACAAAGTGGCGCTGACGGGCGAAGGCTCCGACGAATGGCTCGCGGGGTATTCGTGGTACAAGATTCACAAGCTCATCAACTACGCCGACGTCATTCCCGGTCTGCCCATGAGCCAAATGGTCCGCGGCGGCCTTCTCAAGATCATGGGCGCTCCCGCGGGGGCGGCCGACTATGTCCGCATGATTCGCGAGACGATCGGCGGCCATACGGCGTTTCAGGAAATCTACACCATCATGGGCTTCAACCGCTTTCGCTTTTTCAGCGAGGCGATGCTGGAGTCGCTCAAGGACTACCATCCGTACTTGGCCCTCGATCCTAACATCGATCGACTCAAGCGCTGGCACCCGTTCAACCGCGCCCTCTACTGGGCCGGTCGCATCCACCTGCCCGGCCACCTCCTGTCCCTCAAAGGCGACCGCGTGGCCATGAACTCGTCGGTGGAGACGCGCTATCCCTTCCTTGATGAAGCCGTCTTCGATTTCCTCGCGAAATTGCATCCACGCTGGAAGCTCTATGGATTCAAGGACAAGTACATCCTGCGGCTTCTCGGCGAACGCTATTTGCCGAAAGAAGTCGCCTGGCGGCCCAAGGGAATGTTCCGCGCCCCCCTCGACAGCTTTTTCGAGAAAGGCGTGCCGACTTTCGTCGACCAACTATTAAGCGAAGAATCTCTCAAGAAGACCGGCTATTTCGACGCGACCTCGGTCCAGCGCTGGCTCCGCGAAGTGAAGGAAAAACGCCTCGGCTTCCGCAACCGCTCCTCCGTTGAGCTGGGCCTGGTCGGCGTCGTGGCAACGCAGATGTGGCACCACACGTTCATCGATGGCTCGCTTTCGGACCTGCCAAGTGGCTGGCGCGCGTAAGACGCCGGCTAGCTTGTGGCGAACAAGGGGACTGATGGTTATGATTGAGGAATTCCAAACCTGTCCCTGGCGACGCCGGCCGCGATGAGTGAAGTTACGCGCATCTTGTCCGCGATTGAGCAAGGCGATTCCGGCGCCGCCGAGCAGCTACTCCCCTTGGTCTACCAAGAACTGCGACGGCTGGCTGCCCAGTGCCTGGAGCGCGAGGCGCCAGGGCAGACATTGCAACCGACCGCCCTGGTTCACGAAGCGTACGTCCGTCTGGTAGACGTGGCCAAGGTCCAGGACTGGAACAGCCGGGGCCATTTCTTCGCGGCAGCCGCCGAAGCCATGCGGCGGATCCTGGTCGAGAACGCTCGGCGCAAGAGCAGCCTCAAACGCGGCGGCGCCCGCAAGCGCCAAGAGCTCGACGCAGAGAATCTCATCGCTCCCGAGCCGCCCGATGAGTTGCTGGCGCTGGACGAGGCCCTATCACAACTCGCCATGACCGACGCCAACGCGGCAGAACTGGTCAAACTCCGCTATTTCGCAGGGCTGACGGTAAAGCAGGCGGCGGAAATCCTCGACATGTCGCCACGATCCGCGGACTTTCTTTGGTCGTTTGCCCGCGCCTGGCTTTTGCGGAAGATCGAAGGCAACGAGCCAGGTACCACTCCTTCCGTTGGGGAATCGGGCGGGAACTCGATATAGTTTGCGCGATTCCGCTTCAAATTACGCACTAAGAAATAGGAACCTCGGCGGATCCCCACGATGAATGAACGCGACATCTTCATGGCAGCCCTAGAGCGAGTAACTCCGGCAGAGCGCCGGGCTTACGTCGCGGCTGCCAGTCAGGGAGACGAAGAGCTGCGCCAGGGCGTGGAAGCGCTTCTTGCGGCGCACGAACGCGCTGGCGGTTTCCTGGCGGAGCCCGCCGTCGCCACGCCCGACCCTGTCGTTGCTGGTCCTTGTCGCGAAGGCCCGGGCACGGTCATCGGCCCATATAAGCTGCTGGAGCAGATCGGCGAAGGTGGGTTCGGCATCGTCTACATGGCCGAGCAGACGCAACCGGTTCGCCGCAAAGTCGCGCTGAAAATCGTCAAGCTCGGGCTCGACACGCGTCAAGTCGTGGCACGCTTCGAGGCCGAGCGGCAAGCTCTGGCCTTGATGGATCACCCCAACATCGCGCGTGTGTTCGACGCGGGTGAAACCGGCACCGGCAGGCCGTACTTTGTGATGGAGCTGGTCCGCGGCGTCCCGATCACCGACTTTTGCGATGCCAACCCGTTGTCCGTACGCCAGCGGCTGGAGTTGTTTGTCAATGTTTGCCAGGCCGTGCAGCACGCGCACCAAAAAGGCATCATTCACCGCGATCTCAAACCGACGAACCTCCTCATCACCCTGCATGACGGCACGCCGGTGGTGAAGATCATCGACTTCGGCATCAGCAAGGCTTTGGGCCAGCAGCTTACTGAAAAGACGCTGTTCACGAACTTCGCCCAGATGATCGGTACCCCGATTTACATGAGCCCCGAGCAGGCGGAGATGAGCGGGCTCGATATCGACACCCGCTCCGACATTTATTCGCTGGGAGTGCTTCTCTACGAACTATTGACCGGCACAACGCCGCGCGACAAGGAACGATTGAAAACCGCGGCGTACGACGAGATTCGGCGGATCATTCGCGAGGAGGAGCCGGCCAAACCCAGCACGCGAATAAGCACCTTGGGAAAGGCCGCGCCGACCGTCTCGGCCAACCGCCAGAGCGATCCGAAACGGCTCTGCGAGCTGTTCAAGGGCGAGCTGGACTGGATCGTCATGAAAGCGCTGGAGAAGGACCGCAACCGGCGTTATGAAACTGCCAGCGCGTTCGCGGCAGACGTGCAAAGGTATTTGAACGACGAGCAGGTGCAGGCGTGCCCGCCGTCGACGCTCTACCGCTTCGGCAAGTTCGCCCGCCGTCACAAGCCCGCGCTGGCAATCGGCGCTGTCCTGACCTTAGCTGTCCTCGTGACCCTCGTCACCTTGGCCCGCAGCAATTTCTTGGTGACCAGGGAGTCAGCGCAAAAGGAGCTTGCCCTCCAGGACAAAGAAACTGCGGTATTGGCGGCGGAAGCGAGCGCACGCAAAGCGACCGACCAGTTGTTCCTCGCGCTTCTGAACCAGGCTCAGGCCAAGCGAGTCAGTGGCGGCCTTGGCCAGCGTTTCGGGGCGCTAAAGGCGATCCGCGAGGCCGCCCAAATCCGCGTGACGCCGGAGCTGCGCACCGAAGCCACGGCCGCGCTGGTTCTACCGGACGCGGAAATCGCCCAGGAGTGGGAACGATCGACCGACGACAATTTCGGTGTGGTTTTCGACGCGTCTTTCCAGCGCTATGCCGGGATCGACAAGCAGGGCCGCGTGACGGTGTGCCAGGTGAGCAACGGCCGGGAAGAGGTCATTACCCGTCTGCTCCCTCCCGACAAGACCAAATTTCGAGGAATACTGTTAAGCCAAGACGGCCGGTTTCTGGCGTGTGGATACGGCGCTACGACTGCAAGAGCGGCAGGCGGCGTGCGGGTCTGGAAGTTGAGTCCCGAGCCGGAACTGCTGCTTGATGAGCCGCCGGGCCTCATTAATGATATATCGCTTGCATTCCACCCATCCGGTCGGCAGCTTGCTCTGGGCCATGCGGACAAGTTCGTCAGCATCTACGACCTGGCAACGGGCGGGTGCGTGCAGCGGCTGGCGCTCAGCGCCGCGCCGTTTCATCTGGCCTTTCACCCGCGCGAGCTCCGGTTAGCGGTGGCCTGCGGCAATGCCGTGCAACTATTCGATACGGACACTGGAAAAGAACTGCCGCCCCTGCGGCACCCGGCGACGGTCACTCATACCTGGTCCGTGGCTTGGCATCCCGACGGGCGCCGCCTGGCGGCCGGCTGCGACGACACCAAAATTCATGTTTGGGATACGCAGACCGCCGTCGAAGTCATGTCCCCCTGGACGGGATACAGCGCGGACGGCATCGCCCTGGCATTCAATAACGCCGGGGACCTGCTGTCGAGCTCCGACTGGAGCGGACATCGGCTCTGGGACACGGCCTCTGGCCGGGCGCTGTTGACCCTGCCCTTGTTTGCGGCATTCAGTTCGGACGCGGGCTTGATTGGGCCTCAGCACTACGGCAACAAGATCAGGCTGTGGCGGCCCGCTGGCGGTCGCGAACTGCGCGTGCTGCGCCCTCGCAACGCCGGCGCCCCAGACATTATTCAGTCTCCGGTCGTACACCCCGACGGTAAGGTTCTTGCCGCATACGGTCGTCAGCAGCTTTGCTTCTTCGACCTCGCCAGCGGAGAAGAGTTGGCCTCCGTGCGTGTGCCGAGCGTGGGCGCGACCTTTCCGCTTTATTTCGATCCGCCTCACGCTACTCAGGATCGACTGGAAGGAAAGTCCAGGCTCAATGGGACTCGACCTAGTGGGTGGGTGACGGCGAGTCAAAGCGGCCTGTATCTTTGGCCGGCTCGGGAAGACGGCGCCCGACCTGGGGGCTTGCGGATTGGCCCTCCTCAGCAAATCGCCTCCAACTCGGGGAGCAGCGAATTCAATGGTGCAAGCGCTAGCGCGGACGGCAGCGTTGTCGCGGTTCCGCAAGGAGACTCGACCTTGCTGCTGAGCCGCGACCGCACCCGCTCGAGCTTGGTCCTGCGCCCGCAGTACGACGTACGGTATTCTGCGGTCAGCCCCGACGGCAAATGGGTGGTCACGTGCAGTTGGTTTGAGCCGGATGGTCGGTCCAAGTCCATTCGCGTTTGGAAGGCCGACACCGGCGTGCCGGTCAAAGATTTGGCGCAGGAAGGTTTGGCGTCCGCCAAGTTCAGCCCCGATGGCCTCTGGCTGATGACCCGCACCTCCGGCGGCACCCGGCAGTGGGAAGTCGGCACGTGGCGCGAGGTCCGGCGCTTTGAAGGAGGCCTATTCGCATTCGCATTCAGCCCCAATAGCCGGTTGCTGGCCATCAACGACGTCGTCAACGTCATCCGCTTGCTGGAGACAACAACGGGCCGTGAGGTGGCTCGGCTGACCGGTCCGGATCTGACATGGTATTATCCGGCTTGCTTCACGCCGGATGGGACGAGGCTCATAGCCACAGCCGAGAAGGCCCTCTACGTGTGGGACTTGCGGTTGATCCGACGGCAATTGAAAGATCTTGCACTGGATTGGGATTGGCCTGAGTTCCCACCTGCGGAACCGGGCGCCTACGCCGCCAAGCCGCGACCGGTGGAAGTGTTCGCCGGCGATTTGGCTGAGACTGTCCTGACGCGCGAGGAAAGGTACCGCCGGGCCATCGAGCAGTACCGCCGTGACGCGGAAGCGGAACCAAATAACCCGAACGCTTGCAACAACCTGGCCTGGACCTACTTGACTGCGCCAGAGCCACTCCGCAATGTGAAAGCCGCGCTACCGCTGGCTGAGAATGCCGTGCGCCTTGCGGCGGGAAATGCAAACTTCCGAAATACGTTGGGACTGGCTAATTACCGTGCCGGCCGTTTTCGCGAGGCGGTGAAAGCCCTAGAGCCCAACCTCTACAAACAAAATGACGAGTTTTTGATCTTTGACCTCTACTTCCTGGCCATGAGCCACCACCGCCTGGGAGAATCCACGCGCGCCCGAGACTACCTGGCGTGGGCCGTGCGATGGGGAACGGCCGAACGTGGCAAACAAAGCGGCCGGTGAGGCCCTTACCGCCAAGCAAGTCCCTCACCGGCCCGGCATGGCCCCGGCGCTCGGTTTGCGCGCCGGAAGCACTGCCTTTTTATTCTACCGCAGACCGCACGAACATCCAATTGAAGGAGCTTTCCATGTCTCTCAATAACCTGCGCAAGTGGTTTAGCAGGAGTTCCGCGATCGGCCAACGGCAGCGGCGAACAGGCAAACGGCGCGCAAAGTCGTCGTGTGAATTGCGGTTGGAGCGGCTCGAGGACCGGACTCTGCCAGCCGTGACCTTCTACCCACAGTTGGCATATGCCATCCCGACCAACAACACTGACACGGCACTCGGCATGTCAAATTTTGGCAGCCCGATCGAGCCCACCTTGTCCATCGACCCCAACAATCCAGCGAACGTGGCCATTTCGACTCAAGGCGGTATCAGGATCTCCACCGATGGCGGGGCTAAATATTCGGCCGTCGTCGCATACGTCAATCCGGCGGCAGGGCGATTCGGAAATTTTGGCGATACCGCGACGGCTTTCGATGCCCACGGCCAACTCTTTTGGACCAATCTGGATGGCGTAGCGCAAACCGGCATCGCACCTAATATCACGACGATCCCTGGTGTCGCGGTGGAAAAGGTCAATCTTGCGAATGGGAACCCAATCGGGAATACGGTTCAGGTAGACTTGCCGGTCGCACCGGCTAACGACGATCGCCAATACATGGCGGCCGACAGCTTTCCGAATAGCCCTTACCATGACAACCTGTATGTGGTTTGGACCCAGTTTGCCCACACGTATGCGGATGGAAAGACCGGCTCAGCCATGCTTTTCTCGCGATCCACCAATGGAGGCGCGAACTGGTCGACCCCGATCGAGCTGTCGACATCGAGCGAGGGGTTTGTCCAGCAGGAAACGATTGCCGTCGCTCAAAACGGGGACGTATATGTCGCCTATCACTCGCAGACGGGATTCAGTGGCGGCAACCCGGACGGAACGAGCGGGCAGGTCTTCGTCTCGCGCTCTACCAACGGCGGCTTCTCTTTCACCAAAACCGTGACACAGCCGTACGGTCCGGGGCAGGCGGACATTACCTTCAATAATCAGGCGTATTTCAATAACGCCATACCTCCAGTAGGCGTCAATGCATCCCGAACCATTCCCGGCGCTCGCTTCTTGACGCAAGGTTCGGCGACTCCCTATGTCTTGGTCGACCCCGTGCGGCCCGGACGGGTCTACGTGATCGCCGCCGATGATCCCAGCAACGGTGGGGCGGGCCAGGCGTCGGACGTTGTCGTGGCCACCTCCCTGGATTTCGGCGCCACCTGGACCAGAAAGACGCTGGCAGCCGGACCAGGAAACAGCTTCAACCTTTTCCCCCAGGCTGGCATCGACAAATTCGGGGATATCGTCGTCGCCTGGTACACCAACGGCAACAACAAGAAAAACGCCTCGGGAGATTTCCTTCTCGACGTGTTGGCCACCTATAGCACCGACGGCGGCAACACCTGGTCGAACGGCTTCCAAGTCAATGACGCCGCGAATTCTCTCGATCCGTTCAATGGAGCCGTTTTGTTCACTCCCAACGATCCGGCCAGCCCGCCGACGACGCGGATCGGGGAGTACTTCGGCCTCGGGATTCACGGCGACACCGCTTACGTCGCATGGAACGGCAACACCTTCAGTGGTAAGAAGGTGGTCGGCCAGCAGGTTTTCACGGATACGTTCAGCATACGAGGCTCGCTCCAGTACACGGACAACCTTGGGGTAAATGACAACATCACTCTGCGAAACCTTGCCGGCAACCCAAAGTACTTCGAGCTGCTCCAAGGCACGACTCGGTTGTACGCGGGTCAGTGGGCCAACATGAACAACATCACCATCGACACCGGGCGCGGCACGGACACGGTCGATATCGAGAACGTGGCGAGTGGAGTGAGCGTCACCGTCTATTCTGGTCAGGACAACGACACTGTCCAAATCTGCCGCGACTCCGGCGTGCTCAGGCCCAACATCTTGGGAAACGTAACCGTCTATGGCGATAACGTTGACGTTAATGACCGCCTCATCATCAACGATAAATTCGGCGTCGACAACGGTTCAACCTTCACTGTAACTCCCAACACCGTTCAGGAGTCCGCGAAAGTCAAAGGCGCTGTCGTGGCCAGCGGCCGTATCACGTATCTCGGCGTTTTTCGCGGCGGGGTTACGGTGAACGGCAGCCCCGGCGGCAATACCTTCAACGTGAACGGTACGCACGCCTTTGCCACCACGCTGAATACGGGCAGTAATGCCAACACGGTCTTCGTCAATGCCACCAGCGGGCCATTGACCGTGAACGGCCAAGGCGGCGCCGATAACGTCAACATCGGCGCCAACGGCCTTGTGCAGGATATTCACGGCGTGGTGACCGTGACGAATTCCAGCGGTTCCAGCGGTTTCAGCGCGGTGACCGTGGACGATTCCGCCGATAAGACCGCGCGCGCCGTGATCCTCTATAACGACGGGTCCAACAACGTGATCAGTGGCCTGGGCAACCCGGACATCGTTTTGCGCGGCGGCAATCTGCGTTCGCTGGCAATTAATGCCGGCAGCAGAGTCGTCAACGGCGTCGTCGTCGGCGGCAACACCTTCCGAATCCATGACACGCCCACCAGCACCGTCCGCGGCGGCGTGACGACGACGGTCAACACCGGCGCCGGGCCCGATAACGTCACCATTGACGGCACTACCGGCGCGCTGGACCTTAACGTCCAGGGCGCTGCGACGGGGGCCAACTTCATTTCCGTCGGTTCCGCGACGGCCAGCCTTGACCGAATCAACGGCCCCATCAACATCACCGGCAACGTGGCCGCCTTTAATTCTCTCTCGATCATCGACAGCGTTTCGAATGCTCCTCATGACTACGTGATTGACCGGAATTTCGTCCAGCGTCTCGACAAGGCTCGGATCGGCTACAAGAACATGTCCGAACTGAAACTGCAGACCGGTGCGCAGCCCGCCCACATCACCGTCCAAAACACCAAGGTGTTCGGGACCGGCCAAAGCACATCGATTGTCGCAGGCGGCAGTGATGCGATCGATGTCCTGCGCACGACCGGGACTCTGCTCATTGGCGCGGGTGGCTCCAGCGCGATCAACGTCGGCGATTCCCTGAACTCGCTGGACAACATGCAAGGAGTGATCGGCGTGACACCGTCGGCGGGCAGCATGGTCACCTTGAGCCTTAACGACGAGGCGGCGACGACCACGCAGCAGCTTGACGTGGGCACGAATTTCTTTGGTTTTGCCGCGGTCCAGCGGTCGGGTGCGGCCGTCATCAACGTCCTGTCCAGCTCGCTCTACAAGTTCAACTGGCAAAGCGGCAGCGGTGGGACCATCCTCCACGAGTACATCAAACCCGCTCAGCTAACCAATTACATCCTCGGCAACGACGTCTTGACGATTGGCACGCGGGCCGGAACCGCTTCCGACTTCGGTCCGATCACCGTCACCGGCGGCGTCGGCCCCGATGCCGTCATCCTCAACGACAGCGGCGAGACCCGATCGCAAACGTACGACATCTCGCAAGTAGCCGGCCATGAAATCCTCGCCATGCGGGGCACTACGGTCGATCTGGGCCCCGACATCGAGACCTTCGAGGTCCAGGGCGGCGCCGGCGGCAATGTCTTCAACGTCAGCGGAACCATTGCCGGCATGAACACGATCCTGCACCTGGGCGCAGGAGTGAACACTGTCACGATCGGCGGATCGGCCGATTTGCTGCAAGCGATTCAGGGACCGCTCACCATCGACGGCGCAGGCGGCACGAACTCGCTCATCTTCGACGATCAAGGAACGACGACGCCGGAATACTACTACCTGGCTGCTGACTTGCTGCGGCGCCAGGACGGGCTTGTTGACGACATGGCGCCCATCTCGTTGGCGGGATTCGCGGCAGTCACGCTCAACCTGGGGAGTGGCAGCGGCGGCGCCCAGGTCCTGGGGAGCGCGGCGGGCAGCGCCGTCACCGTCAACAGCCAGGTGGGAAGCGCCCAGAACGTATTCGTAATAGACGCCTCCACGAACGCGATCCTCGGTCCAGTCTACTTCAACGGCCATACCGCCAATTTCGATTACGCCGAATACTTCGATCTCGGCGACACCGCTCCGCACACCTACACGCTGAACTCCACCGGCGTCACCCGCGACGACCAGGCACCGGTATTCCTCAGCGGTGTGTTCGGGACACTCCTGTTCACCTCCACGGCGGGCGGCAACACGGTCAACGTGAACAGTGTGGCGTTCGGTTCGAGCTACGCGATCATAGCCGAAGACGGCGATCACGTGACGGTCGGCAGCCTGGCTCCAGGCCTCGGCGGCACGCTCGCTGACATCCTGGACCAGGTCAACGTCATCAGCGCGGCCAATGCCGCCGTCACCTTGGTCTTCGACGACTCGGGCAACACCGACACCACGCCAAAACATATCACCTTCAGCGGCTTCGACGCTGACGGGAACGTCAACATGCAAGGGTTGACGTCGATAGGAATGTCGTGGAACCTCTCGCCCGCGTCGTCCGTGACCGTTCTTGGCGGCGCGGCGGACGAAACTTTCTCGATATTGCCCATCGTGACCACCACGCCGCTGAGAATCGACGGCGGCGGGGGCGTCAATACGCTCGATTACTCCGGATACGCCGGGGCAACACCCGACTCCCTGCCCGGCCTTGTGAGTTGGTACAAGGGAGAGGGCGACTTCACCGACTCGACAAGCGGCAACGACGGCACACCCATGAATGGCGTGACCTTTGCCCCGGGCAAAGTCGGCCACGCCTTCAGTTTCGACGGCATCGATGATTTCGTTGAGATTCCCGACAGTCCCAACCAAACGCCTGACTCCATTTCCATCCAGGCCTGGGTCAACCCAAATGATGTGAGTGGCCTCCGCTCCATCATGTCGAAATACGAATCGAGTGATCCGGGGCCAGATAACGTCAGCTGGTTCTTGGGTAGCATTAATGGCCATATCGAGTTTGGCGTTTACCAATCGGGTAATGGCCGCGTGATCGAAACCGACGACGCGGTGTTGACGGCGGGCGACTGGCAGCATGTCGCCGGAACCTTCGACGTCGCCACCCAGGACATCAAGATTTACCTGAACGGTGTTGAAATCGCCAGCAGCTTTGTTCCCGGACACGACTTTACCGTCACCGGCATCGGCGACAGCACCAGCCCCGTGCGCATTGGCTCGTTAAGTGATTCCAACGGCGACTTGAATGGCTTCTGGGACGGCCTCATCGACGAACCGGCGTTTTACAATCGCGCTCTGAGCGCCGGCGAGGTCCAATCGCTCGCCTCGGCCAGCGGCGTCGGCAATTCGATCAGTGTTGTGGTGAATTTGCCGCTGGGCACGGCGACGGGTCTCGCCGGCGGCATCGCCAACATCCAAAACGTCATCGGCAGCGCCGGCAATGACATCCTCGTCGGCAACGGCGGCAACGTGCTCACCGGCGGCGCCGGCAGAGACCTGCTCATCGCCGGCGCTTTTGCCAGCACCCTGAACGGCGGCGACGAAGAAGACATCTTGATCGCCGGCACAACCAACTACGACCAAAACCCCGCCGCCCTCATGGCCGTCATGACCGAATGGACCCGCAACGATGGCATCAATGATGACTACGCCAGCCGCATCGCCAATCTCCAAAGCGGCGCCAACGGCGCGCCGATCTTAAACGCGGACACCGTCCACTCCAACGGCGGCGGCAACACGCTCAACGGCAACGCGGGGCGGGATCTCTTCTTCGCCAACTTGGCGCTCGACACGCTCGACGGCGATCCGTTGACCGAAGTGCTGGTGGCGGTGTAAGGCGGCAAAAAGGCTCCCCTCCCCCCCGGCTGCTGCATCGTCGCGCCTGCAACAGCATCACCGCCGGGGGAGAGGGGTTTGGGGTGAGGGGGAGGAGGTTAAATCATGGGCTTAGAATATGAGCGAAAATCGCGGGAGGAGCGAAAGGAAGACCAGAAGCTCAGCGAGCAATTTGGCAACGTGGGCATTAAGAACGGAGTGCAGCTCAGCAACTTTGCCGTTGACCAATTTCGGATTACCGAGCTTCTGAACCGTATTCCAACAGCGAACGGGGGCGCGGGCCCCCGGCTGGCGAACACTCCGCGGAACGGTTTTTGCGAACCTGCGCTTCACCAAGCGATTCTGAACTTTCAGAGGACCAATAACACCGTCCTGGGAGTGATCGACGGTTGGATCAGCCCCCATGGTCCCACCATGAGGCTGCTCAGGACAATGGCTGAGGGCAAGGGCCTGGGCGCTGCGGGCGGCAGCGTTGAGCAAAAGACTCAAGAGATTCTTCGCCAACTGCAAATCGTGGTGACGCTTGGGCGCCAGCTGCTTCAGCCGCTTAATGTGAACTCGCTCCCACCTTCGATGCGTGGCCGGCTCGCGTTGCTGGTGGCACAGTTGGAACGAGACCTGGCGCAGGCGAGCGCCAGCAAGGGAAAGCCCGAGGGCAACCTTCCCGTCCAAAACAACATCCTGATAATCGGCGCTGTTATTGTTGCCCTCATTGCCGCCGCGGGAGCGATTCTAATCATCTTCGTCGATCCCGCCTTTCGCAAGGCCGCAAAAGTTTCCTCGGATGGAATCTTGCGCGAGATTGAAATTCGCATCGGCGAATTCAATCGTTTCATGTTCGAGCTGCGGTTCCTCACTTTCACGAGCGTTTTGTCTGGAATCATCGCCATGAGCAACGCCGTCGACGACCTAAAGAAACGGATCAGCTCGTGTGGCCCGAAGTTCGACGTTTTTCAACAGGTGGCTCGACAACTGATCATTGCCCTGAGGAACCAAGGAGCTCAATCACAGCTTGAGGTTTTGATGAAAGCGTGGATTTCAGCTTTGTCCGCGCTCATGTTTTGTTTGCAAGCGAACGATGTCTCGCCTACCGAGATCGTGAAGCTGCTCAGTATCCTTTCGAGCCCGGTCCTATCCTTGGGAATCACCTTATTCGATGCCATCACCAAACTCTTTCTCAAGGGCTTTTTCCCTCCCGCGAATCTATTGCAAAGGTGACTCGGCTCACGGCCAAAATGGTTTGCATTGCACCCCCTGGCAGGAGCCCTGCAAACCATTCTTGGCCGATTCCAGCACAACTCCTTATTGGCAGAGGACCTAATGCTTTGCAGGGCAGCCCTGCAAAGCATTCTGACGTGCCGCGCCTGGGGAGCTTCCCGCTTTCGGTCTTGCCGAGCGGCTGACGGGCGTAATCCTGGCGGTTCGCGGCGAGGCCCTGGCAATGTGCACCCATTTTTTCACTGCCGGCGGCGTCCAGAAGAATTTTAAGAAGGGCAGCAACGTTTCCAACGAAGCCAAAAGCGATGTCGGATTCCTGAATTTCGTGAGCACGGTCCGCTTCGGGCTGGACCGAGCGATCCGCACTGCCTGGAAGGCGGGCTCGGTGGACGATCGCGCCATCGCTCTGGAGATGCGAAAAACGATGGATTCACCGAAATTCGGCACCGGCCAGTTTTCCGGGGCGCTGGCTGCATTCATCGGCGGCTTCCAGGGATATCACGTCGAGATGTGCCGCCTGACCGCGGACACCGCCGCCGAGACCTTCACATACAGCCTGGATGTCGAGATTTTCGATCACTTCGGCGTGGACGATTCGGACATCAACCGCAAGAGCGGCGCCCTGGGCGCCGGCATCGGCGCCTCCATGGCGTCGTTCTTCGTGCTGCAGCATCATTCCAACGTGGGCGGCAACAACCGGAGGCTCAACAAATACCGCCCCTGCCGACTAACTCTGCGCACGGATATGGGCCCGTTCACCGCGAAAGTCTTTTAATCGCATTTAGTTAGGTTCTGGCTCGCATGACACTAGTCGAATAATCTGTTAACACCTCTCTCAGGTTTCGGTTGCCGTTTTGAGAAGTAACTGCGAGGACGTGGCAGCATTGCTGTCCCGATGCGTTGTGCTACCGGATTCGCGTGGCTTTTTCGAGGCGCTCATCGACGATGGCCGCCCGTTGATTACTCTATCCGGCCTCTGTCTGGGGCTGTGCGGCGCTTTTGCGGTGTTTCAGTCCGCGACAGGCCATTTTCTCCCCCATGACACGGCTTTCCTGCAAATGCTGCCGGAGGACCTCTGTAAGATCAACGAATGCCGAATCGTTCATTTCATGTTTCATGATCGCGTGAGCTTTGGCGGTTCCCTCATCGCCATCGCCGTGGTGTACCTGTGGCTTGCGGCCTTTCCGCTCAAGGCCGGGGAACCCTGGGCATGGTGGATTCTGCTCGTCAGCGGCGTTTCCGGTTTCGGCAGCTTTCTAACCTATCTCGGCTACGGGTACCTGGATAACTGGCATGCCGTCGCGACAGTCGCACTCCTGCCCTGTTTATTCGGCGGTCTTTGGCTCTCGCGTCGGTGCGTCTTCGCCAACGCAGCATCCATTGGCGTCGACACATCTTGGAGGACGCTGTTTCACGGCAGGGCCGAGATGCGCTGGCGGTCATGCGCCGGCGCGGGCCGCGTCTGTCTGCTCTTGGCTGCGGTCGGCATGATTGGCGCCGGCTTTACGATCCAGGGCATCGGCGTGACGGAAGTGTTCGTGCCGACCGACCTGACTTATATGGGGATGACGAGAACTCAGCTCGACGCCATCAACCCGCGGCTGATTCCGCTCATTGCACACGATCGCGCAGGCTTCGGCGGCGGCGTTGCCACCGCGGGTCTGCTGCTCTTCGGCTGCGTCTGGTGCGCCTCTCCCTCGCGCTCGATGTGGCAAGGAATGCTGATCGGCGGCCTTGCCGGCTGGGGCGCCGGCATCGGGATTCACCCTATCATCGGCTATAACGACGCCGGCCATCTGGCACCGGCAGTAGTGGGAGGCGGACTATATTTTGTGGGGCTTGCGCTCACGTACTCCTCCATGATGGCGAGGAGGGGATGATTTAGTCCCTCGCGCCAAGCAAGACATTGCTTCAAAAGCCGCTGAAGCCATTTTCTAGACCTAAATCCCTTTATCGGTGAGATTTAGGCAAATGGTTTCAATTTGGCGCTGGGACCGATGCCATTCGGCATGTCGCTGAAGCAATTCGGCAAATCGTCGAAGCAATACGGCATGTCGCTGACGCAATTCGGCATGTCGCTGAAACCATCGGGCATGTCGCTGAAGCAATTCGGCATATCGGTGAAACAATCCAGCCTGCGCTTGCCGAACGTGTCCCAAACTGGCAAACGGCTTAGCAAAGGATCGGTGCGGCCCATCCCGTGCACCGGATAACTGGACCAAGGGTAACAGGATCCGGCTGATCGACTGGCCGGTCTCAGGACTGAGGTGAAAATGATTCGTCATCAGGCAGTAGCCAAACAGCCGAAAGGGATGGCGCTTCTGCGTTTGGCCGAGCGCTTTGAGAAACGTGAGGTAGTCGCTTGCCTCAAAGAAAATCGGCCCGCGGTTATTGCCACGGTTGATGGCGTGGTAGAGCAATCCATCCGCGACCGGCACGTGGCATGCAAGGAGGGTATACTTGCGATCAGGTGGCCGTCAAGCAAAAAATGAAGTGCTCTGAAATAACGGCCGAATCTGATCAAAAGCACACTGGCTCGGCCGCTATTTCATCGTCTACGGGTGCCGCGCCGCGGCGTGACGACTGACACCAATTCCGCCCCCAATTCCCCCCCGCGTGTCCTAAGCGAGGAGGGGAAACTCACGTTATTTGTCCCACCGCGGACCGAATACGTTCTTGTCTAATACGCCCCCAAGTGCACCATTCCGCGTGTCCATGAGGATCAATGGCTCGCCCACGCCCTGCAAACCGGGGCCCAGCTCGCTTCGGTTCGTGTAGAATGCGAGTTCGCCCGTGGGCGAGTAGCTCAGGAGGCGGATGTCCCAACCGGGCGACTTAGGCGCGGTGCTCCAGATTTGTTTATTTGTGCCGAGATCATGTAAAGTAAAACAATTCTTGGCATCGACTGAAAGGAGCTTACTACCGTCCGATGAGAAAGCCGCTTTTCGCGTCTTGTTCTTCCACATGGAGGGTTTGAGAAGGACCAGTTCGTTTAAGGTATCTGCGTCACATAAAACTAGGCCCCAGAGTCCGCCTCTGCCCTTGTGGGCGAGGACCGTCTTGCCGTCCGGTGAAAAGAGAAACGGATCGAGCGCAACCTTGTCTTGATCCGCTTGGTCCGTTGTCATGTCAGTCACCGCCGTGTAAATAGCCTTCTCGGTCTCCAAATCCCAATAGAGAGCTTCGCCTGGTCCACCGTCCGATGGCTCGTACCAAAACGAGGCGCGCTTAGCGTCGGGTGATACACAGAACCGACTTGGCCATCGAGCTTGGGGCTTGGCTTGTTTGGCGATTTTCTCCGTGTCGACGTTCCATAACGTATAGCCTTCGGAATTCACTAGCATCAGAAACTTGCCATTCCTAGCCATATCGACACCCCCGGCTTTGCCGAGGTCGAACTCGCGGACCAAGTCGCTTACCTTGGCTTTGCGAATACGGCACATGTTGTCCGCTTCAACGGTCAGAATTTCCCGACCCCCGGGAAGCCAAGCGACCAAGTGAACGCCGTGGTAGATTTCTAGAGCGGACCTTTCCTTCTTTCCAGGTAGCAACGGCGGAATGGGCCAGTAATCCGATTGCTTGCGCGTTTCTACGTCCCATATTTTCAATAGCGGGCCTTTGTAAGGACCAGATGCCGTGAATGCGATGGCAAGGCGCTTTCCATCGGGAGAGAATTCGGCACACATCGGAAATGCCTTTATCGCTTGGGGTCGTCCGCCGCTTCGATCTTGCTTCTCATTAGCTTGCGCGAAGTGAGCGCCTTCCTTCTGGGCTTGAGCTTTCGCTCCGCCTTCGCGATCCCCTTCTTTGTTGGAGCAAGCCGTAGCCACAAACAGCAAACCCAAAAACAATGAACTTCTCATGGCGCTACCCTGGCAAACTCCGGACGTGCGTCGACCGCAACACTATCCGGCGAGCGCGAACGAATGTCAAAGAAAAAAAGGCTACGTGATGTTACGGCCCCAATCGCTCGCCGAAACGGGCGCGCGCGGCCGGTACACGTATAATACCCCCCCTCGCACCCGCTGGAGGTCCCGCCCGATGCCCTTGCTCGTCGACGCCTGGGAAGAACTTGTTGTCTGGGTGCCGGCGTTTCTGGTTCTCTTCAACTTTCTGCTCGTCACGCTCACAATCGGCTGGGTCTTGATGACCAAGACCGATTCGACTTCGGCGGTCGCCTGGTGCCTGTTGGTCTTCTTCCTACCATTTGTCGGGGCGGTGTCGTTCTTTCTCTTCGGCTATCAGCACGTCAATAGGCCGCTCAAGCGCAAACGGCGGCATAAGAAGCTGTTTCGCGCGCCGGCCGACCCGGCCAATTACGATAGCGGCGTGTTCGACGACGCCGAGGCGAGACCGCGGAATTTGTTTCCGAATCAACCGACCAACGAGAGCCTGTCGCGCCTCGCCAGCCGCTGCGGGGCCTACTCGGTCACCTTCGGCAATCAGATCGACTTTTATCATGACGGCGAGCCGGCTTTCGACGCCATGATTGAGGCGATCAAGAACGCCCGGCACCACATTCACATCCTGGTGTTCATCTTTCAGCCGGACAACCTTGGCAAGCGGTTCCTCGATTTGTTGACGGCCAAGGCGAGGGAAGGCGTGGAGGTGCGGCTTCTCTACGACGCCATGGGGTCGCACCGGCTGGGGCGGCGGCTGCTGAGGCCTTTACACGAAGCGGGGGGCAAGTCGAGCGTGTTCTTGCCGCTCAACATCTTTCGACGGCGCTTGCAGATCAACATGCGCAATCATCGCAAGGTCATGGTCGTGGACGGCGAGATCGGGTTTCTGGGCGGGCTCAACATCGGCGATGAATACGTCGGCAAGGTGGCGCGGTTCGGCTACTGGCGCGACACGCACATTCGCATTCAGGGGCCGGCGGTGGTCGATTTGCAACGGCTCTTTGTCGAGGACTGGAGCTTCGCTGCCGGCGAGAACCTGCAGGACGACACGGCGCGGCACGAGCAGTATTTTCACGCGCGCGTCGTCGGCGGACCGTATCCGGCACAGGTGATCGACTCGGGCCCCGACCGCGATCTGAAGCCGATTCGCGAAATTTGCTTCGCGGCCATCTTGAAGGCGCAGCGGCGGCTGTGGATCGCCTCGCCCTACTTCGTGCCGGACGCCGCCCTCTTGGACGCGTTGCGGCTGGCGGCCCACAGCGGCGTGGATGTTCGCTTTCTGGGCCAGCTCAAGCCCGACAAGTGGATTCCGCAGTTCGCCGCCCGCTATTATTGGGCGCAAGTATTGCCGGCGGGCGTGAAGGTGTACCAATACGGCAAGGGCATGATGCACGCCAAGGCGATCCTGGTCGACGACGAGTTCGTCTCGGTCGGCTCGGCGAATCTCGACAATCGCAGCATGCACTTGAACTTCGAAGTCAACTGTTTGCTGTATTCGGAGAAGGCGGCGGCCCAGATAGAAGAAATGTTCCTGCGCGACTTCGAGGAGTCGATCCTGCTTGAGCGTAAAACCTATGAGAAGCGCCCGTTTGCGGGCCGGCTTTTAGAAAATGCGTGCCGGCTGCTGTCGCCGATATTGTGAAATAAATAGATTCTCTCCATAGCTGCGTTCGTCGTGAATGCGTTCGTCGTGAAGCGGAATGCGACCGAGGTGTCCATCCTTACAATTTGCAATTGGAAATTGCTAATTGTCAATTGTCACTTTCCAGATCAGCAACACCTCACACGCGCGGCTTCAATGAAACTTCACAAAAGGAGCGTTTATGAAAACACGCATGACAGCGATCATCTTGGCGCTAACCGGCATTGTGATCGGAGGGCGACTCGATGCGGGCGACAAGAAGGGCGTCGTGGTCGATCTGGGAGGGCTCAAGTCTCTGGCGCCGGCGGATTGGAAGGCGCAGAAACCGGCGTCGAAGTTTCGCGTTTTTCAGTTCGCGCTGCCCGGCGAGGACAAAGAAGGGGAATTGGCGATCTTCTATTTCGATGGCGGCGGCGGCAGCCTCGATGCGAACTTGAAACGCTGGAAGGACCAGATGGTCGCTCCCAAGGGCAAGAGCATCGACGACGTCAGCAAGCTGGAGAAGTTCAAGGTCGGCAACGTGGAAGTGACCGCGCTCGACATGTCGGGCACCTTCCTCGACGCGCCGCCGGGCAAGAAGGCCGACGCCGTCCGGCGGGAGAACTATCGCTTCATCGGCATCTACTTCAACCACGAGAAAGGCCCGCACTTCATCCGCGTTGTCGGTCCGGCGGACGTCGTGGAGAAACACAAGAAGGCGTTCGACGGTTGGGTGAAGAACTTCAAGTAAACGCAGCAAGTAAGCGCAGCATTCAAAAAAAAACGCCGCTCCCGATAGGAGCGGCGTTTCATTTCAAAGTCCCGAAGTTACTCGAATTTGACCGATTTGACCGTGATGGTCCTCTTCTTGTCGTCGCCGCCGACCACGCCCGTGACCGAGCCCTGCTTCGCTTCGTTGCAAATCGTGCTGTGGTGCTTCTTGCCGGCCGCGGCGTCGAAGTAGAACGTCACGTCTTTGCCGTCCTTCTTGGCTACGATGACCGTCGCGCATTTTGTCTCCACGCCGAGGTCGCACTTGGCGCAGGTGATCTTGCCCTTGAGGGTGACTTCCTTGTCCTTGTCACCCGCTTCGATGCCGGTGTAAAGGACAAACACCAATGCAATAACGGTCAAGCTGGAAAAAAGAGCCTTCATGAAACCATCCTCCCAAAGAATTGTGGGTAACTCAGGTGGGTCCCTGTGAGTATAGACGGATGAACTCGCCCGACCAACAAAAAAATCGTGAAGTTATTTCGCCCCGCCGACGGCCGGCGGACGCGGCATGGTGCGGACGCGCTTGTTGATGTCCAGCTCCAAGACGCCGTAGTTGACTTCGTGCTGCTCGATGATGCGGTGCAAGAAGCCCAGAAGGCGTTTCGCGGTGAAGAAGTTCATCACCACGCGATGCGTCATTTTGATCGGCGTGGCCGAGGGCGTGGGCGAGAAGGTGGGGTTAAGGCCGAAGTCGAGAATCAATTCCTCGGGCGTGACGCTCATATGGCAGAAGTTGGTGTAAACGGTGGAAAGAGTCGTGTAGTCCAACGGAAATGCCTGGGCCTGCTGCGGGACGGGTTGGGGTTCCATTTTGGGTTGGTCGGCCATCGTGGTCTCCTTTTCTTATTGTTGTGGTTCGATGTTCGTTGGGATGTTATACGGAACCGCTCGTTGGGCGGAATCGGCTTGCAAAAAAACCGAGCGCAGGAAAAAACCGCTCATGGGATTGCCAAAAAAACACAAGAGCGGTTACAATCCTCCCCGGCAGGAAGCCTCGATAGGTCAAGGATGACCATGATGTTCTCCTTGCTGGAAATGCCGGTTCGGTCTCGGCGCGACGTGATATGGGCCCAGCAGCGCCTGCGCCGCCTCGCGGGGCTGCTTTGCTTCGACGGCCACGAGCAAGCGCTGATTGCCGCGTGCGCGTTCGCCGTGGCCAATCACGCCCTGGAAGTGTTGGGCCGGGCCAAGTTGTGCGCCCAAGTCGCTGACGGCGTCCTCCACGTTTTCGCGCAAGCGAATGAGGAAGTGTCCGATAAGTCCGACGCGCTGGCGCGAGAACCTCTTTTGCGCATGAGCAAAGAATTGCCCGGCAAGCAAAAGAATTCCACGGAAGACGTCGGCTGGATCGCTTCCCAGCTGCCGCTTCTTGAGAAGTTGGACGTGTTTGAAGAAATGCGTCGCCAAAATCAGGATGTTTTGGCCCTACTTTGCGCTCGCCAGCACACGCCAATCGAGCTAGACACATCGAAAAACGCCAGGTCCAATCCCACCGCAGCCTGATTGAGTTCAAGAAATATTAAATTCCAGTTTTTTTCAATTAATCCCTTGTAATGGCGAAATTAGACCCTTACAATTGGGCGAGCGTCAAGAGTTTGTGAAAACTTTCTCAAATGGGGCTTTGAGAAAGACTAGTCCCCGGAAGGAACGCCATGAAGACCCAGCGACGTAAGCGCCCACCCGAGGCGCCCGAGAATTCTGTTGCTCTCGACACAACGACAACCATTTTTTCCAGCGACCTTTTGACTCCCGAGGAAGAGCGTGAGTTGCTCGCCACTTTCTGGGAGTGTAAAAGCGAGTTGGTCCGCGCGCTGATCCGGTATTTTCCGCGACTGCGCTCACATCGGCCGCCGTGGGAGCCGTGGCCCATGGCGCAGTTTATCCGTGATTACTGCGATTCCGAAGTTCGTTCTGTCGTGGCCGTCCGCCGCATCCACGACCGCTACATTCATTGTAAACACCGGCTTGCCTCGGCCAACATTCGCTTGGCCGCCCACGTCGCCAAACGGTTTCGCCATCATGCTCTCGGCTATGGTGATCTACTGCAAGAAGCGGTGTGCGGCCTGATGCAAGCCATCGATCGCTTCGACGTAAGCCACGGCACCCGACTCGCAACGTATGCAACGTGGTGGATTCGCCAAACACTACAGATCGCCGTCGCCCGCCAGAGCCATCTCGTCAGCCTGTCGCCGCACCACTTACAAGAATTAGGTTTGTTGCAGCAAGAATCGGAAGCCCTTGCCCACGGGGGACAACACCTTCCCAGCCCGCAAGAACTCGCCAGCCGCACCGGCAGCAGCCTCGAACATTTGACGCATCTCCAGACCGCGACTCGCGCTCCGGTATCCTTGAACGCCGTGCTAGACGACGACAGCGACTTCAAGCTCACCGAAGCGATGCCCGACAACGAGAGCAGCACGCTCCGCCAGAATTCCGAACGCCAGGAAGCCCTCCACTTCCTCATGGAAAATTTGAGGCCGCGCGAACGCAAGGTCCTCGACCTCCGCTTCGGTCTCACCGGCAACGGCACCCACAGCCTCCGGCAGATCGGCCATCTCCTGCGTATTAGCAAAGAGCGCGTCCGCCAGATTCAGAATCGGGCGCTCGAAAAGCTTCGCTCATCGGCGGAACGCGTCGGTTGGGAGCCGAGTCTGCTGCTTGGTTAGCATTCACGACTTGATGAAGTTGACGAAGAAACCCGGCTGATGAAACCGGGTTTTTTTGGCGGCGCCACCACGAACGTCAGTATCACCAATGCCGCGAAGCCGTAGTAGGACGCCTGAAACGCCCAGTGGTCGAAGGGCACGTCGTCCCAATACATGATGTCGTGGACCAGCGATGCGATGAACGACTCGCCGCGGCCCACTTGGCCGGCTTGGTATCGAAGCTGGTTTTCCCATACCGTCAACGGGCACTGGAAGTTCACGGCGGCCTCCAAGGCGACCACCACAATCATCACCAGGTGCGTGATGCGAAACCAGGGGTTGCGAATCCAATTCCAGCGGAAGATGATGCCGGCGAAGATCAACAGCAGGCCGACCACGACGAAGCTGACATAAGCCAGATGAATGAGTCCCAGCACATCTGCCCAGAACGCGGGCATGTGATACCCCTTAAGCTTAATTTCGCAGCTTGCGTCTCGAGTTATTCGATCCTCGCGGCGAGTTCTTATTCCCGTTATTCGGAAAAATCGTCAGTCAAGAAAATCGCGCCAGCTTCCGTCGGGCAAGCGAATTTGGTTGGGGCGGAAGGTCGCCTTGTATTCCAGCGAGCTGCAGCCGTCGACGTAATAGCCCAAGTAGACGTGGGGAACGCCGCGGCGCTTGGCTTCATCGAGCACGCAAAGGACGTTCCAGGTGCCCAGGGAGCGGGCGCGCAAGACTGGATCGTAAAAGAAGTAGATCGCCGACATGCCGCCGGGCAGATCGTCCACGTAGCCGACGCCGACGAGGACATTTTCTAGATAATAGCACCATTCTTCCGTGAATTTGGGATTGTTGACGTACGACTCGCGGTAGTCGGCGGCGTCCTTCGGCGGATGTTCCGGCCAAGCCTTATGCTCGGCCTGGAAGGCGTGATAGCGGTCGTAAAGCCGAAGCTTGCTGGGAGTGACGACGGGACGGCCGATGCGCACCGTGAGCGCGCCTTCGTTGAGCTTGCGCGCCCGCCGTTGGCTGCGATTGGGCCGATAGCGAGCCACGTCCACGCGCAGCGCCCGGCAGCCGGTGCACACGGGGCAGCGAGGCCGAAACAGCATCGGCCCGAAACGACGCCAACCGTCGAGCATGCGCTGCAAGTATTCCGCCCCCGACAAGTCCGCGACCAGCTCGTATTCCAAGCTCGCGGTCTCCAGCGGCAAGTAGCTGCAATGCCCCGGCGGCGAAACGTAGTGGAACAGCGACTGCATGAAATCGACCCGGCATCAACCGTTACGTTGCCGCGATGTTGAGAATGCACGCTTCATGAGGAATGGAGGCAATTGTCGCATTGGCAAGACGCCCCTATGAATTATATGATTGGACCGCGTCGGAATACGGCAAGGAAGCCAACCATTCCGGAGAAGGAAATGACTCCTCAGGAAACGACTGCTCGAGAAACGACTTTTGGGGAAACGACTTTTCGGGCCCGCGTCTTCTCTCTCACGCTACCCAGCGATCTAAGCATGTTGTCGGTGGCCCGCAACTTTGTCGAGAATCTGGGCCAGGCGTGTTCTCTCGAACGGCCCACGTTGCACGCCGTGGTGCTGGCGACCGGCGAAGCGATCACCAACATCGTTCGCCACGCCCACCGCGAACTGCCGGCCGCTCAGATTCACATCCAAATTGAAGTCGAATCGGATTCGGTGGCCCTCATTTTTCTCGACCAGGGGGAGCCGTTTGACCTGACGGCCGTTCCGCATCTCAATCCGGGCGAAACGCGCATCGGAGGCCGCGGCGTATTCTTGATGCGCACCTTGATGGATGAAGTGACTTGTGAGCCGCGCGGATCGGAAGGGCCGGGAAATCGCCTGCGCCTGGTCAAGTTTCGCCCGCCGCACCCCCAGATCAGCGAGATTGCCTAGCCGCTAGTGATGCGCGATGAATAAACCGAAAACGCCGGTCAGCGCGACCAGAATTCCCAGGGCGGAGCACGCCAGTCCCGCGTACCAGAAATTCCGGCTCTTCGTCAGGATGGCCATGGAACACAGAACGACGCCGAGTTGGAGGCCAAGCTCACCGAGGTCGAACCGATTGCCTCTCGCATGGATCTCATGGCTCTCTTGAAGCGCCTTCTGCGCCTCGAGTTCCCGTTCCTCAGCGTTCGCCGTCAATCCTTTGGCTTCTTTCTCCCACTTGGGCAGTTCATGCTTTTCATAGCGGTCTCGCTTGTCCTTCCATTCCGTGATCGCCTTGTTCTTGGCGTCCTCGCTTCCCTGAGCCGTCGAGGAGACCTCCAGTAGTCTGGCCAGCGATAGGTACATGTGGCCGCGAATGTTCTGGGCCTGGAAAAGCGCCCACATGTTGGCGGCCTTGGAATGCGAAATGCCCGCTTCCGTTTGATTTCTTAGCGCTTCGCCTTGCAGCTTCAACGTCTCATTGTGCGCTCGATGGCCCAGCATGGTGACGGCGGCGAGCACCGCGGCGATGACGGCGATCGACACGGTCACGCGCTTGTCAAACGGGTCGTGGGCAGCATGCTGGGCGTGTTCGGCATGCTCGATGTGATGCTCGGGACCGTGGCTCATGAATGGCTCCTCCTCTTGGATTGCTCCTGGTGGAACGGATTGTTCTTGATTAACGCGACGCCAGCGCCCGGATCAAAGTTGCGAAGTCAGGGTATTGCCGCGCGAGGTCGCGCGTTCCTTTCTCATAGTCGGCATAGTCGAAGCCAGGGGCGACCGTGCAGCCGAGCAAGGCGAATTCACCGCCCGGCTCCAGAATGCTCCCCTGCCACGTGCCTGCGGGGACGACGGCCTGCACCTGCTGTCCCTGCAAGACACGCGGCCCAAGCACGATGGTCCGCCCCGTGCCGTCCGGATCGAGTTGCAGCATCCGCACCGGGTCGCCGAGATAGAAATGAAAAATCTCGTCGCTCCGCAGCCGGTGCAGAGCGGAAAACGTCCCCGGCATCAGGAGGTAGTATATGGCGGTGCTGAGTGCGCGCGACGAACCGTATGCAGACGGCAAAGCGGTCGAAGGCAAGCTGTGAGCCGCTCGATAGGTTTCGCGGAAGTGGCCGCCCTCTTTGGGATGGGGCTGAAGATTCAGACGGGCAATCAGCTCGTGGGCGGATATCACGGTTCTCTCCCTGCAACCCATCAAGCCCGCGGGCGAGTCTTCGAGCCTGCGGGGTTCCATTTGAATTACCCCGCAGATTCGCTGCGCTCATCCGCGGGCTTGGCGTCAAGATGTTGTCGCTTGAAAGATGACGTAGCCGCGGCGCTCCACCGCCTCGGTTTGGCCAAACGCCTCTTCCATCAAACCAAAAGTTTGTTCAACTTGCCGGGTCACCAAGTAGAACCGGCCGCCGGGCTTTAGACATCTCTTGCCTCGCTCGATGAACAACCGCGCGATCGTCATTTGTCCGAAGTACGGCGGATTCGCCAAAACGACATCATATGTTCGAGACGGCAATTCACCCAGCGTGCAGGAAGCTATGGTCTCAACCGCTGGGATTCCGAGGCCCTCCGCGTTGATCCTGGTCAGGGCCAGGGCGCGCAGATTGCTGTCCACGAATGTCGTAAATCCGCTCGGACCGCTTCGCCGCGCGGCGATGATGCCGTTTGTTCCACAGCCACAGCCGAGGTCGAGAACGCGGTCGCCAAGGCGAATCTCCATCGTCTCCACCAAAGCCCGGGCGCCGTTGTCGAATCGGCCATAGGAAAACGTGCCGGGCCGGGAAAGAAATCGTAGCGATGTGACGTCATCGACGCGAACCTGAAAGGTCATCTCATGGCGTCGACGTGGACGTTCGCTCTGGCGTTGACACCAGAAGATCTGGTCGCTTCCGGCCATCGGGCTATGCACTTTGCCGAACACCTTCTTAAGAGCATTGGGCAGAAAGCTGTCCTTCTCGAACGGCGACAGGACGACAAAGACGCCGTGCGGGCGCAAGACGTGAAAGGCCTGCTCGATCATGTCGATCTTGAGAGCGCGCTCGCCGCCCAGGGCGACCGGATAAACAAGGGTCTGCACCGGGTCCGGGAGGTCCCACAGGTCGGGCGCCGTGACGACCTCGGCGAAGCGGCCGCGTTCCTCCAATTCGGCGCGGAGCCTCGCGGCCTGGAACAAGTCCATCTGATAACCAACAATATCCGAAGACGGCAGCGCCCCGGCCAACTCCGCGGCAGCGGCCGGCGACCCGAGCACCACGCCGAAGGGAGACCTGAGCTTGCCGGCAAGTACGGATGGGAACTCGAACTGAGGCCGAACTACGTGGTGACGTGGAGGCATTGTCGCGAGCTGCATGCAAATACCAAATGCTAATTCGTCGCTCCGTTATAATATCCACGAAGGTTCCGCCTTGGAGAAGAGCATGAAAATCCCCATAAAGTTTCCAAATGAGGCCGACAAGATCTTCGAAGAAGCCAGCGCGTATCAGAAATTGCCTTCAGACGAGCGCTTTCGCACTTTGTTTGAGCACATCGCCGCCGGAATGCGCCTCATGGAACATTCGCCGAACAGAGAGGAAAGCGTTCGGCTTCAGGCAGCCCAAGAACGACAATGGCAAGAGATTCAGAAGGAGTTGTTCAGGCGTCATGGCAGAGGAAGCACGGGAACTCCCTGATCCACTGGTAAGGGCCTTACAGGAACTCGCAGCGGCCTTTGAGTCGCTGGACATTCGATACTCCCTCATCGGCGGAATCGCAGCGGGCCTTCGCGGTCGCCCTCGCTTCACGCGTGACCTCGATTTTATCCTGGAGATTCCCCAAGTAGCTCTGCCTGCCCTGCTCGCCAATCTCAAAGTGCGCGGCTTCACGTTCAATACGGAATTGACGATCAAAGAATGGACGCAGGATCACCTAACGGAGCTAACCTATCACGGTGTTCGCGTAGATTGGCTCAAGCCGGTCCTCCCCGTGTATCTACACGTACTTGATCACTCGAAGGCAGAGCCGTGGTTAGGCTCGCAAATTCGCGTCGCCTCAACCGAAGGCTTGATTGTCACCAAGCTCTTGGCCTTTCGCACTCAAGATCAACTGGACATCGAGAACCTTCTCGCCGCCAATCGAGGAAAGTTGGACCTGGACTTGATCACAAGAGAATGGTTGACCATCGGTGCCGCGGAAGATGCAGTGTTCAAGAAATTCCAGGAATTGGTCACCAAATACTACACGGCGACCCCCGAGGATGAATGATCGCAAAGCCGGCCGTGCACCTTCATCATTGGATTCCCGATGGCCAACTTAGCCTTTGGACGAATCTTTTTCCTCAGTTCGAATTTGTCGTTGCAACATCGCCGGAAGTGATCGAGCGCCGCCATGCCGATGCCGTCATTTGCTACGGATTTAGCGATCTGCATTCGATCGAGCGCGCGCCGGCGCTGCGCTGGGTTCAGCTTGCCTCCGCAGGAGTACCTAAAGGACTGTGTCCCTTGGCGCAACGGCGCGGCCTTACGGTCAGCAACCTGGCCGGACTCTATGGACCGACAATTGCCGAGCATGCTCTGGCGATGATGTTGACTCTGAGCCGAAATCTGCACGTTGTTCAGCGAAATCAGACGCAAGGAAGCTGGGACCGCAGCGTGGCGCAAACGATGCGCGACTTGCACGGACGGACGCTGGCGCTTGTCGGTCTCGGTAACATTGGACAGAACATCGCCCGGCTGGGTCGTGCTTTCGGAATGCGCGTGGTCGGTTGCCGGAGACGCCCGCAACCGACGCCGTTCGTCGACGCCGTGGTCGCGCCAAATCAGATTCGCTCGATTCTCGCGGAAGCCGACGTCGTCGCGGTCGCCGCCCCGTTGACTGCCGCGACCGAGGGCATGTTGAACTCAGCGGAATTTGAAGCGATGCGGCCGGGGAGCTTCTATATCAACGTGTCACGCGGTCCGATCGCGCAAGAAGCGGCCCTGTTGCAAGCGCTGCGCTCGGGGAAGCTCGCCGGCGCAGGGTTGGACGTCTTCGCAGTTGAACCACTGCCGGCCGATCATCCCTTCTGGACCATGTCCAACGTTTTCATCAGCCCCCATTACAGCGGCGAGACCGTCAACAACTCTAGTCTCCCCGCCGAGCGCTTCACGCGCAACTTACGGCGTTGGCTTGCACAACAACCGCCCGCAGGATTGGTTGACCTTGACCAAGAGTACTAACGCAGCATCTCATTGCTGGCTCATGCAGATCTCATTCCCCATAACTTATGGATGCGACAGCATTTATTTGATTGCATTGTTTGCCAGCGCGCGCGCACCTACTACGAATGTCGCCTCCTTCTCCGTTGCTCTTAACAGAGCTCTTACAGAATTGTCCCCTTGATTTTCGGAGCAGAGGTTTTACAATGGGAGGTATAACAAAGTAAACCGCTGGGAGGGTTGGGCATGTCTGGGTTTGAAAAACGTCGGAAGCCCGGCGCGCTGTGCGGGCGGAATCTGCTCCTCATTGCTACGCTCCTCGTTGTCTCGCTGCTCGCAATTCCGATGCAGGGCTGTCGCAAAGATCAGCCCGTGTGGCCTAACGACGGCAAACCGCGAGTGCTTACCACTTTCGCACCCCTCTATTGTTTCGCGAAGAACGTAGCCGGTGACGACGCCCATGTCGAATGCCTTTTGACCACGCAAGGCCCCCACGGCTTTAGCGATCCCTCCAACCGCGACCAGAAACGAGTCCGCGGGGCGAATGTCTTTTTCGCCCTCGGACTCGGGCTGGATGAATTTGCGGGCAAAATCAGCAATAATGCGGTAAATAGCAAGGCGCTTCTCGAAATCGGCGAAAAGATCCCGCCCGAGAAGCTCCTTCGGATGGATGCATCTGAGCACATGCACGGCGAGGGCGATCACCATCACCACCACGGCGAATTCGATCCGCATGTTTGGCTGAGCCCGGAACATGCCATCCTCATGGTCGAGGCCATGGAGGACAAGCTGTGCCAGGCCGACTCCAAGAATAAAGAGAAATACCACGCCCGGGCTCAAGCCTATGCCGAAGAACTCAAGAAGCTGCATGCCTATGGCAACGAAAAGTTGGCGGGCAAGAAAAACCGTAAGATCATCAGCACGCATGACGCCCTGCGCTATTTCGGTCAAGCATTCGGCGTGGAGATTGTCGGATGTATCCGACCGACGCCCGAAGACGAAGCCGGCGCCGCCAAGATCAGCCAGCTCGTGAAAATTTGCAAGGAACAGGACGTGCGCGTGATAGCCCACGAACCACAGTATTCAACTGCATCAGCCGAGACCGTGCGAAAGGAAGCGGCCAATCGAGGCCTAAAAATCCTTCTCGTCGAGATCGATCCGCTGGAAACCGCCGATACCGCCCCCGGCAGCGCGAACCCCGACCCCGGCTATTACTTGAAGCGAATGCGCGAAAATATCGACAACCTCGCCAAAGCACTTCCATGACGCCGCCTCTGGTGACCATTCGCGAATTGAATTCATCGCTGGGCGGTAATGCGATCCTGCGCGGCGTCAACGCCGACCTCGCCCGCGGCAGCATCACCTCGCTGATCGGCCTCAATGGCTCGGGGAAGACGACTCTTTTGCGCGCCTTGCTCAAAGAGATTCCCTACAGCGGCCGGGTGGAATTCCACTGCGGCCACGATCACACGCATCCGATTCCCCGGCACATCGGCTATGTGCCGCAAAAGCTGCGCGTGGACTCCAATCTCCCACTGACCGTGCGCGATCTTCTGGCCTTGGCGCTTCAGTCGCGGCCTTTGTTCTTCGGAATTCCCAAGGCGGTGCTCGACAAGATGGCCGCGATGCTGGAGGGTGTGGGCGCCAGTCAGCAGCTCCTCAATCGGCCCGTCGAGAAGATTTCCGGCGGCGAACTGCAGCGCGTACTGCTCGCCTTGGCGCTGGAGCCGAGCCCGGAATTGCTGCTCTTGGACGAGCCGGCGGCCGGCATCGACTTCAAGGACCAGGATTCGTTCTACGAATTGATCGGCCGGCTCAATCGCGAGCAGGGCGTGACGATTCTTCTCGTTTCCCACGAGATTTCCGTAGTCAACCGGCATTCGCAACGCGTCTTGTGCTTGAAGGACGGCCGCATCCACTGCGAAGGCCCGCCGCGTGAAATCGTCACCGGCGAGATGCTGCGCGACATCTTCGGCGCCGGGGTCAGCGTGTTTCCGCACGACCATCGGCATTAGTGCTGCGTCAACCGTGGAATGAGCTGTGGGACAGGCGTCTCGCCTGTCCGGTCCGGCGGGACGCCGGTCCCACCTCTCCTGGTCATAGAAGCCGCAGGGCCTCTTTCTCCAGACCGTCATACACGAATCGGACAGAAGGTTCCGCCATCTTGTTGAAATAGTCCCAAGAATGTCCGCCGCCTTCCGCAGTAAGTTCGGCAACGTGCATGATGCCAAGCGCGTTCAGCTTTTCATGCAGCCGGTCATTGCCGCGATACCACTCGGCGTCGGCTGGGTCGATCGAAAAGTAGATGTGGGGCGGAAAGTTGTAAGGCGGCACGTGCATGAGGGCCGTGTCTTGCCGGCAATGCTCCTTGCTGTCATACATCTCGTCGAGCGTGGTTCCCTGGCCGTACAACTCGTGATAGTCGAGCGCCGCCGCGATGCCGGCCGCCACAGGGAAGATCTGCGGATGCCGGAACGCGAGCCGCAGCGCCCCCTGCCCTCCCATGCTGATGCCCAATAGGCCGATGCCGCGCGGCACGATCTGCCAACGATTCTGAAAGTAAGAAACGACGCGTTCGAGGATGTGCCGTTCCGGAGAAATGGTTTCGTCGAATTCGCGGCAGATGCGGTCGGTCCACCAAGAGCGTTGGCCGTGCGGACAAATGCAAGCCAGGCTTAGCTCTTTGAAGAGGCGTGTGAAGGCGGGCTTGTCGACCAAGGTTTCCAGACCGATCCCGTGCAGATAGATGATGCCGAAGCGCGGACGGCCACCCGGCGGGTCACGGCCACCCGGCGGGTCGTAGACGTCGGCATACTTACCGCCGATGATTTCGGTGATCCATCCGGAAGGCATTAGTTTTGGGCGGTTTTTTTCTCGCCGCTGTCGCGGTAGTAGAGCGGCAAGTGACGATAGTAGACTTCGAGAGTCAAGATCGAGAGCGACGTCTGCATGAGCCGGCCGCCGGCGCTGCCGTGCGGGTCGCCGGCGGAGGACCAGCTGCCGCCCATGGCGCCTTTGCCCTTTTCTTGGCTCGCGATCAGATCGTCGCGCATCTTTTCATTCCACTTCTTCCACTCTTCGCCGCCGAAATGGTGCATGACCTGCGTGGCATAGTACGAATAGTACATATTCTTGGCGTTGGGTGGATTGGTGAGGATGAAGTTCCGCACGCCCTTGATCATGCGCGGGTTCTTGTCGCCCCAGGCCTGCAGGTATTGCCGGCACAAAAGGCCGACGGCGCTCATGGTCGGTGTGGAGCCGACACCGGAGTAGCCGTAGCCGTCGTCGTCCTTGCTGCCCACTTCGGATTCGAGGAAATTGACGGCTTTCCGCATGCTGACATCAGGAACGTCCAGACCGGCCATCTGGGCCGACTTGAGGGCCATTACCTGCCAGCCGACCACGGAGGTGTCGCCCGCCTGGCCCGGAGAATACCGCCAGCCGCCCTTGTCGTGCTGCGCCTTGACGATGAAATTGACGCCTAATTGGGCGGGCCGGCGCAGGAGTGGATCCTGGCTTAGACCGTACGCCTCGCACATGGCGATGGTGGCCAGGCCGTGGGAATACATGGTGCCGCCGCCGAAGTCGCCCGACTGCTTATTCTGCTTGCGGATCAGAAACATGAGGGCATATTCGATCGGCTTATCGTAGGGATTGTCTTTTTTCAGCTTGTGGGTCTTGCCCGCGCCGAGCAAAGGCAAGAGGCCGAACGCGGTGCCGGCGATGTCGTTGTTTGAACCGCGATCTTTGAAGCGGGGATCGTCGAGTTTCCAGCTTCCATCCGCTTGCTGATGCCGCGCGAGCCATTGCAGGCCCCCGGTCACGGCAGCCTCGGAAGGGCCAGTGCCGCCGCCGTCACGAAGGGCCTTGTCCCGGGTCGCGCCTGCGCGGCCGTAGAAAGTGCCCGCGAGCGGCAGTCCGCGATTGCCGTAGCCGCCAAGCTGTCCGACGGCGTCGGAGCCTCCAAGATCGGCCATGAGAGCCGTCTTGCCCTGGCCGATAGCGCCGAAACCGGGCGGAGGCGGCAGGTTGTCGGGCGGCATGTCCTTGCGGCCATCGACGATTCCCGCGGCTTGCGTGGGATCGGGCAGGCCCGGCACGCTGACCTTGGCTTCCACGTCGTTGTTGTACTGGATGTCGGTATCCGTCTCGTCGCGCGCGGGGTTGATGTCGGTAGTGAGGAACGGGTCGTTGTCCATCTTCTTGTCGTCAACGGGATCGGCATTGACGGTGTTTTCTTGGTTCTTGGTTTCCGTCGGCGGCGCCGAGGCCGGCGAGATGTTGACCACCAGGAAAAGAAGACCAAGAAGCGCGATATGAAACACGATGCTTCCCGCCGCGGCCGGCAGGAAACGCACCAGATCGCGAAGATTGTCCGGCTGCTCCGTGATGACGATTACGGGCGGCGCGGCCGGCTTGGAGTTGTTCAGATTTGCCATTTCGGAGATCCTCGTCCGGAAGTCGCGAGATCGCCAGCGACGACGAGAGGAAGATGCACCCGTCGCTTATGATTATTCTGGCTGGTTTTTGGGCGTGTTGCAATCAAAAAAGTCAGGATCCTCCAGCTTTGCCATGGTTCGTTGGGCTTCAATCTCCAGGAGCCGATTGCGAACGCGTGCGTCGCCGCGCCGGTAAAACCAGCTAACGCCGAGCATGAGCGTCACCACCGCGGCAATCACGCCGATCACTGTTAGAATCGCTTGAGCGGACATGGGAGTTCGTGCCGCAGCGTCCGGCGTGGGTTCCGCTTCGAGGAGGATCGTTGGCCCCACCAAATAGGGCGTCACCTGGTCGCCCTTCGTGGACCGGTATTTGTTGAGCTTCAGGAAATATCCACAAAAAGTGACTTTCTTGTCCAATTCCTCCGATTCCTTCAACCCCTCCGGCACCGAAACTGCGATGACCTGAAAGGGATTGGCTTTCGGCGTCGGGCCGTAGATCCACCCCTCATAAAGGAACAGCACACCGTCGTTGCGCGCCGGTAACGTCGTTTCGTACTTGCGAAGGCGCTTTAGGGTGCCCTTGATTGGAATGACCTCGCCGCGAAAGCGCGCCGGATTGCCGTACAGATGGGAAATAGTGACGTGAGAATGTTCCTGGGCGCGGCGGGTGAAATCCTCCATGGGAAACTTCGCCGCTTTCAGGACCGCTTCATTGAGGGCCATGAGGAACGCCCAGTCCTGCGGATGCTCTTGTTTGAGTTGTGCGTTAGTCGGGCGGATCGCCGTTCCGTCCTGAATCTCGCCAAGCCAATCGGGATTGAGGGAAAAGGGGATTTCCACTTCGGGCTGATCCCAGACGACGAAGCGCTCGGCCTGCAATCGCATCGCGGCAACGGTGAAGGGATTGCGCGCCAAGACTAACTGTGCAGCCGCCCCGGCTTGCAAGCGCCGGCGGACGTCCCAAAACGTGTCGTCGTCCCTCGCGACCGGCTCGCGCTGTGGCTCTTGCGCAAAGCCGGCGGTCAGAATTGCTAAGAATCCAGCGATGACAATCAGTCGCCGCATGTTCGCATCCCGACGCTTTCCCGTCCCATCGTCTATTTTACCATGGGGCGTTCCCGGGCAGGGGCGACGAAGGACACATTGTGGTAGCCGGCCTGTTTGCACGCGTCGTAGGCCTGCATCAGGAATTGGTGCTTGAGGTCGCCGTCGCCCTCGATCTTGATATTGGTTGCAGTCTGTCCGGGCTCTTTGAGGATCGTTTGTCGCCTCGCCTTTGCCAAGTGTTTTCAAGATAACCAGGATGGCGTCCTCCAGTTCCGGCACCTCGGCCACGGGCGGAAAAAGGTCTTCTTTCTTGTCGCTCTTCGCCGACGCCGTGGCAACGTCTTTGGGAGGAAGGAGATTGCCGTCGATGTGCCCCTCGAGCGCCGAGGGGTGATAGGTCATCACGAAGAACGACAAAATCTGAAACGACATGTCCAGCATCGGCGTGATGATGAGGCCCATTTGCACCCCGGTCAGGGCGCTTGGCACCGCGTGTCGCTTACCCATAGTTTTGTCCCTTACTCCTGGGCCGTTCCGGGTTTGGTCAAAACGCGAAGCTGCCAGCGACGAAATCCGGCGCGCTGACACGTGTCGATCACTTGCCAAATTTCACGATAGCGGCAATCCTTGTGGGCCCGCAAAACGATGACGATCTTGATTTCGCCTTGCTTTCCCATGGTGCGGGCGAGGCGTTCCTTCTCTAGTTTCTTCAGCGTCAAATAGCCTTCGAGCTTTCCGGGCGTATCGAGGTCGAGCTGCCGTTCGACGCCTGCCAGCTTGCCGTCGGGATCGAGATTGAGGACGATCGGCTCTTCCGTGCTGGTGGCCAGCGGGACCGCATACTGGGCCACCGGCAGCACCACGCTGGGATCAAACTGTTCGTAGCGCACGAAGTTCACGGTGATCATGAAGAACATGATCAACTGCAAGACCAAGTCCAAGAGGGGAGTCAAGTTTACGTCGACTTCCTTGTCGCCGACGATGCGAGCGGCCATTTCGAATCCTCAAACGCCCGGCTTGCCGCGCCCCGCTTGCGGGTAACCGCGACCGAAACAATCAGCAAGCGCGAAACGCAAGCGAATTATCCGGGTGTGGCTTGGACGGCGCCGCTGGTACGGGTGTCGGCGGCGGTGGGCGTGGGAGCGGCGGCGCGCTTCGAGTTGTGGTACATCTGCGTCAAGAGGTCGTCGGCCAGATTGGACGCATTCATGGCAATGTTCGTCAGGCGATTCTTGAAGAACGAGAAGAAGAAGATCGCCGGCACCGCGAGGGCGACGCCAACCAGCGTGACGACCAGGGCGTGGGAGATGTCGCCGGCCAAACGGCTGGCGTTGGGGGCGTCTTTGCTCGAGCCCAGCGTGTAAAAAGCGCCGATCATTCCCGACACGGTTCCCACCAGTCCGAGAAGAGGTCCAAGCGTGCCAATCGTCGCCAAGTAGGTGATCAAATTATCCTTAGAGGCCCTCACGGTGTCGACCATGTTGAACATGGCTTCACGGGCGTCGTCGATGCCGTATTGCAAACGGGCCATGCCGGCGGTCAAGACGCGGGCCAGGAACGAGTTGTCGCTTCGGCACAATTCGAATGCCTGCTTGAACTGGCGTTTGTTGACCATGTCGGTGAACTCGTCGATGAACGTCGTCGGCACCGCCTCGCTCATGCGCAGGTCCATGACGAGCACGATGATCAAGGCCACGGCGCCGATCGAGATCACGGCGAAGATGATGCCGAACACCCAGCCTATCGACTCGAAGAAGTGAACGATAATATTGGACGAAAGGGCGTTTTTGGTGTCGCCCTGGTTGTCCTCTTGCGCCACGGCGATTGCCGGAGTGACCGCCATCGTGCCCATAACCGTGCTTAAGAGAAAAAGTGAGAAAAAGACGCCGATCCAGCGCCCACGCGTCTTGCCCGCGAATAATGCCATGATGGGATTCCTGTTTGCAGAACTCTTACCCTCATTATCATGATGAGCCGCCCGCGGCGCTGTCAAGTTTATTCTCCGCCGCCGTGTGTTCGCGGACATACCACTGAATCTGCCGCGCCAGGCCTTGCAGCAGCTTCACCTCCATCACCGATGGGTTAGCCTTGCCGATAAGGTGGCGGAGCGCGTGCATCAAGGGCTCCGCTTTGTCACCGTACAGGAAATGAATCTCTTCCAGGGCTGTGCGAAGCTGACCAAACATTTGCTCCTGCGCCGCGAAATCCGCAGGCGTTTCGTGCTCCTTCGGTTCTTGTGCAGGCCGGTCACCTGTCTTCAGCCATTCGACACGCAACCCATAGAGGCACACCGCGACGGCTTGGGCCAAATTGAGCGCGGGGTATCCGTCATCGACCGGTATCCGCACCAAAAAGCGGCAGCGGCTGATCGACTCGTTCGTCAGACCCTTTGGTTCCGTACCGAAGACCAAGGCCGCGGGCCGGTCGGCACGCAGCGCTTCCACGAGGAATGGCATCATCTCGTCAGGGGCGCCGACCGATTGCCGGCGAAAGAGGCCGCCGCTCTTCGCGGAAGTGCCGGCGACAACGACGCAATCCGCGACCGCAGCGCCCAGGTCGTCCACCACACGGGCGCGGCGGAGAATGTCCTCGCCGTGCGTGGCCATCCTGCACGCCTCGCGGTCGAGCGGATCGGCCTGGGGACTGACGAGCGCCAGGTCGTCGAGCCCGAAGTTGCGCATGCACCGCGCCGTCGCGCCGATGTTTCCGGGATACATCGGCTCGACCAGAACGACCCGGCAATGGGTGAGCGCCATGGTAGAGGACCCCCGCTTGCGGGTTAAGTCCCAGCAATCTCGATCGCGCGCTGCTTGCACTTGTTGATGTCGAGCTTGCCGCTGCCCAAGATCGGCAACTCCGGAACTTGAAAGAAGTCGCGCGGCGACGGCAGATAGAGGTTCGGGAAGCCGCGCTCGCCAAGCTGCTTGCATATCTCCGTCATGCTGACCTGAATAGGCAAGTGCAACACGATGATGCGCTCGCCCCTTTTGGCGTCTGGAATGGCCGTCACCGCCAACAAACGCTCGCTGCTGCCAAGGACGACGTGCAGCTCTTCTTCGACTTTCTCCAAAGGCACCATCTCGCCCCCAACCTTGGCGAAACGCTCTTCGCGGCCCGTGATCGTGATGAAGCCGTCTTCATCCATGGTGGCCAAGTCGCCCGTGATGTACCAGCCTTCGTCCGTGATTTTTTGCCGGGTCAGATCGTCACGCCCCAGGTACCCCTTCATGACGTTGGCGCCGAACATCTGCAATGAACCTTCGTGGCCCGGCGGCAACTCCACGCCGGTCGCGCGGTTGACGATTCGGGCGGCCACTCCAGGCACGGGCAAACCGATCGTCCCCGGCCTATTGCCCACCTGACGCTGGTTTCCTTCCTGCCAGTCCGGCACGTTGGCGGCGGCGGCCGGCGACAATTCCGTGCAACCATAGCCTTCCAGGGGAGTGACGCCGAACTTCTCCTTGAATTCCTTGACCAAAGGCTGCGGCAATTTCTCGGCGCCGCAGATCAGCAGGCGCAGACTGGCGAAATCGTCCTTCCCGCAGCGCTTGATATAGGATCGCAAGAACGTCGGCGTCGAAAGGAAAATCGTGCCGCGGTATTTTCGGCACAAATCCCCAATCTCGCGCGCCTGGAGCGGATTCGGATGATACACCACCGACGCCCCAACCTGCAGCGGCACCCAAAACGTCACCGTGTAGCCGAAACTGTGGAAGAACGGCAAGATGCCAAACAGTCGATCGCGTGGCTGCGGGTCAATCGCCTGGATCATCGACTCGACATTGGCGGCGATGTTGCCGTGGGTCAACATGATCCCCTTGGGCTCGCCGGTGGAACCACTTGAGAAAATCACGCTCGCAAGAGCTGCGGCCTGGTGATGTCCCAATCCCAATATCCAGCGTTCCTGCACAAAGCCGGGAAAAAGCAGAATGCCCAGAAGCATACGGACGCGTTCCCAGCGGCCAATGGTCTTGCGGAAATCCTCCAGATAGATGAACTCCACGCCCGGCCCCGGATCCAGGTTGATCTTTTCCAGAAACAAGCGCGACGACAAGATTTTCTTAATGCCGCACTGGCGAATGGCGCCTTGGACGATTTCCGCGGTCGAGGAATAGTTGAGGTTTATGGTCGTTTTGCCAAGGAATGAAAGCGCGATATTGGCGACGGCCTCGGCCGTGCTCGACGGCAGCCAAACGCCAACCATGGCCTCGTCGCCGAGCATGTGTCGCATGCGCTTGGACAATAGCTTGGCGCCGACGAGCGCCATGCCGTAATTCAGGATTGGCCTGATCGAGTTCTCATCGATCAAGCACGGTCGAAATGGATGCCGGCACGCCATGCGCACGAATTGGCGATGGACCGGCGTGCGCTCGGCCGAGCGGCGGACGGCGGAATCGGCCGATAGCTTCTGGATGGCTTGCCGGACCTGGAAGGCCGTGGCGCCCGCGGGCAGCGGCCGACCGAAGTTGACATGCACGTGATACGGAACATTGCGCGGCAGTTTCCAGAAGAAGCGCCGGTTCTCATAGCTGAAAATGCTGCCCCACACGTGATCGAGGCACACCGGAATGATCGGCGCCGGCGAGCGCTTCACAACTTGCTCCAGGCCGCGCTGAAACGGCAGGAGAAAGCCCGTCCGAGTGATGCCTCCCTCGGCGAAGATACACACCAAGGCGCCTTTTTCCAACGCTTCCGCCGCCGTGCGCAAGGCTTGAATGATCGCGCGTGGACCGGCTGTGGCGTCGACGGGAATGACTTTGCCGAGCCGCAAAATCCAACGCAACAACGGCACGCCTAAATAAGGCGCCCAGACCAAAAAACGGATCGGCCGGCGCTGGGCCGCGAGAATCAACAGTGCGTCAATGTGACTGACATGATTGCTCACAAGCAGGGCTGGGCCGGTCGCGGGAATGTTCTCCGCTCCGTGGACGTGCAGGCGATATAAAGTATGCCGCAGCAGCCACAACGGAACGCGCACGAGGAACACATGGCGGCAAACGGCAACGACGGCGACTAGAGCCGTGAGGATGAAGGCGGCGATCCACCAGAAATGTTGCTCTAAATCCAAAAAGGCCACGCAGACGGGGAACGCAATTCCCAACCCAGACTCCCACGGGACGAGGAAGGGATATAATCGTTGATGAATGCAAGCGTATCCGCCCGTACAGAATGGGTCAAGATGCACCCCACGCCCCAAGCCCGCAGTTAAGCGCAGCGAATCTGCGGGGTGACCCGAAAAGGCGAGCGTCGCGGCGTCAGCCCGACGTGAATAAGATTCGATAACTGGTACACGTCAGGCTAACGCCACGACGCTCGCCCTGTACGGATCGGGTTGCGTTTTTTCGACCAGGTCGTCCTCCTTTGAGAGAAACTACCGGAGCTATGTTCATGCCTCGCCGATTCGCGCTTTTTTTCCTTTTGATTTTTCCAACCTTCGCGCAGGCGCAGGTTAACGACGTCCTTATGAAGAAGCTGCCCGAATGGGTGGCGCTCTTGAACGACCAGAAGGATGTCAAGCATCGCAAGGCCGCCGTGGTCGCCCTCGAAGTTTTCGGCGCGAAGACAACGGGCGTGGTCGAACCCTTGTTGTTGTCGCTGGAAAAAGACAGTGACCCTGAGGTTCGCCGGCTGATAGCCTTGTGTCTGGGCCGTATGGGGCCCGATGCCACGGGCGCAGCCGAGGCACTTGGCAAAGCGCTCAAGTTGGACAAATCTGAAATTGTTCGCGAGGCGGCGGCCAGGGCCCTGGGCGGCAGATTGGCGGACAAGGCGGAAACGCAGCTCATCCACCTGGTAGCGGCCCTAAAAGATACGCACGCCGGCACCCGCGCCGCCGCCGCCGAGACGCTGAAGAACATGGGTGAAACGGCCAAATCCGCCCTGCCGCAGTTGATTGAAGTGATCGAGGACAGAAAGGCGGACCGCATCCCCAGGCGGTACGCGATCCAAATCGTCAGCAAACATTACGAGGATTCGGCCGCCACGACGAAACTGTTTCTCGCGGTCTACGATGACAAGGAAGCCGATCTCGCCGTCCGCGTCGCCGCTGTGGAAGGCTTGGGCGGGCTGGGCGAAAGAGCTGAAGGCGCGGCCATTCCGCTCAGCCTCGGCCTCAAGGACAAGGACGTAGAACTGCGCAAAGCGATTGCGACCGCCCTGGGCAAACTCGGCGACATCAAGGAATGCTGGCCCGCGATCAAGGACGCCCTGCAGGATAAAGACGTCGGCGTCCGCTACCAAGCCATCCGTTTGTCCGGCTCCTTGGGCCGAGAGCTGAAGGAACCGGTGACCGCGCTGATCGGCGTCGCGGAAAAAGACGTGAATCAGGAGAATCGGCTGGCCGCCATCCAGGAGTTGGGCGAGCTTGGCTCGCAGGCCACGGATGCGGTGGCGAATTTGACGCGGATCGCGACGACGGACACGCGCGCGGCCATTCGAGAAGCGGCGGCAGCAGCGGTCAAAAAAATCAAGGGGTGATCGACGCGCGGCCGGTTACGCTTTTTTGTTCAACCCCGTTCATAAATCGGGTATGATTCGTCAATAGAGAGATGAGATTGTCCCGATATCCGTAGCGTACTTAGAGCAGAGGGACCAGGCCATGGCACACCGTCGGTGGATTCACTGGTTTCTGGCGGCTTCTTTTGTCAGCGCCTTGCCGGGCGTTAGCTTCGGCCAAAATGCCGATGCGGACCGCAAAGCCCGGGTCATGGCGCTGAGCAAGAAAATCGATCAATTCATCGCCGCCAAGCAAAAAGAGGCCAACGTCACGCCTGCGGGACCGGCCGAGCCCGCCGCGTTTTTCCGCCGGCTCAGTCTCGACCTGACGGGAAAGATTCCGGATTTCGCCGCCGTGCGTGATTACATCGACTTTCGCAAACAGACCCCGGATGAGGATAACTGGGATTGGGTGGACAGGTATATCAACGGGTATGTATTCAGCAACGGCAAGAACGAATACAAGGCGTTTCCGAAGCACTTCGCAGCCGTTTTTCGCTCCATCATGCTCGGCGACAACATCCAGCAGCAGTTCCAATTCCTCGCGCCGCAATATGAAGCTTGGCTCAGGGAGCGGCTCGAAAAAGACGTCGGCTATGACAAGATCGTCCACGAGTTGATCACCCAGAACGCCAATCAAGCCAACATGTATAATCAGGGCGCCGCCAGCAGCGCCGGAGCTTTCTACTTCGTCAATGAAAACAAGCCTGAAAACTTGGCCGCCGCGGTCACTCGTGTTTTTCTCGGGGTGAAGCTGGAATGCGCCCAATGCCACAAGCACCCCTTCGCCGAGTGGACCCGCGACCAGTTCTGGGAATTTGCCGCCTTCTTTGCCGGCACTCCTCAAGCCTTCAGGCAGCCCGGGCAGGTCCAACCGGCTGCCCTCAACATTCGCGAGATCAAGATTCCCGGCACCAACAAGACGGCCAAGGCGAAGTTCATTGACGGCAAGGAGCCTGCGTGGAAGGAAAAGGATGCTCCGCGCAACGTGCTCGCCGACTGGATCACGTCGCCCTCGAATGCCTACTTCGCGAAAGCGACGGTCGATCACGTCTGGTCATACTTCTTCGGCGTTAGCCTGCTCGAGCCGATTCTCGAAGCCAGTGACGACAGCCCGAACACGCACCCCGAGCTTCTGGATGAATTGGCAAGTCAATTTGCGGCGGAGAATTTCGACCTGAAGTTTTTGGTCCAGGCAATCGTGTTGACCGACGCATATGGCCGGGCCAGCACCGGCAAGGAGAAGGCCAGCAAAGACGATTACAATTTGTTTGTCAGTATGCCGGTGCGCGGCATGACGCCCGAGCAGATATTCGACAGCGTCGCCGAAGCGACCTTCTTCGAGGACAGCACGCCAAGTCCCAACATGCGATTCAATCCGTTCGGCCAGCCCAATACGCCGCGCGCCCAATTCCTCACGCGGTTCACGAGCCAAGACCGCAAGCATGAAACGCAGACGTCCATCCTGCAAGCGCTGTATCTCATGAACGGCGAGTTCATGGCCGAGAGGATCGATCCCGCGAAAAACGAGAAGTTGGATCACTTGATCAAGAGCAAGATGGAAAGCCCGGCCGAAAAGGTCCATGTGCTTTACAAAATTGTACTTTCGCGCCTACCAAGCGAGAAAGAAACCAATCGCTTGGTGCGCTACATCGATGGGGCGCAAGATCCAGCCCGCGCGTATACCGACATTTACTGGTCGCTCCTGAACAGCTCCGAGTTCATCCTCAACCACTAACAATAACCAACCGCGCGTACGGCGAAGCAGGGCGTGTCTTGCGAGACACGCCCTGTTCTTTTTTTGTAAAGTGAAGGGAGTCGCTAACCCGCGAGCGGGCCACGCCGAGGAAATTAGCTTGAAAGTGTCCCTGATGATCACCTGCCTGGGCGACGCCCTTTTTCCGGACGTCGGCGTCGCCACGGTGAAGCTTCTCCGCCGGCTGGGTGTCGAGGTCGATTTTCCGAAGGCCCAAACGTGCTGCGGCCAACCTCATTTCAACAGCGGCTTCCACGCTGATTGCCGCGACCTCGCCCGTCACACCATCAAGGCGTTCGGAAGCGGCAACTTGGTCGTGACTCCGTCCGGATCGTGCGCCGCCATGGTCAAGCTCGAATATCCCGAGCTTTTCCACGGCGATCTCGTCTGGCACGGCCGGGCGGAGGACCTCGCACAGCGCACCCACGAGCTGTCGGATTTCCTCGTCAACGTGCTGAATGTGGAAGACGTGGGCGCTCGCTTCGAGGGCAAAGCGACTTATCACATGGCGTGCCACCTGCGCGGGTTAAGCATCCTCACCGAGCCTGAGAGGCTGCTCCGGCGCGTCAAAGGCCTGCAATTGATTCCTTTGGAGCGATACGATGAATGCTGCGGCTTCGGCGGTTCGTTCGCCGTGCGCTACCCGGGCATCAGCGGCGCCATGGTGGATGACAAGGCTGCGTTCATTGAGAAAACCGGCGCAGACGTTGTGATCGCAACCGATGCGGGGTGCCTGATGAACATCGGCGGCCGTTTGCGAAGGCGTGGCAACAAGGTCCGCATTATGCACCTCGCGGAAATACTGGCATCCACATGATTTTGGGTGCCACGCCCACGCCATCGCGCACAGTTCATCGCCTCGGCAAGTGCCGGCGTGGGCGTGCCACACTTGATCGCTAAATCAAAGACATGAATTACGCGCGACACGAGCACCATGACTTCCTCGGCGGCAGCGCGCATGCGCTCGCCGACGCCGGGCTGCAACGCGTCCTAACTCGGCTCACCGACACGCTGGTCGCCGCCAATCGCCGCGGATACGCTGCCCTTTCCGACAGCGACAAGCTTCGCGATCACGCCAAGCTCATCAAAGAGCACACCCTCGCGCATCTCGATCGATACCTCGAGCAGCTCGAAGACTCAGTGAAAAAGCTCGGCGGCCACGTTCACTGGGCGGCGACGGCGGAGGACGCCCGCCAAATTGTTGTCCAGATCGCGCGCCAGGCGAATTGCACGAAGGCGGTCAAATCCAAGTCGATGACCTCGGAAGAGATGCACCTCAACCCGGCACTGGAAAAGGCGGGCATCGAGGTCACGGAAACCGACTTCGGCGAATTCATCATTCAGGCCGCCGGCGAACGGCCATCGCACCTGGTGGCGCCTGCTGTGCATCACACGCGCGAAAGCGTGGCGGCCATTTTGTCGCGGCATTTGGGCGAGCAACTTTCCGACGATCCTCAAGCGCTGGCCCTCACCGGACGACGCGTGCTGCGCGAAAGGTTTTACCAGGCGGACCTCGGCATCACCGGGGCCAACTTCGCCGTCGCCGAGACGGGAACAATCGTGCTCGTCACCAACGAAGGCAACGGCCGGCTCACGACGACTTGCCCGCGCGTTCACGTCGCCCTCATGGGACTGGAGAAAGTGATCCCACGCTTTGGCGATTTGCCCGTGTTCCTGAAGCTGCTGGCCCGCGCCGCCACAGGACAAACGCTTTCCATCTACACCACGCTCATCACCGGGCCGCGCCGCGACGGCGAACTCGACGGCCCCGAAGAATTTCATTTGGTTATCCTCGATAATGGCCGGTCGAAGATTCTCGCCACGCCATTCCGCGAAAGCTTGCAGTGCATCCGCTGCGGGGCCTGTCTGAACGTGTGCCCGGTCTATCGCCGCGTCGGCGGGCACGCTTACGGCGGCGTCTATTCCGGGCCGATCGGCAGCATCCTGACGCCGCTTTATGACAGCGTTAGCCAGAACCCTCACCTGCCCCATGCGTCTTCTTTATGCGGGGCGTGCCAGGCCGCTTGCCCGGTGCGGATCAACATCCCGCACATGCTGATCGGGCTGCGCGAATTGCAGCACCAGTTCAAACCGGGCCGCTGGGAGAGCTTGGCTTATGGCTTTTGGAAGCAGGTCCTTTGCCGGCCCTGGATGTATCGCCTCGCCCTCAAAGGCGCTCGCATGTTCACGCGTTTTTTCGCCAAGGAAGGTTGGCTGAGCCGGCTGCCCGGACCGGGCGCGAACTGGACGGCGATGCGCGATTTCCCAGCGCCCGCCGCCAAGGCATTTCGCGACCGCTGGAAGGAATTGAACTCATGAATCGGGAAGCGTTTTTACAACGTGTGCGCCAAGCGGTCGCGGAGGGTAATCGCGCCGGCGCCATAGCGGATCTGCCAGTTCGCGGCGGCGTCGGCTACCAAGGCGCGGGGCCAAATCCCGTTCAGCGCTTTTGCGACGAGTTGCGCGGCGCGGGAGGCGTCCCTCACATTGCGACCGGTCGTGAAGCCGCCGTCCAGGCGGTCCTCGGTCTGGTCCGAAGCAAGAGATCGCGCAACATCATGCTCGGCCGAGGCGGCGCTATTGAGCGCCTCGATCTCGCCGAGCGTCTGCGAGCTGAAGGACTGCTCGTGAAACAAATGGACGATTTGTCCGCGCAAACCGCGCGGGATTCATTCTTCGACGCCGATCTCGGCATCTCCAACGTCGCCTATCTCGTCGCCGAGACCGGCACCGTGGTCATGGCGACCCAACCCGACGATCCCCGGTCGCTTAGTCTCCTGCCGCCCGTGCATATCGCCATCGCCGAACGCCGGCAAATCTTGCCCGATCTTTTCGATTTGTTCGATCTGTTTTCGCCCGTGTCCGGTACGCCGCCATCGTGCTTGACCCTGATCACGGGGCCAAGCAAGACCGGCGACATTGAGTTGAAGCTCGTGACCGGGGTTCACGGACCGGGTGAGATCCATGTCTTGATCTTGGATACGAGTCCCACGTAAGCTAGTGGGGCAACTTGCGTAAAGTCATTCGGCCCTTTGCGGAGGTCGCCCATGCGACGAGCCTTGCGGGATTTCTTCACTGATTTGATCCAAGGCGATCCCGTCGCTCTGATTATTGCAGGTGTGGTCCTTTTTCTGGCGTCGCTCGTAGCTATCGTCTGGATTATCGATCGCCGTAAAAAGAAGAAGGAAATCGAGCGAAAAAAGAAGCCGGATAAACGACGACCGCAAACGTCGTGATCTGAGAAACGCTAATTTAAAGCTGTGGTTCACAATGGCAAAAGCAAAAGCGGTCGGCGATCTGATTGCCGAGCGCGGCATTTCGCTGACGCAGCTCATCGAAGCGTCCGCGCTTGACCGGCGGATTGTCGAAGCAATCGCCCGCGGCCAATACACACCAAGTCCGCAGCAACGCCAACGCCTTGCGGCGGCTCTCGGCGTCGCCGTGGAACAGGTAGCTTGGGGACACCAGGTCGAGGTCGCGCACGTCTATGGCCACGGTCCGCAGTTTGGGCGAAGTCCGTAATTAGGCTGCACCCGCCAACTCTAGTCGCGCCCGCGCATCGTACATATCTTCACCCTGTCCGCCTGCCGGTAGCCCAACTCCCGTAGAATTAAATATGAAGCCGATAACCGCCACGCTTCAAAGCGGCCATGATTGTAAAGGAGAACTATGAATCCAATCGAGTTGCATCCGGGGCTTGCGGATGTGCCGGTGGCGGAGTCGGCGATCAGTTTCATTGACGGGCACAAAGCGCGCCTCGAATACCGCGGCATAGCCGTCGAGACGCTGGCGCGCGAGAGCTGCTACGAAGAGACCGCATATCTGCTCCTTAAGGGCGAACTCCCCACCCAGCGCGAGTTGGCCGATTTTGACGATCAGCTTCGCCACCGGCGCCGCATCAAATACAAGCTCATCGACATCATCAAGTGCCTTCCCGAGACCGGCCATCCCATGTATGCCCTGCAGGCCGCCGTCGCCGCGATGGGCATGTTCTACCCGGCCCGCGACGTGACCAACGCTCAAAGCAACTGGGATTCCGCCGTTCGACTGATCGCCAAGCTGCCGACCGTGGTGGCCGCTTTTCATCGCCTGCGCCACGGCGACGATGCGATCACGCCGCGCGACGATCTCGACCAGGCCGGCAACTTCTACTACATGCTTTTCGAGCGCGAGCCTTCGCCGGCCATCCGCAAGGTGATCGACGCCTGCTTGGTGTTGCACGCCGAGCACACGATGAACGCCTCCACGTTCAGCGGCCGCGTCACGGGCTCCACGTTGGCCAATCCGTATACGGTCATCAGTTCGGCGATCGGCACGCTCACGGGCCCTCTTCACGGCGGCGCCAACGAGGAAGTGCTCGACATGCTCGATGAAGTTGCAGCCGCCCCCAGCGTGCAAGCTTGGGTGGATGACGCCGTCGCCAAAAAAAAGAAATTCATGGGGTTTGGCCATCGCGTCTACAAGGTCAAGGATCCGCGCGCGACGGTGCTGCAAGAGTTGGCCGAACACGTCTTCGCCGAGACCGGCCGGCCGAAGCGCTACGACTTGGCCGTCGAGTTGGAAGCCGCGCTTGCCGGTATTCTCGGCCCCAAAGGGATTTACCCTAACGTCGATTACTATTCCGGCATCGTCTACAACGCCCTCGGCATCCCGCGCGACCTTTTTACGCCGATTTTCGCCGTCTCGCGCGTGGCCGGTTGGTTGGCGCACTGGCTTGAGCAGTTGCAGCACAACCGCATCTATCGACCCGAACAGATTTACGTGGGGAAACGCGAGCAGCCGTACGTGACGCTGGAAAAACGACCGTGAACCACGCTTGCGGGTTAGCGCGAACTTGTGAATTCAATTCGCGCTAACCCGCAAGCGGGACTTGACATACATATGCTCGACGTACAATTCATCCGCGACAATTTGGAAGCCGTTAAGGCGAATTGCAAGAATCGCAACGTGACGGCTGACGTCGATCGTGTCGTCGCGCTCGACGAGCAGCGCCGGCAGATTCTTCAGCAGCAGCAGGTTCACCAGCATCGCCAGAACGAAATCTCCAAGCTCATACCCAAGGAGAAGGACAAGGACAAGAAGCAAGCGCTCATCCAGGAAGGCCGCGACTTGCGCGAAAAGGTCGCCGCGCTCGAGAATCAAGTCAAGGAGGTTGAGGCCGAGCTGAAAACCGTCCTGATGACTATACCCAACATGAGCCATCCGGACGCTCCGGTAGGCCTCACGCCGGCGGACAACAAGGTCATCAGCAAAGTCGGCGAACCGAAGAAGTTCGACTTCAAGCCGAAAGACCACGTCGCATTGGCCGAGGCGCTCGACATTGTCGATTTTGAAGCCGGCTCATCCGTCGCGGGGCAGAAATTCTATTTCCTTAAGAACGAGGCGGTGTTGCTCGAGTTGGCTCTCGTGCAATACGCCTTCGGTAAGTTGCTCGAAAAAGGCTACACGCCGATCATAACGCCGGACGTTGCCAAGGTCGATGTGCTCGAAGGCATCGGCTTTATGCCGCGTGGGCCGGAAACGCAGATCTACAGCCTCGCCAACACCGATCTTTGTTTGATCGCGACGGCCGAGATCACGCTGGGCGGCATGCATCGCGACCGCATTTTCGATGAACTTGACCTGCCGATCAAATATGTGGGCATGTCGCACTGTTTCCGCACTGAAGCCGGGGCGCCGGGCCGCGACACGCGCGGTCTCTACCGCGTGCATCAATTCACTAAGGTAGAGATGTTCGTTTTTTGCACACCCGACCAGAGCGACGGACTGCATCAAGAGCTGTTGGCCATCGAGGAATCGATCTTCCAGGGCCTGGGATTGCCTTACCATGTGATCGACACGTGTACCGGCGATCTCGGCGGACCGGCTTACCGCAAGTTCGACATTGAAACCTGGATGCCGGCACGAGGCGAGGCAGGCGAATACGGCGAAGTGACCAGCACTTCGAATTGCACCGACTTCCAATCCCGCCGGCTGGGAATTCGCTTCAAGAGCACCAAGCAAAAAGGGACGCGCTTCGTCCACACGCTCAACGGCACCGCGGTGGCCGTAAGCCGGGCGCTGGTTGCGATCCTGGAGAATTACCAACAAGCCGATGGCAGCGTCGTCATCCCGGAAGCGCTAAAGCGGTGGGTGGGCCGAGACGTCATTTCACGGAAAGGTGGAATAAGTGGGTGAACCGTTGTCAAGTTGCGTTTTCGTCCGGTTCCGGCAGAAACTCGACGCCGTCGTAAATCTCCGCGAGAGGCAATTCGGTCCCAGTTTCCGAGAGCGGAATGACGGCATCGAGACCCGCATAGACTTCACGAGCGAATTCATTCCCAAAGCGTCGGAACACAACTACCGTCGGCGATTCTTGTTCGATGAGCATGTAGACGGACAACGATGGGATCGTCAGATAGGCGTCCTTCTTTTCTCCCTCGTCGATGCGCCGCGTTGCGCGCGACAGGACTTCGGCGAGCGCTGCCGGTTGGTCCTGATAGGTTGCATGCGGCGAGTTTGAGCGGCAGATGACGGAGGCGTCAGGGTAATAGAACCGCACCTGCGTCGCCAGCCGAATGCGAATTTTTGTATCCGAATCATACGGCCGGCAATTCCCGCCGCGGAGCCGGCCGTGCAAGAAACCAAACACATTCCCCTTGATGACATTGTGCAAGTTTCGCGCCCCGGCCATAGCGTAGACAACGCCGCCGAGATACTCATGCTTCACGGGCGACACAAGCTCACCGGCGAGGTAATCCTCGACGGAGATTAGCTGAGGTCTTGGCACGGCGCTCATGATGATCCCAAGATAGCAGGACAATGCAGACCATTCAAGCGTCGCACTTGGAACCTGGAAGTGGCAAAGGCTAAATTAGCTCTTTGCGGTTGGCTTCCAGCGCTTCAATCTGCTTGCTCACCTCGGCAATCTGTTCGCTTAGCTTTTGGACGACATCCGGCGGCGCTTTGCCGGCGAAATTAGGATTGGCCAGCTTCGCCTCCAGGCTGGCCAGGAACTTGCGCTTCTCAGCAATCTGCTTTTCCAGACGCTTCGCTTCGGCGGCAACGTCGATCAGACCCTCGAGCGATACATAGACCCCGAATGTCGGATCGACGTGTCCAGCGGCGTGCTTTGGCTTCTCGGCTGCCGGACCGATTACGAACCTTCCAACGCCCGCGAGCAACGTGATGAAGGGCGCCAAGCTGCGAAAGTCGGCGGCAATCTTCTCCTCGCAGCGAACGAAGATATCGACCTTCGTCTTCGGATCCACCGTGTAGCGATTGCGGATTTCGCGGATTGCACGAACCAGTTCCTGCATGCGCGCGAAACGCTCCTCGATGGCCGGGTCCTGCCAGCTTTCCGGATACTCGGGCCACGGCGATATGACGACACTTTCCGTGGACGGCTCCGGTCGGGGAAGTCCGCGCTCGAAGGCGGTTTCGTTCAGCGCTTGCCAGATCGACTCGGCGACGAACGGCATAATCGGCTGGACCAGGCGAAGGATGCCGTCGAGAACCCCGGCAAGGACGCGCTGGACCGTGGCGCGCTCAATGCCCTCGCTGGCGCGTCGGGTTAGTCTGTCCTTGGCCATTTCGACGTACCAGTCGCAGAACTCCGACCACGTGAAATCGTAAATCGCGCGGGCGACGTCGCTGAAGTGGTAGCCCTCCAAGCTCTCGGTGACCGATTTCGCCGTGCTCGCCAGCCGGCTCAGAATCCAGCGGTCCTCAATCGGCAGCCCTTCGACGTGCAGGGCCTCGGGCGTGTAGCCTTCGAGGTTGAGCAGCAGGAAGCGGGCGGCGTTCCAGATCTTGTTGGCAAAGTTGCGGCCCATCTCGAAGCGATCGGACGCCTGCTTGGCCGTCGGCAAATCGGGATCTTCCGTTGGCCATGGACCGCCGGGACGGAACGCTTTTTTGCATTCCGGGCAGGTGATCTTGCGCGTCCGCATGTACATGTGCTCTTGCTTGACCGGAACGAGGACGCCACAGTGCGGACAGACGTTTGCGATGGGCAGCCGGCTATCTTGCGTCTCGGTGGCGAGGTTGACCATGCCGTAACGCAGGGCGTCGGTGCCGTAGCGGTGAATGATGTCGAGCGGATCGACGCCGTTGCCTTTCGATTTCGACATCCCTTCGCCGAAACCGTCGAGGATTTTGGGGTGGATATAGACGTGATGGAACGGGACCTCGTTCATGTTATAGAGGCCCGTCAAAACCATCCGAGCGACCCAAAGCGTAATGATGTCGCGGTTCGTGACCAGGACGCTGGTCGGATAGTAGTATTTCAGCTCCGGCGTCAGTTCAGGCCAACCCAACGTCGAATGCGGCCAAAGCGCGGAGCTGAACCAGGTGTCGAGGACGTCGGGATCTTGCTCGAAACCCATGCGATCCAATTCCTGCTCTATCTCCTCGTGCCCGGGTGCCAGCGATAACATCAAAATAAGCCTAGAGCTTTCACTAATAGGCATTACATTCGGATAGATGTAACCCGCGAATGGCGTTGCAATTGTGAATTCAGGAGTAAACAGCTTCATTCCGGAAATCTTCAAATTGGTCAATTCGCTAGGGGTTTCAATTTCCGTCGACCAGACGGGTATTCGGTGCCCCCACCAAAGTTGCCGGCTGATACACCAGTCGCGCTTTTCGCCGAGCCAGTCTAGATAAGTCTTCGCATAGCGTTCCGGAAAGAAGCGGACCTTCCCCGATGTGACCGCATCCATCGCCATTTGTGCGAAACCCGGTCTACCGTCGTCGCGGTCGCCCATTTTGACGAACCATTGATCCGACAAGTACGGCTCGATCGGCGTCTTCGAGCGGTCGGAATGAGCGAGGTCGATGTCGCGATCTTCTTTCCCTTCAAAGAGACCGAGGCTTTCCATCTCCTTGGTGACGGCCTCGCGCGCTTTGAAGCGGTCCATGCCGGCGTACTTGCCACCGTTTTGGTTGATGGTGCCGTCGGGGTTGAGGATGTTGATCATCGGCAGCTTGTTGCGCAGGCCGCACTCGTAGTCGTTGGGGTCATGCGCCGGCGTGACTTTGACTGCGCCGGTGCCGAAGTGGGGATCGACAAGATTTGGGTCGGCGATGATCGGAATGTCGCGGCCGACGAGCGGAATCGTAACCTGCCGGCCGATCAGATGCTTAAAGCGCGCATCATCGGGGTGGACGGCAACCGCAGTATCGCCCAGCATAGTTTCGGGACGGGTAGTCGAAAAACGGATGAACTCTTGCGGCGAGCCGGGAGCGTCAGCGACCGGAGTACCCCCCTCACCCCCAACCCCTCTCCCCCGTTGGGGCGAGGGGGGACTGCCGGCACCCCCAGGACTCGAAGACTCGTCCTGGGGCTTGACCGGATATCTGAAGGTCCAGAAGCCGCCCTTAACGGTTTCATGGAAGATCTCGTCGTCGGCGACTGCCGTTTGCAGTGCGGTGTCCCAGTTGACGAGACGCTTGCCGCGGTAGATGTAGCCGTCCTTGAACATCTTGAAAAACGTCTCGCGGACGGCGCGGGCGCAGATGGGATCGAGCGTGAAGCGGGTGCGCTGCCAATCGCAACTGCACCCCAACTCGCGCAACTGGCCTAAGATACGGGCCTCGTACTTGTCCTTCCATTCCCAGATGCGACGAACCAGTTCCTCGCGACCAAGATCGTGACGCGTCTTCTTTTCCTGCTGGAAGACGAGCCGTTCGACGACGGCCTGCGTGGCGATGCCGGCGTGATCGGTGCCCGGGACCCAGAGGGCGTTGCGCCCCTGCATGCGCCGCCAGCGGATGAGGACGTCTTGCAAGGTGTTATTGAGCGCATGCCCCATGTGCAGCGCACCGGTGACGTTGGGAGGCGGGATGACGATCGTGTACGGCTCGCGGCTATCCGGCCGGCTGTGAAAGTAGCCGCGCTGGTTCCAGAAGTCGAGCCATTTGGCTTGGGCTTCTTGCGGGTTGTATTGTTTGGGAAGCTCGGTTGGCATGAATAGACCCCTGCGTCCGTTACAGGATAGAGGCGACTTCGTGTCGGCAGGTTCGCTGGCTGCTTTCAGGAGTTTAGTCTATTTAACAGGACCTGTTTCGCGCTCGCAAAAATGACTTCCAACCGCTCGCGTTGACGATCGTGTTCGAAGCGGGCTTCGGTGTGAATCCACGCGCTTCCCTTGTCGAGCATCTCGATGTGGGCTCGAGCGGATCGATCATCAAACACGGGGCGCCCGCCAATGATGGCATAAATTGGCGACGTCAAGGCATATCCATGGACGCCGACCCTTGGCATGCACCGCGCCACCAGCCAGCCGCTCCGCGCAATCGTCAGCTCTAATTCCAAGTTCGCTTGCCAAGGCTTTTCGGAAGGCCTGGCTTCGGCGACAACTTCACCGTTTTGAAGAATCTCGAGCCGTTCAAATGGCTCTGTGCTACTTGCCTCTGCGACGATACTTACGCGGCGCGGCTCGTCCCATGCGAGATGATCGCCTGGCTGAGCGCTTTCCACTTGGAAATTAAGCAAGGGGCCGAACGTGACGAAAGATCGCCCGCGGCGTACTGCCTCAATCCAAGCCCGATAGTTGAGTGGCTCATTTTCTGAGATTCGACAGTAGATCCGTGGCTGGCCCAGTAGCGTTGCATTATTGCGCTTGCCGCTCGCGCCAATTAGCGGGAGGCGTATGCCGCAGTTGAGCAGATTGTGCCAGATCTTAGCGCCAAACAACGAGACCATGTCTCCGGAAAGCTCTATAGCGTCTATCCTTCCCACGATTGCATTCGCGAGACCTTCGTCGACCTCGAGTTGCGGCTGCCAGGCCACCAAGCCATTCTTGCGATGGCACTGATCGCACCAATCGGCGAGCGACCAATTATCGAGGCGTTCTAAAGGAGTCCTGTAGCCGAATGTCAGCGGATAAACAATGCGATGTGTATGCAAAAGTGCCAGCGATCCGAGGCGCGGATGTGAGTTGAATGTGTTTATCGCAACCAGACATTCATCGCTGCGCACGCATTCGCTTTGACCGCTGAACGCGTCAAGATTTGGAACCGCATTGAAATGCGGATAGGGTTGCGGGGGATCATCCCAGCCAAAGGCATTTTCCCCCTCACGTACCGTGGTCTCGCAAATCAGCAGATTCACTACGCTCAGGTCTTCAGCCCGCCCCTCCAAAAGCGCGGTATGCGGCGTCATGTAATGACAGCGGCCGTCTCCCGAATACCATCCCTGCGCCCGCATGTCGATCCAGCGCCTGAGCGTCAGCCGCAGCGCCAGCTTGCCGGGGATCAGATCGAACGTCTCGTTCAGCGGTGTGTATTCCGGCCCTTTGCTGATTTCGTAATGGATACTTCCCGGCTGCAGCGCGATCTCGAAGGCGCCATCGACGTAGGCGTATTGCTTGTCGCCAATGTAGAGGTTGCCGCCGACATCGACGTTTGTGCCGCGTGCGAATTCTGTCAGTCTTCCGAAGGGAGCGTAATACTTGCCCTGGCCATCGGTGAAGCGTACCCGGCACGGCGTCGGCTTGCCGGTGGCGGCGTCGTTGATGCGGACATGCACAGTTTGGAGCTTGGCGGACATGGGGTTCGGCTTAACCCCCAGGATTCGCTGCGCTCATCCTGGGGCTTGGGATGGATCAACTGTAATTTGCGCCGGCGGCGTCGAGCAGTTTCTTGAACGCGGCGACGGCTTTCGGGAATAATTCAGGTCCGGTGTAGCCGCCTGTAGGGCCGCCGCCTAAAAGGTGCGGCTCCATTGTCGCGAAGCCGTCGTAGCCCATCTTCACGGCATCGGCGAGCCAGCGCGGAAATTGGCCTTCGCCCTCTCCGGGAATCGAACCGTGCTTGTCGCCGCGTTTCCAATCCTTGATGTGCAAATGCCGCGTCCAGGTTTTGGTTCGCTCCCAGCCGTCCATGGGATCGTGGCCGCCGAAGACGTAGTTGGCGGCATCGTAGACCGCGGCAAGGGCATCGCCGTCAGGACCCGCCGTCACTGTTTCCAGCAGATCGGCGACATGCGCCGGCGACTCGCCGTAGATGCGATGTTCGTTTTCATGCAAGAGCCGCACACCCGCTTTTTTCGCCAGTTTGCACTTTTCCCACATTCGGTCCATCACCTCCCGGCGATGGTCGTCGTAGTCATCCCACTCCAATCCTTCCGGCGGGTAGTAGCTGAATATGCGGATATTCGGCGTTCCGAAGATCTTGCATAGCGCGATGGCCCGCTTGAGTTTCTCCAAATGCGGGCCGAACGGCTCGTCGATGCGAATCTTGCCGATGGGCGAGCCGATGGCGCTGAGCTTGAAGTCGTTTTTGTCGAGCAGCGACTTGAATTCCTGAATCTGGAGGTCACTAAGGGCGAGCACGTTGGAGTTGAGGATGGAGCGAAACTCGATGTGACGAACGCCGCATGACTTGAGCACGTCGATCTGCACATGCGGGTCGGGCGAAATTTCGTCGGCGAATGCACTCAGCGTGAACATGATTATTCCAAAGAGGTTGAACCACGGATTTCACGGATAACACGGATGGGAAGAGGATTTGTCTTTCTTATCCGTGTTATCCGTGAGATCCGTGGTTACTTCTTCTCGACGACTGTCAATTTCGCTTTGTCGGCGATAAAGGCGCGCTCGCCGGATCGGAAGCGAATCTTGATCTTGCGCAAGGCGCCGTGCCCCGACACCTCGATTATCCGGCCGCGTCCGTGCACCTCATGCTCGACCACCATTCCTTCGGTGTACTTTCGCGACGGTACGGCGTCCGCGACGACGGCCTTCGTCTGGGTTCGTGCAGGCGTCAATGGTATGCCGGTGTCGTACCAGCTCTTGCGCGTCCGCTCCAGGCCGTTTCGCCAGAAGTCCATCGTTCTGCTTGCGCCGGCGCCGCTGGCGGACAAGTCGATGGTCTCGACGCCGTCCTCCGGCAGTTCGCCCAGGAACATGCTCGGCACGGCGTATAACGTCTGGCCGCGGAATTCGCGCAGCCGCGCCCAGCTCAGGTTCAGCTCTTCCTTGGCCCGCGTCATTCCTACGAATGCGAGGCGCCGTTCCTCCTCGACGTCCTCGTCCTTCATCAGGCTGCGCTCGTGCGGCAAGAGCCCTTGTTCACACGCCAGCATGTAGGCGACAGGAAACTCCAGCCCCTTCGCGGCGTGCAAGGTCATCACCGAGACGCAATCCTGGCTCTCGTCCCAGCCGTCGACGTCACTAGCCAGGGTGATATTCTCGAGAAAGTCGCCGATGGTTCGCGTCCGGTCTTCCTCGTGGAATTGATGAGCGGCGGTGATCAATTCCTCGACGTTCGCCAATCGTTCCTGATCCTCTTCGTCATTCTCGGCCAACATCTTGCGATAGCCGGTGCGATCGAGCAACTGGCGGATCAGCTCATCCGGCGTCGCATCCACGAGCGGCTGCAGCTCGGCCATCATCTGTGCGAATGCCCTCAAACCCGACGACGCCTTGCCTTTGATCGCGGAAATCTTTTCCGCCTCAGAAGCCGCCGCCAAAAGACTCAGCTCGCGCGGTTCCGCGTAATTCGTGAGATGCTCCAGCGAGACTTTGCCGATGCCTCGTGCCGGCTCATTGATGATGCGCAGAAACGACAGGTCATCGTGCGGATTGAGCAAGAGCCGCAGGTAAGCAAGGACGTCTTTATTTTCCTTCCGTTCGAAGAACGCCAGGCCGCGCACAATCTGAAACGGCACGCGCTGCCGAATGAAGGCGCTCTCCAGGTTTCGCGTCAAAGCGTTGACGCGCAGGAAAATCGCGAAATCGCGATAGTGGCGATTGCCGTCGTCGACCGCGGTGCGAATACGCTGCACGACCTGTTCCGCCTCGTCCAGGCCGTTTTCGAATTGAAGGACGCGGACCGGCTCGCCCGTATTGTTGGCCGTGAAAAGCGGCTTCGGTTTGCGCTGCGTGTTGTTGGCGATCAAGGCGTCGGCGGCTTGCAGGATGGCCTTGGTGCTGCGAAAGTTCTCGCCCAGGGTGATGACGCGAGCTTGGGGGAAGTCGCGCTCGAAGTCGAGAATGTTGCGGATGTCGGAGCCGCGCCATTTGTAAATCGATTGATCGGGATCGCCGACCACGCAAATGTTGGGATAATCGATCGACAAGCCACGAGCGATGGCGTATTGCGCCTTGTTGGTGTCTTGATATTCGTCGATCAGGACGTATTGAAATCGCGCATCCAGCTCGGCGCGCAACTCGGCGTCGTTCTTGAGGGCCAGGGCGGGCCAAAGAAGCAGGTCGTCGAAGTCGAGGGCGTTGGCGGCGCGGAGCTTTTTCTCGTAGACTTCATAAACGCCGGCGACCACTTGGCTAAAGAAATCCTTGGCCTGGCCGGCATAGCGATCCGGAAGCATGAGCTGATTCTTCGCCTTGCTGATGGCCCCGGCGATGCTGTCGGGCGTGAAGCGGACATTGTCGATCTTGCAAGCTTCCAGGGCCGACTTGACGAGACGGCTGCGGTCGGCCTGGTCATAGATCGTGAAGTTGCGGTCGAGATTGAGGCGCTCAGCGTATTGGCGAAGGATGCGGACACCGAAGCTGTGAAAGGTGCTGATCCACATGCCACGCAAAGGAAGCATGGCCTCGATGCGTTTGCGCATCTCGCCGGCCGCCTTGTTGGTGAAGGTGATGGCCAGGATGCGGTACGGCTTGACGCCCTGGTGGATGAGGTTGGCGACCCTGCAGGTGATGACGCGAGTTTTGCCGCTGCCGGGGCCGGCCAATATCAAGAGGGGGCCTTCCGTGTGGAGGACGGCATCGCGCTGGGGCTCAGTCAAGTTTTGGAGGAAATGATCGGGAGTGGGTGGCATCGTGCGCTCCGCGGTCCCGCTTGCGGGTTGGCGCACCTCGAAGGCTAAAGCGTGCGCGAAATGTGAACAAAGGACCCAACTCAATTTTACAGGATCGACTATCATTTGCTATGATCGTGAATTCCATGGAAGCGGTTTCAAAAGGGGACAGGACCTGTGATTTTAGAGGTCCTGTCCCCTTTTGAAACCGCTTGTGGCGGGACGAAGGGACGGCAGAAATATGGACATCGTGGGCATCGGCACCGACATTGTGGAATGCGTGCGCATTGCACAGATGATCGAGAAGCATGGCGAGGTCTTTCTGACGCGCGTCTATGCGGAAGTGGAGATGCGCTATTGCCTGGCGCGAAAGAACTCCACGGAGCACTTTGCCGGACGTTGGGCGGCCAAGGAAGCGATCCTGAAATGCCTGGGGACCGGTTGGACGCGCGGGCTATGCTGGACCGACATGGAAATTCGCAATGAACCGGGCGGGGCGCCCAAAGTCTACTTGGCGGGGGCAGCAAAGGAACGGGCCCAAGAGCTGCGCATCGCGGACATCCTGCTCACGATTTCTCATTGCCGGGCGTTTGCGACGGCCTTTGCGATCGCGGTCAAATAGTCCATGAACCGCTCTATTTGACGACCTCGACAATGATCTGTCGGGCGATTTTGTAGGCGGCACGGATGGAGATGGCTCTGGAGTCCATTTGGCCTTCGGTGAACGGCCGGCCCGTTTCGGCTTCGGGAAGTCCGGCGATGGCGAGCGTCAAGGGCAGCAGCTGCATGAACTCCCGGACTTTCTGCTGCTGGCGGTCGGCTAGTTCAGCGCTCATCGTAATCTCCGGAAGATGAAGCCAGCGAAGATGAAACCGAAGGTGAAATCGAAGGTGAAATCGAAGGTGAAGCCAGCGTCGAGAACCGAACCTAGCCCTTGCCGCCGGGCCCGCGGCCCGGCGCACCGCCCTTCGTCGCGCCGCCACCGCCTCCTCCGCCTGCCGCGCCGCCCTTCTGAGCGATCACCATTCGCGTGTAGTAGAGTTCTTGCGTGAGCATCGCGAGCGTGCGATAATCGCCCGGCTTGGACTCCTGCAACATAGCCAAGGTCTTTTCCAAGCGCTTGACCTCGTGGCGGATGCGCGAAAGGTTTTTCTCTTCCTGCTCGAGATATTGTTGCGTCGCGTCCAGCGCGCTCTCGACGGCGGCTCTGCTGTCCTTTTTCACTTTTTTCAGGATTTCTTCGCGCGTGTTCTCTTTTGAATCCATGGTTATCCAGGTCCAGTCCCGATTGAACGCCCATTTGTCGAGCTTGTCTTTGCACGCTTTGAGATGAGCCATGTAGTCCTTCGCGACCTTTTCATTGAATTCAACGGCGCCTCCTTCGTCACAGACTTTCATCAAAGAGTCGATGACTTCATTCTTGCCGTTGAGGGCGCTGCGAAAAATCGACTGCGGCGAGTCGCTGCAACCCGTCCCGAACAGAAGGAAAAAGAGCGAGAAACGGCTGTAGTGCTTTCGCATGGTTGTTCTCAATGCGTTAGTCAATCACGCAGAAGTTCGGAACCTGGACCGAGACTTTTCAGAAAGGCCTCTCCTCCCGGAATCTTCGCTTGAATGCGGCCTACCTGACTTTGCACGCCTTTGATCGCCTTTTCAATCCGAGCGGCTTCCGGTCCAAGGCTGGCACTGATTTCTTCGGAAGGCGACGGCAAGGCGAGCGCCCGTTGCTTGATTTCTTCGAAGGATTCGAGATGGGCCCGCAGACGATCTCGGGCCGCCTCCATCGTCGCCTGATCCTTGATGCCTGCCAGAATCTCCTCGGTTTCACCCATGGCCGCGATCTGGTCGCGCATCACCGCCCGATAGGACCGAGCACCGTCGCAGCCTCCAGCGACGCAGCTCGCGGCAATGAGGAAGCAAACCGCCGCTAGACGTGTTGTCCGCGTCATTTCTTCGATTTTCGAGCTAGAACGCCGCTAATTTCCTTGAGGGCTTGGGGTCCGCCGGCAACTTCGCGGACGCGCTCAACCTCGCCGAACAACTTTTTCCGCGCCTCCGTCAGCTTGGTGGCATAGGCCTTTTCCAGGCGGTCTTTCTCTTCCTTCGTAGGCGGCGCCACATCTTCGGCTTTCTTCATGAGCGCCTGCCATTGGACAGCCATTTTGCGCAATTCCGGCTGGGCCGCCTTGGCGCTGTCCTCGTCACGAATCCCGCCCAGCGTTGTGGTCAGCTTGTCGAGGGCGCCGACGAGATCCTTGAGAACGCCTTCGAAGCGGCCCTCGCCGCCCGCATGGACCGAGCCGACCAGTGCCAAGCAAAGCAGTGCCGAGCAAAGCACCAACACGCCCCAAGCCCGAGTTCGCATGTGGGAATCCTCCATGAACTAGGAACGCAGCCGGATCAGTGCTTCAAACTCGCCTTCCGCCGCGCGTATCTTGGTCCGCAACTCGGCAACCGCTTCCTTATGGTTTTGTTCCGCGGCGATCAGGACTTCGTTGAGCTTCTTCTTTTCCGAAGTCAAACGATCGAAGGCATCGTTGAGACGCTGACGATATTGTTCCGCCAACTGCTTTTGCTCCTCGGCGGTGGCGGGTTCCTTGAATTTCTCGGCCTCACGTTTTTCGTCCTGAAGCTCCTTGCCGACTTTGCCGAGGGCGTCCGCCTCTTTAATCGCCTCGGGAAATGAATCGATGTGGATCTTTTTCTCGTCCGCGTCCTTGAGCGCCGTTTCCACCTTCTCACGAATCGTTTGTACCTTGGAGGCGGCGTCGGTCAGCTTATTGAGGGTCGTCGCCACTACGCCTTCGCGCCGATTGGACCCGCAACCCGCCACGATCATGCACGTCGCCAAAGCGCAGCCAAGCGCTACGAGCCTTTTCATGAAATCACTCCTGTTACCGGTCGCCCGATCCTTAACAGACTCAGTCTGCTCGCAATCTCTCGTCAATCAACTGCAAAGTATAGCGAAAAAAGGGAGATATGGCGATATCGACCTATGCCAGCAGCCCCTTGGTGGACGGCACTCCGCTCGCCCGTGGATCGAGCTCCACCGCCTGCCGCAGCGCGCGTGCGCCTGCCTTGAAAATCGCTTCCACGATATGATGGGTGTTCCTCCCGTGATGGCAGATGACGTGGAGGTTCAAAGCGCCGTTCGTGGCCGCCGCTCGCCAAAACTCCTCGGCCAAGGGCGCGTTGAAGGTTCCCAGCATTTCCGGCGGCACTGCCGCATTCCAGACGCAAAACGCCCGGCCGCTCAGGTCGACGGCCACGGTCGCCAACGTTTCATCCATCGGCACGGTGGCGCTGCCGTAGCGGCGAATCCCGGACTTGTCACCGAGGGCTTGCACCAGGGCCTTGCCCAGGCAGATGCCGACGTCTTCGACCGTATGATGCGCGTCGACGTGCAGGTCGCCCTTCGCCTCGACCGTCAAATCAATGAGGCTGTGACGGGCCAATAGCTCAAGCATGTGGTCGAAGAAGCCGATGCCGGTAGCCAGCCGGGCCTGTCCCGTCCCGTCGAGATCAAGCGCGAGCGCGATCTTTGTCTCATGGGTTTCACGGTTGACCTGGCCGGTGCGTTTTCTTGCGCTCATAAGGTGGATCTCGCCGCTCGCTTGGGGGCGCCTTGATGTTACACGATACCTTGCAGTTCATTCAATAAGCGATCAATTTCCGCGTCGGTTCCGACGCTGATGCGCAGGCCGTCGCCCAAGACGCCATAATCCATAAAGCGCACGAGGATCTTGCGACCCTTAAGTGTCTCAAAGATCGGCTTAACGGGCCGATCCGACCGCGTCACCCAGACGAAATTCGCCTGGCTTGGCTCGACCTGGAATCCCAGCGCCCGCAGTTGTCGGGTTAAACGGCCGCGCGTCGCCAGTATCTTGGTCCGGTTGAGCAGCATGTGTTCCTGGTCGTCCAAGGCGGCCGCGGCGCCGGCCAAGCTCAGGGCATCGCAGTTGTATGAATCCTTTACCTTGGTTAATTGGCGGATCATCTCGGGCTGGGCGACGGCAAACCCAAACCGCAGCCCGGCCAGGCTGTACGACTTGCTCAAAGTCCGCGTGACGATGACATTGGCAAGACGGCACAAGGGCAACGCAGTGGCATCCGCGAAATCGATGTAAGCCTCGTCAATCACCAGTGGGCCGCGAAGTTGTTGTGCCAAATTCTCGAGCGCGCTGACCGGGACCATCGTTCCGCTTGGAGAATTAGGATTCGCCACGAAGGTGAGATGGGCGTCGCGAACTGGCCACGGCTCGGGAATCGACCAGTTGGGCGCAAACGGGACCGCTTGGAACGCCGCGCCCTGCAGATCGGCGAGAGTCTTGTACAGGAGGTAACTCGGCGTTGGCGAGACGACAAGGCCGCTTTCGGGAACAAATGCGCGCGTGAGGATGGTGAGGATATCGTCGGAGCCGTTGCCGATAAGAATGGACGCGGGATCGACGCCGAGAATTCGGCCTGCAACCTGACAAAAATCCTGGCCCAAGGGATCAGGGTATTTGCGCAATCGGCCGTGGTGAAGCAACTCGCTGATGGCGGCGGCGACGCATGGCGAGGGCGGATAGGGATTCTCGTTGGTGTTAAGCTTGACGACATCCGCATCGCGCGGCTGCTCACCCGGCGTGTAGCCGGCCATGTTGAAAACTTTCGCACGCAGAAACTGCGACATAAGTATCCAGTCCCAAGCGCTTCGTTTAGCCGCGAGCCATCGGCCAGCGCGGGCGGCGTCCTTGCAGATTGACGCCGCGTCCGCGCTCGCCGCAGGCTCGCGGCTAAACGATACCTTATTGTAAACGAACATCGACGCTCGCCGCATGGGCCGTCAGCCCCTCTTTCTGCGCGAGGGTGCGCACATCATCCGCGAGGCCGGCCAAACCCTGGGCGGTGAAGTGGAGAACACTGGAGCGGCGCAGGAAATCGTTGGCCGACAAACCGCTGGCGAAGCGCGCAGTGCCGCCGGTAGGGAGGACGTGCGAGGGGCCGGCCGCGTAATCGCCCAGGGCGACCGGCGAATGCGGTCCGATGAAAATGGCGCCGGCGTTTTCGATTTTGTCGGCCAGCGCTTCGGCAGCTTCAGTTTGAATGTGCAGGTGCTCCGGTCCGATCTCGTTGGTCCACTGGAGCGCCTGGGCGGCATCACGCGCCAACACGAGGGCGCCGAAGTTCTCCAAGGACGCCTTTGCCTGCGGACCGCGCGACGCCTTCGCCAGTTGCCGCTCAAGGGCCTTCTGCACCAAGTCGAGAAGCGGCTCATGCCAAGTAATGAGGATGCTGGCCGCGGGGTCGTGTTCGGCCTGAGCGATCAAGTCGGCGGCAACATGATCGGCCTTGGCGCCCGCGTCGGCCAACACCACGATTTCGCTGGGACCGGCCAGGCAGTCGATGGCTACGGTGCCGAAGACGTATTTCTTGGCGAGCGTGACAAAGATGTTGCCCGGGCCGACAATCATGTCGACGGCGGGAATCCCCTCAACGCCGAACGCCAGCGCCGCCACCGCCTGGGCGCCGCCGACGCGGTAAACCTCGGTGATGCCGAGTTCCTTGCAGGCGGCGAGGAGATCCGAATTGTAAGCGCCGTTCGGTGTCGGCGGCAGAACGACGGCGATTTCCTTGACGCCGGCGGCGCGCGCGGGGCATACCGTCATCAGCAGGGTGGACGGATAAGCCGCCGCCCCTCCCGGAACACAAACGCCGACGCGTTTCATGGGCCGATAGCGCAGGCGCACTTCATACTTGCCGGACGCTTTTAAGATGGCGTCGCTATGCAAGAGCCCCAATTGAAAGCTCATGATGTTGTGGCGCACGCGGCGCAGAGCTTCCAAGAAGTCACGGTCGGCTTTCTTGTGCGCTTGTGCCAGTTCCTTGGCAGGGACTCGGATGCTTCGCGCATCGAGCCGGGCGCCGTCGAGCTTTTCCGTGTAATGCAGCACGGCCTTCAGTCCCCGAGCGCGGACGTCGGCGCAAATTCGTTCAACGACTTGGGCCGGGTTCAGCGCTTGGCCGAACACTTTCTCCGTCAAGGCGTGGCCGCGCGGCGTTACCACTTCGGCCTGCAAGCTGAGCTTGCGTCGCAACTCAGACAACTGCACGGCCGCATCCGCCGAGCGATGAAGTATCCGGCGCATGGACAAACTTGTCATGAGATTCTCCTCAAGACACTCAAGCTAACACACGTCTGAAGCTGATTCTAGAAGCGATTTCAAAAGGTAGGTCCCGACCCCGTTTTGAAATCGCTTCTATAACAACTCCATGCCCGATCTTTCCGTCACGCTCGGCCGGCTATCGTTTAAGAACCCAATTCTGGTGGCATCGGGGACGTTTGGTTATGCCCGCGAGATGGCCGGAGTCGTCGATTTCGCCAAGCTCGGCGGCATCATCCCCAAGACGGTGACCCGGCAGCCGCGCATCGGCAATCCGCCGCCGCGCACCGTCGAAACGCCTTCGGGGATGCTGAACGCCATCGGCCTCGACAACGACGGCATCGACCACTTCCTGGCCCATCATGTTCCGTATCTCAGGGCGCTGCCGACCGCGATCATCGCAAACATCGCCGGCAAGACGGAGGCGGAATTCATCGAGATGGCAGCCATGATGGGGCTTGCGGAAGGGCTCGAGGGCTTGGAGTTGAATTTGTCGTGTCCGAATGTGTCCGGCGGCGTCGATTTCGCCACCGATCCGGAAGTGACCCGCCGAGTCGTTGCCGGCGTCCGATCCGTTTGTCCGTTGCCGCTGATTGCCAAGCTGACTCCAAATGTGACGAACATCGTTCCGATCGCCCAAGCGGCCGCGGATGCCGGCGCCGACGCCGTTTCCCTGATTAACACGTTCGTCGGCATGGCCATCGATTGGAAGCGCCGCCGGCCAATTCTGGGCAACGTCACCGGCGGTCTTAGCGGACCGGCGATCAAGCCGCTCGCGCTACGGCTTGTCTGGCAAGTCGCCCGAAATGTACGCATCCCCATCATCGGCATCGGTGGCATCAGCAATATCGACGACGTGATGGAGTTCTTGATCGCCGGCGCCAGCGCAGTGCAAATCGGCACGGCGAATTTCTTCGACCCAACCGTGTCCACGCGCATCGTCGATCAACTCCCTTCGGCGTTGGAGACGCTGAAATCAGGCAGCGTCGTCGAAGTCGTGGGCACGCTAAGTGCATGAAGAGTTCCTTATGAAAAAAAATAGCTGGACCTGTCGATTCCGCATCGCCTTGTTCGACGTAAGGGTAGAGATGGGATTCAGCCGGTCGTAAGCGGCCGGGAAATCAAGTAAACACAAGGAGATACGACAATGCGCTTCATCGTAATGATCAAGGCCAACAAGGACTCCGAGGCGGGCGTCATGCCGAGTAAGCAGCTCCTCGCCGACATGGGAAAGTTCAACGAGGAGCTGGTGAAAGCCGGCGTGATGCTGGCCGGCGAGGGACTTCAGCCCAGCTCGAAGGGAAAGCGCGTCCGGTTTTCAGGAGACAAACGGACGGTGATCGACGGGCCTTTCGCCGAGGCCAAGGAGCTGATCGCGGGCTTTTGGATTTGGCAATGTAAGTCGATGGACGAGGCGCTCCAGTGGGTCAAGCGCTGCCCCAATCCGATGGGCGCCGAGAGCGAGGTCGAGATTCGCCAGGTGTTCGAGGCGGAAGATTTCGGCGCCGAATTCACGCCGGAACTCAAGGCCCAGGAAGAGCGCCTGCGTCAAGAGATTGCCTCCAGGGAATAAAAAGGAATAAAAAAGACTGCCATGACGGAATTGGGATTTGCGCAAACTACGGACGGCGGACGCGGCCGTCGATGACGGCTTTTTTACGGACTCGCCAGAGGTAGCCAAGAGTCGCGCATGGCGTCCTCTCCCGGGTCGTGTTCACCTTCTC
>JACPZP010000192.1 GCA_016195405.1 Planctomycetota bacterium | reverse complement strand
TGGTGCCGACGAACAGGACGTAGGGTTTGCGGCGGCGGGCGGGCGCGGCGGTAAAGAACGCTTCGGCCACGCCCGGATAAATCACCGCGATGCGGCGGGCGTCCAGACCGAGGACGCGCACGGCGTCGTCGCGGGTGTTTTCCGAGATGGCGATGATGCCGGCGGCGCGCTGGAGCACGCGCTGGGCGAACTTCCTGGCCATGGCGACGTTGCTCGCCGAGTGCAACCGCGGGACCAGCCAGCAGGTCAGGTCGTACAGGGTGGCGGTCACACAGGTGTTGCGCGGGGGACGGAGCAGTTGATGCGAGGCGTGAAAGACGTCGAAGCGCGCGCCGAGACGGTTGAGCAGCGGATACGGCGAACCGTTGGCGGCGTGGAGCAGAGCCAGCCGGGCCAGCGTCGGGAGCGCTCCCAGCACGGATCGCTCATGCACGCACTCGGCGGCCTGGTCGAGCGAAGGGAACAACCGCAAGGCATGCGGGCCGGCGGTCCGGCGCAGGGCCTGGGTCCAGTAATAGACGTAGGTTTTGACCCCGGCGCTGCGCAGGAGCAGCGGGACGGCGTCGATACATACCCGCAGGTTCTTCATTCGACGGCTCTAATCGGCCTTTTGGCCCCGAAATGCGCCCCTTCGAACCGGGCGGCTTGGATTGGGGTTGGTCGTGGTCTAGAATGGGAGACTCTACCAATATGCCAGACGTGGGGGTGCGTTTCAGAAGGGGCGTGCGGTACGTGCATCGCCGGGTGCGGGAGTGGGCGACGGTGTGGAACTGCCTGCGCTCGACCGACCGGCCCCTGATGGCCCACATCATCCCCATCCGGCGCTGCAACCTGGCTTGCACCTACTGCAACGAGTACGACGATTTTTCGCCTCCGGTGCCGCTGGAAGTGATGCTGCGGCGGATCGACCGGCTGGCGGATCTGGGCTCCCAGACGGTTGCCATGAGCGGCGGCGAGCCGCTCCTGCATCCCCAGGTGGACGACATCGTCCGGCACATCCGGCGGCGCGGCATGATGGCCGGGATGATCACCAACGGCTTTCTGCTGACCGCCGAGCGCATCCAGCGGCTGAACCAGGCCGGGCTGGAACACTTGCAGATCTCGATCGACAACGTCAAGCCCGACGACGTGTCGAAGAAGAGTCTCAAGACGCTGGACAAGAAGCTGGAGCTGCTGAGCGAGCACGCGCTGTTTCACGTGAACATCAACTCGGTGGTGGGCGGAGGCATCCACCATCCCGAAGACGCGCTGGTGGTGGGCAAGCGCGCGGTCCAACTGGGATTCACCTCGACAGTGGGGATCATCCACGACAGCGACGGCCAGTTGCGGCCCTTGTCGCCCGCCGAGCGCGACGTGTACCTGGAGACCAAGAAGCTGGGACGCGGCAGCTACGGGGTGTTCAACGAGTTCCAGGACGATATCGCCTACGGGCGGGAGCACCACTGGCGCTGCCGGGCGGGCGCGCGTTACCTCTATGTGTGCGAGGACGGGCTGGTGCATTACTGCTCGCAGCAGCGCGGGTATCCGGCCAAGCCGCTGGAGGAGTACACAGTCGAGGACATCCGGCGGGAGTTCCTCACCGAAAAATCCTGTGCGCCGCGATGCACGGTGGCCTGCGTCCACTACGTGTCGTACGTGGACTTCTGGCGGGCGCCTCAGACCATCTCGGCGGCCGCGGCCGAGCCCAGCGACCTGGTGCAGATCCGGTAGGCGCGGAACAAATGTCAAAAGGAAAAGCACGCTGCCCGCCGCAGCGCGTGGAGGAATTGGCCCATGTGGCGCGGCAAGCGACACACCGGTCACGTGCGCATGGGGCAGCGAGGAATGTAAGATCCTGACCTAGAGAATAGGCGCCTAGACAAGTCTCGCGTTTCTTAGGGCGCCATACCACGAGGAGATCTCCTCCGGACTGAACTTGTCCTTCTTTACCCGATAGAACTCTGCCAGACCTTGATCCCTCGATGGCTCCTTCCGCCAGATTTGCTTCAACCGGTGGTGAATGAAATGAAGCGTCGCGATCAGCTCGAGTTCCTGTGGCTTGAAACTCCCTAGGCTCTGAACTACGGTGTCGATCTTTTCGCGATGAGGGTCGATCAACCGTCGGTAGGCATTCAGGATCTCGTCGGCATTCTCCCCCAGCCGGTAGTTCGAGTACGATTGTGGGTCCTTGCTGGTGTCCTCTAGCACATCGTCGGCCAACAGAGAATCTACGCAGAACGTCACGGCATCCGAGTACGGGCCGTAGGTGTAAATCTCAAACGAGCAGGGAATTGGCACGCCCAGCACCTTGGCAAAATAGACTACCTTTTGTACGGCAGTCCTGCCGAGGTAATGGCGCCCGCCGACATTCTCTTCATACGAGCGGACGATCGCCGTCATGAACGCAGAGCACGGATCATCCGAGTAAACCAAGTTACCCGATCGGTTCATGCTGTGTGGGCCTCCAATGCCCGTGCTTTGGTTCGTATTGCTTGCAAAGCTTCTCCCGTTGCATCGGCGAAGATCCTCACGGTTCGCACACGTTTGGGGATCTTCCCGATAATCGCGCTGTCTTCACTCAAAAGCTTCAGTTTGCCGTCCTTCTCGACAATGTAGAGGTCCTCGACCCGCTGCGGGTCCTGTTCGCCAGGGATGGTTAGCTTGTGGATGTCATGAGCGGCGTCGTCCAGGTAAAAATCCACGTTCGGGTATTCCTCCTTCAATTGGCGATGCAAGCGCCTCATTCGGCGGAGTCTCTGTTCATCAGCGTAGTCACCGGTCTCCAAAACACGCCGGTGATGGTCGCGCTGAACGATCCGCCGAGCCCACTTCGAGCGCTCATTGTCATCCTCAGCATCTCTGCGGATCTGCATTAGCACGCTGCTGTCATCGTGCTTCAGGACATCGTCGAAAGTGCGATGATGCTCAGCGCCCCAGAGTTTCATGTACTCGGTCAGGTAGTAATCGTAAATCCTCCTGATCCGGTGCAGGTAGACCTGAGTGTTCATCTGGTACCTCGCAAGAATTAAGGCCTCAAAGGTGTGCTCACCGCCGCGATGAATCGCGAGTTGCAGCCGGCCGGAATCCGGGTTCTCTATCGCGACAAGAGAGTCGATCAGGCGTCGCGAATCGAAGACACCGTAATCGACCCCACAGTGAAGGGAGTCACGACGGAGGTAGTCCGTGCGGTCCATGTCCATCTGGCTGGCGACAAATTCACGCAGGAAGGTCAGTTCCGGGGATCTCTCCATCAGTCGCACCAGGAGGCTCGTCGCTCCTTCGAAAAACCCGTCCGCGACCTCAGGACCGAGGACATTGGCGATGATGTGGATTGAAAGCTTTTCATGATCCCCGCCTGGGATGGTGGTTTCGGCGGCGTGGGAGAACGCTGGATGGCCCACGTCATGGAGAAGTGCCATCAGGCGCACGATCTGGCGCGCCTTTGCCATCGTTCTATCGCCAAGTTCCGGGATCTGCTTGAGTTCGTTCTCCAGCCGCTCCGGATACCGGAGGGCCAACAAATCGAAGGCTTGTGTCGCCAACTCCATCACGCCCAAAGAATGCTC
>JACPZP010000191.1 GCA_016195405.1 Planctomycetota bacterium | reverse complement strand
GAACAAGTCCCCGTCGGAAGCGGAAAATTCATTCAAAAGGCACACCTTTGGGCCAAGGAATACCGCGTCGGGGTCGGGGCGGGGACCGGTGTCGCGCGAGATGTCGATGAGGGCGATCTCGCGTCGCAGCCGTTCGATGATCATGGGCGAGACGTTGCCGCCGCCGTTGCCGCGAACGTCGATGATGAGCGCCTTTTTGCGCAGTTGCGGGTAATAGTGCTTGACGAATTCATTGAGGCCGGTCGTTTGCATGTCGGGTATGTGCACGTAGCCGACTTTGCCCTTGGTCGCCTCTTCGACCGTCTTAATGTTCCGGTGCACCCAGTTGAAATAATAGAGTTGCTGTTCGTCGCCGATTGGGAGAACGACCACCTCGCGGCTGCCTTTTTCGGCGGGCTCCTTGTTGATTTTAAGCCGGACTTGCTTGCCCACGGTGTTGACGAGCGCTTCGTAGATATTGGTCATCTCGTTGGTGGGCTGGCCGTTGACGGCGACGATGTACTCACCTTCGCCGACATTGATGCCGACGCCGTAGAGAGGCGAGCGCACGCCGCTGTCCCAGGTCGTTCCCTTGAGAATCTTGGCAATCTTGTAGTATTTGGTTTTCTCATCGACTAGTAGCTCGGCGCCCAAGAGGCCGGTCTGGAGCCGCGGCACTTTGGGCAGATCGCCGCCGCCGACATAGGCGTGGCCGACGTTTAGCTCCGAAATCATCTCGCCGATGACGTAAGTTAAATCGGCGCGATGATGGACATGGGCCACGAGCGGCTCGTATTTCGCCCGGACCGCCTTCCAATCGAGGCCGTGCATGCCGGGGTCGTAGAAGAAATCGCGCATCTGCCGCCATGCTTCGTTGAATATCTGCTTCCATTCCTTGTGCAGGTCGAGGTTCACCTGCATGGCCGAGAGATCGAGGGTGTCCGACAGGGTAATCGTCGCCTTGGGCAAGTCGATGATGCCGTACTTGCCGTCTTTCTGAACCAGCATTTTCTTGCCGTCGGCGGATATCTCGTAGCCGTTGATCGTGCCAAGACCGATCTCTTTTTTTTGCGCCATGTCGAAAAGATTGAAGCTCGGGCCGCTCTTGCGCGACGAGCGCTGGTAGTAGAGATTGCCGCCTGCCGACGTCAGGTTGCTGTAATTGCCGGCGGCGACCGGAAGCTGCAAAATGCGATCTTGCAAGCCGTCGAGATCGACCTTTAGGCTTACGTCCTTCTTTTTCTCCTTCTCTTTTTCTTTTTCTTTGTCCTTCGGTTCGCCGTCTTTGGGTTTGGATTGCTCGTCCTTGTTCTGGGCAACTTCATCGCTCTTGGGCGCGAAGGGCGACGGCGTGTCCTTGGCGAGCGTCACGAAATAGATGCGCTCCATCTCGGAGTAAGCGTGGTTCCATTCGGTCGCGCTGAATATCGGATTGAAATCGCGCTCGGAGGCGAAGAACAGATACTTGCCGTCGCTGGAAAACTCGGGGTCGGAAGAACTGTACCAGCCATTGGTCACCGGGGAGGACTTTTCCTGTTCGAGTGAGTGGATCCACACTTTTTGCATGCCCTCTTCCTCAGGCCGGGAATAGGCGATCCATTTGCTGTCGGGCGACCAAACGTACTGGCGGATTTCGAAGCGCTTGGCATCGGCGACCTGCTTGACCGCCTTGGTTGCCACATCGGCGTAGAAGAGCCGCATCTTCTTGTCGGCCCACATAATCTTTTTGCTGTCGGGTGACCAGAAGAGGGCATATTTGTAGGGGCCGCCGGAGTTGGTGAGCTGCACGTTTTGGCCGCTACCATCCTGTGGCACCAAATGGATTTCGTCCTCGCCGCTCGCATCGGAGATGAAAGCGACGTGCTTGCCGTCGGGCGACCACTTGGGGTTGCGCTCGTGAACGCCCGGCGTGCCGGTGATGTTGCGCGTCGGACCGTCCTTGGCCGGCACGGTGAACAGGTCGCCGCGGGCGTTGAAGAGGGCGCGTTTGCCGTCGGGCGAGATTTCGTAGGCCCGAATCAGTTTGCCGACCTCGCGAAGACCGCCCCGGCTGCCGGCGAAATCCTCGCGAATCTGGATCGCCACCTTGGCGGCCTTCTCGGTTGCGAGGTCGAACTTGTGGATGTATCCGGCGTTCTCGAAGACAATCGCCTTGTCGCCAAGCGATGGATATTTGATGTCGAAGTCCTTGAACGTGGTGAGCTGCCGGGTGGATTTGTCGGCCGTGTCGTAGACGTAGAGGTTGAAACGCTTGGCCTCGTCGCGGTCGGAGAGGAAGTAAATCTTGGCGCCCGACCACATCGGAAAGGTGTCGCAGGCAGGGTTGTTGGTGATGTTCTCGACTTTCTTAGTGTCGAAATCGTAGATCCAGATGTCGTCGGCCATGCCGCCGCGGTAGCGTTTCCAGGTGCGGAACTCGCGAAAGATACGGTTGTAGGCCATCTTCTTCTGGTCAGGGGAGAACGAGCAGAAGCCGCCGCGCGGTACGGGAATCTGCGCGGGCAGACCTCCTTTCACATTCACGGTGTAGAGCTGGCCGTTGAAGTCGTTGGGGTCGTGCATGCGCGAGCGAAAGATGATTTCGTCGCTGTTCTTCCAACCCATAACGATGTTGTTGGGCCCCATGCGGTCGGAAACTTCGTCGCGGCCCAAAGTGGCCGTGAAGGTGAGCCGCTTGGGCACGCCGCCTTCAGCCGACATGATGTAGACCTCGGTGTTGCCGTCGTATTGGCCAGTGAAGGCGATGGTCTTGCCGTCGGGTGAAAAGTGGGCGAACATCTCGAAGCCGACGTGGCTGGTCAGCTTGCGAGCGACGCCACCGGCCGCGGGCACGGAATAGAGATCGCCGGCGTACGTGAAAACGATGTTCTGATCGTGTATGGTGGGAAACCGCAACAGCCTCGCCTCGTCTTGAGCGCGAGCGCCCGACGCCGAGGAAAGGAACAACGCGACCAGCAACACACCTCTGCGCATGGATAACCTCAGCTTGAGTGACGTTTCAGGTAGCCGAACTCGTAAGAGTTCGGGTTTCCGAAGTCTCACGACTTCGGCTACAGGAGCCTAGACGATACGAGCACCAAAAGGCATTTCCCGCCGTTTAAGACCAGCAAGCCAACGGCGCCCAGTGCCCCAACGCCGCCAAGCACTTTGGCGCTGAGGTCATCGTCGCAACCATCAAATTTTGTTGCACTTAAGTAAAAACTCGAAGCTCAGCGCCACAGCGCCACACTCGCATACACCCTCACCACGAAATCTCAGTTTCGACGTTCCGTTAGGACGATTTTGCTTTTTTTTGCACTTTTCTTCTTGACATTTTGGGTGGCCGCGTAAAACATAGTATGACTTTGGTAATACGTTGTTGTAACCTAGCGGGTGCAGCATGAAATCAGCACTTCGACCAAATCGGCCGGCGTTCACGCTCATCGAACTCTTGGTGGTGATCGCCATCATCTCGGTCTTGATTGGCCTGTTGGTGCCGGCGGTGCAAAAAGTGCGCGAGGCGGCGGCGCGGACGCAGTGCCGTAACAACCTCAAACAGATCGGACTCGCTTTGCACAACTACCATGATGTGTACAAAGTCTTCCCGCCGGGGTACACCTCCAACGTCAATCCCGCCGATAATTCCGATCTAGGCCCCGGCTGGGGCTGGGCAACTCACATCCTCGACTTTATTGAACAGAACAATCTCAAGACGCGAATTCGCATCGACCTCGACATTGGCGATCCCCTCAACGCGCCGGTGCGGACGACAAGCATCGCGATTTACTTGTGCCCCTCTGACATGCCGCCGCCTTCGTTTACGGCCGCGGGCACCAATGTCGATGTGGCAAGCAGCAGCTACGCGGCCTGCTTCGGCCAACCGGAGATTACCGACGACCCGAGCAAGGGCGACGGGATTTTTTACCGCAACAGCAAGGTTCGCATCGCCATGATCCTCGACGGCACCAGCAACACGCTCATGGTCGGCGAGCGCAGCAGCAACCTGGCGAGCGTCACCTGGACGGGATCGGTCACCGGCGCCTACGTGCCCGCGCGCCCCGGAGGTCCCTTTGGCAATGAAGGCGCTCCGGTCTTGATTCTGGGCCACACCGGCGACCCGGCCGAGGGGCACACGCCCAACAATCCGATCAATCACGTCGACGATTTCTGGAGCCGGCACGTCAGCGGCGTCAACTTCCTATTTGCCGACGGCTCGGTGCACAACATCGACGCGGGCATCAATCCGTATGTTTGGTCGGCGCTCGGAACGCGCGCCGGCGGCGAGCCGGTAAGCTTCGCGGACTGAAAAAGGTGTCAGGACCCTTTTTCACTTGCTTTTGGGCGTGCCGACTGGTCTACTGTCGTTATGGGTCGCGCCTTACGCAGGGCTCCGGGTGGCTACCTCGATCCTGCGCTTAACCGCGGAATCGCCCGGCTGCCCACTTTCAAGAAATCCGCCGACTATGAAGCTTTCGAGCGCAATTTAGTGGAACTGATCGAGCTGCGAAGAGACGCTAGAAAAGGGTCCTGACACCTTTTTCATTCATCTGGACGATCCTGGTTGGCGGGTTGGCCATTCTTTTTGGTCCGCCATACAAAGAGGACAATTTCACGAACCGGTCACGAGCGCTTGGTGTCACACTTTGCATGAATACTCCATTACTTCGTTTGCTATTAGAAGACCTAGTGGACGCAGCTCTCATCGCAGCTGAAATCCCCACACAACTTCATTCGCGGAATCTAATTCGTGCCTTTTTTGCCACGGTCGAAGGTTGTTTGTTCATGATGAAAGATGACTGTTTGCGTCATCCACAACTTTATACTTACGAAGAATTGACCATGCTTAAGGAGGAGTCCTACTACCTTAACTCACGGGGCATCGCGAAGTCGCGCCCGCTGTTTTTGCCGTTACTTGAGAATTTCCGGTTCACCGTTGGTTGCTTTGTTAAACGCGCTGGAATGCCTGTGAATTGTGATTTTGGAGGCGTTGGTTGGGAGGCAATGCGGTCAACGCTTGAGGTTAGGCATCGAATTACTCACCCAAAGACAAACATGGCGATAACAGACGATGAACTTCGAACAACCAAGATCGCGTGCGAGTGGTTCATGATCTCCCTAAAGCGAATACTTCGGGACTGCAACGGAGTATTCGAAAAATGGAACGCGGAGCTACGTGAACAAATAATGCGGGATGTCCATGTAGCTGATGGACCGTCCAGTCCGGCCGGCGCTTGGCTTAGCCGACGCAAGCAACCGCCTGAATACCAAATATGATCGCTCAATTTGCCATGCTTCACCCCTTGGGGAAAATAAAGGTGTCAGGACCCTTTTTCACTTGCTTTTGCGCCCGGATCCTGTTCTAATCTCGCCCATGGGACGCGCCTTACGCTCTGCTCCGGGTGGCTTTGCCTATCATGTGCTTAACCGCAGCAATGGCCGGCTGCCCATCTTCAAGAAAGCCGGCGACTTTGAAGCGTTCGAGCACATTCTAGCGGAAGCGATCGAGCATTGCCCCATGCGGATTCTGGCCTATTGCCTGATGCCCAACCATTGGCATCTGGTGCTTTGGCCGCCGCGCGACGGCGCGCTGTCGGATTTCATGCACTGGGTGACGCTCACGCACACGCAGCGCTGGCACGCTCATTACCGGGACGTGGGGACGGGCCATCTCTATCAGGGGCGTTTCAAATCCTTCCCGGTGGAGCAGGACGAACATTTGCTGACCCTCTTGCGCTATGTGGAACGCAATCCCCTTCGGGCCAACCTGGCCGCGCGGGCCGACGAGTGGCGTTGGGGAAGTCTGTGGCGTCGCCGACACGGTGACGCGGCCGCGCGCAAGCTGCTCGTCGCCTGGCCGATCGCCGAGCCGGAGCACTGGCTGCGCGAAGTGCAGCGGCCGCAGACGGAAGCGGAGCTGGAGGCGTTGCGTCGGTGCGTGGAGCGCGGCCAACCGTTTGGCTCGGAGAACTGGATGAAGAAGACGTCGGCACGGCTGGGGCTGGAGAGCAGCTTTCGCAGCCGTGGCCGGCCGCGCAAGGCTGAAAAAGGGTCCTGACACCTTTTTTCTTTCTTGACTTTGCGTGGCAGCTGGTTCACGATGGGAATTAGCTTGGAGAGTGGATCATGCGCCTCGCAAAAGTCCTGGGTGCGATCTTGGCTTTTGCCGTCATTGCCGGCGTGATCTGGATCTTGAGCGAACCAAAGAAAACGGCGCAAGCAGAGATTCGCGTCGAAGTTTCCACGCCGGCGCGCCCACCGATCCCGCTCGACTTGAACCGCGGCGCCGACATCCTCGATGGTTTTCGCGGCGAAGTCCATCCCATTCTGTTTGGCCAAACCCGGTTGGAGGTGACCGCATACTGGACTCCGCCCGGTCGGAGCGGGGTCATTCTCGACAATCCCGTTCACAAATGGATGTACTCCTTGTTCGCGAGTCCGATGCTCGCCAGGCCGCAGCAGACCTACAACGAGCGGGACTTTTCAGCCTTTCTGCCCCAGGCCGTAAGCGACGTTGGCCAAATCTGGGCTCTCGACGCCGAGCGAATCGCTGAGTTTCTCAAACAGTTTCACCCCCGCCCTCAGGCACACCTGGTTGCTCCAGGCCGACGAGCTGGGCCCGATGGAGCGTTTGCGATGCTGCGGGCAATGTCTCCTTCCCATCTCGATATTGTGTTCCGACTGCACGCGGAATTTGAGATCACTCCGGAAAACGGCGTGCCCATGCCCGCTGGTTGCGCCGTCTATTACACGCCGGCCTCGTTCTCGGGCAGCGTTCTGGTAAACAGACAGAAAGGCACGGTGGAGTATTTTCGGCTGGGAGTGCCAACCGACAAGACGCTCAACGTCCACCTCACCGTGACCGACGGAGACCACCACCAGGCGCCGCATGATATCGTCCGCGTCGAACGGCTGGAGCTTCTCGGCGGAGGCCGCGAAATTCCGGAAAGCCGTCGGTGGGACACCGAGTTGCCACTCGCAGACGCCAGCGCCCGGCTGGCCCGAGTGTACTACAGGTCTCAGCAAATCAACTGGGTGCCATTCGACCATGTCTTGGAGGTGTCACAGAGCGAAAAGCGGCCTATTTTCGCCGTCCTCTTGTGGGGGTCGCTTGACGACCAGAGTTGCTGACCCAGCGGCACCGACCTGAGAGCAGGTCTGCTCTCCCATCGCAGTGTGATTGATCGACTGAACAAGAAGTTCGTGAGCACTTTCGTCCTGGTTGATGATCTGAAGAAGTATGAGGCTGCCGGCGACGCGCTGGCCCGAAGTCTGCTTCCCCACTGGAAGTTCCCCCTCCAATTGGTTTTCCTGAACCCGGATTGCAGCCTGGTAACGAAGCTTAATTACTTTCGGGACCTTCCGGGAATTCACCCGGACGTGGCTTATCCGCCGCGCTCCAAGCGCGAAGGACCGATGGATACCCGTCCGAATGACGTCATTTTCCTTGAACACCTTGCACAGCATTTCGGCAGAGAGTGATAAACGCGACGTTGCACTTTCGCGACGTGGGCACGGGCCATCTGTTCAGGGGCGCTACAAATCATTCCCGGTGGAGCATGACGGCGAGGTTGGGGGCCGGAAAGCCGCTAGCCGGAAAGCCGCTAGCACGTCAGTCACTTCAGTCACTTCAAAATGCGTGACGCAATCTCCGCATTAACCTCTAATCAATAATCTAAAACAATACATAAAGCATTATCTTAAAAGATTTTAAGACAAACTCAATAAAACGCAATTTTTCAGTTGATTGAGATTTCGATTCAAAAACTGCTTGGGCTGCCGTAAAGATGGGGCGCGTTGGGCAGCTCACTTCGCTGCCGCTTACCTATTACAACGACAACTTTCATTACTGGGTTCCTCCTAGACAGCTGGAATGGATCAGCATGATCGATAAGAAAGCAGGCGGTTTTTTGGTGACAGGCAACTCGCGACCGATCCCAGATGACAACGATCGCTATCTTTATAACTCGTTGATGGAAGAGGCGATAGCGTCCAGCATGTTGGAAGAGCGGTAACGACTCGGGAAGTCGCTAAAGAGATGCTTAGGACAAAGCGCAGTCCACGCGACAGAGCGGAGCAGATGATCGTGAACAATTACAAGGCAATTCTTGAAATTCGCGACATGAAGGGCGATAGATTAACGCCGGCTATTCTGTGCCATCTCCAGCAAGTTCTGACGGACCGAACTTTAGATAAAGAAGCCGATGCGGGCCGCTTTCGGACGTCGAACGAGGAGATCCATATCGTTGATACTCTTGGAGAGATTATCTTCACCCCACCGCCAGCAGACTCCATCCAAGAACGGATCAAACAAGTCTGCGATTTCGCGAACGCAAGATCAAAGCAGTTCGTGCATCCAGTAATCAAGGCAATGGCCCTTCACTTCGCGATTGGCTTCATTCATCCATTCTGCGATGGAAATGGTCGAACCGCCCGTGCACTGTTTTACTGGTTTATGCTTAGGAATGGTTATTGGCTGTTTGAGTATCTACCGATTTCAAGAATCATAAACGCGGCCCCGATAAGGTATGCGCGTGCCTACCTTTACTCTGAAACGGATGGCGGGGACTTAACCTATTTCAATCAGTACCACCTTTCCGTCGTCGTGCGCGCAATTCGTGACCTCCACAGTTACCTAGAAGATCAGCAAAGAGAGATGGAAAAGGCCCAAGACCTGCTCGAGAAATTCCCAAACCTGAATCTGCGCCAACGGCTAATGGTCAGTCACGCCTTGCGACACCCCACCCATCGATACACGGTGCGCGAGCACGAGGGGGAGTACAGGATTACCTATAACACTGCTCGTTCCGATCTATACGAATTGGAGAAGTTAGGTCTTCTTCTAAAATCGAAAGGCAAGATTGGCAAAGAGCAGGTCTTTCAGCCAGCGCCCAATTTGCTCAAGCGACTCGCCACTCTTAATATTGAAAGGCCGAACAAGCGCAAAAAGAAGGGTGCCGACGAAATGGATCAGGGAACGCTTTTCAATCCGAGGCTATTTGATATTTGAGTGAATTGTGTTTGTTATTTGTTACTCTATGGCGCCAACGCATTCCTCGCCGGTTCGCTGAGCATTTCTTCCGAGTTTTTTTCGCCCGTACCGGACCGCCCTTCAGTCCGCCCTTACGTCAAAGTGCAACAGCTGCCGGGTCTTTGACCGGTTCATCTATCGCTGGCAGTCCCAAGCGCTCACCTCTAGGCAACTCAGTGATCCGAGCGGCAAGCCGCTTGATGTCCAGCGTTTTCAGTTTGAGTCCCACACCGGTTCGGGCCGTGCTGTCATTATGGTGAGCGATAGCAATTGCGACGAAATTTGCCAACATCGTACGGTCGATAGAGCACACCTGATTCAGTCCCGGATACGCGGTCACCGCGTTCATGTCGTTGCCAAGCGTAGCAGTTCCCGAATGCGCTTCCACCGGGACGTGAATGCGCGGGGGCACGCGCAGCACGTCGTTGCCGGTCTGTTCGTAAAGCACGATGCGACCAGTCCCGGTGAACCATTGCGACACGATCGCGTGACTTCGCAGCGGCTTGGCGCCCCGGGCCAATCGCGGTTGACAGCAATTCGCGAAACGGGCTATAACTCGTTCCCCGGAAACCGGCGAGGATTCCAGGCGACGAGCATCTAGCCCTGAGCCAAACCTTGGCTGAAAAATTTCTCGCTCTGATTCGCGGGGACACACGCGGCTTTTGGCCGACACTCGAGCGCTGCGGCTTGCGAGTGGTGAGCGTCCCCTACGGCTGGGGCGTGCGGTTGCGAAATTGGGCATTCGAGCGCGGCTGGAAGAAAGCGTTCGCCGCGCCGGTGCCGGTGATCAGCGTCGGCAACTTGACGTTAGGCGGCACTGGCAAGACGCCGTGCGTGGAGTACATCGCTCGCTTCTATCGCGAGCTTGGTTTGCGCGTCGTGATCCTTTCACGGGGTTACGGCGCTAGCGTGGGCCGGAATAACGAGGCCCGGAACGGTGAGGCTCAAAACGACGAGGCGCAGGTCCTGGAAGAGAACCTCCCTGACGTGCCGCACCTGCAGGGGGCCGATCGCGTCCACCTCGTCCAGACTGCCGTGGAGGAGTTGGAGAGCGAGATCGCGGTGCTCGATGACGGGTTTCAACATCGGCGGCTGCGGCGCGACCTCGACATCGTCTTGATCGACGCGACGGCGCCATGGGGCCACGGTTTTCTTTTCCCGCGCGGGTTGATGCGGGAGCCGGCGAGCAGTCTGCGGCGTGCGCACGTCGTCATGTTGACGCGCAGTGATCTCGTGGAGGAGGGCGCGCTGGAAGCGATTCGGCGGAGGATCGGCAAAGCGGCACCCGGCTTGCCGATGGTGGAGACAGCGCATCGTCCGGCGGCGTGGGTGAACTGCCAAGGCGCCGATCGCCCTCTTGACGCATTCGCCGGTCGTCCGGTCGGTGGGTTTTGCGGCCTCGGCAATCCGGAAGCATTCCGGAAAACGCTGGAACAGCTCGGCGCGAAACTGGCCGGCTGGCGCGTGTATCCCGATCACCATGCATACACCTGGGAGGATATCGAACGTCTGCGAGTCTGGGCCAGGCAGTTGCCCTCGGACGCCGTCCTGGCCACCACGCAAAAAGACCTCGTCAAGATTCGCCTGGAGCGCTTTGGCGAGCGCGAGCTGTGGGCCCTGCGAATCCAGCTCGCGGTCCTGAAGGGCAAGGATCTACTTGAAGAGAAGTTGTCCAACTCCATCATCCAACCAAGGAGGGGCGGATGACCACATCCATCGTTACGGAACACAAGCACGCGGCTTACAATCCCCCGCACAATCAGGCGTTCAAGCCGTACGACCTGAACGGCCTTAAGACGTATGACCTGACGAGCCGGCCCTCGAAGGTCTTTCACGACGATTTGGGCCGGCCGGTTCTGCCGGGAACCAGCGTGGACCAATGGCTGGCCAGCTTGCCGCGACAATTGGCCGCCAATGAACTGCGCCGCGTATCCAGTCATCTGGTGCGGGCGCATCGCGACGGCCGAACGGCCGCCGCCCTGGGCGGCCACGTCATCAAGACCGGCTGCGCGCCTTATCTCATCGACTGGATTCAATGCGGCGTACTCAAAGCGGTCGCACTCAACGGCTCGGCCGCCATCCACGATCTCGAATTGGCGGTGGCCGGCAAGACCAGCGAAAACGTGTCCTTGCAACTTCCCAGCGGACAATTCGGCATGGCGCGGGAAACAGCCGACGCCTTCGCCGTGGCAGCGCGCATCGGCGCGGAGAACGAGATGGGCCTAGGCGCGGCCCTGGGTCAATACCTCGACAGTATGAAACCGCCGCACGCCGAATCGAGCTTGGTGCTGGCCGCCTACCGCGCCGGCGTCCCTTGCACGGTTCACGTCGCCCTGGGCACCGACATCGTTCATATGCACCCGCATGTCTCCGGCGCGGCGCTGGGGGAAGCGTCGCTGATCGATTTCCGCCGGCTTTGCTCCGTGGTCGCAACCATGCACCAGGGCGTTTGGCTCAACCTCGGCAGCGCGGTCATCATGCCGGAAGTGTTCGTCAAAGCGGTCGCCGTCGCCAACAACTTCGGCCACAGTCTCGACGGTCTGGTCACGGTCAACCTCGACAAGCAGGTGCAGTACCGTTCCCGCGTCAACGTCGTAGAGCGGCCGGCGGCGGAGGGCATCGAGCTGATCGGCCATCATGAAATCATGCTGCCGCTCTTGCACGCCGCCGTGACCTGCGAAATGGCGCGGGCGGCGAGCGCGTGCCAGCCGGAAGCAGTTGCGGCATAGCAGAATAGTGGTTAGTGGATAGTGGCTAGTGCCCTGGTGGGACCGGCGTCCCACCGGTCCGGACAGGCGAGACGCCTGTCCCACCGCCGAGACGCCTGTCCCACCGCCAGAGTTTGAAGCTACTTTCCACTAGCCACTATCCACTAGCCACTATCCACTAGCCACTATCCACTAGCCACTAGCCACTATCCACTAGCCACTAACAACTATTTATGTCAACGGACCTAATCGAACTGGTGCAATCGCTGGGTCAGCCGCGCGTGTTGGTTCTGGGCGATCTCATGCTCGACCGGTACGTGTGGGGCGACGCCGAGCGGATCAGCCAAGAGGCGCCGGTGATTTTGCTGCGCGCCGATCGCCGCGAAGAACGGCTAGGCGGGGCAAGCAGCGTCGCCACCATGCTGCGGGCCCTAGGCGCGAAGGTGTCGCTGGCCGGCGTGGTCGGCAACGACGTTGACGGCGGCCGCATTCGGGAGATGTTGCGGGATCAGGGCATCGACCAGGACGGCGTGGTTGCGGATGAAGATCGGTCGAGCACGGTTAAAGAGCGGTTTATCGGCCGGGCGCAACAGCGCCATCCGCAGCAGATGATCCGCGTGGATTACGAAGATCGCCGGCCACTCGAAGAACCGGCCCTCGGCAAGCTCGCCGGGGTCATCAAGGAGCTGTTGCCGCGAGTCGACATCGTTCTCATCAGCGACTACGACAAGGGAGTTTGCACGCCCGCGATTCTTGCCGCCGTCATCAGTCAGTGCCGAGCGCTGGGCCTCAAGACGATTGTCGATCCGATTCGCGGCGGCGACTACCGCAAGTATCACGGCTCGTCCGCGATCACACCCAATCGGCTCGAGGCGGGGCTGGCCACCGGACGCACGCTAGACAACTGGAGTGAGATTCACGAGGCGGCCAAACATCTGCAGGAAAAGCTCGATCTCGAAGCCGCGATCATCACACTCGACAAGGACGGCATGGTGCTCGGCCGCCGCGACGGCCGGATCAAGCACCTGCCCACGCGGCCGCGGCAAGTTTACGACATCACCGGCGCGGGCGACATGGTGCTGAGCGTGCTCGGCATGGCGCTGGCGGCGGGTGCCGACTACGAGCCGGCGATCACACTCGCCAATGTCGCGGGTGGACTGGAAGTGGAGAAAATCGGCGTCGCCACGGTGACCCGCGAAGAAATCCTGCGCGATCTCTGGCACGCGGGCCATAGTCCGCTTAGCAATGGCAAGCTCGTGCTGCTGGACCTGTTAGAGCAGGAACTGGAATATCGGCGTAAGCTCGGCCAGCGCGTCGCCTTCACCAACGGCTGCTTCGACGTGTTGCACGCCGGCCACGTGCAGTATCTCAAGGAAGCGCGCGCCCAAGCAGACCTGCTGGTGGTCGGCCTCAACAGCGATTCCAGCGTGCGAGCGCTCAAGGGCACGGGCCGGCCGGTGCAGCCGCTCTCAGCGCGGGCACAAGTGTTGGCGGGGCTTGAGGCGGTCGACTTCATCGTGGTCTTCGACGAAGCAACGCCTTTGGCACTGATTGAGGCGATCAAGCCCGACGTGCTGGCCAAGGGCGCCGACTACAGTCGCGACCAAGTTGTGGGCGCGGAATTCGTAGAGTCATACGGTGGCCGCGTCCACCTGGCGCCGCTGGCTCAAGGCTTTTCGACCACGACGCTCTTGGAGCGCATGCGCGCCGCCTAACGCGTGAGACGTTTTGCATGAAGCTTGCCGTCTTCTTGCCGGGGTGGATCGGCGACGTGGTGATGGCCACGCCGGCCATTCGGGCGCTCCGGCAACTTTTCCCTGACGCACACCTTCTCGGCGTTTGCAAACCGTATGTCGCGGAAGTCCTCGACGGAGCGCCCTGGCTTGACGACGTGATCTTTCTCGACGGCAAGGGGCCTTGGAAGAGTCGATGGCCTGCGGTCGTGTGGAAGCTACGCCGAACGAGAATCGCCGTCGCCGTGCTCTTTCCCAATTCCTTCCGAAGCGCTTGGGTCACCCGGCTGGGCGGGTGCCGGCGACGTATCGGCTTTGAGCGCTATGGCCGCGGCGTGCTCCTAACCGATCGGCTGCGACCTCAACGCGACGCAGGCGGCCGGCTGGTTCCGTCGCCGGTCATCGACGATTACAACCTGCTCGCAGAGACCGCGGGGTGTCCATGGCCGGGCTATCGGATGGAGCTGTTCACGACCGCGCGCGATGAGGCGGCGGCGGATCGGCTGTACTCGCTTTGGAAGCTCGACGGCGAGGTCATCTGCCTCAATCCGGGGGCGGCGTTTGGGTCCGCGAAGCATTGGCCCACCGAGAGCTTTGCGGAGCTGGCACGCCTTCTGGTTGAGCGGTTAGGCCAAAAGATACTTGTTTTTTGTGGGCCGCGCGAGCGCGAAACGGCAAGCAGGATTGTCGCCATGGCGCAACGACCCGGCGTTTATTCTCTTGCAGATCAACAGGTGTCGATTGGACTGACGAAGGCACTGGTGCGGCGGTGTCGGCTGCTCATTACGACCGATAGCGGGCCGCGGCATTTCGCCGCCGCGTTCGATCGGCCGGTGATTACGCTGTTTGGGCCGACGCACATCGAGTGGACGGAGACCTACTACGCGCGGGCCGTGCACTTGCAGAAGAGGGTGCCGTGCGGCCCGTGCCAGCTGCGCGCCTGTCCGCTCGACCATCGCTGCATGAAGGAGCTGACGCCGGCCGAAGTGCTGGCGGCGGCGGAAGATTTGTTGCGTCGCGAGGCGCAAACCGCGGCATGAGGGAGTCGGGCCGTCGTGAGGAGTTTCGTCCAAATCGAGCCGCGTTACCGAGAGCTGTTGGGCCGGCTGAGCATGACGTGCGCGGACGATTTTCTGCGCCTGCAAGGGACGATCCTGGGCGGCCATCCGGACCGTCACGTCATGCAAATTACGCTGGGAAGCGACGGAAGCGCGCCGCGCGCATTCTTGAAGAGGGAACATCGGGTTCGCTGGAAGCATCGGCTCGAGAATTACGTCGGCGGCTTCGGCTGGACGTCGAAATCGGTCCGCGAGGCGCGCACGCTCTTGGAACTCGCGCGCATGAATATCGGCTGCCCCGAGGTGATGGCGTTTGGCGAAAGCCGCGGTCGGGCGTTTGTGCTTCTAAGGGAAGCGGACGGTTTCGATGATTTGCGAGTGGTCTTGCAAACCTTGAAAAGCGGCAGGGAACGACGCCGTTTGGCGCGCGCTTTAGGGCGTGACCTGGCGCTAATACACGCGTCGGAGTTCGAGCACGGCGATCTGTTTTCGAAGCACCTCCTTGTGGCGCCCGGCAATGAGGATTGGCGGTTTTGTTTGCTCGATTGGCAGCGATCGCACCGTCGAGGAGCGCCGTCGTGGCAGGCGCGGCGCCGCGATTTGGCGGCGCTGGATGCGACCTTGGATGAGTCGTTGGCGAGTGAGCGCGAACGCTTAGCATTTATTGGTGCGTATCTCGGGGATGCTCCGGTCGCTTACGCTCCCGGCTCGCCAAGCGCAAGTCTATTCATCGAGAGCATTCGAAACTCGAGCCAGCGCTTACAAAGGCAGCGGCGGGTTCGCGAGATGCGCCGGCCGCCTTCGAATCGAGGCTTGCAGAACCTCATTTGGCTGGATGGCGAAGCCCTTTGCGTGACGCGGGAGTTTCTCAATGAGCTGGGCGGCGTCGTGCCCGAATGGCTCCGCGAGATTGCGCGAGCCACGGCCAGCGACGGCGTGCAGACCTTGGAAGTCTCATTGGGCAATGGGCGGCGGGGCGTTTGCGTCCGCCGGCGCCAACGCCGGCCACTAAAGTGGTTGTTCGCATGGGCCGCGCGACGATCGTTTCCAGCCCCGGAATTCGAGAAAGTCAGTCTTTGGTTTCGGCAGCAGCGGCTTGCGATCAGGGCGCCGCGCGTGTTGGCCGTCGGCCACCATTCGCCGAAGCCGTGGCTTACTTACTCGTTTCTCTTGAGCGAGAGGGTGGGCCTCGAAGACTCGACCCACCCTACAGTTCAGGGGGTGGCCGCATGACGCGCCTTCTGAATTCGATGCGCGTGGCGGAAACCGGCACTCCTCCGGCAACGGCCGGATTTTGGCATCGCTGGACGCAGGGCGTGCGCAAAATCTGGCAGCGGTCCGACTGGGAGAACTTCGCCGGATCGGACTGGCCCGCCACCATTTTGGACACCGAGGTCACGGACGATTTCCACGCCAAGCAAGGCCGATCAACCGGGCGCTGGGTTCTGCACCGGGGAGACCGAAAACTAAGCGTTTATCTGAAACGCCATTATCGCTTGGGATGGTGGCAGGGACTCTTGGCAGCGCTGTTTCCGAAGCGCGATTGGTCGCCCGCTTTTCAAGAGATGCGGCATTTGCGCTGGGCGGCGGCGCGCGGTCTGGCGGCGCCGAAGGTGGTGGCCGCCGCCGAGTTCATCGGTCCGCGCGGCAAACTGCAGAGCGTGCTGGCGATTGAAGAACTCGCG
>JACPZP010000023.1 GCA_016195405.1 Planctomycetota bacterium | reverse complement strand
TTCAGTTGGGCGAGCGCTTGGATGCCCGCGTCGGATACCTTGGTGTTGGAAAGATCAAGCACCTTCAACGATTTCTGCCGGGCCAATTCTTTCAAGGCCGCGTCCGTTAAGCGCGTGCCCGACAAGCGCAGGTCCTGGAGCGCTGTCAACTCGGGCAACGCCCGCAGCCCGTCATCGCTCAGGGCCGTATTGTTGAGGTAGAGATAGGTGAGCTTTTCCATCCCGGTGAGCGCCTTGAGCGTCGTGCCGGTCAGTTTTGGGTTGCCGTCGAGCCGCAGCTCGAACAACGATACGAGACCGGTCAATCCTTCGAGGCCTTCGTCGGTCACCTTGGCGTGGCTCAGCTCGAGTTTCTCAAGATTCTTTCGAGCGGGGAGTTCCTCAAGCGCGCTGCCCGTCGCTTTCGTGTAGGAAAGGTTAAGCCTTTTCAGCGACTTGAGTCCGGCCAGGCATTTGAGGCCCTCGTCCGAAACCGGCGTGCGAAAGAGCGACAGAATCTGGAGCTTTTCCCAAGCCGGCATCTGGCGCAGTCCTTCGTCGGTGAGCTTCGCGGAATTCAAGTCGAGAGCGTGAAGCCCTGTCGATTCCCCAAGCGCCTTGAGCCCCGCGCCCGTCACCGCCGTTTCTCCAAGGTGAAGAACGAAAAGAGTCTTGATTCCGGCCAGACCGGAAAGCCCATCGTCGTTCACGTTTGTCTTCGCAAGATTGAGCCAACTCAGGGACGGGAGCCCGGCGAGATGTTTGAACCCCGCGCCGGTAAGCGGAATGTTGGCCAGGTCAAGATGTTCCAGACGTTTCAAGCCGGCCAGCTCCTTGAGTCCAGCATCGGTGATCTTGGTGGCGATCAGGTCGATGCGCGTTAACGACGTCAAGCCGGCCAGCTCTTTGAGGCCCGCGTCGGTCACCGCGGTGCGATAGAGGGCCAGAGACTCCAGGGACTTCAGCCCCGCCAACTTCTTTAGATCCTCGTCCTGACATTTCGAGAGGCTCAGCACAACGCCGATTATGGGCTGGCCCGGAAGCTGCTTGTTACGCGACACTTCCCCGCCCAGCTTCTTGACGGCCGCCTCCGCAAGATCGTCCGCCTCATCCGCCCGCGCCAAAGAAAGAACCAGCGAGCTTATTCCCAGGCTTATTCCCAAGCACAGGAAGAGTCGAAGACCGTTACGCATGGCATTGCCTCCTTATCTAAACTACAAACCCGACGCGCGAGCGAGGGAGCAGCCGACGACGCTTCCTCTCGCTAGCGCGTCGGGTTACTGTGCTGCTTTAGATGAGAGACATCGTACCCTCGCGTTAACACCGCGTCCAGCGCGCGCTTTCGAGCGAACAACGCCGCAGCGAACGCAGCTTGTTCTTGCATTGCGGAATGCTGGCAATCCGCCCGCGCCTGTGGTACGATTCTTCCTCTATGAACGACCCCGACCCGACCACCGGCGCCTCCCTCGCCGACTTCGCCCAGCTGGGCCAGCTCCTCGAAGAGCATCGGCCCAAGCTTTTGGCCATGTTGGAGCGCCGCATCGACCCCGGCCTGGCCGTGCGCCTCGATCCCGAGGAAATCCTTAGCGACGCCTACGTCCTTGCCCGGCGCAAATGGGCCAAGTTCCGCGACCAGGAGCGGATGACGCCCTACGCCTGGCTCTACCGCATCGCCCGCGATTGCTTGATCGAAGCCTGGCGAAAACAGACCCGGGCCGGCCGCGACCTGCGCCGCGCAATCCCCTTTCCCGAACAGACCTCCTTGCAGCTCGGCCTGGGCCTTATCCACTCCGGAACCAGTCCGAGCGCCGCCTTGGCCCGCAAGGAACTGCAAGAGCGCGTCCAAAACGTGATGGCCTCGCTCAAGCCGCCCGACCAGGAAATCCTCGTCATGCGCCACTTCGACGAGTTGAGCTATCAGGAAATCGCGGCCATCCTGGAAATCGAAACCAACACCGCCCAGCAGCGCTACCATCGCGCCCTGGGCCGCTTCAGCGATTTATGGCACGGGTGAAGATCGTGATTCAAATCTGAACCACAGAGGCACAGAGACACAGAGGAGAAATTATGAAGTGTTGGAGTGGGGCCTTGGGTTGTTGTTCAACGTGGATCCGTTAGGCTTGGCCTTCGTCTCTGTGCCTCCGTGTCTCTGTGGTGAGTTCTTTCGGCAGGTGAGCCCCATGAACGAATCCTGTTCCACGCCGTCGAGTAACGAAGCGGCGTTGTTGGACTTTCAGATGCAACTGGAACAGGCCGCGGACAAGGAAGCATTCGTCGCTCACTGTTGCGTGCAGCGGCCGCACTTGGCCCAGCGCTTTCGTGAGCGGGCGGCCACCATGGGCGTTCTGCAATTGGCCGGCCCCCCTCCCGAAACTCCCGTCCCCGCCCGCCTCGGCGAATTCCAGATCATCCGCCGCATCGGCGGCGGCATGGAGGAGGTCTTCGAAGCGTATCAACCCAGCCTGCAGCGCCGCGTCGTCATCAAGACCATGCGCGCCGGCCGTATCTCCCCCGAAGCCCGCGAGCGCTTCCTCCGCCAGCAAAAAGTTCTCGCCAGCCTGCACCAAACTCACATCGTGCCGATCCACGCCGCCGGCGAAGAAGGCCCGCTCCACTATTTCGTCATGCCCTATATCGACGGCGCCGCCCTGCACCACATCGTCGCCGCCGCCCGCGAATTGGAAGCGAGCCAGGCAGGATCGACGCCCCAGCTCAAGGATTTGGCTGAACGCGTGGCCGGGGCTGAGTCTTCGAAGCCCCGGCAATCCCCGACAACGCTTGCCACGCCGGGGCTTCGCAAAGCCTCAGCCCCGGCCACACCCCACATACGAAAAATCGCGCTGTCGGCCCAGTATTTCCGTTCCGTCGCCCAAGCGATGGCCGCCGCCGCCGAAGCCTTGCAATACGCCCACGACGCCGGCATCCTCCACCGCGACCTGAAACCATCCAATCTGATGATCGACAAGACCGGCCAACCCTGGATCATCGACTTCGGCCTGGCCGGCTTCCTGAACCCGCCTTCCGCGAAACCCGATCAGCCCGACACCGCATCCGACGGTTTCGCCACCAGCGGCGTCATGGGCACGCCGCAATACATGGCCCCGGAGCAATGGGAAGGCAAAGCCGACCCGCGCACCGACGTCTGGGGCCTGGGCGTGACGCTCTATGAACTCCTGACCTTGCGGCGGGCGTTTCCCGGCGAGAGTTCCACCGAGCTGAAACGCCGCATCCAGACCGAAGAGCCGGAACTACCGCGGAAAGTCATCGCCAAAGTGCCCGCGGATTTGGACGCGATTTGCCGAAAGGCAATGCACAAGGACGCCTCGCTGCGCTACGATAGACCGCGCGCGATGGCTGAGGATTTGAAACGCTGGCTGAACCACCAGCCGACACGTGCTCTGCCGGCCAGGCCGGCGCGGCGGCTGTGGCTATGGTCGCGGCGCAATCCGGGCGGGGCAGTGGCGGCGGGCACGGCGATCTTGACAGCGTTTTTGCTGGTGATGCTTGGTTTCTACAGGGCGGCGGAAGCGGAAAACCGAGCGAAGGTGATCGAAGCGGAAAACAAGGTGAGGGAGGTCAAAGCCGAAGCGATCGCCCGGGAGTTGGCTGCTGAAGTATTGGCCAAGGAGGGCGACCGCCAAGCGTTAATCCGGCAAGCGCAGGCAATCCGCTTGAATCCGCGCCAGACAGGATGGTCCAAATACGCCTGGAACTTATTGAGCCGTGCCTCCGACATTCGCGGAGACGACACGCTGCGAAACGAGGCTGGAGTTTCATTGATCGGGCTGGATGCGAAAAAAGAGAGGGAAATTGTGGGCCAAGGCGCCGCCTCGTTAGCCTTCGATTCCTCCGGGAAAAAATTGCTCCTGGGGGCTCAGCCGAAGCTAAAGGGCTCAGATCAAGAGAAAGAGCCCGTTCGAATTTGGGACGAGGGCGCCGATGCGCCCAAGCCTACCAAAATCGTTGGCGAGGGTCCCGTCGCCTACGACGCCCAGGGACGTGCGCTGGCCTTGACCTTAAGCGACAAGAATCCGGCCGTGCTTGTCCTTTGGGACGTTGATAAGGAAGTGCCGCTTCGCGAATTCGTGGTACCTTTGAAAATACCAGGCAGGCTGCTGAATCTGCAGATGTCTGGCAACGGAGGCACGGTCGCGGCGCAGGTGGCACTGGACGTAGAAAAAAGCACGGTAATCGCCTGGGACGTCGCCAGCGGTAGAATCCTGAGCCAAGTAGAAGGGAAAAGAAAAACGATCCTGGCCCTGTCTCCGGACGGCAAGCAACTGGCAGCCGCCGACAAAGATGGACAGATCGACATTTGGCTTCTGGATCATGAGCACGAGCAGCAGCCGGCAACTCTACAAAGCTTGGGTCGGCTTGAGATCTCCGCCCTAGGCTTTGGGCGAAACCCGAAAAAGTCCCGCACGGAAAGCCCGTGGGCGCTGGCGTCCGGGGATCATGGCGGGAGCATCGTCATTTGGGATTTGGCCCGGTATTCCGTTCGGACCGTCTGGCGGGGATCACAACACGACATCAAGGCCCTAGCGTTCAGCCCCGACGGGGCCACCCTGGCAGCCTCCGGCCGAGGAAGCCCTCGGATTTGGAACGTGGCCAACGGCCAACTCCTTCTCGAACTCGACGTTCATGATTTCGCCTCCGCACTCGCATTTTCTCCCGATGGGCAACGGCTTGCCATCGTCAATCACATTGCGCCGTTTTCCATTTTGGCAACCAAGGTTTGGAGGCTGGAAAATGGTCGAGGATTGGAATCCCTGCGCGGCCTGAACGGACCGATTACGCGCGTTGAATTCTCCACAGACGGTAGCCACCTGGCGGCCCTGTCGCAATCCTGGGAGCTGGGGGTCTGGAACCTGGGAAGCGGCCAGCTGCTAAGTGTGTTCCTGCCTCCGCGCGGAAATACCGCCGACAACGCCGAGTTTGCGTTCAGTTCGGACAATCGGCGTTTGGCTTTCACGACCGGTAGAGACGGACTTATATGGGATATGGAATCGGGAGCCGAAACGCTTCGTAAGTCTCTTCCACCGGGCTTGGTTGATCAACTTGCCTTCGATGCCCACCTTGGGAAATTCATCTCGTTTCGCCTGGAAACCCGAGCTGGCACCGATTGGCCAGTGAAGTCACGGACCTCTTTCGTCGACCACCCGCGGGTTTGCCGCATTCGCGAGTTGAGTCCGGAAGGCATCAAACAAATAAGTGTCATCGAGGATTTCAACGTCGGCGTCTTGAGCGCTACCATGGCGCGCAATGGCAGCGTGGTCGCCGTCGAAGGGTTTAGCGGCGACCAGAACGCACAAACTCGGATGATTCGCATTTACTCGCTTCCGGATTTGAAGGAGATTCTGAGGGAGACCATTCACACCACGTTTCGGGGCGCGAGTTCACTTCCCATGGACCCAGAAGGGAAATTCTTTGTCTATTGGGACCTTTCGAACAACATACCAGTGCGCCGAAAGTTACTGAGTATCGCAACAGGAAAAACCGAAGATTGGCCCTTCATTCCTATGTGCTTGGGTCCTGGGGCAGATTTCGCCCTCCAACAAGACTATGATCCGGACGAGAACCGCGTCCAAGGAATCAAACTCCATCGCCGTGGCCAAGAAAAGCCTTTGGTGACACTTGCGACGAACATCAGCGCCTCCTACGCGGCCCAATTCAACCGTGCCGGCAATCGCTTTGCCTTCGGTCACGTGGACGGCAGCGTCATCCTGTGCGACCTGCCCGAAATGAAGGCCCGACTGGAAAAGGTCAGACTAGGCTGGCCCGAAAACTGAGCGACAGGCATCTCTCCAAAACTCGCCACAATCCCCACCGCCGGCCAGGGCAAGACCGATGACACTGTGATCGTGCGCCGCATCATAGAGACACGTAGACCTCGGGCGGAGGATGACCCGCAAGTCGTGACCGAGCACCTAGCCCGGTCTTTTCTTTCAAATCGCTGTCAGATTTCTTGACCGCCTTCCGGTTAACTGGGGGAGAGAGAAGCGACTGAGTGCCACGTGAAACGCTTGCTGATTCCCCAAATCGAAGGGCATGAAAATGTTCAACTTCATCCGCCAAGGAAAATCTTCGTATCGGCCACGTTTGGAAGTGCTGGAGGAAAGGATGTTGTTATCTGAACTCGTCCTCGTCACTAGCCGTGCCGGACTGGGGGGAAATGATTATATCGATTGGGGAACCTTGGGGCAGGCGACTAATACAGTCATTCCGCAAAACCCGTTTTCCATACTTTCATCTCACGGCTTTGCCGTCTCTCTCGGCGAACCGGGCGGCAATTTCCTTTATCTTGTCGAAGGGCGGCCAGGGCCTCAATTTTGGAATGGGAACTTTAGTTCTGGGGCACACCTACTCGACACTGGAGAACCCAGCAATCCTGGCCCTATGGCCATCAGTTTTGCATCCCCTGTCTTCGGCGGGGGGGCACAGATTGAGTCGGACCCCAGCGGCCCCTTTGTTGCCAACATCAATGCATTCGACGCCAATGGTGTCCTCCTTGGCAGCTTCACCGAGGCCGGGCAAAGTGGCTCAACTTTAGATAACTCTGCGATCTTCCTGGGCGTTCGTAGCGATACTGCTAACATTGCAAAACTCCAGTACAGCATTGTCGCTCAGCCACCCGATCCAAGGGTTGATTTCGCCATCAACCAGTTTGATTTCGTCACCGGGTCCGTAGACATCGCCATGACCTCCGCCCAGCTGCAGAACGGCAACACCGTGCAGTTCACGTACGAGACGACCGGCAATCCGGGGCCGTTCCAGGTGGGGCTTTACGCATCCGCCGACGGCGTGATCTTCGATTCGGCCAATCCCATCCTCACCCAAACCGTCACCCCGAACCCGACCAACCCGCAAACGCCCGGCACATTCACCCTCCCCAGCGGCTTTCAAGCGGACCCGACCAAACCCTACCTTCTCGTCGCCGCTGACCCAAATAAGGTGATAGCGGAGTCGGATGATAACAACAACAATGCATCCTTCCCACTGACCGACATCGCCGCAACGAGCTTAACCTGGAACACCACCCAAGGCGGCGTCGATTTCAGCTACCAGGTGACGGGAGCCGAGTTGCCGCAAGACACCTACGCATCTCTCTACTGGGCAAGCGGGCCGACAGAGAACGACATCATCGACCTGGCATCGAATCCCGTCACGATTCCAAAATCCACGCCGCTCGACACGCCGATCACCGAACATATCGCCGCCGCCGACCTCTTCACCCCGCCGCCCCAAGGCGCAACGCATTTGCTGCTGGTCGTCGATCCTGCCAACTTGATTGATGAGGGAGTGCAGGGCGAGGAGAATAACGTTAAGAGCGCTGAGTTTTTTAACATTAAAATGGATTCGTTCGAGGTATCCAAAGATGACTCGACTCCGGCTTTACGCCGAGTTATCGAATTCAATTACGCCGTGCGAGGGGCTGATCTTCCACAGTCCTTTGACCTGCAAGTTTATCGGTCCGCGAATCAGAGTTTTGATACAGCAGACCTAACGAACGGTTTGACGTATGCACTCCGTTCTCCCGTTCATCTTACGGGGGCTGAGGTAACCGTAGGTCTTCACACACGGCGAATCACATTGCCCACCCAGCTTTCTTTCGACCGGGAGCACCCATTCGTCCTTGTCGTCGCCGATCCCGACGATCAGATCAACGAACTAGATCGCACGGACAATACTCTCACGAACCCGGCCTTCGACGTATCGCTGCCAGACCCTCCAAAAATACTGCGCTATTACAACCAAGACACGGATGGGAGAAACGGGAATGGAGAACTCGTCCCCTACCTCGACACCAAGGAATCGATCAAAGCGGGGGGCTGCCTACTCAGCGACTTAGCGATGGCTTTGACCTACGTAGGTGTTAACACGACGCCGGTGGCGCTGAACGCTCTACTCTTGGACTATGCTGCGGGAAAGAACTTATGGGGAAGGCCAATAAAAGCATGGAGTGGCGACGGAGACCTGCAACCGTTCTTGGCGACCGCTGTGGCTTCAGTGAATGCAGGACAACCGGAAATCAGATTTCATGACGGCTCAGCGTTCCAAGGCGACGCCGACACAGTCCTTGCGAACCTCCTTCAGACTGAGCGAGTTCCAGTGATTGTTATAGTCCCGAGCCAAATGCCCGGAAAAGTCCATTATGTCCTTGTTACAGGAGTAAGTCCGGACGGAAAGGATTTCACTATTCTCGACCCAGGCCATCGCGACAATAACGGTGAAGGCCTTATTGCGGTTTTTGGCAGGTCGTTCACCGTTCGGGGCTATGTCAGCGATCCAACTGACGACCTAAGTGCGTTTGTGGCAGCTGCGGCTTCAAGAGACGGAGCGTCCGGCCTCCTCGTCGTTGACACCCAGGGCCGGCGGACCGGAGTCGACCCGGCAACAGGAGAAATTCTCACGGAAATTCCAGGATCGACCTACTCGACCGATGGGCCATACGACGCACCGGACGGAACTGACTTTCGTGACGTTCTTCGCTCCATCCTAATCCTCCAACCCAAGATTGGGAGCTACACAGTCCAGATTTTCTCCTCAGTTCGCAGCGAATCAGAGCTGCTGCTTGGGGCCACGGACGAGGGCGGCTTTGTCACTCCCTCGGTAATAGAGTCAATTTCCGCGCCAGCCGGGTCAGTTGTAGACTTTCAAGCCCAGTTCGCTGCAGACGGGCGCGTCATTCCACTCACTAATCTACCTCCGAATGCGACAATATCCGGCCCCACGGACGGCGTCCGCAACCAGCCGCGCGACTTCACGCTAACCGCCACCGACCCTTCCCCCATCGATCAAGCCGCCGGCTTCACCTTCAACATCAACTGGGGCGACGGCTCGACTGAAACCGTCAATGGCCCGAGCGGCATGCAGGTCGAGCATGCGTATGCCGACAGCGGATCGTACATCGTGCAGGTGACGGCCACCGACAAGGACGGCGGCGTCAGCGAGGTTGTGAGCCACAATATCGCGATCACCGCGGCGGCGCTTGAAGACGATCCCAGCGATCCGGGCAAGACGGCTCTCGTGGTCGGCGGCACATCCGGCAGCGACCTAATTCGCTTCCGGCCCGTGCACAGGAGCGGCGCGGTCGAGGTATTCATCAACCATGCCAGCCAGGGCACGTTCACGCCGACGGGGCGGATCATCGCCTACGGCGGCGCCGGCAATGACAATATCCAGGTTTCCGACCGCATTCATCTGCCGGCCTTTCTCTACGGCGGCCCAGGCAACGATTTCCTCCTCGGCGGCGCGGGCAACAATGTCCTGGTCGGCGACGACGGCAACGATATCTTGATCGGCCGTGGCGGCAGGGACGTGCTCATCGGCGGGACGGGCCGAGACATCTTGATCGCTGGCGGCGGCCAGGACATTCTGATCGCCGGCAACACCGCGTTCGACAGCCATGACGCCGCGCTGTTTCTGATCCTCTCCGAATGGACGTCATCCCGCGACTACGAAACCCGCGTCGCCAACCTGCGCGGCGAAGGCAACGGGCCGCGGGCCAACGGCGACGTCTTCCTCAAAGTCGGCCCGAACGCCACGGTGTTCGACGACGGCGCGCGCGACGTGCTCATCGGCAACCGCGGCCGCGATTGGTTCTTCGCCAACTTGAACTCCGGCGTCAAGGACAAGATTCGCCACCACCTCTTGGGCGAGTTCGTCGATGACCCGGATTTCGCGGATGCGGGCATTTGAATAAGGAAGGCAGGAAAGCAGGAAGTGGGTGGTCCGGTCCTACATTCCTGCATTCCTAATTGCTCTCACTGCTCATCGGCAACCGCGGCCGCGATCGTGGGGCGGGCTGCAAGCTTGCCCCTAGCTCAGCCAGGCCAGGTTCAAGGGCTGTTGGAAGAAGGGCGGCAGCGGATAGAATGTGGGAGAATGTAGCTCAGGTCGGCGGCGGGCCGTTCTCGAGGCGGCCTTGAAAGGAGGATGCCATGACTTTGGCGGGACACGTACACAACGGCCGGATCGAATTAGATGATCCCATTTCCCTGCCCGAAGGGGTCAAAGTGCAAGTCGAATTGATCCTGGCCGATTCGGCGCCGCAGAATGGGGAAGCCGAAGACCTAGGAAAGATGTTGCTGAAATACGCTGGCATGGCCGTCGACTTACCCACCGACGCCGCACGCAACCATGACCATTACCTTTACGGGACCCCGAAGAAATGAGAACCGTCTTCGCGGACACCGGCTATTACATTGCTCTTCTAAACGGCAAAGATGAATATCATGCCCGCGCTGTGGAATTCACGGCGGCATTTGACGGAGCTTTCCTGACCACGGCTTGGATCCTTCTCGAATTGGCGAACCACCTTGCCAAGACCCCCAACCGGCCCCTCTTTCTGTCGCTAGAGGAGGATCTGCGCAAGAACTCTAGGGTGAGGATTTTACCACCAACCCAAGATGACCTGGAGCGCGGACTCGGCCTGTACCGCCGGCGGCCGGACAAGGATTGGTCGCTCACCGATTGCATCTCATTCGTTGCCATGAAAGAGGCAGGACTGACGGAAGCTCTCGCCACCGATGGAGATTTCACCCAAGCAGGCTTCACCGTGCTGCTAACCTAACCTCCCGTCCCCCCCATTAATCGGTTCAAGCCTTCCGATCGGAATGGACTTCAGCCCGCGATTACGAGACGCGCGTCGCCAACCTGCGCGGCGACGGCAACGGGCCACGCTCCAACAGCAACGTCGTCCTCAAAGTCGGCCCAGGCGCCACGGTATTCGACGACGGCGCGCGCGACGTGCTCATCGGCAACCGCGGCCGCGATTGGTTCTTCGCCAACTTGGACGACGGCGTCAAGGACCGGATACGCCACCACCTCTTGGGCGAATTCGTCGATGAGTTGGATTTCGCGGGGGCTCCGGATTAGCGTAGAATGTAGCTTGCCACGGAGATTGGAGGGGGGTCACAGCGTGGAGGAACTATGAGAAAGAAGTCCATCGGACGTTTCTTGTGCGCCGATCCGAAAATATGCCATGGCCAGCTGACGTTTCGCGGAACACGCATTCTCGTTGCGGATGTTTTGGAATTGGTCGCTCTAAACATGAACTGGGACGAAATCATCAAGGAATGCCACGGCAGCATCACTCGAGCGGCGATTGCTGAGGCAGTTCGCTTTGCTGGACGAGTCATCGTCGAACACGCGCAAGAGTATATGGAAAGGCCGGCTTCGGCGTGATCGTGCTTGACGAAAACGTCTTGGAAAGCCAGCGGACGAAACTGCTCTCGTCTCGCGGTCGAATCTGCCAGATTGGTGACGATGTCGGACGTAAAGGAATGCAAGACGATCAGATCGTCGTCTTGCTGCGCACGCTTCGACGCCCATCGTTCTTCAGCCGCGATCGCGACTTTTTCAAGAAGAGCCTGTGCAGCGACCAATATAGCATCGTGTACTTGGATGTGCGTCAACTCGAAGTCGCACCCTATGTCCGCAGATTTCTCCGGCATCCTGAATTCAAGACTTGGTCAAGCCGCAAAGGAGCGGTGGCGCGCGTCACTGCAATGGGGGTCTTTGTCTGGCGGCCCCGAGCATCACGCGCGCTGAGTTTTACTTGGGTCAAGTAAGGCGCGTGGCGACGGATTACTTGGGGAATTGTGGTCGCCTTCCAATACTTCGATTTTCAGCAAAGGATTCGTCGAGAGGGGTTTGGGGAGGTGGCGACGCAACGCATTTGGTAAGGGTGAGACACGCCGCGGCAGGACCAGCGGGTGGTCGGCCTCTTTCACTCTTCAATTATACCATTTTGGAAGGCGCGATTGCTATGTCCGTCGTTCGGTCATCGGACGGAATCCGCCAAAAACCGTGAGCTACAGCCTCATGGGTATATGAGTTTGGACCTGTGAGTCCCTGACAAAAAATCGGCCATAAGGATTTTATCCAGAACGGCTTATGTCGACGAGCTCACCGCCAAACTGCGTGGCGGTGATGGCGGGCAGGTGGGGCTCTCAGTCACTTCGCCGGCCAGTTCAAATGCCGCCGCAGGAACGCCAAGGTGCCGCGCAGGTTGATCTCGTGGCCGCCCTGGAAGAACTCGATCTCGGTGCGTTCGGGAATGCCGAGCTTGGCGTAGAGGCGGCGGACCTTGGCGTACTCGAAGGCGACGTATTCATCGAGGCCCACCCCGTCGTTATGGCCCCTCTCCACCATGAAGGGCCTGGGGGCAATCAAGGCGGCCATCTCCGCGTAGTTGAAGGTGTTGCCCAGATCGAACTCGTACATCTCGTACTCGATCGTGAACATGTAGCTGTTTACCCAGTCGAGCGTGATGTTCTTCCAGATCCATTCATTGAAGTCGCCCGAGCAGATCGACAGGCAATAGCCCATCAGCAAGGCCGGAATCCGCATGGCCACCTTGCCGCCGTAAGAGAGCCCGTAATAGGCGATGCGGCTTGAATCCACGAAGGGGAGCGTGCCCAGGAACTCGAGGATGCGCTGGTGCTGACGATAGATGAACGCGTAGAGCGTGAGTTCGAGCGGATTTGCCTTGCGCACCACTTGCCGGAAATCGTTGCCGAAGATGTACGGGTTCTGCGGCGCGAACACGACAAAACCCAGGTCGGCCAGCTTGGCGCCGAAGCTGTTGTAATACTTGGTCGTTTCCTTGGGATTGACGACGTCGGTGGGCCGGCCTTCGAGTCCGTGCTGGCAGACGACGCAGGGCCGCTTCTCGCCTGGCTTGATGTCGTTGGGCACTAGTAGAATTCCGTAGCTGATCACGTCCTCGTAGACATCCAACACCACCTCGTAGCCTTTCCACTTGGGCGTGTCGTAGATGAGCCGCGTCCGCGGATTGAGAGGCACGCTCGGCTCGGGCAGCTTGCCGATGATCTCGCGGTGGAAATAGTCGCGCAGAGGCTCCTGCGATTTCTGGAACTTCTCCAGCGAGGACGTGTCGAGCTTTGACCAGAAGAAATCCTGGCGCTTCTGGACCGACGCCGGCAGCAGCTTCTGCGTGAAATCGACGAGTTCGTCGAATTGGCTCTTCTGCCGCGGCGCCGGATCAGGGAGATTCGGCTTTTGCGTCCATTCAAGAAGCGCTTTGTCGTCTTGGAACTTTGTGTGAAGCGCTTCCGCGAGAAGCGTCACCGCCTTGGAGCTGCCTGGGCCGCGATAACTCTCTTTACCGGGCTGATTCCAGGCGCCGAATTGGAGCGAGATGCCGAGGCGCGGGAAGGCATTCTTGTCGGGCATCGTTTGCATCACGCCATCGATCAGGTTGGCGACGCTGCCAAATTCCGGCGTCGCCAGCGTTCCCGGCGCAGCGCCGGCGCGGCCAGGCCGGGCCGGCGGCGCATTGGCGGCAGGCCAATTCGAGTGTTCCACGATCAAGGATCGGGGCGTGATGAGCCGAAGCAACTCGCCGTCGTCGAAGTGTTTGAGGCGTCCCCAGACATTTCGGTAGATCGGTTCCTTCCAAAGTTCCGAGCGCGGCCCGAAGCAGCCGCTCACCACCGTGCTTTGAATGCGCGTGTCCAGCGCGGCGGCGTAAAGGGCGAGCATTCCGCCCTCCCCATAGCCAAATACTCCGACAGGAGCATGCTTCTCTCCCTGCGCGAAGAGGTCAACCGCCGCTAGGATCCTCTGGATCTCGTAGCCGATGACGTGCCGGCCCATCTCATAAGCCATGCGATACACGAACTCGCGATGGGTCTGGTTCGTGAAGCGCTTGCTGGCGGGATTGCCGGACCAATCATCCGCGCGATTCACTACCGTCATGATCAGAACACGCACGCCGTGCTGCGCGAGCTGGCGGCCGTAATAACCCAGCTCCGAAGATTCCGCAACCAGACCCGCATAGGCTTCCGGCGTTTGATCGGCGTCTGGAATGACGATCACGTTGGCCTGAATTTGCCCGGTAGGAACCAGGAGCAGGCCCTCCCCATGAACGCCCGGCAACACCGGCCAGCGAACCGCGTAGACCTTGTAGGCTTTTGTTTCCGCGACGAGCGAGCCGCGCTCGAGGGTGCCCACGAGTTCCAGGGCAGTCGCGCCAACCCGTTTGTCGACGACGCCGAGAATCCTGGCTAGCCGGTCGCGATTTGACTCAACTGACTTGTGGTAGGCAGCCGGGGTTGAATAGTCCGGCTTCCAATACTCCTTGCGCTTTACTGCCGCCTCCTGAGTGACCCGGGTCAAGTATTTGTCAATGCCGTCGAGCATGACGCGGGCTAGGTCGCCTTTGAGTTCGAGCGGCTTGGTTCCCGGAAGAGCTTGCGCGGGCGCCAACCGCGGGCACTCGAAAACGATCAACAGGGCAAGCAGGACGGCGGTACGCACGCAGAGCCTCCGCGGGATAGTCACGAGCGATGATACGCGACGAAACGGCGCGATGCCAGCGCGAAAACGGCCGCGACGCGCGAAACCGCCGAGCGAGCTTCGCGGACGCAGCCAAAGGGGCAACCGTGGGCTTTTGCCCAGACGGCAGATGTCCTTCTTTTCGCTTGCAACCTTGCTCCAATATGCGAAACTCAGGCGAATCGATCTCGCCAGGGTTTTGCAACAAGGAGACTTAAGGTGCGCAGGTACTCTCCTCTCTTAGTCACGCTGCTTGGTTTGCTTGCGCTCCATGCAGCGCCCACCCACGTTTACGCCGCGGTCAAGCCGCACGCTCTTTTCTCGGACAACGCGGTCCTGCAACAGGGAACCAAGGTCCCCGTTTGGGGCACGGCCGATCCCGATGAAAAAGTCACCGTCAGAATTCAGAACCAAGACGTTTCCACCACCACGGACAAGGACGGCAAATGGCTCGTTCAGCTCGCGCCGCTCAAGGCCGGCGGGCCTTTTGACATGACCATCCAGGGCGCCAACACCGTCACGATCAAGAACATTTTGGTCGGCGAAGTTTGGGTTTGCAGCGGCCAATCGAATATGGAATGGACGGTGCAGGCATGCCGCAGCCCGGACCTCGACGACGCCAAGTCGGCCCCGCACAACGCGAAGCTGCGGATGTTCACCGTGAAGAAGAACCCACAAGAAAAGCCGATCGCCGACGTCGAAGGGTCCTGGAAAGAATCCGACCCGAGCACGGTCCCAGGCTTCTCAGCGGTTGCTTACTTCTTCGGTCGCGAGCTGGAGGACAAGCTGAAAGTTCCGGTCGGCCTGATTCATACATCCTGGGGCGGCACCCGCGCGGAAGCCTGGACCAGCCGGGCGGCCTTGAAAGACCTCGGGTCCGATTATGTCCGCATGATCGAAGCTCATCAAGCCGCGCTCGAGACCAAGAAGAAACTCAATCCCAACGATCCTTCCGTCCTTTACAACGGCATGATCGCACCGCTTCTGCCTTTCGCAGTCAAGGGGACGATTTGGTATCAGGGCGAATCCAATGCCGGCGCCGCCCACGCCTATGGCCGGCTTTTCCCTGGGATGATTCAAAATTGGCGCGACGATTGGAAGAAGCCCGACATGCCGTTCTACTTCGTACAGCTTGCCCCGTTCTTCCCGGTGAAGAACGAGCCGAGTGACAGCACTTGGGCGGAATTGCGTGAATCTCAGCGTCAAACCGCCCATAAGGTCCCGCACACCGGCATGGCCGTCATCACGGACTTGGGCAGCGAATACGACGTTCATCCGACGCCGAAGAAACCCGTCGGCCAGCGCCTGGCGTGGTTGGCGCTTGTTGGCACCTATGGCGCTAAAAACGATACTGCCAAGGCGCCCGATCTTGTCTCCGCCAAGTTTGCCGAAGGCAAGGCGCACCTCATGATTTCATGCAAGGACATCGTTTCCCAGGAGCTCGTTCCCACAGCCGAGCGCACGAACAAGGATGGAAAAAGCCTTGGATTCGCCTGGCGCGTTCCGGACGGATTGCAAGCCGGCTCTAAAGCCGAGGTTCAGGGCTTCACCATTGCCGGCAAGGACGGCAAGTTCTTCGCTGCGAAGGCGAAGTTGGACAAGGAGCACATCACGGTCTGGAGCGAGCAAGTATCCGAGCCCGCGGCCGTCCGCTACGGCTGGGCCCAGCATCCGATCTGCAACGTCTTCAGCACCCAAGGCATCCCCATGACGCCGTTTCGGACGGACGACTTCCCGCTAACGACGCAGCCGAAGAAATGATGGCGCTCGTTGGCTGCCTGGTGATCGGCCTTGCCGTTTACGCGGTTTACCGCCAGGTTGAGGTCCGCCTCGTCCTTCTTCTTGCCGGTCTTGGCCTCGGAGCGTTGGCCGGCAAGATGAATTTGATTGTCGAGAAGTTCTTTCTCACTCTGGTGGATGAGAAGTTCGTCGTCCCCATTTGCACCGCCTTGGGATTCGCCTATGTAATCCGCCACACCGGCTGCGACGAACATTTGGTGCGGCTCCTGGTGAATCCGCTGAAGAAAGTACGGGCGCTGTTGATTCCAGGCACGGTGCTGGTCGGCTTCCTCGTGAACATGCCGATCGTCAGTCAGACCAGCACGGCGGTCACTATCGGGCCTGTGGTGATTCCGCTGCTCGTCGCCGCCCGAATTTCGTCGCCGACGATCGGGGCCGCCATCCTGCTTGGCAGCTCCATCGGCGGCGAGTTGTTCAACCCCGGCGCCCCGGAGCTGAGAACCGTCGTCACCGAAAGCAAGAAAGCGGTGGCTGGGCTTGCGAATGAAAACGGCGACCAGAAACAGCCGAACTTAATGCAGGAGAACTTTGGGACCGACCGCTGCGTGCGCCGCATTCTTCCTTTGAATCTCATTGGCTTTGCGGCGGCAACAGGACTGTTTTGGATCATGACCTGGCGCAGGGAACAATATGACGCCGCGGGAGCGCCGGCAACGACCACTCCGGATGAATTCCGCGTGAATATCGTCAAAGCAATGATTCCCTTGATTCCGCTGGTGATTCTTTATTTGACTTCGCCTTTGTTCCGCATCGTCCATGTGGAGCGCCATTGGCTAGTCAGCGACGCGCGAGCCGACGACGGCCTTTTCGACAGCCGGCTGATCGGCTCGGCGATGTTGATCGGCTCCGCCGTGGCCGGGCTGGTGGTCTGGCGCAAGGGTCTCGGCATCGCCGCCGCTTTCTTCGAAGGCGCCGGCTATGGCTACGCCAACGTCATCTCGCTGATTGTGACGGCTTCGTGCTTCGGTGAAGGCATCAAGCTGCTCGAGCTGGCGAAGGGTCCCGGCGGCTGGGTGGCGGGCGATCCGGCGCTCTTCCTCGCGGCGGCAGGAAGCGTTGCCCTCGGTTTCGCCTGGCTCTCGGGATCGGGCATGGCGGCGACGCAGAGTTTATTCCTCTTCTTTGCGAAGCCATCGTTGGACCTTGGGATTGATCCGACCCATACGGGCGCGGTGGTTTCGCTTGCCGCCGCCGCGGGACGCACCATGTCGCCGGTGTCCGCAGTCAATCTCATGACGGCAAAGCTGACCGCCACCACGCCGTTGCAACTAAGTCGCCTGGTGGCCGTGCCGTTGTTGGTTTCGACCGCGATCATCATCGTGGTGGCGATTCTGATACGCATGCCGCCGTAAAAAGCCCAACTAAGGACTCACTTATGATCATCTTCGACGCGCATCTCGACCTCGCCTGGAACGCCATCGACTGGAATCGCGACCTGCGTTTGCCGGTCGAGAAGATTCGCCAGATCGAGAACGACGCGGGCATGACCGACAAAGGCCGCGGCTCTAACACCGTCGCCTTCCCCGAATTGCGCCGCGGCAAGGTGGTGATCTTCATCGCCACCCTTCTTCCGCGGCTACATCGCATCGGCGCCATGCCGGCCATCCAGCGCTATTCATCCATGCCCGCGGCCTACGGCGCCGCCCTGGGCCAGCTCGGCTATTATCGCGGCCTGGAGCAAGAGGGCTTGCTGCGCTTCATCAAGGATGCGCCCACGCTTGATGCTCACGTCAAGGCCTGGAAAGCCAACGAGAACTCCGCGACCTTGCCGCTCGGCTTCATCCTCAGCATGGAAGGGGCCGATTCGGTCTTGCGGCCCGACCAGGTCGAAGAATGGTTTCAGGCCGGCCTGCGCATCATCGGCCCGGCCCACTACGGCGTCAGCCCGTACGCTCACGGCACCGGAACCGAAGGCGGCCTCTTCCCACCCGGCACGCCGCTCCTTAAGGAGATGGAACGCGTCGGCATGATTCTCGACGTCACCCATCTTTCCGATCAGTGCTTCGACGAGGCGCTCGACCTTTATGGCGGACCAGTCTTGGCCAGCCATCACAACAACCGCACTCTCGTCCCCAATCAGCGGCAACTAACCGACGATCAAACCAAGCGCCTCATTACACGCGGCGCCGTCATCGGCATCGCTCTCGATAGTTGGATGCTTCACCCGGATTGGATACGCGGACAATCACGCCCGGAAATGGTGAAGCTGGAACGAATGCTCGATCACATCGACCGAGTCTGTGCGCTGGCCGGCAACGCCCGCCATGTCGCCATCGGCACCGACCTCGACGGCGGCTTCGGCAAGGAACAGTCGCCCTGCGACATGGACACCATCGCCGATTTGCAGCGCTTACCCAACATGCTCCGTGGCCGCGGCTACAAAGACGTCGACATCGAAGGCATCATGCACGGCAATTGGGTGAGGTTCTTCAAAGAGGCATGGACCCAAGCCCACAAATGAGCGGAGCGAATCTGTGGGGTGCCGTGGAGTCTCTGGCACCTTATTGGTCTACAACTTCGGCGAGCTTCGCGATTGCGACGACCTCATCACGACGAACCAAGACGCGCTCGCGATTGCGCTTGATCCCCGTCGCCTGTGCCGCCGCCACGTAATCCTCGCGTGAGGTTTTGCTGTCGCGCAAATCGTGAAGATCGGCGTCGCGCAGCTCGAAGTAAACCTCGTGGATCGCCGCCAGCTTTCCAAGGCAAACGTAGGGGCTGCGCAGATCGAGCACGACTTCGTGGTTCAGGAAATCTTCCAACATGACACGGAATTCCTAAGTTTTCATCAAACACCGCTTGCGTTTCGCGCACGCGGAATCCGTTCGTGCGTCGTAATAGAAAAAGGTCTCGCTAACCCGCAAGCGGGGATTCCGTCATCTTATGCGATTTTAGCTATGCCAACCTCGTCCCTTACCGCCGCGTCGCGATATCACCAAGAGGCGATGAGTCGCCTTCAGTGTCTCCTAGACAATCAGCGTGACGCCCTCGATCGCGCCGCCGCGCTTTGCACCGAGGCCATCGCCCGTGACGGCCTCGTTCACCTCTTCGGCTGCGGCCATTCGCGTATGCTCTGCGAGGAAATGACGCCGCGCCAGGGCTGTTTCGTCGGTTGGCACACCATCGTTGAGTTGGGACTAACGTACCACAACGCGATCGTAGGGCCCAACGGCCTCCGGCAAAGCTTGCACTTGGAGAAAACGCTCGGCTATGCCGAACAGATTCTGCGTAACTTTGCCTTTGGCCCCCACGACGTGATGATCGTCATCTCCACGAGCGGCATCCGTGAAGTCATCGTCGAGATGGCGGAAGGCGCTCGCAAACGCGCGCTCAAGGTCATCGGCGTTGTCAGCGCCCAACACTGCGAGGCGGCCAAGCCCGCGCACCCGTCCGGCAAAAAGCTCAACGACGTGGTTGATGTCCTCCTCGACAACGGCGCGCCGGTTGGCGATTCGATTCTGGCCATCGAGGGTTGCAAGAACAAGACCGGCCCATTCAGCACGGTTGGCGGCGCCATGCTCATGAACATGCTTCGCTGCGAGGTGGCCCAACGGCTCATGGACCGCGGCATCGAGCCCGTTTTTCTTCCCAGCCATCAGTTCGCCGGCAGCCGCTCGGTTGAGGAGCAACTGGAGTATTTCTACGCTCAGTACGCCCGGAGCGTGGGGCCCTTATATTCCCGTCAAGGTTAAAAAAGGTGTCAGGACCATTTTTGGGCTTCGACTGCGGTACAGTAGCCGCTTGCTTCAAGCGTTGGCAGTGTCGCATGATAGCGCCTCCGGGCACTTCGCCGACATACCCGATTCCTTCAGCGATACGCCCGATGGTTTCAACGATATGCCTGATGGTTTCAACGATATGCCCGATGGTTTCAGCACTGTGCCGGATGGTAGCTGTCCCAGCGCCACGTTGAAACTATTTCGCTAAATCTCACGGCTAAAAGGCTTTAGGTCCAGAAAATGGTTTCAGCGGCCTATGAAGCAATGTCCTGCTAGGCGCGAGGGACGCTTCCTCCAAGGATAACCGCGATTTTCGTTTTCTCCCACGCGTACATCCATTAGCATGTTTGAGGTAGAAACGGCGAGTTGGCGAATGGGTCCGGCTCGGCTCGCCGGACCTACGGCGGGGCCCATTCATGCTGCAAGAAGTATTGAGCTTAATCCTCGGCGGCGGTCGCGGCACGCGGCTTTATCCCTTGACCATGCTGCGCAGCAAGCCGGCTGTCCCTATCGCGGGCAAGTATCGGCTCATCGACATCCCGATCAGCAACTGCATCAACAGCGGCTGCAACCGCATCTTCGTTTTGACCCAATTCCTGTCGGTCAGCTTGCACCGGCATATCGGCAACACGTACAAGTTCGATCCGTTTAGCCGCGGTTTCGTCGAGGTGCTGGCCGCCCAGCAGACCAACGAAGGCTCCGACTGGTATCAAGGGACCGCCGACGCCGTCCGCCAGAACATCCGCTACGTGCATGAGGACCGTTGCCAGGACGTGCTGATTCTCTCCGGCGACCAGCTTTACCGCATGGATTTCAGCCACTTACTCAAAACGCATCGCCAGAACAAGGCGGACGTGACTATTGCGGTCTTGCCGGTGACGGCCGAAAGCGCCGCCCACTTCGGCATCACCCGCCTCGACGACTCCGGCCGCGTCGTTGGCTTCGTCGAAAAGCCGCAAACGCCCGAGCAGCTCAAGCCCCTGGCGATGCCGGATGCGTTCCTAAATCAGCGCGGCATCCACGCGAACGGCCGGCACTACCTCGCCAGCATGGGGATCTACCTGTTCACGCGCGATGCGCTTTTTCATCTGCTCAACCAGCCGCCCTTAGCCACCGACTTCGGCAAAGAAATCTTCCCGCGCAGCATCCACAGCCATCGCGTGCAGGCGCATGTGTTTGACGGCTATTGGGAGGACGTCGGCACGATCAAGTCGTATCACGAGGCCAATCTCGCCCTCACCGCCGACAATCCGCCCTTCGACTTCCACGCGCTCGAAGGCGTCATCTACACGCGCATGCGCTACTTGCCCGCGTCGCGCATCAACGCCGCCCGGCTCGACCATTGCCTAGTTTCCGACGGCTGCGTCATTGGCGCCGGCACCACCATCACGCGCTGCGTGGTCGGCATCCGCACGCAAATCGGCTGCAACGTCACGCTGAAAAACAGCGTCATCATTGGCGCCGACCGGTACGTGGCGCCGGAGGAACTCGAGGAGAACCACCGCAGCGGCTTGCCCAGCTTCGGCATCGGCGACGGCACGGTGATCGACAACGCCATCGTCGATAAGGATAGCCGCATTGGCGCAAATTGCCGGATCGTCAATCAGGACCATGTCAAGGACGGAGAGGGAAAGAACTTCGTGATACGCGATGGGATTGTGGTGATTCCCAAAGGCGCGGTCGTGGTGGACGGCGCCGTAATTTGAGGTATCCTAAAGTAGGTGCCGCGAGCCGAGCGGCACAGGAGCCGGGCACGCGACGAATTGGTCCGGCTCGGCTCGCCGGACCTACAGTAATCATCCCGCCGAGGCTACGATGCAGTTTCAATTCGACATGACCGCCCAAACCGCCCCGCCGCCCCTCGCTCCGCCCACTCCGGAATCGCCGACGGAGCTCTTGCGGCAGATTCGCGACATGCAGCGCGAGTATTACACGCAAATACTGGAAGTTCAGAACCAGCAACTCGCCCATGCCCGAGCCATGGCGGCGGACGCGACGGCGCGCTGGCGCAACATTCTGGGCCGCTGGGAAAAGGACTTGCCGCAGCTTCCGCAGAACTGCCAAGAGGCCTACCCGATCCTGGAGCGCATATACGTCCACATGCTGGCCGGCATGGCGGAGGAAGTCACCCGCGAAGGCGAGGAGGGCTACGACTCCGACTTCGCCCTGCAAGAGTTCCTCGACCGCTACGGCATGCGCATGGGCCAACTCGGCCATCTCGTCCATATCCTGGGCCCAATCGCCGAAGCAGCACACCAAAACGCGGCGGCGAAAGAGAAGAACGCGGGAACGACTTAAGACCGGCTGTGGCGGCAAGTTTCCAACTTGCCGATTCGACCGGTCGGACGGGCAAGTTGAAAACTTGCCGCCACAACGTGTCCGCTGAAAACAAATAACTCTCCGAGTAATCCCCATGTCCAAACCGATCACGATTCGCCTAGGGGGAATCTCTGTCCTCCTTGGCTTCGCGCTCACATCATCACTCCTCGGCCAAACACCGCAAGAAAAGCTCGACGCCAAGCTTCGCGATCTGGAAAAGGAGATCGCCGCCGTCCGCGGCTTGCAATTCAAGGCGCCGGTGCAAGCGAAGATCATTCCGCGCGAGGCCGGCAATCCCAAGGAGAGGCAGGGCTACTACGATCCGAAAAGCAAGACCCTCTTTCTCTACGACGATCTGGCCGACAACTACCAGAAGGGCGTGCTGATTCACGAGATGGTGCACGCCATGCAAGACCAGCACTTCGACCTGACCAAGCTCAAAGCCGCCCTGGACAAAGAACATTACAAGGGAGACGCCGATCTGGCCCTCGCGGCCTTGATCGAAGGCGACGCGACGTTCACCATGATCGAGGTTCTGAAGAAAGAACAGCCCAAAGCGGCGGCCATGCTCGACGTGCCCTTGGAAAAGGCCAAGAATTTTCAGAACGCGTTTCTCTACGCCCAAGGCGCCCGTTACGTCAAGTCGCTCAAGGACAAGGGCGGCTGGGCGAGCGTCAACGGCGCTTATCGCTTTCCGCCGCGCACCACCGGGCCGATTCTCAATCTCGCGAGCGTGCCCAGCATCAACTTGGGCAAGGGTGAATCGCAGGGCGCTTTCGCACTTTTTCAACAACTCGCCAAAAACCCGAAAACGCGCGATGATTCGCTCAAGCTCGCTCAGGGCTATCGCGGCGACCGCACGGTGACGAGTCCTGAAGGAACTACGACCATTTATGCGTGTAAGGACACCGACCATGCCGGGGCTCTGGGTCAGGCAATCAAATCGCTGCAGCAGGACACAGGACGCGTCTTTGACATCGTTGTGCGTGGGCCGCGGCTCTTCGTCTACGATGCCGCCAACGCCGCAGCTCTCTCCAAGCTCCGCGACCGCGCCGAAGGGCCGCTCAACGTGCAGGTGCTTGACGCCAAGACCAAGGAAATCATTCCCTTCGGCGTCATGATCGACAAGCTCCTTGAGGCCGACTTCGTGTGCGTCGGCGAAACCCACGACAGCGAGCCGCATCACCGCGCGCAACTGCAAATCATCAAAGGCCTCTACGCGCAGGACGATCGGCTCGGCGTCGGCATGGAAATGTTCCAGCGTCCCTTCCAAAAAGCGCTTGACCGCTACGGCAAGAACGAAAACAAGGAAGATGAATTCTTGAAGGAAAGCGAATATCAAGCGCGCTGGGGCTATGACTGGTCGCTTTACCGGCCCATCATTGAATTCTGCCGCCGCAACGACATTCCGATGGCTGCCCTCAACGCCCGCAAAGAACTGACCGGGCGCATCCGTCAAGTAGCTATTGAAAAGCTGAAGGAAGAAGAGCGGTCGGAATTGGGTCCCATTGACATCCACGTCAAGGAACATCGCGATCACTGGTACGAGCGTCTCGCCAAGATGCACGGTAATGCCAAGGCGACCGAAGAGCAGAAGGAACGCGGCTACCAGATTATGGCGGTGTGGGACGATTACATGGCCCGCTCGGCCGCGGACTTCTTGAAGGAACGCAACTTACGCCGCATGGTGGTATTGGCGGGCAGCGGCCATATCGAGCGCGGCTTTGGCATCCCCGACCGCGCCGCTCGATACTATGGAGGCAAGTCTCTCACGGTCGGCATTGCCCTGGAAGGAACCAACCAGGAGAAGGGCGCGGTGTTGACGGACTTTGTGGTTTTGGTGAAGTAGTATGCCCCACGACGTCATCACCTTCGGCGAAGCCATGGTTCGCCTCAGCCCGCCCAATTTCCGGAGGCTGGAGCAGACGACCATCCTGGACCTCTTCATCGGCGGCGCCGAGTTGAACACGGCGGTCGCGCTGGCCAGGCTGGGACGCAGGACGGCTTGGGTTTCGCGCCTTACGGACAATCCACTGGGCCGGCTTATCGCCAATCGCGCGCGGGACGCGGGCGTCGATGCCCAACACGTCTTGTGGACGGATTCGGATCGCGTCGGCCTTTATTTCCTCGAATTCGGCGCGGCGCCCCGAGCCAGCAGCGTCCTTTACGATCGCAAAGGCGCCGCAATTGCCGCGATCGCGCCTGGCATGATTCCTTGGTCGCAAGTTTGTTCAGGCGCGCGCTGGTTTCATGTCACCGGCATCACCCCGGCCCTTAGCGCCACCGCCGCCGAGACAACGCGCGAAGCTTTGACGGCGGCTCGCGCCGCGGGTCTGCAAATCAGCATCGATCTCAATTACCGGGCCAAGCTCTGGTCGGCCGCGGAAGCAGGCAAGTGGATGCGCACCTTTATGCCGCTCTGCGACGTGCTGATCACAACGGAAGAGGATGCCGAGCGCGTCTTCGGCATCACAGGCAAAAGCTTCGAAGAAGTCGCCAAGACCTTGGCGGGCGCGTTTCCGGTAAAAACGGTCGCCATCACCTTGCGCGAAAACCCGCTGGTCTGGAAGAACGCGTGGACCGCGATCTTATTTCACCAAGGGAAGGTGCTTCGGACCAACACGTTTGAAGTGGAAATCGTCGATCGCCTCGGCGCCGGTGATTCCTTCGCTGCCGGCCTGATTCACGGTCTCTTGGACGGCGATCCTCAGAAGGGCCTTGACTGGGGCGTGGCGGCCAGTGCCATCAAACACACCATTCCGGGCGACTTCGCGTGGATCACGCCCGCGGAAGTGGAATCGCTACTTAAAGGCGGCGGCTTACGCATATGCAGGTGATCTCGCGGCATCGCACGCTCTACTTGCCCGTCAACTCCAGAATCAATTCGTTTGCGTCATATAGGGAGCGCAAAGCCTCCAGCACCGCGCGGGAATGCACGGATACGTGCCGGGCCTGTTCCTCGGTGTAGACGAAGTTCCGCACCAGGCCGTGACGGTTGCGGTCGAAGTTGATGCCGACCAACTCGCCCTGACGGTTGAGCACCGGGCTGCCCGAATTGCCGCCGATGGTGTCGGCCGTCGACACGAAGTTGAACGGCGTCTTCAAATCGAGCTTGCTCCTGCCGTCTAGCCAGCGTTTCGGCATATTGAAGGGCTCGCGATTGTTCAGCTCTTCGGCCCGCTCGAAGGCGCCGCCCAGCGTGGTCGTGAACGGCAATTTGCGGCCGTCTTCCTCGTAGCCTTTGACGACGCCGTAAGCGAGCCGCAGCGTGAAGGTGGCGTCGGGCGGCACGTCGTTGCCCTTTTGGGCGAACATCAGGCGGGTGATGTCGGCGAACGCCTGCTTGGAGACTTCCTGGTCCTGGTCCCATTTTTCGCGCACCGCGCGGGCGTCGGCGTCTACTAGCCGGGCAAGAACAATCATAGGATCGGTCGATTCATCGATCGCTTTCTTGCCGCCGTCAAAAAGCCGGCGCCGCTCAGAGACGTCGTTAAGCTTGCTGCCATCGACGAGTGCCGCAGCTCGTTTGGCCGGTGACGCACCCGCTAGAGCCTTCAGAACTCTTGGCTCCTCGGCGGACAGAACTTCCGCGACCAAGGAGAGAGAGCCGGCCAGCTTCATTCTCTCCAGTTCGCGCGAGAGGGGCGCCGGCGAGAACAACTGGAACTTCAGCGATTCCAGGCCGGCGCTCTTGAATTCGGGCAGGCGTTTGCCGTCGTCCTTGGGAAGCTCGTCCGCGGCGCGAACTAAAGTGCGGGCGATGCGAAATAGCCGGCTATCGAAAGCATCGCCGCGTTCCAGCAGATAATAGAGAGTTTCATAGCGCGCGCGGTTCTCGAGGCTGGCGGAAATGCGATCCCACGGATTAGTTTTGCCGCCCAGGTCTTTGCCAGTCCTTTCCCATGTGGCACGAAGCGGCGCTTCCATGCTCTGCTTGGTTTTCAAGATGGCTGGATCGAGCAAGCCTTGATATTGCCCCGTGAGAGCTTTACGTGAGTTGGCGACGGAGTAGAGGTCCTCTTCCGCCAGACGTTGCTGCGTTGGACCTTTCTCCGCGAATTGACGCAACAAGGCCTCGCGATGTCGCAGAAGGCGCAGCGTATAAGGCAGCACGAAGTCGCGGCGATGGCGGAGCAGCTCGAACGTCTCCAGGCGATTCGTGGTCCCCGGATGGCCCGAGACGAACACGAGGTCGCCCTCCGCGGGTCCGGTCTTGCTCCAGGCAAAGTAATTCGGCGTCTTGGCGGGCTTGCCGTCTTCGTAGACTCGGAAAAAGCAGATGTCGAGGTCGTATCGTGGATACTCGAAGTTATCGGTGTCGCCGCCGAAAAATGCGATGGCGTGCTCGGGAGCCATGACCAGACGAACGTCGGTGTATTTCTTGTAGCGGTAGAGGTGGTATTGGCCGCCGTTATAGAGCGTGACCACGTCGCTGCGCAGGCCGGTCTTCGCCAGCGATTCCTTGGTGAGCTTGGCGATGATCGCCCGGCGGGCAAGGTCGGCCTCCTGCGCCGACATGCTCGCCTCGACGGCGCCTTGGATCTCCTTGGTCACTTCTTCAATCGAATCGAGCACGTTCAATTCGAGATCCGGGCATTTGAGTTCCTGGTCGCGCGACTTGGCGTAGAAGCCATCCTGATAAAAGTTCTTTTCCTTGGTGCTGAGCTTTTGCAAGGAATCGGCGCCGACGTGGTGATTGGTGACGCAGAGGCCGTCCGGCGATACGAAGCTGCCGGAGGCGCCGTTGTTGAAGCGAATCGAAGCGCGCTGCGCCTTGGCGAGCCAGGCGTCGGTCAAGTCGAAGCCGTAGCGATCCTTCAGCAATTCGCGCGGCGGTTGATTGAAGAGCCACATGCCCTCGTCCGCGCGAACGGCGATGCTGAGTAGACCAAGCAGGCAGACTGCTACAAAAGATCGAACTGAGGGCACACCGTGCTCCTTTCCGATAATAGTCTGGCGCAAGAGTCGATGGTCGCCGCGTGCTGACGTAAATGCAAGAAAAAAAGCCCCCGTGTGAACGGAGGCTTCGAGTCTACGAATGCTGTAGCTGAATTCGCAAGAATTCAGGCTGGTTCGGAACTTTTGCAAGTTCCGCTACGAGTTCGGCTACACCTCGAACGATTAGCGCCGCGCCGTGGCGGTTTGTCCGGTGCGCGACATTTCGGTGCGAAGCTCGTTTTCGGCCTCGAACCAATCTTGCATGTGGCTCCCTTGGGGGCAGCCGCGCTTGCACCACTTGTCGTAGGCCCGCATCGCGATTTTATCGTGCGGGATCTGGTGCATTCCGCCTTGGGTCATAGCGCCTTGCGGCATCGAGCCGTGTTGCATTGTTCCGGTAGCGGTCGAAGATGTGGTCCGACTGGACATATTCGTCCCTCCCTGAGTGGAATGGATGGAAAACCGTTCCCTAATTTGTGCTATTTCAACAAATTCCCCAGCTAACGGCAAGCATGAAAAAAGAATTTGGCTAAGATGACTCAATGCGAGAACTCTTGGCGAAATTGGAGCTTGCGATCGATTCCGGCAGGCCATGCGTATACTGCGCCGTGGTGGAGACGCGTGGCTCCACGCCGCAAAAGGCCGGCGCCGCCATGCTCGTTTTCCCCGACGGCACGCAAGTCGGCACGCTTGGCGGCGGTTGCGTGGAGGCCGAGGTCAAACGCCAGGCCTTGCGTTCTCTTGACGGCGATGGCTCCTCCGCCGATCGCCCTAACCAGGCCGGCGTGTTCACTTTCAATCTCGATGACAATTACGGTTGGGACGACGGGCTAATCTGCGGCGGCCGCATGACCATCCTGGCCGATCCCGTGATTACTTCCACCGGCAACGGACGGGTTCCGTCGACCGCATATTTCAAGAAGCTTCGCGAGCTAATGGGCCAGGGCCAGGGCGCCACCGAAGCGGTCGTGATCGGCTCGGATGCGGGTGCTCCCGTGGGCAGCCGATACCTTTTCGATGCCGCCGGCACGATCGTGGACCAGCGCGCGTCATTGCCGGCGCCCGAAGGAGTCCGTCACAACTTGGCGCCGTTGTCAGAGCGTCCGCGGCCCTATTGGCGGCACGGCGTGGCCTATTTGCCCGTGTTTCCGCGCGTCACTCTGTTCGTCGTCGGCGGCGGACACGTCGGTCAGGCTGTCGCCAAGCTTGCAGCCGAGGTCGATTTCGATATCTGGGCGCTCGACGATCGCGATGCGTTCGCCTCGGTTGAGCGGTTCCCGTCCGCCAAGCGTCTCCTAGTGGGCGATATCGGTCAGAGGCTTCGCGAAATGACGCCTGAGGTCACGCCATCGGTCTATGCTTTGATCGTGACCCGCGGCCATGCCCACGACGAAGAAGCGCTTTATCATCTGGCAACGACTCCCGCCGGTTACGTCGGCATGATCGGCAGCAAGCGCAAGATCAGGCTGATTTACGAGGATCTTTTGGCACGCGGCATTTCGCAAGAGGCGCTCGACCGCGTGCATGCACCCCTTGGTTTCGCCATCGGCTCGCAAACCGTTCCCGAGATCGCCATCAGCATCGTCGCCGAGCTGATCGCCGTGCGCAACTTGGGAAAAACAATTCCCGCAGCGCGCGAACGCTCGAATTCAGCTCGCAGCTCGACATGCGCATCTTCGCGTTGATTCCCGCCGCCGGTAAGAGCGTCCGCATGGGCACGCCCAAGCTCAGCTTGCCCCTTGGCGAGCGCGCCGTCTTAGAACGCGTGCTCGACGCGATGCGGCCGCTTCAGCTTTCCGAGATCCTCGTTGTCCTTGGTCCTCATGGCGAAGACCTCGCGCTCATTGCAAAAGGCGCGGGGGCGAGCGTACTGTCACTTTCCGACGAAACCGCGGACATGCGGGCGACCGTTCTGCACGGGTTGGCTTGGCTGGAGGAGCGGCACGCTCCCGAACCGGACGATGCGTTGCTGCTTTGCCCGGCGGATCATCCGTTGCTCGATGGTGGAGTGGTGTCGTCACTTTTAGAAGCAACGCGCGCGAAGCGGGGCTCGATCTGGATTCCGACTTTCGAAGGCCGACGCGGGCATCCGGCGTTGGTGAGTTGGCGGCACGTTTGTGGAATTCGCGCCATGGCTGCGAATCTAGGACTTAACAGCTATTTTCGCTTCTGCGCCGAAGAGACGGTCGAAGTCCCCTACCCTTCGCCTGAGATTCTGCTCGACCTCGACACGCCCGAGGATTATGCGCGCTTGCGCGAACGCTTCAGCGTCCGTTGACCCTTCAGGCGTTCGCGGGCCAAACGTAAGATCCATTTGTGATCGAATGCCAGCGGCGGCAGGCGATCGAGCGGAAACCAGGCCGTCTCGGCGGCATCGTCTGCGGCTTCTGGCGTCACTTCATCCGGGTCAATGCGGCCTAAAAATGCGACGGTGATAATGCGATCTCTGGGATCGCGGTCCGGCTCATCGAAGGCCTGAAGCTGTTCAAGCTTTTCTGCGCGCACGCCGGTTTCCTCAAGAAGCTCACGCCGCGCCGCCGCTTCCAGCGTCTCATCCATGTTCATGAAGCCGCCCGGCAGCGCCCATTTGCCGGCGAAAGGAGCGTGCTTGCGGCGAATGAGCAGCACACGCGGCTTGGGCTCGCGAGTTACGATCACCGCATCCGCAGTCACGGCCGGGCGCGGGTAGGCGTAGACGAAACGCTTTTTACTCACATACCCCCCGGCTCAAGCGAATTGATTTGCGTTCATTCACTGACACACACCCAGGTGGTGAAACGAATGTTTCGTTCATGAAATGAAATCCGGCCGCGTTACGAGTTCTTCTTGGCGAATTTGATGGCTAATTCAAGCTGCTCGATGGCGCGATTGACGTCGCGTAGAGCTCGTTCGCGATGGCCCCCGAAATCGTGGGCGGCTTCCTTGAGTTCCGTGCGCGCTTCTTTCAGCTCGTGAACGGCGTGATGGATGTGAGGATAATGGCTGTACTTCTTGTAGAAATCCTTTTCCCTGGCTCCCTGACCTTTGATGTTGTCGCCGGCGCCTTTGAGAGCAAGGTCGATCTCCGCGATCGCGGCGTCGGTAGCCTCAAGCGCTTTGGCGCGATGGCCTCCAAAGTCGTGCGCGGCTTCCTTTAGTTCGGTGCGGGCTTCGCGAAGCTCGTGAAGCGCATGGTGCAAGTGGGGATGGCGCGCTTTGTTCCCACCCGCCGTACTCAGTCCAGCGATGGCCAGCAATCCCAGGAAGACGCCCGAAAAAGCGAATGGACGCAACATGATCGGCCCCTTGAGAAGTGAGGATTTGCTGGGCACATTCTATCAACCCCGTGGGCGATGAGAGGTTTCTAATCGGTCATGAAAATTCCGCGCCGTGGGCTACAACAGACATTTTGATCGTGTTTCACCGAATGAGCGTCGGCAGGCGCCCGTCTATCCCAAGGCCCGCGGGAGATTTCTGTCATGGCCGAATTCATGAACTCCGATCGATACAATCAGGGACGTGATGCACTAAACATCGGCAAGCAAACTGGCCGGAGCCGGCTGGACAACATCGATCTGGTGCGCGGTCTGGTCATCGTGATCATGGCGCTCGATCACGTGAAAGGGAACTTTTCGAACGCCCACTTCGATCTCGTCGATCTGTCGAGAACAACCGAAGCATACTTTCTCACGCGGTGGATTAGTCATTTCTGCGCGCCGATCTTCGTGTTTCTCGCTGGAACGGGAGCTTTCTTGTATGGGGCGCGCGGCCGGAGCAAGAACGAGCTTGCATGGTTTCTTGTCAGCCGGGGAATTTGGCTCATCTTTCTCGAGTTGACCTGGATTCGCTTCAGCTGGTTTCTGGATGTTGGCTACGCATTCTCATTCGGCCAGGTCATTTGGGCGATCGGATGGGGAATGATCATCATGGCGCCCCTCATCTATCTGCCGCTTTCGTTTATCGCTGTTCTCGGCCTTGGAATGATCCTGTTTCACAACCACTTTGATGGAGTCCCGGCTGAGTCGTGGGGAAAGTTGGATTGGCTGTGGAGCATCCTCCACACCGGAGAGCACATCGTAATCTGGACCGACGACGGAGCGTTGCACATCGAGCTGATGAGGACTCTACGTGAGCAAGGAATTCAGCAGCCGCCTGGTCCCGTTTTTCATCCCTTCTATCCTCTAATTCCTTGGATCGGTGTGATGTTCGCCGGCTACGCCTTCGGCGCGCTAATGCTGCTCGACCGGCCGCAGCGCCGGAGCCAGGTGTTCGCCCTGGGCCTGGGGCTGACTCTCATGTTCTTGGCCCTGCGTTATTCCAACGTCTATGGCGATAAGATCTCCACCAATCCCGCGCTTCCTGGACCTTGGTCCGAGCAAAAGGACCTTGTCTTCACGGCGTTCTCGTTCGTCAACACCCAAAAATATCCACCGTCGCTTGTCTTCTTGTTGATGACGCTTGGCCCCGGGTTGATGGCGCTGGCACTGTTTGACCGCGAGCCCGGTCCCTTAAGCCGATTCTTCGTTACTTTCGGCCGCGTGCCGTTGTTCTTCTATCTCCTGCACTGGTACCTGATTAAAGGCTTGGCGATCGCCTTCGCTCAAGTCCGCTATGGAAGGATAGACTGGCTAGTCGGCGGCGACATGACCTCCAGACCGCAGTCGCCGTCGGATAATGGCTACGACCTGTGGGTGATCTACGTCGTCTGGATCGGTGTCGTCCTGGCCTTGTTTCCGTTCTGCTACTGGTTCGCCGGTGTGAAAATGCGCTCGCGGTCGGCGTGGCTGAGTTATCTGTGACATTCGCTTGTCGCTACACAGATAATCAGAGCCTCGCCCACTAGGAAGCGGGAGATTCGCTTCCTCACGGGCGCGGCTCTGATTCTTGAAGGTCTCTTCCTTAGGCGCGTCTCTTACATTTCCACTGGGCGCAGAACCAGCCTGCCGTCATCGAGAAGAGCAAGCCGGAAGGAACCGTAACCGGGAGTGCTACGTAGAGGTCACCGACGAAGAACTTCTCGGCAAAAACGGGGTCAGCCGCATTTGTGTTGACGATGGCGTAGACGTAAGCTCCTACAAGCCCCAAAGCCAACCCGGTGGGAATTCCGAGTGCAACAAATTTAGCTTTGCCTTGTAGCTTCAGAGCGCCGGCGAACGTCCCGATCAGAAATCCGACAAATGCCCACGGCGTGAGTATCGACCAGGAAATCTCCAACTGTGGCACATACTCTTCGACAATGCCGTGGAACATCGCGCGTGCAACGAAACAGGCCGCGGCACCGACTAGACCCCTGCCAAGTGCTCTCAGTAGGGCTGGCAAAGCCATCATTCACCTGAACTCGCCGCATCGGACTGTGCCTGCTTCAGAATTGCTTTCGTGTCCGTAAGCTGCTGGCGTATCACGTTGCCGGTCTGCTGGGCGTATTGTTGATAGAGGCCGCTTTGGCCAAGCATGATCTGCTGGAGCATCGACTGCAGTTGCAGCACGCGCTGTTGCAAGAGGGCCTGGGCCTGCGCGTTTTGCTGCAACATCGCGACGAACTGGACTTGCTGCTGTTGGAGCAGATTCTGAAGCTGCGCCGGCGTGGTTCGAGCCATGGGGTTAGTCAGCCCGGTTTGCTGAATCGGCGTTTGCAGGAAGGGCGTTTGCGAGAAAGGCGTTTGCCGGCCCGGTTGGCGCATGCCAGACTGCGTCGATGTGCCGGTCATGCCGCCTGACTTGCCGCATTTCTGCGCCCAGGCGGATTCGGCGGTAAACAATACTCCTAACGCGGCGGGAACCAACAAGCGTAGGACGTTGCGCTGGAAGGGAAACGACATGAAAGCCTCCTCAAAGATGTGAAATCGGCGGGCAATTCCATCGTAACGAAATGCACGGGCGCTTTGCAAGCGTCATATTTCGGTTTCACCACGGATTTCACGGATCACACGGATTGGAAAACACAGAGGTCTTTTCCAATCCGTGTTATTCGTGAAATCCGTGGTTATAGGCGTTTGCGGATTTCCTCGGCCACCTGCGACATGGCGATTCGCTCTTGCTGCAACGTGTCGCGGTCGCGGATCGTCACCGTCTGGTCTTGAAGAGTTTGGCCGTCGATGGTGATGCAATACGGCGTTCCCGCTTCGTCCTGACGGCGATAGCGGCGGCCGACGGCGCCCTTGTCGTCATATTGGACGTTCCAATTCGACTTTAGTTCCCGATAAAGGCGCTGGGCGATTTCGGGCATGCCTTCCTTGTTGACAAGGGGGAAGACGGCGGCCTTGATCGGCGCCAGACGGGGATGAAAGCGCATCACTGTGCGTGTTTCGCCTTTCACTTCCTCTTCCGCGTAGGCCTCGCATAACGTCGCAAGCAAGAACCGGTCAGCGCCCGCCGATGGCTCAATGACGTGCGGTAGAAATCGGTAGCGTTCGTCCTGTTTCGCCTCTTTGGTGTTCTGCACCTGGCCGGACTTCAGCGCGGTTTCCCAGGCTTCCTCGTCGAAATAGTGCAGATCCTTGCCGCTGTGTCTTTCGTGCTGCTGCAAATCGTAGCAGCCGCGATGGGCGACGCCTTCCAACTCCTGCGGCTCGGCGGCGAACGGAAACATATACTCGATGTCCGTCGTGCCGATGGAATAGTGGGCCAACTCCTCTTTTCCTTGCTCGCGTGGCCTCAGGTTGTCGGATTTGATTCCGAGCTTGGTGTACCAAGCCTTGCGGACGTCGCGCCAAAATTCGTACCACTTCATCGATTCGCTGGGATGGCAGAAGAACTCGATCTCCATCTGCTCGAATTCGCGGCTGCGGAAGATGTAGTTGCGCGGATTAATCTCGTTGCGAAACGCTTTGCCGACTTGCGCGATACCGAAGGGAAGCTTCAGGCGGGTACTGTCGAGGACGTTGCGGTAGTTGGCGAAGATTCCCTGGGCGGTTTCTGGCCGGAGATACACCTTGGACGCATCGTCTAGCACGGCGCCAGCGTGGCTTTCGAGCATTAGATTGAATCGGCGGGGGCGAGTTAGCGTTCCGATTTGCTCGCACGAAGGGCACTCGATTCTCGCATAGTGTTCATTTTCCATCGGAATCTGCAATGTAACCGCGTCCCTATAGAGGAAGCCGGCTGATTCCAACTTCTTGATCTTTTTTGCCTTTTGCTTCCTTACTTCATCAGCGTCCCCGATTGCTGTGAAGTACGCCGGTGGTTCGTCCACTCCAGCAACATTCTTGACGTACATGAGCGCCGTGATCTGGTCGGCCCTTAAATGTGCTTTGCATGCCCGGCAGTCAACCATTAAATCCGCAAACCCGCCCACATGTCCGCTCGCCTCCCATACCTTCGGATTCATGATGATTGAGCAATCGACGCCGACCATGCTGATTTCCTGGCCGTCCGGTCCGGGCGGTGGATTGCGCACCATGTCGTTCCACCAAGCGTCCTTGATGTTCTTCTTCAGCTCCACTCCCAAGGGCCCGTAATCCCAAAAGCCGTTGATGCCGCCGTAGATCTCGCTCGATTGAAAGATGAATCCGCGGCGACGGCAGAGCGCGACTAGCTTTTCCATGTCCATGGCAACTTCCTGTTATGAGTGTTGAGCAACGAGTCGTTGAGCCGCTCATCACACATTACGCAGCCGATTGATCCTTTTCCTTGGCTTCTTTTCCGGTTTGGATCATGCGGTCTCGGTATATCTCTTGCATTTGAATGTAGTAGGCGACCAGGCGTGCGGGGTCGTGGTCAAACCGTTGAGAAATGCGACGGCGGATTTCCCTCACCTCGTCAATCACCGGATCCTTCTGATTCGGATTCATTGCTGACTCCTAGGAGTTCAAGCGGCGTCACCAGAGCAGGCACAAAAAGCCCGAGCATCGTATTGACTCGGCGAATATGCCCGAATTTGTTCGCGTTCGCCAAGTGTTGGCAGTTCCAGGTTACCAAGAAATCGCATTTGTGATAAGAGGCCAAAGCCAAGTGCAGCGCGTCACCGCTGGGATCAGCTGGCATGACTTTATGCTGGATATACGCATTGACAATTTCAGCGATTGCAGATTCGACAGGCAATAACGGGAGAGCGCGAACCAACTCCAACCATATACTCCGACGTTCTTCCGGCCCGCCGGTTAGTTCATCTAATACGGCAGGGCTCGTGACCATTTCAAAGCGCTGCTCGGCGATCGTCCACCACTGACGCGTCCATTCCCGGCGCGCCACAATGTCGGGCGATTTTCGTTCATCATGGTAGAAACTGGGAATCGTCGTTTCCACGTAGACACGAGGTTTTGCCATGGGAATTAGGTTAGCCTGACCTTGCACAAAAGGAAGAGGGTCATTTCAACCATCGGCTCTTGACGATGCCGACCGCGCCGACCTCGACGCGCAACGGATCGCGCTTCAACTCCGGCACCAAGTTAAATCGATCGACCTCGGCGGCGGCATGCACATCTTCATGCATCCCAAGTGAAGCCAGGATTTGGCCGCCACGACTCAATTCCAGGGCGCCTTTCAAGACCCGGCCGTGGTTTTCGAAACAATCCCAGGCCAGGCGGGCGCTGTCGTTGAGGCGGACGTCCAATTCCTCACTGAGAAAGTCGACCAGGGCGCCTGCGAGCAGCGTATCCTCCAAAGTCGGCTGCCCCTCGGTGCCCGCGCAGAGGATATGAATGGGACGCGCGTCCTGGCGAATTTGTTCGCAGACGGCGCTATAGTTCACGAAAGCCGCCAGCAAGGCTCGGTCTGCCTCGCGGGCGCGCAAGATGGCGACAACGCCGTTGGTCGTGGTCAGGACCAAGGTCGTTCCCTTGCAGGCCTTGGCGTTGAATTGGCGCGGAGAGTTGCCCAGGTCGAACCCGTCGATTTGAATGCCGCCGCGCTCGCCGCCCAGGAGCACCTTGCCGGCGCGCATGGCGTCGGCCAGGGCGCGGGCTTCTTCAACCTCCGAGCACGGCCGTACACAAGTGCAGCCCGCGGCCAAGGCGTGAACGATGGTTGTGGTCGCCCGCAGCACGTCGATGACAACCGCCAAACCGCCTGCCAAAAAACCGGCCGGCGCCAATTGCGGCAACAAATGCACGTAAACGTCGCGTTGGTCGGGCATGCTCCCACCGAATCTCAAAAACGAAGGTGCGGTCATCTTACGACGTTGAATTGGCTCGGCCCCTTGCGTTCGGATCACCAAATCGGATAATTGAGCTATCCTTGCAAGAGGATGGTTTTCGACCCGCCGGCTACTACGGGAACCAGCCGATATGCCAGATCAGCTGCCCTGCCCCAACCCAACTTGCAGCCACGTCTTCAGCGCCGCTCAAGTCCAAGCCGCGACGGCCCTGGCGTGTCCCCGCTGCGGGCAGGTCTTCCAGTTGCGTCAATCCGCCGACGGCACTTCATCTGCGTCGCCACCCGCTCCACCACGCGCCCGACCCAGGCCCGCTGCACCAGCCGACGCGTCTGCGCCTACGCCATGGTATGCGGACGCAGCGCCGCCTGCCGGCTCGGCGCCCGTTGCGAAAGCTAAGCCTGCCGTCCCGGTCGCCAAACCCGTGCCTCGCGCGCCCGTGCCCCGCGCGCCGGCCGCCGTGAAGAAAGTCGCGCCGCCGTTGGCCCCTCCGTCGCCGACTCCCGTGGCCGCCGTGCCGCGGCCAACGCAAGCATCGCCGCCGCCGAACATTGCCGCTTTCGATGTCCTCACCAATGACGCTGCTCTGGTAAGCTCGGCGGCATCGCTCCACCGCCGCCAAGGCTTGAAACGCTTCCTGGTCCCGATTTTCGCGCTGGTTGCCGCCGTCGGCATCATCGGCGGCATCTTTTACGGCCTGCACGCGTTGGAATTGTTGCCGATCAAGGGCGTATCGAGCGGCACAAACGCATCGTCATCGTCGGAAAGCGCCTGGAACATGGTGGTGGAACTCCGCAACGAAAAGAAGGTCAGTGAAAAAGTCTGCCGCTTGATCTTGCCGAAGAAATCCTGGGAAAGCGACGCGCAGCTAAAGCAACGGATGGGAGTCGCCCTCGCCTACAGGTTCCAGGACACCGACGATCCTAGCAAGGCCTACTGGTGCGCCGTCCACGCCAAGGATTTCGGCGTCTACAAGCCGCGCGACGCCGAGCTCTTAAGCTCCGGGATCGAGCGCCTCTCCCAATATTTCGGCGAAAGCCTGGAAACGGAGGCCCAAGTCGAACGAATCGCGGCCAACAGCTTGAGCGCGCAACGCATCACCTTCAAGGGCCAGATCCATCCGGTGAGCTGGTGGGGCGACATGTACTTCCTGACTGAGAACGGCATCGGCTATTGGTTCTACGTCGCGGCGCCGACGCGCGATGAGGCGCGCGAAGCTTTCAAGAGCGTCTTGAGCGATGGCGCCGTATTTGTTGTCGAGAATGAGCGCCGAGGCTGGCGCGAAAAGCCGCAACCCGTTAACACCTTCCGCGGCACGGCCGGCGCGGTGACCTTGACCGCGCAGGAGGGAGTCTTCACGAAATACGACGCCAAGGATGAGGACGAGAAGGCGCTGCTTTTCCTCTTTGGCCGGCACCTCAAGGAACAGACCGACATCCTCAAGAATCGCAAGAACGCCCACGTGCTGGTGCTTGGTCTGGAAAAGGCCGGCGACCTGAGTCAATCGTTCAAGGCGGCCCGTGATTACGTTGAGGCGGATTTCAAGAAGATTGGTGAGTATAAGCTCACCGCCGCCGAGGAGGGAAAGGACGGCCCAACTGACACCGGCGACAAGGTCGACGTCAGCAGCTACCGCGGCCGGATAGGCGAGTTCCAAGTCCAGCTCAAGGACGAAGTCAAACGCTACATCATGCTAGTCGTCGTGAACCAGGAGGAGACAACTTACGCCGTCCGCTGCGAATGCCCCTGGGAAAGCCGCTCCATCTGGCGGCAAGACTTCCTCGATCTGTTGGCGACGTTTAAGTTGAAAGCGGGCAAGAGCGCCGTCGATGAGTGAAAGGTAGACACGACCCCTGCCGGCTCGTCCGGCAGGTGAAGAAGGTCACCGGCTAGAAGCTCCTTAGCCAACGACCTCGTTCACCTGCCGGACAAGCCGGCAGGGGGTCGACAAGATCACCCTTTTTTCTAAGAGCTGTTATTCAGGCGCTGCCGGTGGCATAAGGACCGGGCCAGGTGGATTGGGATTCACGGGTGCGGAATCCACAGGTACGGGCGGCCCCGGCAGAGGCAGTTGCGTTCCTGTCACCAAGCCGCGTTCGCGGAGGATGGTCGCTTGTTGTAGGACCGACTCGGGCGGAACGATCGGCGCTGCCTGCAGCGTGTAATGGAAGCGGCGGATGTCGCGAATCGTCCAAGGAATCACGTTCTCGCTGATGAAATCGATGGGCGCCCATTCATACCAAGGCGCCTTGACCTGCTCCTCAACCACCTGCGTCTGATAGCCGTCGCGCACCAACGTGAACTTGTATTTGCCGTAGTAGACGAACTGCCGATCCGTGGGCGCCGCCCCCATGGGGAAGCCCTTTTCGTCGTAGGCGATGGCGCCGGGCGGATCGGTGGTGATCACGAAACGCCGCTCGACACAGCCGGCTGACAAGCTGCAGCACGCCAAAAGAACCGGGAAGAGGTATCCGCGCATGGGGCGGGATATATCGCCGAATGTGACCGGAATCAAGTCGAGTCGCGTGGGAGATCATCCACAGATTTCGCAGATTACGCAGATTTTGAAAAGTGGCGGCGGCCGGGATTGTGTCGGCGTTCCTGTTTCCTCATGGTACCACCGTGACCGTCCCGAATTGGCGGAAATGCTGATCGAAACTGAATGCGTGAGTCAACTTCAGGTTTTCGATGACAACTTTGCTGGTGCAGTCGGTAAAGCTCCAGGCCTTGTCGGCATATTTCTGGAAAACATCCCATGCTTCGGAGAACTCGTCTGGAGTCACGAATCGCAGGGTCGCCAGCTTGCCTGCAAACAAAGCCGCTCCCCACGCCAGTGCGCGCGACTTTTGCCCGCGCACTTGAAGCAGCGTAAGCGTCTCGTCCACAATAAAGTCGGTTGTGAGTAGGTAGTGTTTCGCGATTATTGGCCAGCCAAGCCACAGCCGCGCTATGATCTGGGTCTGTGGGCACAAGGGTTGCGAACCATGCTCCGCTGTCCACGAAAATCATGGACAATCCTTGCTGCCGTAAAGAATCTGATCGTGGTCACGGCCCGCGAACTCCTTTCCGCCTGTTTCCATGGGCAAGGCAGCGATGGCGGCCAAAGTTGTAGCGGCATCCTGACCCGTTGCTCCCCCATCAGGTGAATGGATTAGCACCTCTACTTCCGTGCCGTCTTTCAGGCCAAGTGGCATCTTGGGCCGAAGGACGCCGTTCTCAACAATTGCAATGCAACGTGTGGTCATGCTGTTCTCCGTGCGTCGATTTTAGCTTATTTCGCCGCAAACGTCATCTGCCCCTTCTTCGCATCGTAATCCGCGACCACATTCTGCCCGTCCTTAACTTTGCCTTCCAGAATCAACCGGCCAAGCACGTTTTCGACCTCTTTTTGGATGCCGCGTTTGAGCGGCCGGGCGCCGTAGGCGGGGTCGTAGCCGACGCGGACCAGGTGGGTCTGGGCGGTGTCAGTCAATTCCAGCGTGATGTGGCGGTCGGCCAGACGCTCCTGCAGCCGGCGAAGCTGGATGACCACGATCTTTTTCAAGTCGTCTTCCGAGAGGCTATGGAAGACGATCATTTCATCGACGCGGTTCAAGAACTCGGGCCGGAAATGATGTCGCATCTCGTCGAGCACGGCCTCTTTCATGCGCTCGTAGCCTTCGCCGTCGAATGTGCCCTGATACGACAGAATCCGCTGGCTGCCGATGTTGCTTGTCATGATGACGATGGCGTTCTTGAAATCGACGGTGCGGCCTTGTCCGTCGGTGAGCCGGCCGTCGTCGAGAATCTGCAGGAGCACGTTGAAGACGTCGTGATGGGCTTTTTCGATCTCATCGAACAAGACGACCGAGTACGGCTTGCGGCGGACGGCTTCGGTGAGCTGGCCGCCCTCTTCGAAGCCGATGTAGCCCGGCGGAGCGCCGACGAGCCGGGAGACGGTGTGCTTCTCCTGGTATTCCGACATGTCGATGCGAATCATGGCCCGCTCGTCGTCGAAGAGGAACTCGGCCAAAGCGCGGGCCAACTCCGTCTTGCCGACGCCGGTAGGGCCCAGGAAGATGAACGAACCGATGGGCCGATGCGGATCTTTCAGTCCGGAGCGGGCACGGATGACGGCGTCGGCCACCGCGGTCACCGCTTCGTCCTGGCCGACGACGCGCTTGTGCAATTCATCGCCAAGGTGCAACAGTTTTTCGACTTCGCCTTCGAGCAGCTTTGAGACAGGGATGCCCGTCCAACGGCTGATGACTTCGGCGATGTCCTCCTCATCGACCTCTTCCTTGATGAGGCGCGGGACCGCGCTCGCCGATGGCTCGCGGCTAAACGAATCCTCGGCGGATTTCAAGTTCTTTTCGAGTTCGGCGAGCTTGCCGTATTGCAGCTCGGCCACTTTGCCGTAGTTGTACTCGCGCTGGGCACGTTCGATCTCGAGCTTGGTCTGCTCGATTTGCTCGCGCAGGCCGCTCAAGTGCTGCACTGTTTTCTTTTCGGCGTCCCATTGTGCCTTGAGCGTACCGGCTTCTTCTTTGAGGTTGGCCAGCTCTTTTTCCAACTTAGCCAAGCGATCGCGCGACGCGGCGTCCTTCTCCTTTTTGAGGGCTTCGCGCTCGATTTCGAGTTGCATTACGCGGCGGTTGACTTCATCGAGTTCGGCCGGCAGCGAGTCGATCTCGGTGCGCAGTTTCGCCGCCGCTTCGTCGATCAGATCGATAGCCTTGTCAGGCAAAAAGCGATCGGAGATGTAGCGGTTGGACAGGATCGCAGCCGCCACCAGAGCCGCGTCCTTGATGCGAACACCGTGGTGGACTTCATAGCGCTCGCGCAAGCCGCGCAAGATCGAGATCGTGTCTTCGACCGTCGGTTGATCGACCATCACCGGCTGGAAGCGGCGTTCGAGAGCCGCATCCTTCTCGATGTGCTTGCGGTATTCATCGAGCGTGGTCGCCCCGATACAATGCAGCTCGCCGCGGGCCAGCATTGGCTTCAAGAGATTGCCGGCATCCATGGCCCCTTCGGCCTTGCCGGCGCCGACTACCGTGTGCAATTCGTCGATAAAGAGGATGATGGTCCCCTGCGATTCCTGCACTTCCTTTAACACGGCCTTGAGCCGCTCTTCGAATTCGCCGCGAAACTTGGCGCCGGCGATCAAGGCGCCCATGTCGAGAGCGACGACGCGCTTGTCCTTAAGCCCCTCCGGCACGTCGCCGCGGATGATTCGCTGGGACAGCCCTTCGACAATGGCGGTCTTGCCCACGCCGGGCTCCCCGATCAACACCGGGTTGTTTTTGGTGCGCCGCGACAACACTTGGATCACCCGGCGGATCTCCTCATCCCGGCCGATCACCGGGTCGAGCTTCCCTTGCCGGGCAAGGGCGGTCAGATCGCGGCCATAGCGTTCCAGCGCTTCGTAAGTCGCCTCGGGGTTGGGCGTGGTGACGCGCTGGTGGCCGCGGACCTCTTGAAGCACCTGCATGAGCCGAGCCCGCGTCAGGCCGAATTCCTTCAGCGTCTTGCCGGCGGTGCCGTTGTCGTCGGCCATTGAAAGGAGAAAATGCTCGACGGAGATGTAATCGTCTTTGAGCTTTTTGGCTTCATCCTCGGCCTGGCCCAGAAGCCGATTGAGCCGCTGGGTGATGCCGACTTCGCCGGAGCCGCCCGAGACGCGCGGCAATTTCTCCAGCTCGCGATGGATTTTGAGCTTGAGGCCATCAACACTCATCTCGGCCTTGTTGAGGATCGAAGTCGCCAAGCCGCGTTCCTGATCGAGAAGCGCCAGAAGCAGATGTTCGACATCCATCTGCTGATGTTGCAGCTTGCCCGCTAGGCGCTGGGCAGCGGCGAGGGCCTCGAGGGCTTTTTCGGTGAAGCGGTTGTTGTCCATATGGGATGAACCCCGGCTCAATATTGCGAGAGAAAAACGTTGGCATTGGATTCACTTCGACACTCTAAGTGCAATCCGTATGCCACGACAAACCGCGTGTTTTGCTGGAAAAATAGACAAATGACGCTTTTTGGCTAGTCGCCATGTGTGCCAATTTGACATCGGACTGACAATTCCCGCACACAACCGCTCTGGACGCTCAATCAGTCCCATCCGTTTGAGTAGCTTGAGTTTCGAGTTGCCGCAAGCGCTCGGCGAGGACGCGCCTTGAGGTGACTCCCGTGTAGCGTGCCACGACCTTGCCGTCTTGAAAGATCAGCATGCAGGGAATTCCGCTGATTTGATACGTGGATGCTGTGATCGGGCTTTCATCCACGTCGATCTTGCACACCACCGCTTTGCCGTCGAACTCCCGCGCCAATCTCTTGATGATGGGAACCATCTCCCGGCACGGTCCACACCAGACCGCGCTGAAGTCGACCAGCACCGGTTGCTTCGCGCCGAGAACGAGCTTCTTGAAATTCGCGTCGTTCAGTCGGAGTACCGGACTTGGCGACGAATCCACTTCACTGGAGCAGCCGCAGAGTGGTAGAAGAAACACGGCCAGAGATAAATAACGCATCGCGGCCTCACGTGTAAGAATCGCTTTCATTCGCTTACTGTCTCTTTATTATCGAATCTGTATCAGGGACGATACATTATCGGCAATCGCTCGATCTGGTTACTCATAGCTTAATCCTTTATTGGATAGTAGTTTACGGCATGCGGATAGTCCAAATAAAGCTCCGGCATCTTGCATGCGATTGAAGTTTCCATTGCAGGGCACACGCAACTTGACCAACGCCTTGAAAGGAAACTTCCATGTGCCGCTTCCGTTCGCTTCGAATCCATTCGATTCTGGCTCTCCTCATTGTAAGCGCCGGCAGCGTCCAGGCGGATGGCGAAAGGCCGGCGCTTTACTTGATAAGTGTCGGCGTGTCGCAATATCAGCATCGGGTCTTCGAGAACGGAGTGCGTTTTGCGTCCAAAGACGCGCAGGACTTGGCCGCGCTGTTTCAGTTACAAGAGGGCAAACTCTTTGAGCGAGTCCACAGCAAGGTGCTGACCGATGCGGAGGCGACCAGGGCGAACATCGAAGGCGCTTTTGGTTGGCTCAAGACGAAGGCCGTGTCCGACAGTTACGTGGTCGTCTTCTTTGCCGGGCACGGCGGGCCAGACTCGCTGGGCCAATTCACATACCTCCCGCATGACGCGCATCCGCTGCTGCACAGCAGCCGCATGTCCGGCGCTTTCTTGCAGCAGACCCTCGAGAAGATCGCAGGAAGGCGCCTGTTGATTCTTGATACGTGTCACGCCGGCGCCGTTTCGCTATCGACCGATAGCTATGTCACCCTGGCCGGCTGCAAGGCCCAGGAAAAGAGCGGCGAGTTGGCGTCGATTCGCAACGGGTTCTTCACGAGCCTTCTGATCGAAGCGCTCCAGGGCAAGGCCGACGCCGATGCAGACGGCACCGTGACCTTGGCCGAATTGAATTCCTACCTGCAAAGCAATCTCGCGACGCTGACGGGCGGCCGGCAACACGTGGTCATGAATCATCCTGCCGGCATCGCGTTGGGTTTGCCGCTGGCCCAGCTAAATGGCCGAATCCAGACGGCGTTCGTTCGCACGCCTCGCTAGATCGAAGGAACAACTCCATGACACACAAAGCAATCTTGATCCTGGCCGCGTTGATGGCCGCCTTGATTCCACCTCAGGCAGCGCGCGCACAAGGACAAGGGATTAATTCGGTCGGAAAGAACAAGACCGAGTTGAACGCGATCAAGGACGCGATCAAAGGCGGGGTGACCGGAGGTGATGTCGCCTGGGGACTCCTCGGATCCGACATTCCTCTGGCCCCCGCTAAGGTCACGCCCCAGAATCTTGCCGAGTTCCTACGCAAGCTCGGATTTGAGCCGAATGAGGTGACGCCCACGATCGGCATCAAGTACTGCGTGCTCGAAATCAAGGAAGACGGATGGAAGTATGCGGTCGAGGTCAAGACGCACGACAACGGCGCCATGTGGATGATCGCCGCTCTCGATCAGGCCGCCGAAGGCAAGCGCCCCGATGCCGCCAAGCTGATGCAACTCTTGGAGGCGAACGACACCTTGGCCCCGTGTTTTTTCTTCTACCGGGCAGCGGATCGACGTGTCTGCATGAAGCTGGAAGTGATCGCGCCGAATGGGCAAGGCTTCCACAACGATCTCTTGAGAATGCAAAACGCCGTCCGAGCGAGCCAATCGCTGTGGACGGCGAAGTAGTGGTTGGTGGCTAGTGGTTAGTGGCTAGCGACTATTTCTTTCGCTTATACGTCGTCTTTAGCATGGCGCCCTGGGTGCCGTCGGGCATGGTGGCGGCGAGGTCGACAGTGAACGTGTTGTCATCGACGACGGTGTAGACCACGGCGAAGTCGGCCTTCTTGTTCTTGCCGACATCGACGGCGCCCCGGAAGTCGACTGTGTTTTCGCCGGATTTCTCTCCGATGAGCACCATGATCGCGGTCGAGCCGGTGTAGGTCCAAACCGATTCGAACTTGCCGGAAGCGTTGTTGTAGCCGAACAGCCGCATGCCGTTGACCGGCTTGCCCATCATGGTGCTTTCATTGGTTTCCTGAACGAATCGGCCTCCCAGGACACTTGCCAGCTTGGCGGCGCCTTTGGCTTCCACGGTCTTGCCGTCGGGAAGCGTGAACTTGCTGGCCGTGGTGTACTCGCCGACCAGCTTGGCCATCGCTTTGTGTGGCTCGGTCGGCTCGTCGCCTTTCTTTTTCTCGTCGCCCGCTCCAACGGGCACGATGGCCGTCGCAATGACGACCGAAGAGAGAAGAAACCAGCTGCGCATGACGTCACCTTGGAACGAGAATTATGGATCGAACGCATTTCAGGGATATATAGGAAAGGAATCGGCGCCCGGACAGCGCCCAAAACCGTTTAGCCGCGAGCCAGCGGCGAGCGCGGACGGG
>JACPZP010000178.1 GCA_016195405.1 Planctomycetota bacterium | reverse complement strand
GATCTCCGGCATCGTCGCCTTGCCCCCGCCCAACTTGCCCATCTTGAATTGCCCCTTTTTGATCTTCTCCGCCAGTTCGATGCCGCCGATCACCACCGCCGCCGTCTGGAAACTCTTCAGCCTCAACATCGGCCGCAACCGCTGCTTTATCCTTCGATGATCCTGCTCGATCAAGTTGTTCAAGTACTTGCTGCTCCGCCCTGTTTCGCGAACCGGTCTTTCATTCGCTTTGGCCCAACCTCGGCCTGGAGCACCAGCACCCTGTACTCGCGGTTGCCAGCAGGGAAGCCGAGGAACGGTAGCCGTTGCGCAAGCGTCATTGCCAGTTGTGTTGTGAAGAGTGACTTCCCGATCTTCTGCGGGCCACTAATGAGCAGCGCCCCCTCATGATCCAGCAGTAAGCATCACATGAACCCCACTATTCAACGCGCCGCGTGGGGCGGATAGTGGAAAGGTGAACAAGCAAGAGCAACGGCGCGAGTTGTGGCGCCAGACAATCGCGCAGCAGGAGACGAGCGGCCTGTCGATCCGCGCATACTGTCGTGGGCGAGGACTGAAGGAGCATGCCTTCTACGGGTGGCGGCAGCGGCTGCGGAAACAGAACACGCCGGTCCGCTTCGCGCTGGTAGAAACCAAGCCCGACGAGCAAACAGCTCCGCCCATCGAACTCCTGCTGGCCAGCGGCGACCGGCTGCGGATTCCCCACCATGCCGCGACGCTGAAGCTGGTGCTGGCCGTGCTCCGGGAACAGGCGTGATCCATCTGCCGGCGAGCGTTCGCGTGTACTTGTGCACCTCGCCATGCGACATGCGGCGGAGCTTCGACGGTCTGCACGCGCTGGTCACCGGCGCGATGCAGATGGATGCATTCGCCGGCCATTTGTTCGTCTTCGCCAACCGGCGCAAGGACCGGGTAAAGATTTTGTATTGGGATCGCGACGGGTTCGCCGTGTGGGCCAAGAGGCTGGAAGAGGGTACCTACGCGATGCCGTTTGAGGAAGGCGACCAAGCGCGGCGCGAGATCACGGCGCAGGAGTTGGGAGCGCTGCTGAGCGGCATCGATCTGAGTGTGGCCAAGCGCCGCAAGCGATATGAAAGAAAGAGCGCGGAAGCCGCATAAACATTGGCTTCCCAGGCATTTTATGCTTGGTTCCAGAGCGAGTTTGCCTTATAATTCCGCTAGTGCCAGTCGATCCGAACAGCCTGCCACATGATCCCGCGATCCTGAAGCAGATGCTGGTCGATCTGACGACGCAACTGGACAAAACACAACGGTTGTTGCGCCAGTTGCTGGAAGCCAAGAGCGGCACGCGCAGCGAACAGTTGAGCCCGGATCAGTTGCAATTGTTCGCACAGGAACTCGACGTTCCCGCGGCGGCAACAGAAACGCAGAAAGATGACGACGATCTTCCGCCTGACACGGACTCCAGCAGCAGCGAGGACAAAGAAGAAAGCCGCCCGCGCGGACGTCGCCCGTTGCCCTCGCATCTGAAACGGGAACGGATCGAGCACGATCTGACGGCAGAGGAAAAGCACTGCGGCTCCTGCGACGAAGACCTGCGTCCGATTGGCGAAGAAACGAGCGAGCGCTACGAGTACATTCCCGCGCAGATGCTGGTGATCGAAGATGTCTGCAAAAAGTACGCCTGCGCGTGCACGGTGAGGACGGCGACGAAACCGCCGCAACCGATCGAGAAGAGCGCGGCAGGCGCGTCGTTATTGGCGCAGGTGATCGTCAGCAAAATAGCCGATCACTTGCCCGTGCACCGGCAGGCGAAGATCTTCAGCCGCTGCGGCGTGGACATTCCAGACCAGACCCTGTGCGGCTGGATGCGGCAATCGGCGGAGTTGCTCGATCCTCTCTATGTGCGCCTGAAGCAGTTCGTGCTGAGCTCGAAGGTGGTGTCGACCGACGACACGCCGGTGAAAGTATTGGACCGGAGCCTGACGCGGGCGACGCGCAAGGGGCGATTCTGGCCGTATATCGGGGATCGCAACCATTGGGCGGCGGTGTTCGACTACACGCCGACACGGGAACGCGCCGGGCCGGAAATGTTTCTGAAATCGTATCGGGGATATTTGCAGGCCGATGCGTATGTAGCGTACGACAGCTTCTTCACCGAGCCGGAACGAGGCTTGGTGGAGGTGGCCTGTTGGGCGCACACGCGGCGTCATTTCCACCGGGCGCTGGATACCGATGCGGCGCGCATGGGCGCGGTGCTGGCCTACATCGCGCAGTTATACAAGGTGGAGCAACGGGCGCGGCGGTCGGGCATCGTGGGCCAGGAGTTGCGCCTGTTGCGCCAGCAGGCATCCCAGCCGGTGCTGGAGGAATTGCACGAGTATCTGGAGAAGATTGGCGAAGCAGTGTTGCCGAAGAGCGAAGCAGGCCTTGCCGCCGCCTACGCGCTGAAGAACTGGACGGCGTTGACGCGCTACCTGGAAGATGGCGATCTGTCGATCGACAACAACCACACCGAGCGGAGCTTGCGCGGCATCGCGGTGGGGCGGCACAACTGGACTTTCCTAGGAAGCGATCGCGGCGGCAAGACGATGGCGGTGTTGCGGAGCTTCGTCGTGTCGTGCGAACTAGCGAAGGTGGACCCGTTCGCCTGGTTCCGGGACGTGCTCTCACGCATCGGGGAGTGCTCGATGCAGCAGCTGGACGAATTGCTGCCACACCGCTGGGCCGCGGCCGGCGCGTAGCTGATCGCTCATCGCCTTACCAGTTCCTTGGCCGTCCGCTGCCGGTGTTCATGTGATGGATACAGATGACCGGCTACTGCGGCTGGGTTCGCATCGCCCAAGAACTCATAAGTGGGGTATAGAATTCAAGACGCAGGAAGAAGTTGTCTTCATTCGAGGAGCTCTCTAGAGCCTATGACCGACTGGTTCGCCCGCCCCGTCCTCCACGTGACCGATGTCGAGGCATCGATCCGGTTCTACGTGGACCGTCTCGGCTTCTCGAGCCCCTGGCGCTTCGAGGAGGACGGCAACACGTTCGTCGCCCAAGTGGAGCGGCAGGGCTGCGCGCTCATTTTTTCCAGCCAGTGGCCCGAGAAGGTAGGCAAGGGGCTGATGTTCATCTCTTTGAACGTCGAGCCGGAGACCCACGAGGCCGCGGTCGCGGCACTCGATGCGCTGCGGACAGAGCTCGAAGCCAAGGGCGCTCCGGTCAAGGACGGCCAGTGGGGCTACCGGCTCCTGGTGGTCGATGATCCCGACGGCAATCAGCTCTTCTTCAACTATCCGAACGAGACTGCATCCGGCAAGACTCTTAGAGATGAAGCGTAATCGTACACCTGCCAGCATGGCCCGGCTCTGCATCACCAGAATCTGCTGGTCATTCGTGGAAACATGGCATACAGCCCCACCGAAACATTTTCGCTGGCCTGCGTCGCTGGCCAAAAAGTTGATCCGATTTTGTTTTTGAGAGGCCCGATTTAGGGCATTCCGTGACGTCCGTTCCGCCTGGCCGCCGTCGATCCTTTTCGGCCAGGTAGGATCCATCATACTCCGGCTGGCTCCAGCGTTTGACGGTAATTCCAGGGCATCCACTCCACCGGGGTGGAAGAGTGATCGGTTGGATTGGAGCACGTAGACAGTCCCCGAAATCCTCCGGTGAAGTGTGATTCTTGCGGCTGCCGCTTCCTGACTGTCGCGGCTCTGTCGATGCGTTTCGACAGCTCCACATGGCGTGCTCGAAGAGCTTGTCGGCGGTGAGATGGGCGTGCATCTCCTGTTGGACGCGGTGAAAGGCGTCGCGCAGATCGATCCGGGCGCTATCGGGGGATGCGCGATCAGATCATGGCTGGAGGTGCTCGCCGCAGACAATCCGCCAAGAGGCTACCGGAACGAAATTCCCGCGAAACTCACCACGCTCTGGTCGTCGATGTTCCATTGCTGGTAGCGTTCGAGCTTCCCACGGGCCTGCGGGACGGCGCGGAGGAACGTG
>JACPZP010000177.1 GCA_016195405.1 Planctomycetota bacterium | reverse complement strand
GTCGGCCTCTTCGGCAAGCCGACCGTTATCAACAACGTCGAAACGCTGGTCAACGTTCCCCTAATCATCCTGAAAGGCGGGGCGACCTACGCCGGCATCGGCACCTCCGGATCGTGCGGACCAAAGCTCTTCTGCGTCTCTGGACACGTGGCGCGGCCGGGACTTTACGAAGTGGCGTTCGGTCCGACGCTGCGCGAGATGATCGCCTTGGCCGGCGGCGTTCCAGGCGGGAAGTCCATACGTGCCGTCCTGCTTGGCGGGGCGGCGGGCGCGTTCGTCGGGCCGGACAAGCTGGACATGCCGCTGACGCTTGAGGGCATGCGCGCGGCCCAAGCAAGCCTCGGCTCCGGAGTGATCATGGTCTTCGACGAAACCGTCGACCTGGGCGAGATCCTCGAGCGCATTGCCGCGTTCTTCCGCGATGAGTCGTGCGGCCAGTGCGTTCCTTGCCGGGTCGGGACCGTGCGCCAGGAGGAGTCGCTTCGGCGGTTGCGCTCGGGAAGGCCCATTGGCTCGCGGCGTCAAGAGCTGACGTTGCTCGGGGAGATCGGCCAGGCCATGCGCGACGCCTCCATTTGCTGGCTTGGCCAGACCGCGTCCAACGCCATCGAATCGGCATTGGCTACGCTCGATCCCGTGCCTGAGAATGGGAGACAGCCATGAGCGATTCACCGATCTTTCTGAAGCCGCCGCCGCGCGCGAGCCGGCCGCCCACCGCGCCGCAACGGCCGGAACCGAAGCTCGTGGACATCGTCATCGATGGCCATCCGGACAAGGTGCCGCAAACGTGGACGATCCTGGAAGCATGCCGCAAACGCGGGATCGATATTCCGACGCTTTGCTATCTCGAAAGCCTGACTCCTGTGAACGTATGCCGAGTCTGTGTCGTCGAGTTGGCGGGCGCGCGCGTGCTGGTCCCCGCATGTTCGCGCCCGGTTGAGGCGGGGATGGACATCCGCACCGATTCACCGCGCGTTCGCCTGGCGCGCAAGATGGTACTCGAATTCCTGGCGTCTTCGGTTGACCTCTCGACCGCTCCCCAGGCACTGGAATACGCGGCCCGATACGGCGCCCGCCCCGAGCGTTACGGCCCGCCCGCAGAACCAACCAAAGCTGGGGAGCGCGACGGACGCGCGCCGGGCCATCACCATCCGCCCGACAACGCCGCCGCCGAAACCGTCGCCCAGCCGATAAAAATCGACAACGATCTCTATGTTCGCGACTACGCCAAGTGCATCCTGTGTTACAAATGTGTCCAGGCATGCGGGAGCGAGGCCCAGAACACATTCGCCATCGCGACGGCGGGCCGGGGATTCGACGCCTGCATCTCGACCGAAAACGACATTCCCTTGCCCGAATCCGCTTGCGTCTATTGCGGCAATTGCATCGGCGTGTGCCCCACCGGCGCGCTGATGTTCAAGAGCGAGTTTGAAATGCGGAAGGCCGGCGACTGGGATGAGTCGAAGCAAAAGAAAACCGACACGATTTGCCCTTATTGCGGCGTCGGTTGCACGCTAACCTTGCACGTTCAGGATAACCGCATCGTCAAGGTGACCTCGCCGCTCGAGGCTGCGGTCACCCACGGCCACCTATGCATCAAAGGAAGGTTCGGATTCGAACACGTTCACGGCCCCGAGCCACCCGGGGAAGTGTGAGGGATAGTCGAATCAACTGATCTTGCGCACTCCCTTCAATCCACCACGATCCGCACCACCTCGATGCGAATCCACAAGGGATCCAACTCGTGCCGGCGGCCGCGGCCGAGGTGGTTGTCGCCGAAGGCGCCTTTCTCATCGTTGAAGCCGATCCAGACGCGAGCGTTTTCCTTCGTCAGCTTGATTTCAAGCGGCTTGCCTGGAGCGTTGCAAGGATGCGCCACGCCCTCCTCCGTTTTAACTAGGATTGCGGCGGCGTGTTTGGCATCTTCGGATAGCGCCAGCTTGTTCGCCTCAAGGCCGGCCTTGGCGGAATCCAGCCCCGTGGGACCGTAAACGTTTGCTCCGGGCGCTTCGGCCCCGCCACGATCGATCACGCCGCCCGCCCAAACACGCAGCACGTCCCCCTTGCGAATGCCGCCGAATGGCTTGAGCGTCAACTCGATCCAACCTTCCTTGCGCACCAAGTCTTCCAGCATGTCCTGCGGCAAAAAGGTCGTCAGCGCCCGGCTCTCCACGTCTTCAAACGGTATCGCGAAAAACAAAACAAATACAAGCGCGTTCATTTTCATCCCTCGCAACGTTCCGCGTTAACCCCGGAGCTTTTGTCAACGGCAGCACTGATCCTATCTAATGGATGTTTGAGGATTTCGGCCCCGCCCGAATTAAAGTAAATCTCTTGTGGCATTTTCCTCGTCTGGAATGGATAATAGGGTCGGGAATTCAAAGAGTTTGCGCTGAACCGAGTTCTTGCGAATTCGGCTCCAAGAATAATCACTGCAACAACCTGCGAGGGAGAACGCCATGTCTGCCACGCCACGCGAACTCATTCAGAAGCAGATCAAGCGCGTCCGCCGCCGACTTGTGATCCGATCATTCTTGGAGACCGTGATCCTCTTCTGGGCTGGGGCTCTGGCTCTTAGCGCCGCTTGGTTTCTGGCACGACCGTTCCTGCTATCTACCAGAGCCGAAGGGACTTTCTGGGGCATTCCCGGTGCGATTCTCGCGGGCGCGACATTGGCCGCGTTCATTTGGTCTTTTGTGAAAAGACCGCCGTTCGTCGCCGCCTCCCTGGCATTGGACGAGCAGTTCAATCTCCGGGAGCGGGTCACCACCTTCTTGTTGCTGTCTGAGCATCAAGCGGAAAGCCCCGCCGGCCAGGCGCTTTTGGGAGACGTGAAGGACAAGGTGGCTGATCTCGATGTGCCGAGACGCTTCCCCATCCGGCTTCGCTGGACGAGGGCCCTGTTGCCGGTGGGCGCCGGCCTCTTAGCCTTCGCAGCCAGCTTCTTTGACCCCACCTTCAGCACTGCCCGAAACAACCAATCGTCGCGAACCTTGAACCAGACTGACGCCAAGGAAGTCGAACAGCTAATCGTTAACCTCAAGAAAGCGACGCTAAAGGAAAAAGACGAGGAGCTAAAATCCGACAAGCTGCGCGAGCTGGAGACCGAGCTGGAAAAATTGGCCCAAAAACCGCTCGATCCGACGAGCGAGGAACAAGTCCGCGAGCGGGCCAACGAACTCCGCAACCTCGAAGACAAAATGAAGGATCAGGTCGAGAAGCTCAAGAGCAAGGCCAGCAGCAAGGAAATGAAAAAGCATCTCGAGAAGCTCGGGCTGGACAAGCTCGGCAAGAAGATGAAGGAGGGCCCGGCCAAGGATTTCCAGGACGCTTTGGCAAAAGGCAAGCTCGACAAAGCCCGCGAAGCCTTGGAAAAACTGCAAAAGGACCTTGAGAACAACAACCTCAGCAAAGAAGAGCAAAAGCAGCTCGCCGAGCAGATGAAGGACTTACAGGACAAGCTGCAGCGCCTAGCCGACCAAAAAGACGAAAAAGACCAACTGCAAAAGGATTTTGAGCAAGGAAAGATAGATCGAGACACGCTCGATCGCGAATTGGAACGTATGGAACAGGAGGCGGCTGAGATGCAAGACTTGCAGGACTTGGCCGAGCTTTTGGGGGATTGCAAGGAGTGCCTTCGCAACGGCCAGAACGGCAAAGCTTCGGGCAGGCTCAAGGCGCTCATCAGCCGTCTCAAAGAGATGGAACTGGGAGAGAGCGAGATGGCCCGGCTCATCAAAGATATGGAAGCGCTTGAGGCGTGCCGATGCCAGATGCTCGGGCGTTGTCAGGGAAATCGCAATGGCCTAGGACAGGGTGGACCGCCCGGTGGAGTACGTCCCGTTGGTCCCGAGGACCCCAGCAGCAAAATCGTCGACAAACGCCAAAAAGGGGAATCAGACCCGAGAGGCCAACAACGCGTCACCGGATTCGTGAAGGGAGGGTCATTCAGCAAGATTCCCGCCAAGGAGGTTGCCGGCGCCTTCAAACAAGCCGTGCAGGACGCGCCGGAAGCCATCGATCGCCAACGCATTCCGCCGGACTACGCCGACATCGCGCGGGGTTATTTCCAAAAACTAGGCGGTCAAAAATGATTGCCCGCTCGCGGGTTAGCGCGATTTGGAAGAGCGTGAAACCGCACGCGTTTTTCTCCAAGCAGCGATTTGCATTCTCCCCAACCGTGACCTAGGTTTGGGTTGTCCTCAACTTTTGGGGAGAAGAAGAGGACCTCGGGGCCGTTCGACAGTGAGGGGATTGTCGACGGCCCGCTTTTTTTTCCTGCCTTTCGTAGGACGGATTTTCAATCCGTCCTCGCCAATTACAGACGATTTGAAAATCCGTCCTACAACGCCGCATCGGATCTTCCCCATGCAGTTCTGCAAAGTGCGCTTGGAATCGGGTGAAACACGTCCCGCCCTTCTTGAAAGCGCGACCATCCTCCTTCTGAAACCTAGCGGCGCTCTGGGCTTGCGCTCGCTGGCCGATTTGCTCCATCACGATAATCCCCGTGAAGTGGCCCGGGAACTACGCGACGACCGCGCGCGGCCGATTCCGGTTTCCCAGGCCAAGCTGCTGGCCCCGGTTGACGAGCAGGAAATCTGGGCAGCCGGAGTCACCTACAAACGCAGCCAGGAAGCGCGCGAGCGCGAATCGGTCGGGGCCGCGCGATTCTACGACTTGGTCTACAGCGCGGAGCGCCCGGAGTTATTCTTCAAGGCTCCTGCGAGCCGCGCCCGCGGTCCGGGCGAGAGCGTCCGCATCCGCCGGGATAGCCGTTGGAGCGTCCCTGAACCGGAGTTGACGCTGGTCATTTCGCCGAAGCTGAAGATTGTCGGCTACACCATCGGCAATGACATGAGCGCCCGCGACATTGAAGGCGAGAACCCGCTCTATCTTCCACAGGCGAAGATGTACGATCATTCCTGTGCCATCGGCCCGGTCATCACGCTGGCCGACGCCATGCCGCCGTTGCCGGAGGTAACCATACGCCTCGTCATCGAGCGCCAAGGCGGGTCGGCCTTCGACGGTACGACGAGCTTGACGGCCATGGCCCGGTCGTTCCCCGATCTCATCGCCTGGCTTGGGAAGGAAACCAGTTTTCTCCAGGGCGCCCTTCTTCTCACCGGCACCGGCATCGTCCCGCCGGACGACTTCACGCTCCAGTCCGGCGACCTGGTGCACATCGACATCGCTGGCATCGGCCGATTGACAAACCCCGTGGAACAGCGCGCGTAGCGGCCTCTCCTCCAAGCCCGCAGATGAGCGCAGCGAATCTGCGGGGTGCCGCACTATACCGCGGCTCGAAGACTCGCCTGCGGGCTCGGGGGCTCCATGAAGGGCCCTTTTTCCTCTGGACAGAAGCGGTCCTAAAGCGTATAGGCCCCGCTCCTATTTTCAGTCCCCAAGAGTTGTGGCTCGCGGCCCGAAAGCTCGGGAATATCGGGGGATTTTCCCGGACCTGACGGCGAAGGCGGGCGGTCCGCGCGACGAACGCGCTTAGCCGGGGGATTTCGTTGAAGATTGCCGTTTTTTCTTGCAGCCCTCAGGAAAGGCCGGCCGATAACAACGAAGCGAGTGGTTTTGCCCAAGAAATGTGACCGCCGCGACACAAAAGGGGCCGGCGCAGTTAAAGAGCCAGGACTCCTGTCGGCGGGATGAATTGACAAGGATCGGTAAGCGGAACTGGTGACAAACCGAAGCGAGAGAAGAGGCCCACAAGAGACGCCCGGGGGAGTTCATCGTGTCACAGCCGGGGGGTTGTGCCGCGAACACCGACGTTGCCCGTGACGGCAACGCGTCGCAACTTGTTGCACGCAAGTGGACGGAAACTCCTCGCGCCCGCTCCTGTCCATTCCTCTTCCTGCTCGGGGTCCGTTGGCAAAGACGGCGATTGGGTTCGAGCCCCGCGTCCGCGCCACGAGGCTGTCCTGGCCAGCGCTGCTTGCCCTCATCAGGGAGGAATCCATGGTGACGCATGTGGACGTGGACGTCCAGCAGCTCTGGCGGGACTATCGGGCGGAGCCGACCCATGAATTGCGCAACCAGCTGGTCGAATTGTACCTTCCTCTTGTGAAATACAATGCCGAACGAATCTGGGCGCGGCTGCCGGAGGGAGTCGATCTGGATGATTTGATCAGCGCCGGCGTCTTTGGTCTCATGGATGCCATTGACGCCTTCGATCTGGAGCGCGGCGTCAAGTTCGAAACCTACTGCGTGCCGCGCATCCGTGGCGCCATGCTCGACGAATTGCGGACGATGGACTGGGTTCCTCGGTTAGTGCGGAGCAAACACACAAAAGTGGAAGAAGCGAGAAAGTCCCTGGAAGCCGATTTGGGCAGGCCGCCGCGGCCCGACGAGATGGCGGCCAAGATGGGCCTGACCCTGGAGGAGTTCGACAAGATGTCCGGGGACGCGACCGCGGTCAGCCTCGTTAGCCTCAACAAGAAATGGTACGAGACCGACAGTTACAAGGACGTCCGCGAAATCGACATCCTCGAGGACAAGAAAGCCGAAGATCCCACCCATCGCCTGCAAAACCGCGACCTGATGCGGCTGGTCACGCGCGGCCTCAATCGCAACGAGCGCCTGATCATCATCCTCTACTACTATGAAGACATGACCATGAAGGAGATCGGCGCCACCCTTGACCTTTCCGAGTCGCGCGTCAGCCAAATGCACTCCAGCATCGTCAACCGCTTGCAGCAGCAGCTCGCCAAGCGGCGGCCGGAGTTTTCCACCTAATCCCGTTTACGTTTCGCGCTCCCGGCGCGCCTAAAGTGAAACAATTCAGCGCCGCTCACGCCGATTGCTGGTCCACGCCAGCCATCAGCCCCGGGATTGTTATTCCGCATTCACGAGAGGATTTTCTTCCATTTCATCAATTGCCGCTCCACCTCGTGCGGCGCCGTCGATCCGTAACTCTTGAACGCCGCCAGCACGTTGTACACTCCCAAGACCCCGTAAACCCTTTGCCCCAACCCCGGCTTGATCGTCTCGAATACCTCCACCGGTAGTTGGGCCAAACGCAGGCGGCGTTCTTCGCAGTGGCGCACCAACTTGCCGACGGTTTCGTGGGCTGTGCGCAGCGGCACCCCTTCCAACACCAGGAATTCCATCAGCGTCGTTGCGTCGAGAAAGCCGTCTTCCAACCTCGCGGCGATGGCTTCGCGGCGGAAGCGCGTCTCGCGGATTAAACCAGCCGCCGCTTCGAGCGAAACGGTCACCGTATCGACGGCGTCGAACAGGGCTTCCTTGTCTTCCTGTAGATCGCGGTTGTAGGCCAGCGGCAGGCCCTTGACGAGCATCATCAGCCGTTGCAGATCGGCGCAAACGCGGGCGGTCTTGCCACGGATCAGTTCGAGCACGTCCGGATTCTTCTTGTGCGGCATGATGCTGGAGCCGGTGCAGAACGAATCCGGAATCTGGAGAAAGCCGAATTCCGTCGTTGACCAGAGAATCCATTCCTCCGCCCAGCCTCCAAGATGTAGCGCGACAATGGCCAAGTCGAACACGAACTCGAGAACGAAGTCTCGGTCGCTGGAAACGTCCAGGCTGTTGGCGGCGACGCTTTCGAAGCCAAGTTGGTGAGCGACGCTATCCCGGTCAATAGGGATGGAGGTTCCCGCCAGCGCCGCGGTACCCAGCGGCAACACATTGACGCGCCGACGGCAGTCGGCCAACCGGTCGCAATCTCGCTGGTATTTCTCGATGTAGGCCAGGAAATAGTGGGCCGCCAGCACCGGTTGGGCGCGCTGCATGTGCGTATAGCCGGGCAGGATCACCTCGCGATCGCGCTCGGCTGCCGCCATCAGAGATTTCTGAAGGTCCACCAAGCGCGTTGTAATCTGATCGAGGGCCGAGCGAGCCCAGAGCTTGACATCGGTGCTGACCTGATCGTTGCGGCTGCGGCCAGTGTGCAGCTTACGGCCCAGATCGCCGAGCCGCTCAATCAGCGCGCGTTCGATGTGGGTGTGAATGTCCTCCAGTTCGCTGGAGAACTGAAAGTTGCCAGATTCGATCTCCGCGGCGATGGCGTCTAGAGCGGCGCAAATCTGCTCTGCTTCGTCGCCGACTAAGAGGCCGATTTCCGCGAGCATGCGCCCATGAGCTTGGCTGGCGAGGATGTCCTCGCGATAGAGCCGGTGATCGAAGCTGATTGATTCCGTAAAGGCGACGACGCGATCGTCCGTGTCGCCTCTGAATCGCCCGCCCCAAGTTTTCTCGGCCACAGAAACTCCGGTTTTCATGTTTAGCGGGGAGCCGCAGGCGACCGCGGGCCACTGGTCGCCTGCGGCTCCCCGCTAAACGTCATAGGCCCAATTCCTTCAATTGCTTCTTTTCCACCGGCGCCGGCGCTCCGGTCATCAGATCGCGGGCGCGCTGATTTTTTGGGAAAGCGATCACGTCGCGAATGTTGGCCGTCTGCGCCAACATCATCGCCCAGCGATCGATGCCCAGGGCGATGCCGCCGTGCGGCGGGGCGCCCATCCGGAGGGCGTCGAGCAGAAAACCGAAACGCTGGCGGGCCTGTTCCGGCGTCATGCCGAGGACAGCGAATATCCGCGATTGCACTTCAGGATTGTGAATCCGAATGCTGCCGCCGCCGCATTCGTAGCCGTTGATCACCAGGTCGTACGCCTTGGCACGCACGCTCGCGGGAGCGCTTTCGAGCTTGGCCAAATCCTCGTCCATCGGGGCTGTGAACGGGTGATGATTTGCCGCCCAGCGTTTCTCTTCTTCGTTCCAGATGAACGAGGGGAAATCGAATACCCAGGCGATTTGGTAATCCAGCGCCATGGGGTCATAGAGCTTGAGTTGACTCGCCAGGTGGATGCGTAAATTCCCAAGCGCCTGGCAAACGATTTCCTCCTGGTCGGCAACAAAAACGAAAAGGTCGCCAGGCTTGCCGTTCAGAGCGCGCCGCATCTCTTGCTGCACGGGCCCCGGCAGAAACTTCTCGATGGGCGAGGTGAATCTCTCCGCCTCGACCCTAATCCACGCCAGTCCCTTGGCGCCGTAACGCTTGACGACTTCGCCCAGTTCATCAAGACCCTTGCGCGAAAACTTATCGGCTGCACCACTCACATTGATGCCGCGAACCTTGCCTCCGGCTTCGAGGATCGAGCGGAATACCTGGAACTCCGTTTGGCCTGCGAGTTCGCTGACGTCCACGATTTCCAGTCCGTAGCGCAGGTCCGGTTTATCATTGCCGAAACGTAGCATGGCGTCTACGTACTTCAATCTCGGCAAGGGCAGCGGAATCTTCACGCCGAGGCATTGCTCGAAGACGGCGGCGGCAAGCCCTTCGATGACGTGGAAGACGTCGTCCATTTCGACGAAGGACATCTCCAGGTCAAGCTGGGTGAATTCCGGCTGGCGGTCGGCACGCAGATCCTCGTCGCGCAGGCAGCGGGCGATTTGGAAGTATTTGTCGAATCCTGCCACCATCAGAAGCTGCTTGTAAAGCTGCGGCGACTGCGGCAGGGCGTACCAATTGCCCGGATGCACCCGGCTCGGAACGAGATAATCGCGCGCTCCTTCGGGCGTGCTGCGGCCCAGCAGCGGCGTTTCCACCTCTAAAAATCCGTGCTGGTCGAGGTAGGCGCGAATCACCTGGCACAGTCGATGGCGCAGGAGCAGCACCTTCTGCAACGACGAGCGCCGCAGATCGAGAAAGCGATATTGCAGGCGCAGATCCTCGTTCGCCAACTCCTGGTCGGAGAACTCGGTGATTTCGAACGGCAATGTCGGGCAGCGGTTGAGGATCGACAGGGAGCGGGCCTTGACCTCAATGGCGCCCGTCGCCAAATCCTTGTTCTCTTTTCCGGGCAGGCGCTTGGCAACGATCCCCGTTACGGAGACAACAAATTCGCTGCGCAGCTCTTGCGCGGCCTCCAACAGCTCCTTGTTATCCGGCTCGAAGACAACCTGGGTGACGCCGTAGCGGTCGCGCAGGTCGATGAACACCAGCGAGCCCTGGTTGCGGTAGGTGTTGACCCAGCCGTTGAGGACCGCTGGTTGTTCGACATTCGAATCGCGGAGTTCGCCGCAGGTATGGGTGCGTTGCCAGTCGGCCATGAGAATTCCTTGTGGATGGCGCAATTCTTAACGATTGTGATTATAGGGACGCCCCGCTTGCGGGTTAGCGTGATCCTGGACCCTTTCGGCGCTAAGCCGCAAGCTGCGACGCCGCGAACCTTTGATGTTGCCAGCGCCGTCACCTATAACGGAGAACATAACGAGTTTTCGGGGAGATGCACATGCAACGGCTATCCGTGGCCCAGGCGCGCAAGGAAGAATCTATCGGCAAGGAGGCGCTGATCCAGGGTTGGGTTCGCACGCGCCGGGATTCCAAGGGCGGTTTTAGCTTCCTGGAAATAAACGACGGCTCGTGTTTGAACAATGTGCAAGTCATCGCCGACCAGAACCTGTCGAACTATGAGAGCGACATCAAGAAGTTGGGAACGGGGGCATGCGTCGGCGTCGTCGGAACCGTGGAGAAGTCGCCGGCCAAGGGGCAAGCCACCGAGGTTCGGGCCCAATCCATCACCGTCTACGGAGTTTCGGACCCGGAGACGTATCCGATTCAAAAGAAGGGCGCGACGTTTGAATTTTTGCGCACCATCGCCCATCTCAGGCCGCGGACCAACACGTTCGGCGCCATCGCCCGCGTCCGCAATTGCGTGTGCAAGTCGATTCACGATTTCTTTCAAGAACAGGGATTCCTGTACATTCATCCGCCAATCATCACCGCCAGCGACTGCGAAGGCGCCGGCCAAATGTTCAAGGTCACTACGCTAGATTTGGAGAAGCCGCCGCGCCAAGGCCCATCCATCGACTTCACCAAGGATTTCTTCGGCCGGCCCGCCTTCTTGACCGTCAGCGGCCAGCTTGAGGCGGAAACGCTTGCCTGCGCCATGGGAAAGGTCTACACCTTTGGGCCTACGTTTCGGGCGGAGAACTCCAACACTGCCCGCCACTTGGCCGAGTTCTGGATGGTCGAGCCGGAGATGGCCTTTTACGATCTGGAAGACAACATGACCCTGGCGGAGGCGTTCATCAAGCGCATCATCACGGACGCATTGACCCGGTGCGAAGAAGACATGAAGTTCTTCACTGAACGCATCGACAAGGAGATTCTGTCCCGCCTGGAGGGAATCCTGAAGAGCGAGTTTTTGCGGCTCAGCTACACAGAAGCCGTCGACGTCCTGCAGAAATCCGGTCAGACCTTTGAGTTCCCGGTTTCTTGGGGGGCCGACCTACAATCCGAGCATGAGCGCTTCCTCACCGAAGTGCATTTCAAAAAGCCCGTGATCCTCTTCAACTATCCGCGCACCATCAAGCCGTTCTACATGCGCGTCAACGACGACGGCAAAACTGTCCGTGCCATGGACGTGCTGGTGCCCGGCGTCGGCGAGATCATCGGCGGCAGCCAACGTGAAGAACGGCTCGAAGTGCTCGAGGAACGCATGAAGGAAACGGGTCTCGACCCCAAAGGTTACTGGTGGTACCTCGACCTCCGCCGCTACGGCACCGTGCCGCACTCGGGATTTGGCCTGGGACTCGAGCGCACCATCCTGTTCTTAACCGGCATGGCCAACATTCGCGACGTGATTCCATTTCCGCGGACGCCTGGAAGTGCGGAGTTTTAGTAGGCTGTTTTCAGCTTGCCCGATGATCATTCGTCCCTGATATCCCTCCCGACGAATCTGTTCGCTTCATTCAGTAACTCTTTGTTGCCTCGTAAGTTAAGGTGCAATCCATTCCATTGGAATGCGTCGCCAGGGGTGTGGGGGGTGGGGGGAGGGTGGCGACGCAACGAATTATCAAGAGGAAGCCGGCACGATCCGGCCTTCCATCGGACTCGACGCCTGTGCGTACAGCTTCCGCGGGATTCGTCCGGCCTGAAAAGCCCACCGGCCCGCTTCACAGGCGTACTTCATGGCCCACGCCATCCGTAACGGATCTTTCGCGTGCGCGATGCCCGTGTTGAGAAGCACGCCGTCGCAGCCTAATTCCATGGCCACAGTGACGTCGCTGGCCGTGCCCACGCCGGCATCGACGATTACCGGATAATCTGAATCACCGTCTTTGAGATACTCCAGGATGATGCGGATGTTGTTGGGGTTGAGCACTCCCTGGCCGGAGCCGATGGGGCTTCCCGCCGGCATCACGCTTGCCGCCCCGGCCGCTTTCAGGCGTCGGGCCATGATGGGGTCGTCGCTGGTGTAGACAAGTACCTGAAAACCCTCCTTCACCAGTTGCTCGGTCGCTTGCAAAGTCGCCACCGGGTCGGGAAGTAAGGTCTTGGGATCGCCCAGGCACTCGAGCTTGACCCAGTCGGCGCCGCTGTTGCCCAGATTGCCAAGCAGTTCGCGGGCCAAGCGGGCGTGGCGGACGGCGTCCTCGGCGCTGAAGCAGCCAGCCGTATTAGGCAGGATTACCAGCTTCTTCAAATCCAAATAATCAAGGATGTTACGGCCTTCCTTGTCGATCAGACGCTCGCGGCGGACGGCGACAGTCGTGACTTCGCAGCCGCTGGCGGCGAGGCATTCGCGCATCATTTCGAAGTTGACGTATTTGCCGGTGCCGGTGATGAGCCGGCTTTGGAAGGTGAACTTGCCGATCACGAGAGGCTTGTCGACCGGCGCGGCGCCTCTTGCTTGCGAGCCGCCGCCCACCAAAGTGACGATTTCCACGGAATCTCCGGGGCGCAGGTTTTGCTCGGCGTGATGAAGTCGCGGAATCACTTCGCGGTTGACTTCGACGGCGATGCGGCGACGATCGAGGCCGAGTTGATCGAGTAATTCCGCCAGCGAAAGCGCTTGCGACAGCTTTTTCCGCTCCCCGTTTACGGTTATCTCAAGCATTGCTTGGCGTCCCTTGGTAGTCAGAAGCTTGCTGTTAATGTACAGTATGAGAGGAAGCATTCAAAGCCGCGCCGATCAGCCGGATGACGCCGGCGGCTCACTCGCTCCCGTCGCATCACGGATACGCAGATGTCCTCCCATTACGTTCCGCACACCAAAATACCCACCTTGGTGTTTCCCAACAGCGCCTTGGCCTCGCGGCACGTCGCCCTGATGATCGAGGGGTTAATCCGCCAAAACAACTCCGCGAATCGGCCCACAGTGCTTGGCTTGGCCACCGGCTCGACGCCGCTGGGCCTCTATCGCGAACTGGTCCGACTGCACAAGGAGGCGAGCCTCGATTTCTCGCGCGTGATCACGTTCAACCTGGACGAATACTACCCCATGGCGCCGGAGGAACCCCATAGTTACCATTTGTGGATGCACGAGGCATTTTTCAAGCACGTCAACGTCGCCCCGCACAACATTCACATACCCGATGGCCGGATTAGTCACCGCGACGTTGAAGATTATTGTGCCCGCTATGAACAAATGGCCAGACGCGCCGGCGGCATTGACCTGCAGATCCTGGGCATCGGCCGCTCCGGACATATCGGCTTCAACGAACCCGGCTCGGCTCGTCATAGCCGCACTCGTCTTGCCACGCTCGACCCGGTGACGCGCCGCGACGCCGCCGGCGATTTCTTTGGCGAAGACAATGTGCCGCAACAGGCGATTACTATGGGCGTCGGCACCATCTCGGAAGCGCGCAAGATCGTGCTGATGGCCTTTGGCGAACATAAAGCGCCGATCGTGCAGCGGGCGGTCGAAGGCGACATGACCGAGGCCATTACCGCCAGCTTCCTTCAGAAACACCCCGACACCACGTTCATCCTCGACCAAGCGGCCGCCGGCTATTTGACCCCGGTTCGCATGCCCTGGATGATCGGCTCGGTCAACTGGACCTCAGCTCTCATCCGGCGGGCGGTCATCTGGCTGAGCCTCAAGGTCGGCAAGGGGTTGCTCAAACTGTCCGACGACGACTTCCGCGAGCATGAGTTGTACGAGCTTCTGCGCGAACATGGACCGGCTCATCGTCTCGGCAGGCGCGTATTCGATGAAATGATGAACACCATCTGCACCCAACCCGCAAGCCGTGGCCCGGCCATCGACGCCGAACGAAGCGCTAGCGGTCCCCCGAAGACGATTCTTGTGTTCAGCCCTCATCCGGACGATGACGTCATCAGCATGGGCGGGACGATTATTCGGCTTGTCGAGCAGGGTCACAAAGTCCACATCGCTTACATGACTAGCGGCAATATCGCCGTCTTCGATCACGACGCCTGGCGTTTCACGGATTTCACCTGCGAGTTTAATCAGCTATTCGGAATCGACGAAGAGAAGTCGGATGCGGTCATGCGCCGAGTCCGGAGTTTCCTGCGGGACAAGAAACCGGGGCAGCCGGACAGCGAAGACCTTCTCAATATCAAGAAACTGATCCGAGAAACGGAGGCCCGGGCCGGGGCTCTCGCGTGCGGGGTTCCTCCGGACCATTTGCAGTTCATGAACTTGCGCTTTTACCGGACCGGAACGATCGCCAAGGCGCCGATCCATCCGCAAGACATCGAGGACATAATCGCTCTCCTCGAGCATTTTGAGCCGGCCCAGGTTTACGTGGCTGGGGAACTGTCCGATCCGCATGGCACGCATCGGGTTTGCGCCAACGCCGTGTTCGATGCCGTGCGCGAAGTGCGCAAGCGCGGCCGGGAATTCGAGGTCTGGCTCTATCGCGGCGCCTGGGAGGAGTGGGAGCCGCACGATATTGAGCGCGTGGTGCCGCTCAGCCCCTTGGACCTGGAGCGCAAGAAGATGGCGATTTTCCGGCATCAATCGCAAAAGGATCGCGCGATGTTTCCCGGCGGCATCGATCGGCGTGAGTTCTGGCAGCGGGCGGAGGACCGTAATCGCAACACGGCCAAGGTTTATGATGCGCTTGGGCTGCCGGAGTTTTATGCGCTGGAAGGGTTCGTGCAATCGCGCGAATGACCGGACGCGCCGATGTCTTGCGCTTGCGAAACTTTGCCGCTTTCGAAAACCCTGTGCGAACGAACGAGACTAGGAGAAAGTCATGCGGGCAAGTCATTGTTTCTCGTTTCCCTACAGGTGCTGTCCCTTGATTTCCGACCTATGATGTTAATAGAAGTTCTTCGAGAGGTCTCTATCGGTTTGCTTTTCGCGGGGGCAACCATGAAAGGCTCAAAAGGAAACCGGGCGCCCGACGCATTCGAGAACCCGGAGCGGAGCCAAGTCGTTCTCAGCCTGACCACCGTCCACAAGATGCTGCCCTTGGTGCGGCGCATCCTTGACGACATCTTGGACTGCCAGAAATCGCTGCTTCGCCTACAGCCCGAGGAACAGCGGCTTGACCGCCAGCGACGCACGCTTGACTGGCCTAGCCGGCAGCGGCGCTACAATCTCAAAGATGAGCTGGCCGCCGCCGAGCATCGTCTGAACGACGCCAAGGAGGAACTGCATGGCCTGGGAGTAGTGCTGCTAGACGGCGCCGCCGGCCGGGTGGGGTTCCCGACGATGGTGAACAACCGACCTGCATTTTTCTCCTGGCATAGTGGAGAAGAGGGGCTGAATTCTTGGCATTTCGCGGAAGAAGAAGGGTGCCGGCCGATTCCCCCGGCTTGGCTGAAGGAGATCAGCCTGTTGGGAAAGAATTAACGAATTTTACTTGCCTAGGGGAATAAAGCGCTTTAGAGTTCATTAACGTCGGCGACTCTTTTCTCGCCGACGTTGAGTCCTCGACAAAGGCACACCCGTCGCGAGACGGGGTCGCAAAGCCATGGGCTCTTAACCGTCCGAGGGGGGACGGATAAGGCTGCCAGGCTACCGAAGGGATGGACGGGACCCGTAAGTATGCTTGGTGTCCGGGCTTCCGCAAGGAAGCCCGGATTTTTTTTCGCCCATACCCGTAGCTGAACTCGTGAGAGTTCGGCACCGAATTCTCACGAATTCGGCTACAATTACGCTTCGTGATTGATCACATCGATCAACATCCGCAGCCGCCCAAGTTTATGGCGATCGAAGCGAAACTTGAGGCGTGTCAAATGGGCAAGGTGCGGCTCGGTGTTCTCCGCCGGAAGGGCCCCGACCTGCTCGAATGTTCCCGCCTTCAGAATGTCTTGGAAGTCCACCGCGAGGCGATGCACCAAAGTGTCCGACAGCGGCCGCTGTAGGCGAAAGAGCAAGTCCGGACCGACGTAACGCATGCTGTGATAGACGCGGTAGAAATTCAGCACCTCGGCCACGGCATCGTCCACCGACGTGGTCAGCTTGAAAAGAGCCATGTCGTAGGACGAAATTAGTTCGCGATCCACCAGCACGTCCTGAAGAAAAGCCAGAAAACGCTGCCAGTAATCGTCGCCTGGGTTCTCGATCAGGACGATTGGAAAAAGGTGGCTTTTGCCTGTTTGAATCAGCGTAAGAACCTCGAAAGCCTCATCCAGGGTGCCGAAGCCGCCGGGGAACAGAGCGATAGCGTCGGACTCCTTCACGAACAGGAGCTTACGCGTGAAGAAGTACTTGAGATGCATGAGTTTGGTGTCGCCGGCGATGGTCGGGTTGGCTTCCTGCTCGAAGGGGAGCAGAATGTTGACGCCGATGCTGTTTTCCCGGCCGGCGCCGATGTGTCCCGCCTCCATGATGCCTTGGGCGGCGCCGGTGATCACCATGAAGCCCGCTTGGGCCATCTTCCGGCCAAACGCCACCGCCTGCAAGCACGATGGGTGATCGAGCGGCAACCGGGCTGAGCCGAAAACCGTGACCTTGCGGCGGCGCTTGTACGCGGAGAACACCTTGAAGCTGTAGCGCAGCTCCTTGAGTGCGGTATTGAGCAGCTTCACGTCGCCGCGATTGGCCTGGTCGCGCAGCAACTTGTCCGCGGTCTCCTTCATTTGCTGCACGTAATGCTCAATGCCTAAAGGCTTATGGTCATCTTCGGGCAGCGGGTCGTGTTCGTGAATGTTCTGGAAGGAGCTATGTTCACCGGGTTGGGAATCCATTTTCATTCCTCGGCGTCTTGCAGCTTCGCACGCAGCTTGCATTTTACGGTCGCGCGAAACAGCAAGCGAGGTCACTTCTGCTCTGGACGAAGCACGTGCTTCCAGCATAATAACCGTTTCGAAAGTTGGCGCCAAAAAAAGCGCACCGGAGACGGGCGCTGGCTCATACGCGAGGTTTCGATGTCATTGGGACTCTTGGGGTTGAAAGTCGGCATGACGCAAGTTTTTGACGACAAAGGAAAGGTGGCCCCGGTAACGGTCTTGGCCATCGGTCCCTGTCCGGTTTTGCAGGTGCGCACGCCGGAGCGCGACGGCTACCATGCCGTTCAGCTTGGTTTTCAGGATAAGCTGCGCAAAAAGGCGATTCGGGCGGAACGCGGTCATGTCGCCGGCGAATTCAGCTCGAAGCGCCGCAAGGCGCGCCAGGAGGCGGGCGAGCAAATCCTCGAAAAGGCCAATTGTGAGCCGCAGCGTTACATTCGGGAGTTTCGGCTTGACGGACCGACCGAAACAAAGGTCGGTGCGCTTCTGACCGCGAGCGAAGTGTTCAAAGGTGTGCCGCGCGTCGATGTGATCGGCACCACTAAGGGCCGCGGTTTCACCGGCGTCATGAAACGGCACAACTTTCATGGCCTTCCGGCCGCGCATGGCGCCAAGAAAGTGCATCGCTCGGGCGGCTCGATCAGCTCGCATGCCAGCAATCGCGGCAGCGGCCGACCCAAGAAAGGCCACAAAGCCGCCGGCCAATACGGCAATGCCCGCCGCACCGTGCGTAATCTCGACGTGGTGCGTATCGACGCCGACAACAACTTGGTCCTCGTGCGTGGCGCCGTCCCCGGCCCCAACGGCGGCCTCGTCATCGTCCGGCCCACGAACAAGAAGAACTGATCCGGCAAGCGGGTTAGCGCGATCTACCGCTATAGGAGTTCGCGAACCCGCAATCGGGTTCACGAAAGAATCAACGTCCATATCAAAATCGCAACGAGCACCAGGCCGGCGCCCGCGACGACCAGCCAGGCCGGATGAAACGGCAGCCAGTCCTTCTCTTGCTCGCGGTCGTGTTCCTTCTTCTCCGCTTTCTTGTGTTCGCGCTCGTGGATGTGATGCTGGTGATGCTGTTCCTTGTGATCCATTAGTTCTCCTTCTTACTTCCTTATTAACTCGTCGATGGACTGTAACTTCTCAACGCCGCGTTTGGGAGCGGCCAAGCCCTGCCACGGATGGTCGCCGTTGTGATAGCGGTGGCATTCAACACAATCGAAGCGAACGCCGCCCTGCAATTTACCCGATATGACGCCTCGCGGCGCATGGCATTGCAGGCAGTTACCGCGGTTGGGAACGAGTACATCGCTGGATTTGGCGGACAGTGTCGCGGCCACATGGCATTGTTTGCAATCAATCGCGCGGTGGGCTGTGTGGTCGAAGCGGGCGTGCTCGAACCATACCAACGGAACGTTTGGCGGCGTCACTTTCCGCTTCTTCCCGTCTCCTTCGAATTGATGACATAACGCGCAGTTCTTCTGGAAGCCCGTCGTGAAGAACTCAATTTCCGTTTGTTTCATGTTCCTGTCGATAAGCGCCGTCAATTCCGGGTCTAGTTGTTCGGCGAGCGTCTTACCGGGGAGCGGCATCTTGGCTTTTTGCTGCAGGAAGCCGGCTTGCCCGCGCGCGGCTTGCGTCGTGAAGTAATCCTTGAGCACGGTCAACACCGCGGCGGGTTCAAGGCGATGCGGAATCGCGATATTCGCTTTCGCCGGCTTCGCGTTGCCGAACTGCGCCTTGTCGGCCTTCGCATCCCAACGGATTTCGGTCGCCTCCAACGGATGGCACGCTTTGCAATGATTTTCGTAGTTGAGCGGCAGGAAATGAGCGCCTGCCGCGCGCGGCGGAAAGACGCCCGAAATGACCTCTCTTTCGAGATCTTCGGTCAGCGGGAAATCGGCACGATCGAGCTGGTGGCATGCCTGGCAGTTTAGTTGCACCAGATCGGTCGCGTTCACGGCCTTGAAAAAGGCCATGTAGCGCTGTTGAAAGGCGGGGCCGCCGCGGTCCGCGATATCTTGGAATGTGAAGCGCGCCGCGGCATTCTTGTTCGGTAGACCGCGTGCTAGGTGCAGCTCGTGGTTGAACGCAAGCTTGCCGGGGTCGGATTTCAGCGAACGAAAATCGGGATGATCGACGTCAAAGCGCGTCACCACATTCGCAAACTCGGTGCCGCTCGTTTTGGCGATATGGTCTTTGAGGTTCTTGTGACAGGTCGTGCAGTCGCTGTCAGGCACACGGGTCAGCGAAGCGGAGCTGCCACGGTGATCCCGGTGGCACGACGCGCAACTGCGTTCTTCAATCTGGTTGACGTGATGGATCGGACCTTGGTGGCACGCTTTACACGTCTGATCGCTTGTGGTGGCGTCGCCCATTAAGGGCGGCACGAAGGAATGGCTGCTAATTGCCTGGAAGGGGACGTGGCAGGCGGAACACTGAGCGTTCCAAGCTTGGTGGACGGCCGCCACCGGTCCACGTGAAGCATGCAGATCGGGCTCCTGCCCGCGCGCGAGGCTCAGCACGTAGCTCGCCCCCAACCACGCAGCCGGAATCAAGAGGGCTGCCCAACCGAGCAGTCCCTTCCACTTTTCGAGAGGATTGGCTGCCTTGAAGTAATCGAGCGGGATGCGAGTCGCGCGCTGTTTGCCGGATTCTCGTTGGGCCATGGAAGATCCTTTCCCATCATCAAACACAACCCCCAGGCGTCGCCGTGCTCATCCTGGGGCTTGGCGGCGATCTCAATAATATTTCAGCGCCATGACGATGTGCGCGACCATCAACACCACGAGCGACACCGAAAGCGGAAAATGGATCAACAGCCACGAATGCAGCCAGAAGTGGAGCTTCGCTTGCTCGTCCCACTCGCGGCGGCGCTCGCAGTAGTTCTCCAACAAAGCGACGGTCTCGTGAGTTGCCGGCGGCACTTGGGCCTTAAGGTTCTGGAACAACATCGCCGCCCGGTTCTTTTGCCACAGGGGCGAGTTGTGATCGGCCTGACCGCGCAGGAACGGGACCATCTCCTGCTGAAAGAACAAGGCCAGCGGCTCAGCGCCGTGAATCTGCCGGGCCGCGGCACGAGTGCCGACCGCCAACCCCTGTACCAAGCCGACGCTGCGAATCGCTCCGACAACGAGGTGGCCCTCGAGAGCGCGCGAGAACGCTTGCGCCGGCGCTTTTTCAGGCAGTCCACACACACGCGTCACCAACACCTGGGTCTCTTCCTCCAGTTGAGCCGACAGGCGATCGATCTGCGAGTAGATCGTCTCAGCGGGAAGGTCGTCGAGCATTCGCTTGGGCAATCGCGTCTGCAGCCAAAGCCCGACCAACCCGCTGGCGACCACGATCCACAAAAGGATCATGAGGACCGCGCTCAACCAACCGCCGAGGCGCTGGCCGCTATGGAACCAGAGGACCGGCACTGTAAGGAGGCCCAGCCAGATGTGGGCCCGGAGCCAGGTTTGCGCCCGGCCGACGCGCCAGACGCGCTTCTTCTTGCGCACCCAGAGCAGGAATTCAAAGAGGATTATCAGTCCGCCGACGACGCCGAAGGTGAATCCGGGAAGACTGCTCCCACCCGGCCAAACGGGTTGTCCCAGGGCAGCCGTAAAGAACCAGGCGGCCGAGCCGAGCGTCCCCGCGACGAAGAGAATAAACCACGGGCGATGCGGCGGCCAGTTCGGTCCCGAGAGCAGCACGGTGCGATCCTCAGAAGCCTTACGCTCTTCGTAGGCCGGAATTGCAATCCGGCCCGGCATTCCAAGCCGGATTGCAATCCGGCCTACGCGTAGTGAGTATTCGCCAGAAGGTAACTTAGGTCCGGTCGCGTGTTAATTCAGCGCGGCCGGGATTTTTTCTCGTCCGCTGAGCCATTGATTTCCCCGTACGTCCAGGTTAGTGTGACGCCATGAATAAGACTTGGATGTTGCTTGGCGGTTTTTTCGCAGCAGCAGCTATTGTTTCCTTGTGCTTGCTGGATGAAGCGGTCATTGCCCAAGGCAAAGATGACCAGGGCAGGAATGCCGAGTCCGACGAAGAGCAATCCGTCGAGGACAAGCTTCTTTTCGTCGGCACGCCGGCTTGCTCTGCCCGCGGGTGCCACGGCGGCATCGAGCCCCTGAAAAAGGACTGTTGGCAAAACGAGTTCACGCTTTGGCTGCGAAACGGCGATCCTCATTTGCGGGCTTACGAAGTACTCAAGAGCGACCAGGGAATGCAAATCGGCAGGGCGCTCAAAGCCGCCAAGATCATCGACAAGGAGCCGCATGAGTCGCCCGTGTGCCTCGTCTGCCACACCACGCCGTGGGCCGCAACGGGTGAAGCTGAAAGGCAACGCACCGAGCGCCGCTTCGGTGTCGGTTGCGAATCATGCCACGGCGTGGCGCGCTATTGGCTCAATCCCCACACACGCCCGGATTTCAAGAAAACCTTGAGCGCTGTGGAACGCCGCTACAAATACGGCATGGTCGACGTCTCCGATCCGATTTTCCGTTTTCAAATGTGCACCCGCTGCCACGTCGGCGCTCCGCCCAGCGTCGATCCGCGCGACTGGGACGGCGTGCCGCTTCTCGCCGACGTCAATCACGATCTCATTGCCGCCGGCCACCCGCGGATGCAGTTCGAAGCTTCGTCTTTCTTCGCCAATCTGCCGCCGCACTGGAATCCGAACACACCGGACCGCGTCAAAAACGACGAAGGGAAGACATGGGCGCTTGGCCAAGTCGTATCCGCCTGGGCGGCGGCCCGCTTGCTCAAACACCGCGCTGATGCCAGCACCGGATCGCCCTGGCCCGAGTTTGCCGAGTATTCCTGCTACGCTTGCCATCACAACCTAAGACAAGACAGCGTGCGACAGGCACAGGACCAAAAACACGACCGCGTGACGCTTGGAAGCAGACCAACCAAGCCCGGAACTTTGCCCTGGGGCGAATGGTACTTTTCCGGCTCGTACGCCCTGGCGAGCGAGCCCGCGACCCATCCGGCCGACGCCGTTGCCAAGTGCGTGCTAGACTGTCAAAAGGCCATGACCTTCGGCGCGCGGCCCTTCGAAACGCAGCCCAACCGCAACCAGGCCGGCGAGGCAGCGAGCCGGCTTGCATCGGCCCTGGAGGCGCTTGCGGTGAAACTCGCTAAGTCTCCGCCCTCGCCGGCCTACCTCAGTGCGGTCTTGAAAGTAATGGCGGGGCCGACGCCGACGAGCGCGGATTGGGAAGTCGGCGAGCAAACCTATCTTGGCCTTCGGACTTTTTTGGACCGCAAACAGTCGCCCGCCGAAATAAAGCGCCTGCTGCCCATGCGCGCGTTTCCGTCCGATGTGAACGGCCCTGTTCGCTACAACGGTCCAGAATTCATGCCCCAGCTACGTGAACTCTTGAAACAATTCCCTTGAAACAACACCCATGAACAAAATCCTCGTCATCGACGTCGGCGGCACCAACCTCAAGCTCCTGGCCACCGGCCACACCGAGCCGCTCAAGATTCCGTCCGGCCACGCCATGACCGGACCGCGCATGATCGAGACGGTCCTTGAAGCGACCAAGGACTGGCAATACGAAACCGTGTCGATCGGCTATCCTGGCCCGGTGGTCGACGGTAAGCCGCTGCGCGACCCGTGGAACTTGGGCCCTGGTTGGGTCGATCTCGACTTGGAAAAAGCGTTTAAGAAGCCGGTGAAGGTAATCAACGACGCCGCCATGCAAGCGCTGGGGAGTTACGAAGGCGGCCGCATGCTATTCCTCGGTCTGGGCACGGGCCTCGGCTCGACCTTGATCCTCGATCACACGATCGCGCCCATGGAGTTGGCCCACTTGCCGTACAAAAAGAAGCGCACCTTCGAGGATTACGTCGGCCAGCGCGGCCTGGATCGGCTCGGCAAGAAGAAATGGCGAAAGGCGGTCGATGAAGTGGTGGGAATTCTAAAGGCAGCCGTGGTCGCCGACTATGTGGTGCTGGGCGGCGGCAATTCGCGCAATCTCGACACGCTGCCTAAAGACGCACGGCTAGGCAGCAACGACAACGCGTTCAAAGGCGGATTTCGGTTGTGGGAGAAGCACAAGGTGGTGTGAGTATTTTCGTTTGTGTAGATTCCGTTTAGGAACGCTCGAATAATAACTTCCCGATTTCATTGAGGCATCGGGATGGCCCGGTAGTTGAAACGAGGCAGCACATGGTCGAAGAGGATTCGCATGGTGCTCTTGAATCCTTCCGCGACCTTGCGCCCTCGCTCGTAAATC
>JACPZP010000183.1 GCA_016195405.1 Planctomycetota bacterium | reverse complement strand
CAGGCCTACGCCGGGGCAAACCATGACGCCATCGGCATCCGGATTGCCCAAGCGATAACCGTGTCGACTCATCCATCCCATTTGCCGAGCAGGCATTCCGATCATGAGTGCGTAATCGGGAACGTTTTTTGTGACGACGGCGCCAGCCGCGATGAAGGCGTAGCGGCCCACCTCAGCCCCGCAAACAATCGTGGCATTGGCGCCGATGGACGCCCCCCTGCGGACCAAAGTTCTTTGGTAGCCATGGCGACGCACCACTTCGCTACGGGGATTGACAATGTTTGTGAACACGCAGCTTGGTCCGAGAAAGACATCATCTTCGATCTGGACGCCCGTATAGAGCGAGACATTGTTTTGAATCTTGACGTTGTCGCCAATAACCACGCGTTCGGCGATATGCACGTTTTGGCCTAAGATGCAGCGGCGTCCAATCTTGCTGTTCGGCATCACGTGGCAGAAATGCCAAATTCTGGTCCCTTCGCCAATTTCACACGGCATGTCGACGTACGCGGACGGATGAACGTGGTAACTGGGTTGCAAGCGCAACTCTCCTCGTTGGGGCCGGTGGGTTCGGCTGGGTATTGGGGTAGCGATTGGTCTCTTAACAACTCAAGGCCGTTGAATCAACAGCATTTCATGGCCGTGCGTGCGCCGAATGCGTGCGCCATAGGACGGCGAGGCCGCTCGAACTTCTCCAGGTTGCTCTTGTTGACTTGGCGGCTTTCACTTATAGTCCTTGGTTCAACATGATGCGCGCGGCGGAGGCGCCCGTCTGAAATGCCGTGTGCGCGGACATGCACATCCAAGGAGGGTCGAGCATGTTGCAACCGTTGAGACGGCACGGAAGCGAAACTCCCCATGCGAAAGCGCGACTTCGGCTGCACACAGGCCAGGTGGAGGCCGATCAGGCCGAGATTGCGGCGCGCGTCCAAACACTTCTCGACAAAATCCAGAACCGCTCGGCCGTCATTGGCATCGTGGGTTTAGGCTATGTTGGCCTACCCTTCGCGGTTGAGAAGGCCAAGGTCGGCTTCAAGGTCATCGGCATCGAGCAAAACGTCGAACGCGCTGACCGGGTCAACCGCGGCGAAAACTATATTCCCGATGTGGGCGACGACGAATTCCGCGAACTGGTCGGCAAGGGTTTGATCGAGGCGGCCACCGATTTCTCCCAAGTCGGGGAAATGGACGTGGTGGTGATTTGCGTGCCCACGCCGCTTACGCGCAATCTGAATCCCGATCTGCAATTCGTCGAAGGCGTTACCCGCGAGCTGTCGCGTTTCCTTCGGCCCGGACAGCTCATTAGCTTGGAATCGACCACCTACCCGGGCACGACTCAAGAAGTCATGTTGCCCCTCCTCGAAGCTTCCGGCCTCAAGGCGGAGCGCGACTTCTTTTTGGCCCACAGTCCCGAACGCGTCGACCCCGGCAATGCTCGCTACACGACCAAGAACACCACCAAGATCGTGGGCGGCGTCGGCCCGCATTCGCACCAGGTCGCGGTCGCGTTCTATTCACAGACCATCGAGAAAGTGGTCTCGGTTTCCAGCGCGGAAGCCGCCGAGATGGTCAAAGTTTTTGAAAACACCTTCCGCGCGGTCAACATCGCCCTGGTGAACGAATTGGCCCAATTGTGCGACCGCATGGGGCTGAATGTTTGGGAAGTGCTCGACGCGGCGTACACCAAGCCTTTCGGCATCATGCCCTTTTTCCCTGGTCCCGGCGTCGGCGGCCACTGCATCCCGCTTGATCCCCATTACCTGGAATGGAAGGCGCGCGAGTTCAATTTCAGCACGCATTTCATCGCGCTGGCCGGCGAGATCAACCGCTCCATGCCGCGCTTTGTGCGCGAGAAAGCCCATCGCGTACTCAATCACCTTGGCGTGGCGCCCTCCCGGTCCCGAATCCTTATGCTCGGCGTTTCCTACAAGAAAGACCTTGGCGACTATCGCGAATCGCCTGCTCTCGAAGTGATGAAACTCTTGATGGAAGACGGCGCCGAAGTCCTGTACCACGACCCCTACGTGCCCGCCTTCGCAGAACATGGTCTGGCCATGGAGAGCGCGCCTTTGACCGAGGAACTCTTGGCCGGAATCAACTTGGTCGTTATTACCGCCGATCACACCAACGTCGATTACGGCTGGGTGGCGTCACGAGCGCCCCACGTCCTCGATACACGCAACGCCACCAAGCACTTGCGCGAAACTTGCGACAACGTCACTCTACTTTAACGAATGCGCGCATAAACAAAGCCGCGCCCGTGAGGAAGCGAACAGCAAGCCGCTTCCAGACAGGCGCGGCTCCGGGGCGTCACGCTGCAAGCCGGCGAGCGAGCTTGCCGGCCGATACGTAGTAGTTGCCGATTGTGTGAACCACTCGCTCACGCTGGGCGGTGGAAAGTTCCGGGTACATCGGCAATGCCAACGTTGACAGCGATGCCTTTTCACTTTCGGGGAAGTCGTCTTTTTTGTAGCCGAGGTTGGCGAAACACGCTTGGAGATGCATCGGCAGCGGATAGTAGATTTCCGTGCTGATGCCCCGGCGGCGTAGATGCTCGCGCAGGCCATCGCGGTCATCGCACCGAATCACATATTGGTTGAAAATGTGCCGCGACTGCGTAACCTTCGGCACGACGGTCAGATTTCCGAGTCCACTCGTGGCAAATAAGCGCGTGTAGTGGACGGCGGCTTGCTCGCGAGCGCTGGACCAAGAATCGAGAAGCGGCAGCTTAACGCGGAGGACAGCGGCGTGAATCGTGTCGAGGCGGAAGTTGCCGCCCACGAGCTTGTGAATGTACTTGGGCTGTGAGCCGTGGCCGCGCAACAGACGGATCTTCTCAGCCAGTGCGGCGTCATTGCAAACCACGGCGCCGCCGTCGCCGAAGCCGCCGAGATTTTTCGATGGGAAGAACGAAAAGCAACCGGCCGCTCCCAGCGAACCGGCCCTTCGCCCCTGGTACTCGGCGCCGATGGCCTGGGCCGCATCCTCAATCACTGCTAAGTGATGTTGTTCCGCGATCTCCAGAATGGGGCTCATTTCCGCGCATTGGCCGAAAAGATGGACCGGAATGATCGCTTTGGTCGCGGGACCGACTTTGTCGGCAATGGCGTCGGGATCGATGTTGAAGGTAACCGGATTGATGTCGACAAACACCGGCTTCGCCCCAAGCCGGGAGATAGCACCGACCGTGGCGAAGAACGTGAAGGGCGACGTGATGACCTCGTCTCCGGGCCCGACGTCCAAGGCCATGAGCGCCACCAACAGGGCATCGGACCCAGATGAGACGCCGATGCAGTGCTTGGCCCGGCAGTAGGTGGCAAGCTCCTGTTCCAAGCGCTCCACGTCGGGGCCGTTGATGAAATGCTGCGACTCGATGACACGCATGACCGCGGCATCGGCCGCGTCTTTGATGCGCGCGTATTGGGCCTTGAGGTCCAGCATGGGAATGGGAGTTGTTTCCATGATCCAATCTCCTTTGAGAGAATCGCTATCTACCAGAGCCGCGAACGGAGCGTCAACCGGGAAACCCATCACGATGCTCGAGCTTCGGCCAAGCACTCGAATTTGACGCAGCCTGCCTGGATTGCCGCATTTCTTGGGGCAGCGAGTTGGACTTGAAGGAAGCGGGCCTTTTTGTTACCCATACACAAAAATCCACGCGCTCGCACGGATTTGATGAGCTTCGAGACACTCCCAAGGACGGGAACATGCGTTCCGCAATTCATCACGCCCTATTCTCCCCTTTCCTCGTGTTGTTCCAGCATCGGACTTTGACACTGGAGATGGCGCGCCGTGAGATCCTTGACCGCTATGCGGGCCAGGTTCTCGGCGTGCTTTGGATGGTCGGCCACCCGCTCATTCAGGTGGCGGTCTACATCTTCATTTTTCAGGTTGTCTTTCAAGTACGGATTGGCGCGAGCGCGGACAACCCGATGGACTACACCGTTTATCTGCTGTCAGGCCTTTTGCCCTGGCTTGCTTTCCAAGAATCGATGACCCGCGGCACGCTAGTAATCGTAGGCAATAGCAATCTTGTCAAACAAGTTGTGTTTCCTCTGGAAGTTTTGCCCGTTAAGAACGTGCTGGCTTGCTGGGCGACGCAGCTCATCGGCACGGCCTTATTGTTGGCGTACATGGTGATTACGACTGGCGGGGTTCCCTGGACCATTGTGCTGTTGCCTGTCCTGTGGGCAGCTCAGTGCCTTGCTATGATCGGAGTGAGTTGCCTCTTGGGAGCGGTCGGCGCCTACTTTCGAGACATGAAGGACCTCATTCAAGTCTTTTGCGTCGTCGGCGTGTATCTCATGCCTATTTGCTATTTGCCGCAATGGGTCCCGGAAGTATTGCGGCCTTTCCTCTATCTGAATCCTTTCAGCTACATGAGCTGGTGCTACCAGGATGTTTGTTTCTACGGGACCGTAGCTCATCCATGGTCTTGGCCGATCTTTCTTGTCGGGTCAGGAGTCGTTTTCGTCTTGGGTTTCAGTGCATTCCGCAGGCTCAAAACCTATTTTGGAAATCTTCTATGATTGAGAAAGCGACCCAAGCAAAATCCCAAAGTGGGCCGGGCAATCGCAAAGCGATTCAGGTCTACAATCTCACGAAGAAATACCGGGTTTACAACAAGCCCGCGGACATGTTCTGGGAACTGGTCACGCGCCGCCCGAAGCATAAAGATTTCTGGGCGCTGCGCGATGTTTCCTTCGAGGTCGCCCGCGGCGAAGTCATCGGCATCATTGGCCGCAACGGCGCCGGTAAGAGCACACTCCTGAAAATCCTGACAGGGACCCTCGACAAAAGCGGCGGCGAAGTGAAAATTGACGGCAAGATTTCCGCGATTCTGGAATTAGGGACGGGGTTCCACCCTGAGTACTCGGGCCGGGAAAACATTTACATGGGAGGAATGTGCCTCGGCATGACGCGGGGGGAGGTCGATCGCCGGCTCGACTCGATCATTGATTTCAGCGAGTTGCGCGAGGTCATCGATCAACCATTCAAGACCTACTCCAGCGGCATGAAAGGCCGGCTCACCTTCGCCGTCGCGATCAGCGTCGAGCCCGATATTTTCATTGTCGATGAGGCCCTGGCCACGGGAGACGCGGCATTCGTGCAGAAGTGCCTGCGCCGCTTGCGCGCGATTTGCCAGAGCGGCAGCACGGTGCTGTTGGTCTCGCACGGCACCGCATTGTTGGCCCAATTGTGCCATCGTGTAATCTGGATCGATCAAGGCGTAATCAAGCAAATCGGTAAGCCGCTCCAAGTCATTCGAGCCTATGATTTGACGATGCACGCGCTCAATAGCGGCGGCAAAGGGTCGGTTCACGAAGTTCCAATTCGCGAAGGCGCGGTTCACGATGGTGCGGCTGGGGATGCTCTGAAACACGCAATTGCCGGCGCGCCTCCCAAGGAAGTACTGACGGGAGCCGTCGCTCAAACCCGGACGATCTACAAGCGCGGACCGATTTTTATCGACAAAGTCCAGACCTTGAACGGCAAGGGGGAAGAAACCGCTTTACTCGCGCCGAGCGACCGACTCACGATACGAATCCACTATCATTGTGAAGGCCCTCCTCCAACGGAAACATTGGGGATGGCTTTGTCCCTGAATTGCAAAGATGATCTATTTGGCGTCTCCCAAGCATACACGCAAAACTTGCGGCCGGGTGAGACTCCGGCCAGCTATGTCACTGCTCCCTATCGACGCCGGGCGGGCCCTAAAGGCATATTCGAGGCGACCTTGTCCCCGTTGCAGCTGAGGCCCGGGGAATACCTTCTTTCCGTCGGGCTTGTTCCCAACGTTCCCTGCAATTGGGAATTCTACGAGTATCACCACTTCGGATACGAGCTAACAGTCGTGTCCGATGGCGACGATTTTGGCGCCCTAACTTACGCCAATGTCAAATGGGAGCACCTCACCAGTTCCGCGGAATCCCAGGCAGGCGAACCCGAGACGGCAACGGCAACCCTTTCGCCGATGGCCGCACCGGCGCCAGCCTTGGCTCACATTGAGTCGCCTTATCGTACGCTCCGCGAGGAAATTCACGACATCTGTTTTGTTAGGGGCGGCTATCCGGATCGATGGCGCCGGCACGACGAATGTCCCGCGTGCGGTTCGGGCCGGCTTCGGGAGTCCTTTCAAAAGTACCAGCTGGCTCATTCGGAGTGCCGCCGCTGCCATCTGATTTTCGTCAACCCTTATCCCTCGGAGGATGTTCTCCATCAACTGTATAACGGCAGCTACTACACCGGAGTTCGGCGTTTCGTGGAGGAGCCCAAGGCCCTGGCCGACATGGCGGATTCCAGCATTTCCGTGCAGTTGGATCATGTGCGCCGCGCATTGAGACACCTCACGAAGAAGCAGCGCACCGGTTCGTGGCTGGACGTCGGCGGCGGGATCGGAGGATTCGCGCACTACCTTCAGACCAACTATCCGCAGTATCAGGTCTTCCTAAATGAACTCAATCAAGAATCGGCTTCATTCGCTCGACGCCATTTTCAGCTTCGCGTCCTCGACACCGACTTTAAAGAGCTTGCCAGACGCGGTCGTTCCTTTGACATCATCTCCGTGATCGCCGTCTTGGAGCATGTGAGCCACCCGCGGACATTCCTCGAAGACCTGCTGGCTCTTCTGAGGCCGGGCGGATTCCTGTTCCTCTACGTGCCCAATTTTTCTCCGCTCAATCGAATGGTATCCCGTGCCTCTTCGCCCGCCGTCTGCCCTCCGTATCACTTGTCTTTGTTCAACACGCGCGCCCTGTTGACCATGCTGCGCTCCTTGAAGGCGTGCGACCGCGTCAAATCCTGGATGGAAGGTCCGCCCGCATTCTCGCTCTTGCATTTCTTTGACTATTCCGACCACTGGGATCTCGAGGTGCCGGATGCTCCGAAAGCGGTTGTGAAAAACCTGCAAATCAAACCCTACACTTCCGCCGAGGCCCATATGTTGAACCATCTCGCCGAGGGCGACAATCTGCTCGGCCGCCTGATCGAGCGGCGGGATGGGAAAATGTGCATCAGCGTGATCGCTCGAAAGCGCCTAGCCGTGACCACCGCCCTCCCAGGCCAGGGCGAGGCCGCATGACGTTGAGGCTGTGTAATTTTGAGGCCGCATGACTTGGAGGAATGCCGGGTATTCGCCTGGAGTCGCAAATGTCGATCCCAAATGGATATCAACGCGAACGAGACCTTCGCCTCTGGAGCCCTCGACTCTCACGCCTTCTAATGATCTATGACGGAAGGCATCTTTCTGTAAAAACCATATTCCACTCCCTGGAATGCTTCAAACGGCACTCTCAATTTGATTTCTACTACGCAGACGCGCGCGCTCCTTGCTGCTACGACTTAAGTTATTTCGACGCGGTTCTCGTTCACTACAGCGTGCGCTACTGTTGGGGAACTCTGCCGAAGGACTATCAAGAATCACTGCGGACCTATCACGGCCTCAAGGCGCTATTCGTTCAAGACGAGTACGATCGTGTACACGCCACCTGGGAAGCCATCACGTCGCTCGGAATCGACGTCGTGTTCACCGTCGTGCCTCCCGAGGCAGTGCATAAGGTGTATCCACCGGAGAGATTTCCGCGCACGACTTTTGTCTCCATTCTCACGGGCTACATTCCCGAACAACTCGAACGCTTGGTTACGCCGCCGCCCGAAGAGCGTGGTCTCTTGATCGGCTATCGGGGAAGGGAATTGGCCTGGTGGTACGGAGACTTGGGCCGCGAAAAGCTTCTGATTGGCCAACGGATGAAAAGCATCTGCGACGCCCGAGGCCTGCCGACGGACATTGCCTGGAAGGAAGATGAGCGAATTTACGGCGATCGCTGGTTTCAGTTCCTGGCGAGCTGCAAGGCGACGCTGGGAACCGAGAGCGGTTCCAACATCTTTGACTTTGACGGCGCTCTGGCGCAGACCGTTCGTCACGAAATCATGGCCAATCCAGGCGCGTCCTACGAAGAGATCCACGACAAATATCTGCGCGGGCACGACGGCAAGATCGTAATGAATCAGATCTCACCCAAGATCTTCGAGGCCGTAGCTTGCCGCACCGCGCTCATTCTGTTTGAGGGAGACTACTCCGGCATCTTGACGCCGGGCAAGCATTTTCTGGCCTTGAAGAAAGACTTCAGCAATGTGGACGAGGTGCTCCTTGCTCTCTTGGACGACCGCTATTTGCGCGATTTGACCGATAGGGCCCACGGGGATCTCGTTGACGGCGACCGCTTCTCCTATCGGACCTTTGTTCGCCAGGTCGATGCCGTTCTTGCCGCACGCCTTACGAGCCGGGCCGCGCCTTACGAGCCGTCGCTACCATCGCCTCCTTGTGATGCGCTTCTGCCGTTTCAGAAGCTGAAAAAAGCCATCGAAAAAGAGTCCCTCTTGCACAGCGTGTGGCAATCGTTGCCAGTCCGAATGCAGCATGCGCTTCGACCGCTAATCGGCCGAGCGCCTCTCAAGGATTATCTTGCCCTTGGGTCCCGCGCCGTGCGCCTGGCTGTACGTCCGGTGATTGAAGGACTTCGGAATTTTCGCAAGAAAGCGGGTTAGTCCATGTGCGGAATCGCGGGAGTGTTACAACTTGACGGCCGCAGGCTGCGTGAGCAGGAAACGGCTTTGCGCGTCATGAACGACATGCAGCGCCATCGCGGACCGGACGGCGAAGGAACCTGGTCCCATCCGCGCGGCCACGTCGGGCTCGCCCATCGCCGCCTCAGCATCATCGACCTTGAACTCGGATCGCAGCCGATGACCGACGCTGAGGGCAACTGGTTGATCTTCAACGGCGAAATCTACAACTATCTCGAGCTGCGAAAAGAACTGGGCGAAGACCAGTTTCGAACCAAGTCGGACACCGAAGTCATTTTGCGGGCGTATCGCCGTTGGGGAGAAGCGTGCGTCGAGAAGCTGCGAGGTATGTTCGCCTTCGCCCTGTGGGACGAAACCGAGGAACGCCTCTTCTGTGCCCGCGACCGTTTCGGCATCAAGCCCTTTTACTACGCTCAAGTCGGCGAGGTTTTTTACTTCGCGTCCGAGACCAAAGCTCTGTTGCCATTCCTCCCTCGAATCGAAACCGATCATCACGCATTCAAGGACTATCTTGCTTTCCAGCTTTGCTTGGACGGGAAGACTCTTTTTCGGAACATCCGCGAACTACTGCCGGCGCATGTTCTCGTGGCCGGCAAGGGCGAGGTGCGAACGCGACGCTACTGGCAGGTTTACTATCATGTGGATTATTCGCACACGGAAACATACTTTCAGGAGGAGCTAGCCAAGCTGCTCTTCGATGCGGTCGAGATGCACAAGCGCAGCGACGTGCCCATCGGAGGTTACATTAGCGGAGGCCTGGATTCGAGCATCGTCGCCTGCTTGGCCACGCGCGGCGGCAGCGCCGGTTTCGAAGGCTTCACCGGCAAATTCTCCATTAGTTCTCGATATGACGAAAGCCCCTATGCGCGCGAAGTGGCGCGCAAAGGGGATTTTCCTTTATTCGAAATCGATATAACCGCGAACGATTTCGTGGACAACATGCGCCGCCTGATCTATCACCTCGATTATCCGGTTGCCGGACCGGGTTCCTTTCCCCAGTACATGGTGTCCAAGCTGGCCCGCACGCGCCGCAAAGTTGTTCTGGGCGGCCAGGGCGGCGATGAAATCTTCGGCGGCTACGCGCGCTACTTGATCGCTTACTTCGAGCAATGCATCAAAGCGGCCATCGACGGCACGAGCAACAGTGGCCACTTCATCGTAACGTACGAATCCATCATTCCCAATCTGGTGACGTTGCGCGAATACAAACCCCTGCTGCAAGAGTTCTGGAAAGAGGGGCTTTTCGAAGACTTGGATCGCCGCTATTTCCGGCTCATCAATCGCGCGCCGGCGCTGGGAGAGGAAATCCGCTGGGATGCCCTGGACGACTATGACGTCTATGAGACCTTCCGCAAAATCTTCCGGGCCGACAATGTGAAGAAGGAATCCTACTTTGACTCAATGACCCACTTCGATTTCAAGACGCTCTTGCCCGCTCTCTTGCAAGTGGAAGACCGGGTAAGCATGGCTCACGGGCTGGAGTCCAGGGTGCCGTTCTTGGACCATCCCCTGGTGGAGTTCGCGGCCACCATGCCTTCCAACGTGAAGTTCAAGGATGGGGCGATGAAACATGTTCTGCGCGAAGCCATGGCAAGTTATCTGCCCTCTGCGATATTGGAGAGAAAAGATAAGATGGGCTTCCCGGTGCCGCTCTCGGAATGGCTGAGGAAGGAAGCGCGCGCGTTTGTGCAAGATATCCTGTCCAGCAAAAAGGCATTGCAACGAGAATTGGTTGACAATAAGATCGTGCGAACCAAATTGGACAGTGAGCCGCAGTTTAGCCGGAAAACCTGGGGCCTCTTGTCGCTGGAGCTTTGGCAACAGGAGTTTCACGACCGGCAAGCGTATTTCCAAGGGCTCATTCAAAACGAACCGGTGCAGAGCGTCGAGGCCCCGACGGTCCGGGCAGCATGAAGACAAATCTCACGGAGGAGGAAGCCATGAAGGTCCTGATCACCGGCGGCGCCGGATTCGTCGGCTCTCATCTTGCGGATCGGCTCCTGGCCGTCGGCAAGCACGTGTGCGTCATCGACAACTACGCCACCGGAAGGCGCGATAATCTCGCACCGCACGCTCATCTCAAACTCGTGGAAGGCTCCATCGCTGACCAGAAACTGGTGGAAGAGACCTTCCAGCAGTTCGGCCCGCAAATTGTGGTCCACGCCGCGGCTGCATACAAGGACCCCGAGAATTGGGTCGAGGACATCCACACCAACGTCCTCGGAACGGCCCACGTCGCCAAGGCGAGCAAGGCAAACAGCGTCAAGCGCATCATCTATTTCCAGACCGCGCTGTGCTATGGTCTGCAGCCTCTGGAACAGCCGATCACCCTGACCCATCCGATTCGGTCCAATGGAAGCAGCTACGCAATCAGCAAGACCGGCGGCGAGCAATACATCGACCTGTGTGGCTTGGATTATATTTCGTTCCGGCTTGCCAACGCTTACGGCCCACGAAATCTAAGCGGCCCATTGCCAACTTTCTATCAGCGAATCACCCAGAACAAACCGTGCTTCGTAATGGATACGCGGCGAGATTTCATCTACATCGACGACCTCGTCAATTGCGTGGTCAAGGCGGTCGATGGCATGGGCTCGAAGGGCGCCTACCACATCTCGTCGGGATCGGATTTCGCGATCAAGGATCTCTACGACGCCACGGTTAAGGCGCTGGGCGTTAAGATGGACAAGGAAGTGGAAGTGCGGGCCCGCGCGGCCGACGACGTGTTCACGATCCTGCTCGATCCTTCCAAGACCAATCGTGACTTCCAGTGGAAAACGACAACTCCGCTGGAACAGGGTGTGGCCAAGGCGATTGCCTATTACAAGAAGTTCGGCATTTCGCAGACTTATACCCATTTGAAGTCGGTCGAAAGCAAAGCCGCATGAACGATGTAGCCGAACTCGTCAGATTTCGGACGATTCCGAATTCCGACGAATTCGGATATAGGTTTCCGAATTCTGACGAATTCGGCTACAGTTGGGAGGGAAACCGTGGACGGATTCGCAGGCAAGAAAATCCTGGTGGTCGGCGGCGCCGGCTTTGTCGGCAGCAATCTCGTGCTGGCGATCCTGGAACAAGGGCCGGCCGACGTCCTCGTCGTCGATAACCTGTTATCCGCGGAACGCTCAAACGTTCCCGCGCACCGAGCCGTTCGCTTCGTGGAGGGATCGATCACCAAAGACGCCGTGCTCGCGCAGATTCCTGCCGATCTGGATTACGCCTTCCATTTGTCGACGTTCCACGGCAATCAAAACTCCATCGCCGATCCATTGGCGGATCACGAAAACAACACCTACACATCCTTGCGCCTCTTCGAACACCTTAAGAGCTTCAAAAAGCTCAAGCGCGTAGTGTACTCGTCGGCCGGCTGCACCGTGGCGGAGAAGACGTTCGAAAAGGCCCGCGCCACCGCTGAGGATGCCCCGGTGTCGCTCTGGCTCGATAGCCCGTATCAAATCTCCAAGATCATCGGCGAATTCTATGCGAACTACTACTTCAAGCAGCACGGCCTGCCTACCGTCAAAGCGCGATTCCAGAACGTCTATGGGCCGCGCGAGATTCTTGGCGCGGGAGCCTGGCGCGGCACGTCGGCGACCGTGTGGCGCAACGTGATTCCGACCTTCATCTACAAGGCGCTCAAGCACCGGTCCTTGCCGGTGGAGAACGGCGGCGTCGCCTCGCGCGACTTCATTTACGTCGAGGACGTCGCACTCGGATTGATGGCGTGCGCTTTGAAGGGCGAGGCGGGTCAGGTGTACAACATTGCCAGCGGCCAAGAGACGACGATTCTTGAATTGGCCCAGGCGATCAATCGGCTGGCGGGCAATCCAACGCCCATCGAACTCGCGCCAAAGCGAAACTGGGACCGCTCCGGCAAGCGCTATGGCGCCACGGAAGGCACTCGCCAGGCTCTGGGCTTTGAAGCGAAGGTGAGCTTGGAAGAAGGTCTAAGACGCACGATTGCATGGACGCGGACGAATCTGCCGATGATCGAAGCGTGCATGGCTGCACATCAGAGGCACATGAGCGAAAGCATCGCGGCGTGAACTTGAGAGTAACGCCTTGCGCCCAAGAATTCGTTGTGTCGCCACCCCCCCATACACCCCTGGCGACACAATCCAACGGAAAAAAACTCACTTAACTTGCCAGTCAGCAAGGACTTACCGAATGAAGCGAACAGATTCGTCGGGGGGGCCGGAACTCAATAAGAAAGTTCTCAAGGGCAGCGAATTCGTTCCCAACAAGTCCACGGCACTTTTTGGATTGCATTGCGCGGCGGCGCGCGCGCACCTTGTCCTATTGGTCCGTCTGGACGCTCTTTAGCCGTTTCAAGGCCAAGCTCGCATCATGAGTTTCGGGCGCGTCGGGATCGCCACTCGCGAGACCCTGCAAGGCTCGGACGCACTCCGCGGAACCGATCAACTCCAGCACCTGAATAGCACGCAGACGGCACAGGGTTTCGGGGAAGTCGGCGAGCCCGTAGTTGGCCAGCTTCTCAAGGCGCCTTCTTGTCTCGAGGGATTTGGTATTCGCGATAGCTTGGCGAATTGCTGGCTGCGCTTGGGGGCCGAGCTTTTGCAGGTCGCGAGATGCCTTGTCGCGCTGGGCGAAAGTCGGACTGTCCAAGTCGACGAGCATTTGGGAAAATCGGGCGCCGTCGAGCGGCTTGGCCGGCGGGAGCCGATCTTTTAGAAAAGATGCCGCGCCATTGGCTCCTTTAATGAGCGTGGCAATTGCCGCGTATGCGTTTGCCGCTTCCGATTGCCCTAGCTCTTGCCAAAGCATTTCCAATTCTTGGCGCGAAGGGCTGGTCGCCGGCTTCATAGGTTTCGCCAGCACACCTTGGAGATCCCAGACAAGGTTGCTTGTGTTGCGATAGCCGGCCACAAGCCGCTTGCCATCCGGCGTGAAGCTCAAGGCGCGAATGTCAGAGTCCTGATTTGGGACCTGACCCAATTCTTGGCCCGAATAGATGTCGAAGAATTTGATGGCGCGAGGCTTGTCATTGCCCTCGAAAGAGCCATCGGCCGATGCGATGGTGCGACCATCCGCCGCCACGGCAAGGGCACCGACATGGTGATCGTGTGCTTTGAAGCTGCGGATTCTCTGACCGGTGCTCGCTTCCCAGACGCTGACGAACCCAAGACCGCCGGCGGTTATGAGCAACTGACCATTTTTTGAAAACGCAATCGCCGCTGCATCCGGCTCCACACTTTGAACGCATAAACGAACCTGATTCGAGTGCAAATCGTAAAGCCAAATCTTGCCTTGGTATGACCATGCGACAAGTCCGGAAGGGAAAGTGGGCGCCATGCACTTCGGGATCGAGTCTCGCAGCGGGATTTCTCGCACCCGTTGGCCGGTATCAACGTTCCAGACACATAATTTGGGCGAATCGTAGTCTGGCCCAGGGATCCAACGCGCCATGCCCGTCACCGCTGTCTTGCCGTCTTCCGACAGGGCGAGACCGAAGGTCATATGTTGTCCACCGTTAGCGTTCTCGCCAATGGCGAATTTTCGCACGCGCTCCCGTGTCACTCGATCACAAAGGAACATCTCCGTGCCCCAGCGCGGCGCCCAAAGAGAATGTCGGCCATCGGGTAGAAATCGCACCGCAATGGGAGTATAGCCACCGTCCTCTTGGATGTGCTTGTTGTTGGTTAAGTCCCAAAGATGAACCTGATTTGATTCACCGCCAGAGACTAGTGTCTTGCCGTCAGGGCTAATGCTGAGTGCGTTTATTTGACCCTTGTGAGCCATCACCTCCCGAAACAACTCCGCTCCAGTCTTAAGATTGAATTGCGCGATGGTATGGGCCTGTGAAGCCCATGTGCCCAGCGCCAAGCGCGCTCCATCGCGCGAGACCGCTATGCTTCGTTCGGGCGAGAGTGAAACGTGTACATGTCTTCTCGGTTTGGTTGCCATTAGGTTCCAAACGCCGACCTTGCCGTCTCTAAACCCGCAAATTAACCCTTTGCCGTCTGCCGTAAAGGCGAGTCCGTCCGAGAGCAATAGTTTCTCATCAATCGTCCGAATCTCGTCGCCAGTTATTGGATCATAGAGAATTCTCTTATCATGCGCTGCTGCAGCCAAAATCTTGCCATCCGGGGCATATGCCAACGACAGTACGTCGGCGCTGCCAATGTGGCGAACGAGCTTTTGCGCTTCGATTTCCCAAATCTGAATGCCGGACTTGCCGCAAGCGACCGCAAGCGCCTTATTATCCGGTGCGAAAACCGCATCATTGATCCGGAATGCCTTGTTACCGATTCTTGCAAGCTGTTTGCCGCTGGCCACATCAAGAACGAATGCATAAGGCCCACTTGTCGCGACCAGGAGCCTGCCATCTGAAGAGAATCGACAGACTTCGTTTGGGGCATCGCGATGCACTTCCCCGAGTACCATTTCGCGTACGATTTTCCGCGTTTGCACATCCCACAGCACCACTTTGGCTCTGAACCCATTGAATGTCGCGAGCAGCGTGCCATCAGGTGAGAACTCGACGGCGTCGGCTCTCACGGGAAAAGTGGCCAGCTTTTTGCCCGATTCGGCATCCCAGAGATGGGCCCTCCGAAACCATTCCGACGAAGCTAACAACTTGCCGTCGGGCGAATACGCGACGGAGTTGACCGGCGCATCCTGGCGGAAGCGTAGCGTGCCTAGTCGCGCTACAGCGCCCATGGGCAACGCGTCGCCGTTGAGATCTACACCGGTCGCGCCTTGCTTTCTTTCGCCCTCTGTCTTTCCCGCAGCGAAGGGAGCAGGTGGATCTTGCTTGTTCTTCGGATCGCCAGGCCCCTCGAAAAAGCTTCCAGCCGTGACAATCACCATGCCGAGTGTGAGCACGATTACGGCAGCGAGCTTGGTCGCGGAGAAAGTGGCACCTTCCAGAGCGTACTCGGCAAGCTGCACCACATTATTACCGACACCGGTCACGACGAGTCCTTGGCACTTGGCAAAAGTGAGCGCGGCTTTGACCGTGGCCTTCGTTAGAACAATGGAAAGCCCCGCATGGGCTAATGTGTGCGAAACTTCGAAGACTGCCAGCGCCGCGGGTAGGGTCCATCCGCGTCGAGTCAAGCGGGCGCGCAGCTGCGCGCGGCCACGTTCCAGCCGGCCCCGGACCGAACCGGGCGTCCAACTCAGCTGCCGGGCTGCTTCTTCTTGGGTCATTCCTTCGAGACAGCAGAGGATCACTGGGAGCTGATAGACGCTCGGCAGACGCAGAATCTCGTCGTTCACGATGCAGATCAGTTCGCGGGCGCTGACTTGGGAAAGCGGATCGGACGCTTGTGTTGCCACGTCGCAGGCGAGTTCATCGCACGGATGTCGAGCGCGAACGGAGCGGGCCTTGAGGGCGACGCGATGGGCCACGCCGTAGAGCCAGCCCACCAGCGCGTCGGGACGGCGGATGGCGCGGGCCTTGCGCGCCAGAACCAGGAACGTCGCCTGAAACGCATCCTCGGCCGCCTGAAAATCGCCCAAGACGCGCCGGCAGACGCGCATCACCATGGGGCCGTAACGCCGGACAAGCGCCGCAAACGCGGCTTCATCGCCGGACCGGACGAAGCGGCCAAGCAGTTGCGCGTCGGCAACCGGGACCGCATCAGACGGCGTAACTCTGCGAAGAAAGCGCAGCATCGGTGCGAGGTGGTGGGCCATGACGTGATCCTTGTTTCGTTCGGTCTCCCTACATACTGCCCGGAAACAGCACGCTTCGCACGGAAAAAACAGAACCCTTGACCGTCAGCGCTTGCCGCTCTACCATGAAGCTTTCTCACCCATCGCGATTGCCGGCAGCACGGCGCGCTTGCGGGACAGTGAATTCTGGGGTCATTCTGACGTTGCCCGATTTCCTACGCTCCGACGCTTATGGTGAGATTTTTCTGGCCGGCCACCGGATTACGTTCTACCACCTGATCACGGACTACCAAGCGGGATACACCTCGGAAGAGCTTGTGGTCGTTTATCCGACGCTCTCCCTGGCTCAGGCTGAGAAGGTGATTGCGTTTTTCTTAGAGAACAAGCTCGAAGTAGAGCGCTACTTGGAAGTGACACGGGCGGAGATCGAGCGCCAAGCGTCTGTGCCACAGCAGGGGCCGAGCATGCCGGAATTGAAAGGGCGACTCGAGGCCAAGCGGCACTCGGAGAGTGCCTGAGCCGTGGACATTCGCTTCCTCGTCGACGAGCACTTACGGGGCCAACTCTGGCACGCGATCGGCTCGCACAACCAGCGCGGCGCCTACCCCGTGGACGTCGTTTGTGTCGGCGATTCCGCCGACCTTCCGCAAGGTTCCACGGATCCAGAGGTCTTGCTATGGACTGAGCGTGAAGGACGCATTCTCGTCTCCGCCGACCGCAAACTTTGCTCGCCCATTTTACCGACCATCTCCGTGCAGGCCGCCACTCGCCCGGCCTATTTCTCCTCCGTCCATCCTCTCCTTTGTCTCAGATCGTCGATTTCTTGGCGGCGGTAACATACGCCAGCAAGCCGAGCGAATGGGTCGACGTCTGGCGATATATTCCATGAACGCGGCGCCAGAAACTTGACTGCCCGCGCCGGTCCCTCTACCATGAAGCTTTCTCACCCACTGCGACTGCCGGCAGCAAGGCGCGCTTCCGGCCCGGACCATCTCAGGCGCGCATGCATCGGGAAATCTCGCACGACGATTCCGGCCTTGCTCCGCCCGGCAATGTGCCGCTCTACGTGATGACCGGGCTTCTGGGCCTCTTGATCGCGCTCGACGTCTTGCCGCGGCTCTTGGGGTGGTCCCTTAGCGCCGGCGCCTATCGTTTCGCCTTGATCGCGGCGGTGTTGGGCGGGGCGCGCATCCTCTATGGATCGCTGCAAAGCCTGATCGAAGGCCGGCTCGGGGCGGACTTGGCGCTGGCCATCGCTTGCATTGCCGCCATCCTCATCAACGAGCCGCTCGTCGCCGCCGAGGTGGTGTTCATCGGCATGGTCGGCGAGTGCCTGGAAGCGTTCACGTTCGCGCGGACGAAGAAAGCGCTGACCAAGATCGTCGAAGTCTTTCCGCGCCGCTGCTGGCGATTGGAAGATGGCAAGGAAGTCCGCGTCTTGACCAGCCAGCTTCAGGTCGGCGACCGCGTCGTCGTCAAGCCGGGCGGCAAGATCCCCGTCGATGCCATTGTTTTGGATGGAACGTCGGCGGTCGACACGAGCGCGCTCACCGGCGAGAGTCTGCCCGTCGATAAGCGAGCGGGCGATGAGGTCTTGGCGGGATCGATCAATCAGTTCGGCGCGCTTACGCTAGAAGCGCGCCAAGTGGCCCTGGAAACGGTCGCGGGCAAAGTAATCGAGCTTACCACCAAGGCGCTCAAAGACAAGGCGCCCGTCGAGCGAACGGCGGATCGGCTTGCCCGCTATTTTTTGCCGGTGGTCTTGGGATTGGCGGCGCTGACGTTGATCGGCGGGCTCATCTATTATGGAACGGGTTTGTTTCGATCCGCCGATCTGCCGCGCCTGAGCTTTAGTAGCGCTCTAACGCGCAGTATCTATCCTACGCTCTCGGTGCTGGTGGTCGCGTGCCCATGTGCCTTGATCCTGGCAACGCCGGCGGCGATTATCGCGGCGCTGGGCAGATTGGCGGGCACCGGCATTTTGATTAAGAGCGGCGCGGCGCTGGAACGGCTCGCCGGCGTGACGGCGTTCGCCTTCGACAAGACCGGAACGATCACCGAAGGCCGCTTGGAACTGGGCGATGTATTGCCATTGGGCGACTTGAGCGCTGACGAGTTACTGCGTTTGGCCGCGTCCGCCGAGCAGCCAAGCGAGCATCCGCTGGCACGGGTGATTTTGGGCGAAGCGGCAAGCCGCAACCTGGCGCTCAGAGCGGCGACGTCGTTTCAAGCTCACCCGGGCGCCGGCATTCGCGCTAGCTTGGCGGAAGGCAACGTGCTCGTGGGAACGCGACGGCTGCTCGAGGAACAGCGGATTGACCTGCCACCGGAAGTGGAGCCGCTCTTAGCCCGCCTCGACGCCGCCGGGCAGACGGTCCTGTTGGTAGCGCGAGACGGCCAAGTGCTCGGCGTCATCGGCGCCCGCGATCGTGTCCGACCCGAAGCAGCCGGCGTTCTCGCGGAATTGCGCTATCTCGGCATCGACCCCATCGTGCTTTTGACGGGTGACCGCGCCGCCGCCTCCAATGCACTCGCCGCCGATTTGCCGTTTAGCGCCATCCACGCTGAGTTGCTGCCCGAACAAAAGGCGAGCCTGATTGATGAATTGAAAACGGAACGGAAAGTAGCCATGCTCGGCGACGGGATCAATGACGCTCCCGCCTTGGTCCGCGCCGACGTCGGTCTGGCGGTCGGCGGCGCGGGCACGGACATCGCGGCCGAGGCCGGCGACGTGGTCTTCATGGGGGATCCGCTCAGGCCTTTGCCGCTCTTGCTTCGGCTGTCGCGCGAGACGGTCCGCATCATCAACCAGAACATCCTTTGGTTCGCGTTCGTCGTCAATGCCGTCGGCATCGTGGTCACGGCGTGGCTTTGGCCCTTGTTCGCGCCCGCCGGCTGGCTCGAGCAGTCGCCGCTCGCCGCCGTGCTCTATCACCAGGTCGGCTCGTTGGCCGTGCTTCTCAATTCGATGCGGCTGCTGTGGTTCGAGCGGCCGCTCAAGAGCCCCAGGATCGCGGGCTTCAAGGCCTGGTGGCGCCAGACCGATCTTTGGTTCGAAAAGAACCTCGACTTGGGCGAGATTGTGCACCGCCTCGAGCATCACTGGAGGCGCTTGCTAATTGCGGCCGGGGCTGTGTTGATCGCGATCATCGCCATCTCGGGACTGACGATCGTTCGTGCCGACGAGTCTGGCGTGGTGCGTCGATTCGGCGCGGCTGTGGACGATCTCGGGCCCGGCTGGCACCTGCGTTGGCCATGGCCCATCGAAGACGTCGTGCGCGTCTCGCGCAACGTGCGGACAGTCGAATTGGGCTACCGGGAAAAGGGCGAGTCGGCGATGGCCGATGCCATGGTCTGGGAGCATAAGAAGGACAGCCGCTTCGAAGACGAGTCGATGATGATCACGGGCGACGGCAACCTGGTCGACATTCAGGCGGCCGTTTTTTTTCGAATCACGCAGCCGCGCGTCTATTTGTTTGAGGTGCAGGGCGTCGAGGACATTTTGCGCGCGCGGGCCGAAGCGACGCTGCGGACTCTGGTCGGCGGCCGGGCGTTTCAGGATTTGCTGACCATCGAGCGCCGCCGCCTGCAAGACGACGTGCTGCAAATCCTGAAGGAAAGCTGCGGCGCCTACGGAAAGCACGGTCTGGGCGTGGGGATCGAAGACGTGGCCATTTTGAGCCTGCACCCGCCGGCTGACGTGGTGGGCGCTTATTACGAAGTCGCCAAAGCCGTTGAAGCGCGCGAACAGAGGAGAAACGAAGCGGAGAAAAGCGCGCTTCTCCTGCTCAAGCAGGCCGAGGCGGACGGCAACCGCATCGTGTCCGCGGCGAAGGCGGCTTACACCGAGAAGCTCAGCGAAGCGGCGGGCGATCGCGATCGCTTTCTGGCGCGAAGTAAAGTGCGCGGACAGGATGCGCCGCTCAGCGATTTTCGGATCTTTTGGGATGGCGTGAGCAAAGCGCTCGCGGGACGAGACATGGTGTTGATCGATGCGGACAAGATTCACGGACAGCGCAATTTGATGTTGTTTGACCCGGATGTGTTTCGCCCGCCGCCGGTGATTTTGCCGCCGCGCGGGATTCCGAAGGGTCCCATCGAGGAGCCTTAGATTAGAAACGCCGAGGGCGCAGAGAACGCAGAGAAATGGAATGTGTTCATCCAACTCTCCATGTGTTTCTTCTCTCCGCGTTCTCTGCGCCCTCTGCGTTTCAAGCGGGAGGATCAAATATGAAATGGTTTATTGCAATACTAGTGGTCGTGGTGATCCTAGTTGTCGCGCGGCTGTCGATGTTCACGGTCGACGCGGCGGAGTACGCTTTTGTCACAGTCTTGGGCAGGCACACCGATACTTTCGACGGCGTCGGCGGCGACACGGGCGCGGGTCTGCACGTGAGTTGGCCCTGGCCGATCCGCTCGGTGCAGCGGCTCGACCGGCGTTTGCAGATTCTCGATCTCAAGCCGACGGAAGTGCTGACTTATGATCCCACGGGAAAATCCGTGGGAGAGAACATGACCGTGGAGGCGTTCGTCACCTGGAAGATCGCCGGCCGCGACCAGGTCGACCGTTTCATCCAGGGATTGGGGTCCGTCGAGCAAGCGCGCGCGATTCTTGGGCCTTGGATTTCCGGCAAGCTCGGCGCCATCATTCCGCAGATGCCCTTGGATGACCTCATCAGCACCGCCGCCGGCGCGCAGCCTGGCAAGACGCGCGTCGACGAGACCATTGAGGGATTGCAGTCCAAACTGATGAAAAGCCTCAAGGATCAGGTGCTGGACGAGTTCGGCATCGATCTCGTGGACATTCGAATGCGGCGCTTCAACCATCCGGTCAAGGTGCGGCAATCGATCTTCCAGCGCATCAAAAGCGAGCGCGAACGCAAGGCCGCCAAGTACCAGAGCGAGGGAAAGTATATCGCCGACAACATCGAGATCGCCGCCAAGCAGAGCGAGCGCGAACTGCTGGCCAAGGCGAATGCCGAATCGGAAAAGCTGAAAGGACAGGCCGACGCCGAGGCCATGCTCATCCGCAATCAGGCGCACAGCCAGGATCCGGAATTCTATGCGTTCCTCAAGAAGATGGACAAGCTGCAAAGCATTTTGGGCGACAACCGCACGGTGCTGCTCTTGTCCACGCATCGGCCGCTGTTCGACTTGCTATTCGCGCCTCCGCGTCCGGATTCGCCTCGTCCGGACTCGCCCCGACCTGATGGAAAGTTGAATCCGTCTCCCGAATCGAAGCAGAAAACAACCAATCCGGGAGGCCAATGACATGCGTTACGTGTGTTACGCAACCGCCCTGGCTCTGGTTTTGTGGACGGTGGCATCGGCGGTGACGCTGGTGCGGTCGGAGGAGCGCGCCGTCGTGCGTCGGTTTGGCGAGGTGCTTGATTACAAGCCGGGGCCGGGTTTGTTCATCGGCCTGCCTTGGGGAATGGACCGCGTGGATCGCGTGGCGGTCAGCAGGGTGCAGCGAGTGGTGGTGGGTTGGAGCGGCGTTGAGGACGCTGACGAGCAAGCGGTGATTCCCGCGGGCCAAATGCTGACGGGCGACCACAACCTCGTGATCGTCAAAGCCGAGGTCGATTATTCGCCGGTGGAGGAGCACCTCGACAAGTACGTGCTGCAAGCGGATCGCGTCGATGCGCTGGTGGCGCGGACGGCAGAAGCGCTCTTAGCGCAATGGATCGCCGGACGGACGGTCGATCACGTGTTGCTCCTGGGCAAGAGAGAGTTGCCCGAATATGTGGCAAGCGGCCTTCAGGAGAGGATTGCACCCTATCAAATCGGCGTGAAGATCAGGCAAGTGAGCATTGCCAATCTCGATCCGCCCGACGAAGTGAAGGAGGCCTTCGAACGATTGGCTCACGCAGCGGCGAATAAGAACACCGTCGAAACCCAGGCGCGACAAGAGGCCGACCAAAGACTGAAAAACGCCGAGACCCAGAAGATCCGTATCGACAAAGATACGGCCTCCTATGCAAGGGTGCAGCGCCTTGATTCTGAGGCGGACGCGAGCGCGTTTCTCAATCGGCTTGGCGCTTATCGCGAACTAGTCCGCCGCAATCCCGATGCGTTGAATACGATGTGGCAAGACGACATGACCCGACTCTACGCGAAAATGCGCGAGTCCGGCCGAATCGACGTGCTCGACCATTATCTGACGGGTGAAGGGCTAAATATCACGCAGTTTCCGTTGTTGCCGAAGAAGAAATGAATCCGGAGACTAGTGCATTGTCAAGGCTTAGGATTGGGGTAGCTGAAGTCGTGAGACTTCGGAAAAACCGAACTCTTACGAGTTCGGCTACCCAAAAAGCAAGCCTTGACGACGCACTAAATGGTGGCACATTGTTACCCGCGCCAGAGGAGATCCTCCAACCTTTCATGCACGCGGCTGCTTTCTTCCCTGCGCGGAAAGATTTCGAGCATCGCAAATTCTTCATTGAGTACCACGTCCTGCGGAGTAACCTTCCTGGCCACTTCTTCGTTGGGAATGATCTCGGAAAGCTTAATCGATCGTTCAAAATGATTCGGCGTGTTCGGATATGCGCGGAGGATGATGAGGCCGTTCCGCAGATGACAGCGAAGCCAGCCGTTTTTGATCATGAAAGCGATCCAATACGCTTCAATTCGGCCGCGCTGTACCTGGATTTCTTTCTTGAGCACGCTTAAGACTTTGGCGGGAATGCCCAGTTCGGGCTCGATGACTTTTCGGCCCTTTTCTTCTAACCAGACTTTGTAATGAAAGAACCAGTGATCTTTGTCCACGGACTGAAGGTGCATTCGCTGGTCCTCGCGGGAAAACCAGCCCCAGTCGTAGGTAGGCGGTACGTCTCGAAGGATGACGGTCATTTCCGGGGCCGCCCTCGATACCTTCGCCTTTGTTCTCGCGCTCTTGGTCTGTTCCATAGTGCGAACCCATTAGCCGGGCGTCTGGCCGCGCTCGCCGTTGGCTCGCGGCTAAACGAGATGCCATTCTACGTCATGTTCATGCTCATCAGGAACTCGGCGTTGGACTTGGTTTTTCTCAACCGCGTGACCAGCATTTCCATCGCCTCCACGGGGTGCATGTCGGACAGCACGCGGCGGAGGATGCGGATGCGCTCGACTTCCTGGGGGTGATGCAGCAGCTCCTCCTTGCGCGTGCCGGAGCGGTTGATGTCAATCGCCGGCCAGACGCGCTTGTCGACTAGGCGGCGGTCGAGGTGCAGCTCCATGTTGCCGGTGCCTTTGAATTCTTCAAAGATCACTTCGTCCATGCGGCTGCCGGTGTCGATGAGAGCGGTGGCCAGGATGGTCAGACTGCCGCCTTCCTCGGTCTGACGGGCGGCGCCGAAGAAGCGCTTGGGCTTCTGCATGGCGTTGGTGTCGAGGCCGCCGGAGAGGAGCTTGCCGCCGGAGGGCGCCTCGGTGTTGTGGGCGCGGGCCAGGCGGGTGATCGAATCCAAGAGAATGATGACGTCCTTGCCGTGCTCGACCATGCGTTTGGCTTTTTCCAGCACGATCTCGCTAACGTGGATGTGCTCGCCTGACGGCTCATCGAAGGTGCTGGCCACCACCTCGCAAGTCGGACCGGCGACGGTGCGGGCCATGTCGGTCACTTCTTCGGGCCGCTCGTCGACGAGGAGCACGATCAAATAAGATTCCGGATGGTTCTTGATCATGCTCAGCGCGATCTTCTGCAAGAGGATGGTCTTGCCGGCGCGGGGCGGCGACACGATCAGACCGCGCTGCCCCTTGCCGATGGGCGTGACCAGGTCGACCACGCGCATGTTGATTTCCTCGGGGCTGGTTTCGAGGATGAGCCGGCGGTTGGGGTGCAAAGGCGTCAGATCTTCGAACGTGGTCGGCGAGATGCGTTCCTCGGGCGGCACGCTGTTGACCTGATCAACCTGCATGAGGGCGAAGTTGTCCTGTCCTTCCACGGGAAGGCGGATCGGCCCTTCGACGATGAGGCCGGTGCGTAGGCCCAGCCGGCGAATCTGGCTCGGCGAAACGTAAATGTCCTCGGGCGATGCCAGATAGTTGTGGGCGACGGAGCGCAGGAAGCCGTAGCCGTCAGGCAACACTTCGAGAGTGCCGGAGCCGCGCACGGGGACGCCGCGCTCGATCTGGCGGCGGACAATGCCCATGATGAGCTGGCCGCGCGTCATGCCGGTGTGCTCATTGATGCCCTCGCGCTCGGCGAGGGTAAAGAGCTTGGGCATGGCCAGGCGGTAGAGATCGTCGAGACGAGTGGCCGAGCTGGCGGCGGATTGCGACGGAGCGGACGCCGGCTGCACGGGGGCGGGATGGGACGGGGGTCCGGCGGGCGGGTCCATGGGCTTGCGAACCATGCGGCGGCGGACGTTGCTGGCGACGTTCGACCCGTCTTCACTGCGGGCGAGGGCCATGGGAGAATCCTCCAAGCGATCGGGATAAGGATGATAGCGTAAACGCTGATCGGGTAAGCGTTGAACTGCTAAGGTTGGATTGCACAAACGTTGATTGCATAAACATTGAAAGCGTATGCGGTCCCCGCCCCACGGTGGGGAAGGAACCGAGACTTGGCTGCGACATTGTGGATCTTCGAGACAAGAGTCGATGGCGGGCGCATCGTCAGCGCGTTTGCAGGCGCGCCGAGAAGAACGCCGGGCCGGGAATGAGCGATTCCTCCTGCTCCCTTTCCCCTAGGACGGGAAAGGACCCCCATTTGGCAACCGGATCTTGATGGCGCGGCCGGTGAAAGAAACGCAGGTTTGCCAAGCCGAACTTGCCAAAACAAGCTTTGCCAAAACAAGCATTGCAACAACAAGCATTGCCAAGACAAGCCTTGCCAAAACAAGCTTTTGGCGGAACGGGCGAGACGATTGACAAGTCGCGGGTTACTTTGACCGGAGGCGATAGCCCCCACGCATCAAGAAGTATGTGAGTCATTATGGCGAATTCCCCGGAAATGAAAAGAGGAATTTTCGCGCGCGCCCGTTTTTTCTTCCCTCATTGCCCAAGCTCGAATTCGAATCCCGAAACTCGAAACAATCGTAAAATCCGACATATCAACATCCTTTCGGATACCCCGATGGAAACCCTCCGTACCGCGCGTGGCCGTTCTCTCCCTTTGGGCGCCACCGCCGTGGCCGATGGCATCAACTTCGCCCTCTTGTGCCGGCATGGCACTTCGGTGCGTCTGATGATTCTGCCGACCGAAGGGGAAACTCCGATTGCGGAAATCCCCCTTGACGCCCGCAAGAACCGCACCGGCGATCATTGGCACATTCTCGTCGCCGGCTTGCCGCCCATTTTCCGCTACGGCTGGCGGGTAGATGGGCCGAAGGGCGGCGGCCATCGCTTTCAACCGGAAACCATCCTGCTCGACCCCGCCGCCACTGCCGTCGCCGACGGCGCTTATTGGAGCGGCGGAAGGCGCTCCATTCACCTTCCCGGAGGATGGCGCGGCTCAACGCGGCGCAGTTTGTTCTTCCGCCGCTCCTACGATTGGAAGGAGGACCTGCCCCCTGTCACGCCTTGGGAGGACACGATCCTCTACGAATTGCATGTGCGCGGCTTCACCTGTCACCCTACGGCGGCCGCATCACAGCCGGGCACATTCGCCGGACTTGCGGAGCAAATCCCATATCTAAAAAGTCTCGGCGTCACCGCGGTCGAACTATTGCCGGTGCATGAATTCGACGAGGATGATTGTCCCTTCACTAATCCCAAGAGCGGCGAACAGCTTCGCAATTTCTGGGGATACAACAGCATTGCCTTCGCCGCCCCCAAGGCCGCCTATGCCGCCCGCGGCGTCGAGCACGACCAGGTCAACGAGTTCCGCGACATGGTCCGCGCCTTTCACGCCGCCGGCATCGAGATCATTCTCGACGTCGTCTTCAACCACACCGGCGAAGGCGACGACCGTGGCCGCACCTATTCCTTCCGCGGTCTGGACAACGATCTTTACTACATGCTCGGGCCCGACGGCAGGTATCTCAACTTCTCCGGCTGCGGCAACACCGTCAACTGCAACCATCCCGTGGTGCGCAACCTTATCCTCAACTGCCTGCACTTCTGGGTGGCCGACATGCACGTGGACGGCCTGCGTTTCGACCTGGCTTCGGTCATGGGCCGCGATCCGCACGGCAACGTCCTCATGGACCCGCCGATCGTGGAGATGATCGCGGAAGACGGCGTCCTGGCCAACACCAAACTGATCGCCGAGCCGTGGGACGCGACGGGGCTTTACCAGGTCGGCGGCTTCGGCGTGGGCCCGCGCTGGTCGGAATGGAACGGCCGCTACCGCGATGACGTGCGCCGTTTTTGGCGCGGCGACCTAGGAATGGTTGGAGATTTCGCGACGCGGATCTGCGGCAGCGCCGATCTCTACGAGAGCTCGAAACGCACCCCCCTTCATTCGGTTAACTTCCTCACCTGCCACGACGGTTTCACGCTCTGGGACTTGGTCTCGTACGACTACAAACATAACGACGCCAACGGCGAGGGCAACCGCGACGGCCTCGACGAGAATTTCAGCTGGAATTGCGGCGTCGAGGGGACGACGACCGATCCGGACATCCTGCGGTTGCGCAAGCGTCAGGCCCGGAACCTGCTTACGACATTGTTTCTCTCGCAGGGCGTGCCGATGCTTATGGCCGGCGACGAGATGCTGCGCACGCAACAGGGCAACAACAACGCTTGGTGCCAGGACAACGAGATAAGCTGGCTCAACTGGAAGCTCGCCGACGACAACGTGGACTTTCTCCGCTTCGTCCGCATGCTGATTGTGCTGCGCAAGCGGCACCCGGCGTTGCGCCGGCGCACCTTCTTTCGAGGCAGCGGCCCCTACGGCGACCAGCCACGCGACATCGTTTGGCATGGCACCGAACCGGGGCTTCCCAACTTCTCGGCAGGCAGCAGAACGTTGGCGTTTTGCCTGGACGGCTTCCAGACCGAGCAGGCGCCCGACCGCGACTTTTACATCGCCTGCAATGCCTGGCGCGATACTGTCAACTTCCGGATCCCGCCGTCGCCCTCCAACCGCACCTGGCGGCGTACGATCGATACGTCGCTTTTATCGCCCTTAGATGTCGTTGGGCTAGACGAAGGCCCGCAAGTCGCCGTGGGCACGGCATACCCGCTGGCGGGGCATTCGATGGTGGTGTTGATTTCGGAAGAGTGAATTGCGAGCGTCGCGATGTCAGCCCGACGTGGACGAGATCACGCGCGGGGTTTTCGTTCACGTCGCGCTGACGCCGCGGCGCTCGCCTGGCCCATAGCGCCACGCAAGCGCCCCCAGAATCACCGCCCCGCCTACGAACGTCAGCGCGTGGGGCACCTCCGTCTTTGGCGAAACCAGATACGCCCACAGCGGATTCAGGATCGGTTCAATGAGCGTGATCGTGCCGGCTTCCTGCGCGCTCACCGCGCGCAAGCCGCGGGCCATCAGCCAATACGATACGCCCAATTGCACCGACCCGAACACGACCAGCACGGCGAACTGCGCCGGCGTCGGCGGCCGCAGCGCGATCAAGAGAGGCAAGAGAACCAGGGCGCTCCAAAGCTGATTCCACACGGTCAGCCAACGCGAAGAAGAGTCGCGGCAAACGCGCAGCCCGATCAAGATGCCCGCGTAAGCGACGCCGCTTCCGAGCGCGAGCGCGACTACGTCGAGGCCTTCCTTCTGCCAGCCGCCGGCCACGATGACGCCGACGCCGCCGAGGCCGATGATCGTGGTCATTAAGCTGCGGCGATCGACTTTCTCGCCCAGCCAAAGCACGCTCGCAAGCACCATCCACAAGGGCGCCGAGTATTGCAGGAGTATAGCGTTGGCGGCAGTTCCCAGCGCCATGGCCGAGACGTACATGATGTTCATGGAGGCAAAGCACACGGCCATGAAGACCATTGCCGGCCGAAACGAAATATCGGCGCGGCGAAGCGTCGGCGTCAGCGCCAAGCCGGCGAAAAGCACCCGATAACAAGCGATCTGGATGGGCAAGTCGTAACCGCCCAGGCGCAACGGCTCCAGGGGCGGCTCATTAAGCCCGGCAAATGTGTCTTGGGTCAAGATTTTCGTGAAGGCGCCGCCCGTGCTCCAAAGCAGAGCGGCCAAGAGGATGCAGAGGCGTCCGTGCGCTGGCGTGACGGTCATTATGTCACATCTACGCCGTAGATATACTCCTGCAAGAGGTGGATCGTGCGCTCATGGTCGCAGCTGTCATAGGCATTGAGGTCGCCGATCGAGATCAAGCCGCAGAGATGGCCATCGCCGTCGAGCACCGGCAGATGGCGAATGCGGCGGTTTTTGAGGGTGCCGCGCGCTTCCTCGAGCCGGGTGTGCGGTTGGCAGCAGACCAACTCCGTGGTCATGACGTCCTCGACCAGAGTGCTCGAGGCGTCGCGGCACTGGGCGACGATGCGCACCAGGATGTCGCGCTCGGTGATGATGCCGACCACGCGGTCGTCGGCAAGCACCACCAGCGAGCCGATCTTGTCGTGGTTCATGCGGTCGGCCGCCTCGAAGACGGTGGCCATGGGCGAGATGGTTTCAATGTGGCTGCCTTTAAGCGCCAGAATGTCGCTGACGGTGGCCATGGTCATGCTCCCTGAGAGATGCTGATGCCGCGCTCGTTCCGGAGCATTCCTCATCATGGCGCGAAACTTCGTGAAAGGCAAGGGATTATCCACAGATTTCGCCGCTTGCGGCTTCGCGCGAACGAATGGTTTCCGGTCGCGCTCAGCCGCAAGCGGCACTCTCGGCCTCATTTGCCGACGTACTTCGCCGGGTCTGCCTTCAGTTTCGCGGCGCAGTCGTCGCAGCAGACACCGACCGGTTTTCCTTTCACCGTCACGGTCTTAGCGTCGTCCTTGAGTTCCCAGCCGCACACCGGACACGTTTTCTTGGCGCTCATGTCGTTTCCCCTTTGGATGGTCGCGATGCCGGCGCGGCCGCGACCTTCGCGCGCCGCCCGTCATCTCGTGCCATCGTAAAAGAACGAACGCGTGTCCGGCTTTCGGATTCTTGCTTATTTGGGACGCGTTGTCGCGTTCGTCAGAACGCGGGGGCCCGAATTCTGACGAATTCAGCTACATAACGCGGCGGAAGTGCGACGGCGCGATGTCGAACTCGCGACGAAACGCCTCGGTGAAATGGCTGTGACTGGCGAAGCCGACATCCAGGGCTAGCTGGGTGAAGTCGCCGGCGCCGTCGGCGAGGCATTCGAGCGCCGCCCGCAAACGTAGGCGGTGCAGATAGCGATGGATTGGAATTTCGACATGCCGGCGGAAGACACGCGCCAAGTGAAAGGGCGAGCTATGGACGGCGCGGGCGATCGCCGTCAGCGACAGCGGCGTTCGAAAGCGCTCTCCCAGGACGGCCTGCGTCGCCTGCACGAGGCTTCGATGCGCCTGCTCGGTCGCATGCCGAAAACGGGCCGGCTTCAGGCCACGTACGCAATGCGCATCGGCCGCGACCCGATCCAGCATTTCCAGAGCGATTTCTTCGGCGGCGAGCGCATCGTCATTGCCGAAATGCAAGCGGCGCCGCAGCAACTGCTGAAGTAGCACGACGCGAGGCGCGCTGGGACCGTGCGTATGCGGGAAGGGCGTGTGTGGCCGGTCGCGGACGGAAGGATCGTAACGGGAGAGCGCTTCGCGCAGCACGTCGGGCGCAAAGTCGAACACAGTGCAATCGTCGCCGCCGGGCACCGGATGGCTCACCCGATAGGGAACGTCGGCGTTGAAAAACAGGACATGATTCGGATCGGCGACGACCTGTGTTCGCGGCAAATGTTGAACGAACAAGCCGGCGCGTGGGAAAACCAGCTGGTTGCCCGACGAATACTCCTCGCCGCTGCACGCCGAAGACGCCGGCCGGCAGCAGACATCGCGCACGCTAACGAGCGGGCTATGGAAGAGCGTCCTGGAATGAACCTGCGCCATGAACTGATTTTAGCAGGTTAGAGCGCGCGAAACCGCCGAGCGAGCTAGGCGACGCAGCCGGTGGAATATGTCTCCTGGCTTTCGCCCATCGCCACCAATGCGCTGCGAACTTCCGCGATCGTTTCCGCCAGCGTCGAGGTGCCGGCGGTCAGGCCGACGGTGTGGACGCCGTCAAACCACTCCGGGCGAAGGTCGTCGGCATCCTGCACGTGGAAGGCAGGCACGCCGCGTTCCCGGCAGCGGGCGACGAGCTGCCGGGTGTTGTTGGAATTGCGGCCGCCGACGACCACCATGGCGTCGACCTGGTCGAGCAAATCTTCGAGCGCCTTCTGGTGGTCCTTGGTCGGATGGCAGATCGTGTCGATGAAGCGAATCTCGGCGTGTGGATTCTTGGCGGCGATGGCGGCGCGCACGCTCTCGGCATGGCGAACCTGCGTCGTCGTCTGGCACATGATCCCCAGGCGTCGATGGGGATAAGTGCGCAGGTCTTCGAGTTTTTCGACGACATCGAAGCTATTCAAGTCTTCGATAATGCCGCGTACTTCGACATGGCCCGGCTTGCCGATCACGAGGACGTGATAGCCTTCTTGCTGCAGTTTTTGGGCGGCATGGTGAGCGCGGGTGACGAGCGGGCAGGTGGTGTCGAGAAGCCATTTTCCAGCTGCTTCGAGCCGGCGGCGCTCCGCCTGACTGATGCCATGGGCGGTGATGAGGACAATGTCGGTGACGGGCAGCGCGTGCCGGCCCCGTTCCTTGGTCTGATGAAAGCCGCGCGCTTCCAGCTCGGCGAGCACCTTCTCGTTATGAACGAGTTCGCCGTGGATGGTGACATCATGCGGTCTTTCGATGTCGCGGATGATGTCGAGCGCATCGCGGACGCCGAAGCACATGCCGAGAACATCGGCTTGGATGACATTCATGTGAGACCTCTCTTCCGATCCGTTTAACCGTGAATCTCAATCCGCGCTAACCGGCCCCGTTTGTCGCCGCGTTTAGCCGCGAGCCAGCGGCGAGCGCGGGACGTGTCGCTTGTGAGCGATGCGCTCTGCGAGGAACGCGGT
>JACPZP010000182.1 GCA_016195405.1 Planctomycetota bacterium | reverse complement strand
TTGGACGTCGGGCACGCAACGGGTGATTTCCTCGAAGCGCATTAGGCTGCCGCTGCGCATGGCGATCATGGTCGGCGACGGGATGAGGTTTTCGGGCCGCGGTCCCTCGGCAATGACGCGAGCGATGTTCCACGAATACTTGATGTGCTCTTCCGTGGTGCCGGCGGTGCCCTGAATGGTGAGCGTCGAAGAGCCGCTGATCGCCGCCGCCAGGTGCTCCGAAAGCCAGCTCTTGCCCGTGCCCGGCTCGCCGACGAGAAGCAGCGCCCGCTCCGAAGCCAAAGTTACGATGGCCCGCTCGACCAACGCATCGTCGCCGAAGAACTTGCGCGTGATCGGCACGTCGGTGGTCTTGCCGTTGGATTTCGCTTTGAGCGTCTTGCCGCCCACAACGTAAGTCAAGACCGCGCGCGGCGACAGTCGCCACGGGGCAGGGGCCTTGTCCTGATCGTTTTGGCGGAGCGCTTCAAGCTGATCGGCGTACCGAATCTCGGCGGGCTCGCGCAGCACATCGCTATTGGGTGATGTCTCGGGGGTGTCTTTCTTGGCCATGAGCTTTCTCCAGAGCGGGTTTGCCTGCGCTTCGGAATTCTTGCGAATTCCGCTACGAGTCGTCCGTCGTTTTAGCGGAATTCGCAAGAATTCCGAGGCAAGCGCGAAACGCAAGCGGCAAGCGACTTAGAACTTCAATGCGCGCAGTAACGTAGCGCGATCGATCTGCTCCGGGGCGATCGTAAGATATCCGGGTCGATCCTTGTCCAATGCCGTCAGCGGCTGCAACAACAAACGGCATTTCTCGTAGTGCATGAGTCCGAAGAGCGGCGGCCGCTTCTTCAACTTGCGGATAGCGTCCAGAGACTTCCGCAGCGCCTCGCCTTCCTTGCCCTGACTGACGACGGCATCAAATGTCACAGGTCCGTGAGCGATCGGAAAGACTGTCTGATTCTCCTCCGCCCGTTCGCTTGGCTCGCCGATCTCCCATTCCGGCAATACGATCTCCTCCTGCATTTCAATGTCGAGATCGAACGGCCCGGTCTCGTGCTTGCGAACGCGCTCTAAAGCGGCGGCTGAATCCCAGCTTAAAAGCGGCTTCCAATCGGTGAAATCCTTCCCCGCGGTCACGGTGCTTCCCTGCTCAAGAGCCAGCCGGCCGCCTCCATTGCTGTCAAAGGTGACCGCGGCCTTCTCGATGGCTACGATTTTGCGTTCCAAGAATACGTTGGCCGTGAACTTCTGCTTTTGCGGCAAATGAAGGAACCCCTCGGCGGGAATCTCGGCACCGGGCTTGATCGGAAAGATGCACGACCACGAAAGACGCACCGGGCCCTCCTCGCCCCTGCGGGGGAGAGGTGTTGGGGGTGAGGACGCGTCTCCGCCTACGACCCGAAATCGGAATTCGAATGCAACAAAGGCGGTTGTGATTTTCTTCGCCACGCCCAGAGTCACGACCTGCAGCTTTGCAACCGGCATTGTCGGAGGCGACCACAAGAGGCGCTCGAACTCAACCTCTTTCTTGTCTCTTAGCGCCCGCGCCAAGCCGCGACTCAACAGCCAGGCCCGATTAAGGAAGAACATCAGCCGGCGACGCGAGAACTCCGTCTCGTTTCGCGTAAATCGCCCCAACTCATCGTTGGCGACACGCAACGTCGAGCCAAGGCGCAAGAGCCTGAGCCGAGATGCTTCCTGAAACGCGACTTGCAGGGTTTGTCGAGTCGCCTCGGACGCGGTCGTAAGTCCGGTCAAAAGCAGGTCTTCCACCGCGCGTGCCAGCTCCTCCAGCAACGCCAAGAGTTTCCGTTCGTCGGCCTGCGCCAGCTTCATGCAATCTGTTCCTCTCCTAGCGAAATTCGCAAGAATTCCGATTAGCGCCGGGTTGGTCGGAATTCTTGCGTATTCCGCTACGAATCTTCCTCCTCGCGATCCGGCTCAACCAAGCTTCCCAGAGTCGCCGCCGCGGCTTCCAGCGTGAGGATGCGTTCGAAGACGCGCACGTTCGCCTGTGCCCGCAGCAGCGTGGCAGCAGCGCTGCGGTCATCATTTTCCAGAGCCGTCAACAGCGCCGCGACGTGACCGGCAAGGTGACCCGCCCCGACGCGCTCGAGTTCCGAGCGCAAGTTCCGCAAAGTCGCGATCTGGCTCGAAGCCGCCGAGCGCAATCCGCGCACCGCCAAATCACCGAATACACTCTGCAGATGCTCGAGCACCTGCAACACTTCGATCGTTTCAGTCACAATTCACCAAAGAACAACCACGGATTTCACGGATAACACGGATTGGAAAAAAACGCTGAATAGGCTTGTCCTAACTCGACGCTCATTTCGCTTGTCTCTTTCCATATCCGTGCCATCCGTGAAATCCGTGGTCAAACTCCCTAAAGGGCGTAATAGTCCTCCGGTATCGTCTCCGTCGGCCGCCAATCGACTTCGCCGGCCTCGGCGCCTTTGTAGCGCAGAAACGTCTCGCTCATCGCTTCCTTGTCCAGCACCGGTTTCTGCAATCGGCTGGCGGCGATCCAGCCGTCGACACCGCCCAGGTCGAGTTCGTTGCCGTTGGCAAGGCCAATGATGAGGACAAGCAAATGCTTGCACAGACTGCCGCGGAGTCCGCCGCAGATATTGAGGTTTTGCGTGCAACAACCGTAGACGCCGTCGGCGCCGAGCCGGCACGAATAGACGAGGTCTTGATCGGTCTGACTCTTGACGACGCCGACCAGGAAATCGTCGGCGACCTGAGCATAGAGCTTGAAGCGATCGGCCTTCAGCATCGAAACCGCCTTTTCCAACTTGGCCGCCTCGGTGTTCGCCTCAAGGCGCTTGAGGAATTTGGGCAAGTCGATAGGCCCGCGAGGCTTCTTGGCGACGGCTTTGGCGATACGCGGATCGACGCCTTTGCCGACCCAACGCTCGGTGTTTGCGAAGTCGAATCCCTTTGGTAATCGGGTAAGTTCATCGAATTTGATATGAGCGAAGCTGGCGTCTTTATGAGTGGCACTCCGAAGGTCTGCGCCACATAGGTCACAGTACATCAGGTCGGCTTTATCGAGGTTGGCGTTTTCAAAAACCGAATTCTTGAACGTCGATCCCTGTAGACTCGCGCCACGGAGCGATGCGCCGCCAAAATTCGCGCCTGTTGCCTTGACGGCAGACGCCTGGATGTTCTCAAGGTTTGCTCCTTTGAAGGATGCGCTCCCGAGCTTGCAGCGGACGATTTTAGCGCCGCTCAAATCCGCCTTGTCAAAATTGGAGTCTTGAAAGTCAAGATCTTGCAAATCCACGCCCGCGAGTTCGAAACCGGTCAAATCGACGCGACGAAAACTGCCTGCTAGCTTGCGCTCCTCCAACTTACGAGCGTTCCATTTCCGCACGCCCTTGGCGCCGCCGCGCAGCTCTGCCAACAGTTCCTCTCGAAGAGCCGTCTGCTTCTCCTTTTTCTCCTTCGTCTGGATTTGCAGGCCTTCTTCCGTGGGAATCTCAACACCGAACGCCTCGCACCAAGCGGCGCGGACGAGTCGCTTGAGTTCTTTTCCTGCCAGAGCGGCCTTCTGCGCCCTCACGGTGACCGAATCCACGCGCAGTTTTCCGTCGCGATAGCGTCGCGCGAAATACTGCATGCAGTCGCGAATCGGCTTGCCGTGTAAGCCCGGCTGCCAGGAGGAGGCGCCGTCCTTATGTTCATTAGCATTTGAAGTGATTCCCCAGGCGTTTGCAGTGACCTGCAGCTCCACGTAGCTGATCGCGAGGTCCACCGTAACGGAGACGTCGAGACGTTTCGCCTGTTTGGCTTGATTCTATAGGTCTTGAATGTTCGGTCCCACGACGCGCAGCGCGGTCGCCTTGTTTGGATCGAGGCCCTTTGCCTTCCTTGCATCCAGTCCGTGCAAGTTAGCTCCTGCGATATTGGCGCCTGAGAAATCGGCATCGTCGATTATCGCGGCGGTGAGATCCGCGTCGAGAAGGCACGCATCGGAGAGGTCGGCTTTGCTAAGGTCGGCGCTTTGTAGATTTGCGTTGCTCAAATCGGCGCCGCTGAGATTTACGCCGGCGAGTTGGCTCGACCTGAAATCGGCATAGCTGAGCTGTGAATTCTTAAGTGTGGAGCTCACAAAATCCATTCCTGAGAACTTGGAGTGGGCAAACGCGGCTCCCGTCAAATCGGCATCGCGGAAAATGCAATCAACCATTTTAACTTGGTAGCCTGCGATCCGGTGCAAGATCGCACCCGAAAAATCACAGCGCGTCACTTGAGAGATTCGTGCCTCTGTCAGATTCGCTTTTCGGAACGTGCAATCAGAAATCTGACATGCAGTAACTCCAGACAGATTGGCGCCGTCAAGATTGACTTGGTTTAATTGAACAAAATGGCATCCGCTCAAATCTGCACCGCCGAAGTCCGCTCCGTCAATAGTCACTGCCGAAAGCACAACCTGACGTCCTGCGAACTTGACCCCGCGCAGGTCTGCATGACTCAGATCCGGCATTGGCACTTGACCCAACCGCGTCAAGCGATTCCAATGCTCTAGATCGTCCAGTCCTCCTTTCAACATGGCGATGGCTTCGTCTCGGCTCGGCGCAACCATCGCCAGAAAATCGGTCTCCGACAACACCTGAATCGCCGCTCCCGACTTCGCATTCAGCTTTTCCGCCTCTTTCTCCTGCGCCGTCTTGCCGCGCGCGCGGCCGAGGATTAGGTAGTCCAATTTCGCGCTCACGTCGTCTACAACGTTGCCGCCTTCGCTTGTCACCAATTCCTTGTATTGATCGACGTTCCAAGTCTTACCGGCGAAGGCGAACGTCTTGCCCGTGAATTTCGTCCCCCAGCCGTGCTTTGCGCTCTTGGCGGCCATGACGCCTCCTGAGTTGATGAAAACTTGAGGATAAAGCGTACCATCCTTCCAGGCACTTGTGAAGCATGGTTGTCGTCAGAATTTGGCCCCGTTTCGTAGCGGAATTCGCAAGAATTCCGATTCGCCGTGACGCATCTCGGAATTCTTGCGAATTCCCCTACGACTGGTCACTTGCAATCCGTTCACTGTCGGATTATGATGTCGAAATGCGACATCGGAGATCGACACCTATGTCCGACAACCCGATTGCCCGCCATTTCTTCAATGGCTTCATCCGCCTGCACATTCTCTATCACGCCGCCAAGGAAGCCACTTTCGGCGCGGAAATGGCCGAGGAACTCGTCCACCACGGCTACCGGCTCAGCCAGGGAACGCTCTATCCCACGCTGCACGTCCTTGAACGTCAGGGCTTCCTGCGCAGCCATCGCAAGCTGATTCACGGACGCTGGCGTACATACTACCGGGCCACTCGTGATGGCCGCAAAGTCCTTGACGAGGCGCGGCAGAAACTGCAGGAACTCGTCGCCGAAGTAATCGAAGATCAAGATCAGGGCTTCCAAAAGATCAGGCGGAATCGGAATCGTAGCCGCAGCCTTCAGGCTGCGACGGCAGCGCCGGCACGAACCGCGCGGCCATCGCGGGCTAAAGCCCACGGCTACAAGACTGAATCTCAGCGGGGACGCGTCCGATGAACTTCAACCCCATCGTCTTCGCTCTGCGGCGCCCATACACCGTGATGGTCGCCATCCTCGCCGTCGTCCTGGGCAGCGTCTTGGCCGTGTCGCGGATGAAGATCGACATCTTTCCCAGCCTTAACCTGCCCGTCATCTACGTTGCCCAGCCCTACGGCGGCCTCGACCCCGCGCAGATGGAGGGGCTGATCACCAATTATTACGAGTACCACTTCCTCTACGTCAGCGGCATCCACCACGTCGAAAGCAAGAGCGTCCAAGGTGTCGCGCTCATGAAGCTCTATTTCCACCCGGGCACCGACATGGCCCAGGCGATGGCCGAGACGATCCAGTACGTGAATCGTTCGCGCGCCTTCATGCCGCCCGGCACCGTCGGCCCGTTCGTCATGCGCTTCGACACCGGCAGCGTCCCCGTCGGCTATCTCGTGCTGTCGAGCAAGACCAGGACCATCGGCGAAATTCAGAATCTGGGCCTGTTCAACGTTCGCCCCATGTTCGCCAGCCTGCCGGGTGTGTCCGCGCCGCCGCCTTTCGGCGGCAATCAGCGGACCATCGTCATCCAAGTCGATCCGGACCGTTTGCGCTCTTACAACGTGTCGGCCGACGACGTCGTCTCGGCGCTCAACTTGGGCAACACGATCAGTCCGTCCGGCAACGCCCGCGTTCTCGATCAGATGCCCATGGTGCCGGTCAACACCATGGTGCGCGACCCGAAGGAGTTGGGCGCCATCCCGCTGAGGCCGGGCGAAAACATCTATTTGCGCGATGTCGCCCGAATTGAGGACAGCACCGACATTCCGAGCGGCTACGCGCTCGTGAACGGCCGGCGCGCCGTTTACCTGCTGGTGACCAAGCGCGCCGACGCGTCCACATTGAGCGTTGTCAACGAGGTGAAGGCCAAACTGCCCGACATGAGGGCGGTGCTGCCCGACGACATCGACGTGAGTTTCGAATTCGACCAGTCGCCTTTCGTCATGCGCGCGATTTGGGGTGTGGGGACTGAGGGCCTCTTGGGCGCGCTCCTCACCGGGTTGATGGTTCTGCTCTTTCTGCGTGACTGGCGGAGCGTATTGGTGGTAGTGCTCAATATCCCGATCGCCCTGCTCGGGGCGGTCATCGCGCTCGCTCTGACGGGCCAGACCATCAATCTCATGACGCTGGGCGGGCTGGCGCTGGCTGTCGGCATACTCGTCGATGAATCCACGGTCGAAGTCGAGAACATTCACACGCAGATGGACAAGACCGGCAACATTGCCCGGGCGACTAGACTCGGCAATGCGGAGACGGCCGTTCCGCGTCTTCTGGCCATGCTGTGCGTGCTGGCGGTTTTCATTCCGTCGTTCTTCATGGAAGGCGCCGCCCGGGCTCTGTTCGTGCCGCTATCTCTGGCGGTCGGCTTCTCGATGGTCGCGTCTTACCTGCTTTCGAGCACCTTCGTTCCGGTCATGTCCGTGTGGCTGTTGCGACACTATCATCCGGATGCACATGCCGCCGTCGGACGATTTTCTTTCGCACAGTTTCGTTCGCGTTTCTCTGGTGCTTTGGATTGGGTGATGCCCTGGCGCTGGGCGGTTGTCGGCGTCTACCTCCTGCTTGCGGGCTTGGTGATCTGGCTTGTCGGCGCCCGGCTTGGGACCGAGATTTTTCCGAACGTCGACACCGGCCAGTTTCAGCTGCGGATTCGGGCGGCGGATGGAACGCGCATCGAACGCACCGAAGAGATTGCCAAACAGGCGCTCGACATCATCAACGAAGCCGCCGGCAAAAACCGCTCCGGCGAGGAGAACGTGGCGATCACGATCGGCTACGTCGGGCTCATTCCTTCCAGCTACCCCATCAACAGCATTTATCTCTGGACGCGGGGACCGGAAGAGGCGGTGCTGCGCGTCGCGCTTCGGCCGGATAGCGGCGTCCGCGTGGAAGAACTCAAACAAGGGCTGCGGGCGGAGCTGCCGCGGCGCGTGGGCGCCTGGCTCGCCGAGAGGATGCGAACCGAAGGATTGCCGGAAGAGAAAATCGCCGAGCGGATCGCGGGCTTGCGCTTCTCCTTCGAACCCGCCGATATCGTGAACGAGGTTATGAGCTTCGGCTCGCCCACGCCGGTCGAAGTGGCGATCAGCGGACCCAACCTGGCCGACAATCGTGCCTATGCGGAAAAGCTTCAGGGCGAGCTGGCGAAAGTCGCCTCCCTGCGCGATCTCCAGTTCGCACAACCGCTCGACTATCCCGCGGTCGCCGTCGAGATGGACCGGGAGCGGGCCGGGCTGAGCGGCGTGACCGCCAGCGACGTGGCCCGGCCGTTGGTTGCGGCCACGTCGTCGAGCCGCTTTACTGTGCCCGTGTTCTGGGCCGACCCGAAAACCGGCATCGGCTACCAGGTGCAGGTCGAAGTGCCGCCCTTTCAAATGAAATCTGCCGATGAAATCGGCATGGTCCCGATCAAAGGCAACACCAATAAACAGCTCCTAGTCCGCGACGTGTCCCAGATTCAGGAACGCAAAGTCGTCGGGGAATACGACCGCTACAACATGCGGCGGCTCGTCAGCTTGACGGCGAACATCGAGGGGGAAGACCTTGGGCGCGTCGCCGGCCACCTCGCCCGAGCTTTGCAAACCGTCAACGAAAACCTGTGGGCGCCGATTCAAGACGAGGAAGGTAAGCAGGGATGGAAGAACGAAATCTCCGGTGAATTTGTCGTGGGCGGCAAGCGCCCACAAGCGCAGCCGCGCGGTTTACAGATCGACGTCCGCGGCCAAGTCGTGCCGATGAAACAAATGTTCGGCGGCCTGGCGGGCGGGAAAGCCTACGAAGGACTGACGCTCGGGTTGGGTATGGCGGTGATCGTGATCTTCCTGCTCCTGACCGCGTACTTTCAGTCGGTGCGGCTAGCGCTCGTCTCCGTCGCCGCGGTGCCCGCGGTCATCTCGGGCGTGGTCTTGGCCCTATTCATCACAGGCACGACGCTCAACATACAGTCCTTTATGGGAGCGATCATGGCCATCGGAGTCGCGGTGGCGAACGCGATCTTGTTGCTGACTTTCGCCGAGCGCGCGCGGCGCGGCGGGATGGCTGCGCCGGCGGCCGCTGTCGACGGGGCGCAGAGCCGGCTCCGACCAATCCTGATGACCAGCTTCGCTATGATTGCCGGAATGACGCCCATGGCGTTTGCAATGGGGGAGGGCGGCGAACAAACCGCGCCATTGGGCCGGGCCGTCATCGGTGGTCTGGTGGCCGCCACGTTCGCAACGCTGGTGGTATTGCCGTCGGTGTTCGCGCTCTTACAGCGCCGAACCGGAGCCGCGACGGTTTCGCTCGACCCCGACGACCCAGAAAGCCGCTTCTTCGATAAACGGGAGTAACTTTGGAGTTGGCGAGTTCTCGCCGCTTTAGGATTTTTGAAGTTAGACAAGATCCCATGTCGGATGTTAGTGCTCGTCCGACAATCCAAAAGCGGCGATCAATCGACGCACTCCGACAAAATTCGAGGGAAGTCATGGCGCAGCATCCTCACGAAAACATCGGCTTGCGAATCATGATGTTGATCGGCGCTTGCACGGCGACTTTGCTGGCGACGTCGTGCAATCGCTCTTCTAGGGGCGACATATCGGGAGGCGGCGAGCAGGTCAAGGCGACGGTTTCGGTCGTGATGCCGGAGCGGGCGACGCTGCGACGTTCGGTCCGGCAACCTGGAAACATTCAGGCATACGAGCAAACGCCGATGTTTTCCAAACTCGCCGGCTACGTCAAGAAATGGCATGTCGATATCGGCGACCGCGTGCGTGCAGGCGACGTGCTGGCGGAAATCTTTGTGCCGGAAATGGAAGTGGAACTGAAGCAGAAAGACGCGCTGGTGCAGCAGGCCGACGCGGAGGTCACGCAAGCGAAGGAAACGGCGGTAGCGGCTGAGGCTGGCTTGCGCAGCGCACGAGCAAGAGTGAAAGAAGCGGAAGCGAGCCGGCTGCGCGTCCAAGCGGAATTCCAACGGATGAAGAGTCAGTACGAGCGTCTGGCCCGAGCAGGCAAGAGCGGAGTTATTGACAAGGAATCCGTGGAAGAGACGCTCTACGGATTCAAGGCGGCCGAAGCGGGTCTGGACGAAGTGGAAGCGAAGGTGAAATCGGCCGAAGCGGCGCGGGATGAGTACGCCGCCAAGTCCAAGAAGGCGCTGGCAGACGTGACCGTGGCGCAGCGGCATGCCGAGGTGGCCGCGGAAAACCGAGAGTATGTGAAGGCGCTCCTCCAATACGCCAAGCTGTCGGCGCCGTTTGACGGTGTGATCACGCGGCGAAATGTTGATACAGGCCACTTCGTCCAGCCGGCCGCCGGACCGAAAGCAGAGCCGCTCTACGTCGTGGAAAAGCGCGAGATCGTGCGCGTCTTCGTAGAAGTTCCCGAGGCCGACGCCGCCTGGGTGCAAAAGGACGCTACCGCCGTCGTTCACGTCCAAGTCATCAAAGGTCAGGAGTTCGCCGGCAAGGTGACGCGGACCTCGTACTCGCTGGACCGCATCGCCCGCACGTTGATCGCCCAAATCGACTTGCCCAATCCCAAGGACCAACTTCGGCCGGGGATGTACGCAACCGCGAACATCATCGTCGAACACGCCAACGCGTTAACGCTGCCGGTCGCCGCGGTGTTCACCCAGGGAGACGTGACCCAGGGCTATCAGAGCTTCTGCTTTCTGGTGAAGGACGGCAAGCTTCAGAAAACTCAAGTTGAGGTTGGAACGCGGACGCCGGAACGCATGGAAGTCTTGAAAAAGCTGGTGAAGGCAAGCGACGGCAAGAGCGTGTGGGCAGATTTCACGGGCGAGGAGCAGGTCGTCCATGGCAACGTGTCGGCGCCGCGCGACGGGCAGGAAGTAAACGTGTTGTCACGGCAATAACATGAAGCGAGCGTCCGGCACTTTCTCAGAATGAGGGTAATGGGGGAGGCGACGGCGGGCAGATCGCAGTAACAAGGTGCGCGCGCGCTGGCAAACAATGCAATCCATAAATTGCTTCGCATCAATAGGTTATGGGGGCCAGATGATTGCCAATGACCAAACGGGGCAATTCGTGCGGGGTGCCGTCTTACCCAGAACTCCGCAGATTCGAAAACGCGTCTGCTGGCCTGGGAAATGCTCTTGGAATCAATGAGTTCCCAATCTTTTGAAGTTGACAGCCTCGCTGAGACCGAGGCGTTTGGCCGACGGCTCGGCGCGCTGCTTTTCCCTGGCGCGGTGATCGGTCTCATCGGTCCCTTGGGCGCCGGCAAGACACACCTCGTTCGTGCCATCGCGGAAGGATTGGGCATTGAAAACGCCGCCCAGGTCACCAGCCCGACTTTCGTCCTTATCCAAGAATACGACGCACGCATGCCGATCTATCACTTCGATGCCTATCGATTGAGAACGGAACGCGAGTTCGCGGAATTGGGAGTTCACGAGTACTTCGAAGGCAACGGTGTGAGTTTGATCGAATGGGCCGACAACGTGACCGGCTGCATGCCGCGCGAGCACCTCCAGATCACCATCGCGATCACTGGGGCGGAATCCCGCAGATTTGAAATTGGCGGCCGCGGATCACGCTACCGGGATCTGCTGGACCGAATGCGCTGATTCTTCGCGGAAATCCTTGACGTTCCGCGTTACATTTGCAGCTTTTCCGTGCCTTTGTAGATAGGGGCTTTTGACAGGGCCCACCCGGAGCGCTTATGCTGAAGTTCCCCAGCACCATGCTCCCTAGCACCACGCATTGACGCACCCCGGTCATTTCAAAGGCAGGTGTCATGGACGCTTGCGTCGGTCTGTTCCTGCTTGCCATGGGCGTGTTCCTCGTGGCCGTGGTCGGACACGGGCTGTGGGTGTTGGTGTCTATAATCTTCAAAGGATTGCCGCCTCCGGCGTCCGCGGCAGTGAGTCACCGGCGGCGCTGCGTTGCCTGCGGAACCGGGTTTTCCAATTCACTCGAGGCATGTCCGGCTTGCGGCCTTGATCCGCACGGCGAAACCTCCGTCGAGCTGCACGAGCTGGAAGCGACAGTTCGGCAGGTTCAAGCGTTGGTGGAGCGCGGCGACCTGGAAGCGGGCGCGGCCGAGCAAATCTATCAAAAACTGGAAGCGCGCCAGGCGAATCTCCTCGGCGGCCTCCAAGTTTCGCTGCCGTTTCCAGACGACAAGACCGAATGGGCGCCGACCTGGCAGCGGCTCAACCGCCTCCTCTTCGACTGGCGAGATGTCAAACGCATGAGCCTCCTCGAACGCCGGCAGGCGCTTACTTGGTACAAGCGGCTGACTAGCGATGAGCTGGCGCGTCTGTACCCGGAAAGTCTGCTTACTCTTGCCAGGCTTCTGCGTGTGGCCGGGTTCACCACGCGCGCGCTTCAGATCTATGAGACGATTGTCGAGCATTACGCGCACATGGACAGGACGTCTGAGGCCGCATTGGAGGCGGGCCGCTTCGCGCTCGCGGAACACCGTCTTGACTTGGCGAGACGATTTCTGCGAGCGGCACACAAGGGTGCGCTGGACGATCGCGATCGGGAATTGACGTCAAAGCTCCTCTCGTCCCTTCCGGTCGAGGCGGAGCCGGCTTCTCAAGCGTCGCCTCTGGTTGCACGACCGCCGGAACAACTACTGACGCCGATCCTCGTGCCCGAACCCGCTCCGACGGCGCCGACGCTCGCCGAGCCTCGGCGCTCCTGGGGAGAGATGTTGGCAGGCTTCATGGAGGAGCGCAACATCCTCTGGGGCGAATTGGTCGGCGGCCTTTTGATCGTCGGCTGCTCGATCGCGCTTGTCATCAGCCTGTGGCGCACGCTGGAACAGATTCCCTATTTCCCATTCTTGATCCTGGCCGCACTCACCGCCGCCCTCTTCGGTGCGGGATTGTATACGCTTTCGCATTGGAAGCTCGAGTCCACGAGCCGCGGCCTCCTGGTGATCGCACTGCTTTTGACGCCGCTCGATTTTCTGGTGCTGGCGGGGCTGGCGCGCGGAAGGGAATCGGAAGCACTCGATTGGGTTGTTGAAATTCTAGCACTGGTTGGCTTCACGGGCTTGGTGCTGCGGGCGGCGCGGATTCTGGTCGAACCAAGCCCGGCGAATATGACCGGAGCCGCACGCCATGGCTGGTGGAGGGTGGATTGGCTTTTGACAGGCGCGGTGATGATGGCATGTGCGAGCCAGATTTTGACGCCGCACTGGCTCGATGGCGCGGCGCCGGCGCCTTGGCTCTTCGTGTTATTGAGTCTGACGCCTGTGATTGCGCATGGCGCGGCGTGCGGACTGGCGCTGGCCGGTCCGCGCACGGACGAGCGCGTGGTCGTGGATCGAGCCAACGCGATCTTGCTTTTCCTTGGAATCGGAACATTCGCGGTCGGCGTGGCGCTGGGGTTCATTGTTTACTGGAGCGATGACGCCTTGTGGGCCATACGGCATCTCGCGATTCCTTTCACGTTGGCCGCCGTTCCGCTGCTGGTATGTGGGTTATTTGTCAGTCAAGGCTTACGCGACGTGTCAACCGAGACAGATCCGGCGGCACGCGGGCTCTCGCCGACGGTCGCCCGCTTGGTCGGCACAATGATCGCTTGGACGGGCGCCGCGCTCATGCTGGCGGCGCTCGGACTTGGCTGGCCGAGACCTGCGGCGCTGATTATCGTGGGCGCCTTTAATACGGCGGTTCTCGGCGGAGTCGCGTTTGGACTTCGCCTACCGTCCGTTCATGTAGCGTCGTTGCCCTGCTTTACCATTGCGTTTCTAACGGCAATTTTCGAGTTTCGTGGTGAGTTGACGGGAAACCCCGAGACATTGGGGCCGCAGCTTCTCACTCTGGCAATTTCCCCTGTGGCCGGCGTTTGCCTTACGATTCTCGCACTCTTTCTGGCTCTGTCCTCAGAAACGTTTGCACGACTCCATCGCCGTGTGGATGCGCTTTACCACGTTGCGGGCGGCGGGTTGGCGGCGACGTTGGCGCTGCTTCTGGTTGCACGAGTTGGAAACGCAGAGCCGGAGCGCGCATGTATCGTTTTTGGCGTCGTCGGCCTCGCTTGTTTGGGCGTCAACCTGCGCTGGAGGCGTGCTTGGCTCACCGTCACGGCGTCATTCGTACTCGCCGCTTTTTCCGCCTATGGATTCTATTGGTGGAATCCAGCGCTGATCTTATCGCGCCTGTGGACACTGTCGCTATTGAGCCACGCCACGTCCTCGTTATTGGCCGCAGTGCTCTTGACGGGATGGTTGCGAAATCGTCAGCAGCTCCGCGGCGAGCTGACGGGGGTTTTCGTGATACCGTTGCGCAGCGTCGGACTGGCGTCAACCTTTGGCGCCCTCGCACCCTTGGTGCTTGCGCTGGAGTGGAATTGGCTGCCGGAATGCGCCGCGTGCTGGTTGTGGCTGGCGACGATCTGGTTGTTCGTCGCCTGGCTTGCGGGTTGGCCGGGCCTGTTCGCGCTGGGCCAAGCGGCGCTGACGATGGCGCTGCTGATCGGCGTTTCGGCCTGGCTTCATGACCGGCAATGGCTTGGCGACCATGCGCGAGAGCTTCTTCAAGATTCCAACGCGCAGGTGTACGCGGCGGCGCTAGCGGGGTTGGGACTGTTCTGGGCTTTGGCCCGGCTGGCCGTGGGTAAAAACGCGCACGCCATGGCTTTGCTTGAACCGGGTTGGGGCGGCGTCGATTGGGCGGCTACGGCTGGACTCGTTGTCGCATTCCTTGCGTGGACGGCGAGCGCGCTTTTGCCGGAGATTTTGCGGGAGACAATGCCGGAACGGTTCCATCGCGACATCCCGCGCATTTTCGCAGGATTTCCTGAGATTGATCTGCCCTGGGCATGGGCGACGCTGGCGCTACTGGGCGCGGCGCTTGTCGCGAGCCTGTGGGGCAAGAGGCCCCGAGATGCGGTCATCGGTGGAGTCCTGTGGACTCTGACAGCGGCCGGCATTGTGGCTTACGGTTTGCGCGGTGAGTGGGCGACTGGCTCAATGTTGCGGTGGGAGCTGGCCCTCGCATTTCTGGGCGGCTCGGCGCTTTCATGGGCGCGGCGCGATTTGCGCCGCTACGGGGAGAAGTTGGGAATTGAGTGGGCTGGCGCTTGGAATGTGACCCGTTGGGGCAGAGGGCTCTTGCTTGGCGGGGCGATGCTCCCGGTCTTGGTTCTGACAACGATTGTCGCGATCGTCGGATTCGAAGGTCAACGACCGGCCGGACCGCGCGCGGAGGCGCTTTTCGCGGCGATGGGATGGACAGCAAATGTCGTGACGCCGTTGCTAATGCTGGCGATTGGGTTGACTGCCAATGGGGCCCGGGAAAATGCGCCTGGCTACATCTCCAGCGCTGGCCTGGTCCTGCTTGCCACCGTGACGGGCGGTTATGCCCTTGGCGTAACGGCCAGTGGCCGGGCGCTGGACGTAACCGAAGCTATCTACATGGTGCAGCTTGGCATTCTGGCGGCGTCCTTGTGGGCTATCGCGTGGCTTGCGAGCGGCCGCTGGCAACATCGGTTCTTATTGACGCTGCAGATTGGTTTGTCTCTCGGGATGATCGGAACGCTACTCGTGCCCGCGATTGTCGAGGTGCTGCGCCATGCTTCCGGTCCGTGGCCGGCTTATGTCATTCAAACCGGGGCATGGGTTGGTTGGGCCGGGTTGCTGACGAGCGTGGCCGCCGCGCTTTGGGTGTTCAGGCTATGGGCGCGCGCCGCTGCCCTACACCTTCTGGCGTGCGCCGGCCTGGCTCTAGGCATACTCGCGGCGTGCGCGGTGGCGCCGTTCGATTTTTCGAGCTGGCTGTCGTATCACGTGTTGACCCTGGCGTGGACGACATTGGCCATATCGATTCTGGTTGCATCTTGGGTGGCCGATTCCTTCGAGGGACTCGGTCCGTTCTACTGGCCAGCCGATCGCCGCCTTCGGATCGCGGGAACGCTGGCCGAGGTATTTCCGGTTTCTCCGGCGCGCCGCTGGGTGGAGATCATGAGTGCGCTTGTCGTGCTATTGGCCTTGGGCGGAGCATGGGGCGATCCGAGCCGGCCATACTGGTCGTGCGCCGCCACGCTGGCCGTGTGCGTGCTGATCGGCGCCATGGCGGTGTGGGCGCGTCGGCCGTGGTACGTGTATGCCTCGGGATTGCTGCTGAACGTGACCGCTTATCTCGTGTGGCAGGCCTGGTTGGTCGACCGCTGGGACGTGTTCGCTTGGTTCCCCGTCGGTCCCGACTTGTTCGATCGTTTCCTGTTGTTGCAGATAATGGCCCTTTCTGTGGCATCTCTGATCTGGTCGCTGATAGAGAATCACCTTCGCCGCCGCGAGCCGCCGGTCGACCTGCGCAACAACGCCCTTCCATTCGCACATGTGGCGGTGCTCTTGGCCGTGCAGCTACTTGCGGTGTTGGGCTTGGGCGCGCTGGGCGCCGATTTGTTTGCTCTCGGCGTGCATGTACTTGGCATGCTTCCCTGGCTCGTCGTTAGCGCGACGGCCATCGCCTTGCTCGCCTCCCTTTGGGATCCGGAAGCCCGGTTGCTCGGATTGCCCCTCGCACCGTTATATGTGTTGGGTCTGTGCGCGGGCGCCCTCGCCTTGCATCAGCAAACGTTGGCGCCGCGGCAGCTTGGTTGGCACGGCAGCCTGCTTTTGGGCGGTTACGTTCTCGTCACCGCTGTGCTGGCATGGTCTTCGCCGCGCTGGTCGGCGCTCGCTCGGCGACTGATTCTCGGGCCGCGATTTCAGGGCTGGCTCGTCGGGTGGTTTGTACCCGCCCAGCGTTCCATAGCAGTCTTGGCCCTCGGGCTCAGCTTCTGGATTTGTCTTGACTTCAACTCCGTCTCTGAACGACTTGCAGGGCCCTCGATACTTGCCTTGTTGGCCTGCGCCGCCGGATTGATGATTGCGCGCTGGTCGGAGCTAGCCAGCGCTGGTGATTCCTCGACTTTGAAGAATACGCAGCCTCCCGTCGCGATCGTTCTGGGGCTTTGGGCGTTAGCGATCGTGCAACTCTGCTGGTCTTTCCTGGATCTGGCTTTGCCTGCACTCTGGCTGCATCGCAATGTGCTGCTGTTGGCAGTGCTCGTGGTCGTGGGCTCTCTTTATCGAGTCGGCGTGCCGCGCTGGTTGCCTGCCGAAAGCGCTTGGAATCGCGCCGCTCGCAGCCACGGCCAAGGCATGTTGGCGTTGGCGGGAGCCGTTCTTGCACTCGTTTTGGTGCAGGAGTTTGTGCTCTACGACCGTGATCTACTTACGACGCCATTGGCAAGGTCGGGCGTGGCGTTCGTGGCAGGACTTCTGGTCGCGATGATGGCGGCGGGCTTATGGCTGGCGGTAGCGCAGCGCAATCCACTTGAACTATCAGATACAGGCCGGGTATGGTGCGTGTGGGCCGCGGAACTCTTGATCGTCCTCTTGTTCGTACACATACGACTCAACTTCCCCCAACTGCTCCTTCCGTTTCTGGGGCAGAACTGGCATTTCGTGCTCATGACGCTGGGATTTTTGGGCGTCGGCCTGGCGGAGTTGTTTCGCCGGCGAGGTTTGCCGATGCTGGCCAAACCGCTTCATCAAACCGGCTTGTTCTTGCCGCTTCTGCCGCTTTTGGCGTACATGGCCCGGCCGCTTGCCGATTTTGATGCTCTTGTCGTCGCCATTCCGGGCCTCGGGTCAATCCAGCGCTACTTGGAGTTCTTGCCCGGCGGTTATGGCGTGCATGCATTGTTGTGGTTCCTCCTCGGCCTTCTGTATGCCTTAATAGCGGTAATGCGGCGAGCGTCGACGTTCGCACTGATCGCCGCCTTGGTCGCCAACTTCGGACTTTGGGTGATCTATGCCCACAATGAGCAACTCACTTTCCTGTTGCATCCGCAGATTTGGCTGCTGCCCATCGGTCTGATCGTCCTCGCCGCCGAGCATCTGCATCGCGAGCGCTTGACCTCAAGCCAGGCGGAAGGCCTGCGTTATTCCGGGCTGCTCATTGTGTATTTGTCGTCGACAGCCGACATGTTCATCACCGGCCTCGGCAATTCACTGGTGCTGCCGGTGGTGCTATCGACGCTGTCGGTGGCCGGCGTTTTAGCCGGCATCATGCTGCGGGTGCGGGCCTTTCTGTTTACCGGAGTGGCATTTCTTTTCTTGGTCGTGTTCGCGCAAATCTGGCACGCGGCGGTCGACCGAGCCCAGACGTGGGTGTGGTGGGCATCGGGCATCGTCCTGGGAATCGCGATTCTGACGCTGTTCGCCCTGTTTGAAAAGCGGCGCAACGATGTACTGGCCATGTTGGAGGATTTGAAACGCTGGCGGTGACTGCCGAGCGCGTGTCAGCATCGCTCCCTTCACGAACTCACTATACTGATTGAATTCCCGCCTTCGCCTTCCACCCATTCGCGAGCACCTGAATGCGGCACTTCCTGTTGGCCCTAGCATCGCTTTCGAGCATCGCCTTTCTCACTTCCTCCCGCGCCGAAGATTGGCGAGAGTTCCGCGGGCCGACCGGCCAAGGACTCTACGACGGCAAAGGCTTGCCTATCGAATGGAGCACGACCAAGAACGTCGCATGGAAGCAGGCGATTCCCGGCAGAGGCTGGTCCTCGCCGATTGTGCTGGATGGTCGAGTTTATTTGACCTCGGCCATCGCGGTCTCTAGCTCTAAGGATCAGTCGCTCAAGGCCATGGCGCTCGATGCCGGGAGCGGTAATGTTCTTTGGAAAACGGAGGTGTTCCGCCAGGATGGCGCCAAAGCGCCGAACATCCACCCCAAGAACAGCCACGCCAGCCCTTCGCCCGTCACCGACGGCAAACGGTTTTACGTCCACTTTGGCCACCAGGGAACGGCGTGTCTCGATCTCGACGGCAAGGTCGTCTGGCGCAATCGCGATTTGCGCTACGCACCGGTGCACGGCAACGGCGGCTCGCCGATCCTCGTTGGTGACAAGCTGATATTCTCCTGCGACGGCGGCGACAAGCAGTTCGTCGTCGCCCTGGACACGGCAACCGGAAAGCCGCGCTGGAAGACGGAACGAAAAAGCACCGCGGTCAAGAAGTTCTCCTTCAGCACGCCGCTGGCAATTGCCGTTGACGGCAAAACGCAGATCATCAGTCCGGGCAGCGACGCGGTCGTGGCCTATGATGCGGCGAGTGGATCGGAGCTATGGCGCGCGAAGTATGATGGATACTCCGTGATTCCGCGGCCCGTCTTCGGCCTCGGCATGGTCTTTCTCAGCTCCGGCTACGACAATCCCAAGCTCTACGCGATCAAAGTTGACGGCAAGGGCGATGTCACTGAAAGCCACATTGCCTGGACCTTGGCGAAGAACGCGCCGCACACGCCGTCGCCCCTGCTGGTTGACGCCGAGCTTTACACGATCTCCGATCGCGGTATGGCGAGTTGTATCGATGCTCGGACCGGGACGATCCATTGGCAGGAGCGCCTCGGCGGCAACTTCTCGGCGTCGCCTCTCCACGCGGACGGCAGAATCTACCTGCAAAGCGAGGACGGCGCGACCACGGTGATTCGAGCTGGCACAAAGTTCGAGAAGGTTGGCGAAAGCCGGCTCGAAGAGCGCACGTTCGCTTCGTATGCCGTTGCCGATGGAGCGATTTACCTGCGGACGGAAAAACACCTCTATCGCATTCAGGCAAAATAGCCAACTCCCTCGTTCCTTTGTTTTTTGATTTACTCAAGACACAGAGCCAGGTGCTGAAACTCATTTTTCGTTCATGAAACGAATTCGCAGTCCTAATCCTTGACAACCGAGCTTGACGTGCATCAAAAGACGCTTATACTTGGCGATACAAAGTGACGTTCCAGGTATCCAGTATGCTCGAAGACGCGCCTGCCGGCTTGAGTTGGGATATTAACTTTGCATTACAAAGTAAAGGCGAAAGGAGTCCGCATGCAACGTCTTTGGCTTCCTCGGGCCATGAGGATCGCTCCGGCGCTCGATGAGTCGATTCGGCCTGACATTGTCCGGCCGCGCTACGCTCTGCTCATCAATCCGTTCTATCCGAAGGATCCGCACGCCAGCTTCGGCAAACACGTGCTGACACCGAGTCTCGCGTTGACGAGCATCGCGGCCTCCACACCCGAAAACTGGCAAGTGCAGTATTGGGATGAGAATCTATTGCAGGGGCCGCCGCCGTGGCAGCCGTTTCCAGAGGTCGTTGGCATCACGGTGCATCTGACGTTTGCCGAGCGCGCCTATGCTCTGGCGCGCTGGTATCGCGAGCGTGGGAGCAAGATCGTCTGTGGCGGCTTGCATGTCCTTTCGTGTCCGGAAGAAGTGCGGCCACACTGCGACGCACTGGCAATGGGAGAAGGAGTTCAGCTTTGGGGCCGAGTTTTGCGCGATGTCGAGGCCGGGACGCTCCAGCCGGTCTACCGAGGAGACTATCGCCATCCCTACCGAGACGATCCGCCGCCGCGCCGCGATCTCGTTCCCGATGATAGCTTCCTTACCACCGCCAGCCTGATCGCCACGCGTGGCTGCCACAACCGCTGCGGCTTTTGTTACCTCTCGACCGACGGACTTCAAATGCCCTACCTGACCCGCGACGTGGAGCAGATCGTCGACGAGTTCCGCGCCACCGGGCAGCCCTATGGCGTGTTCATCGACAACAATCTCGGCTCGAAGCCTGAATATCTGCGCCGGCTTTGCCGGGCCATGCGGCCGTTAGAAAAAATATGGAGTGCCGCAGTGACGCTCGACGTGACCGATGACCCCAGCTTGGTGCGCGAGATGGCGCTAGCGGGATGCACCGGTGTTTTCGTCGGCTTCGAATCCCTTCAAGACGAGAACATTGTCGCCGCCCACAAGAAAAGCCCTCGGGCCGAGGAGTACGCCCGCCGCGTTGAAGTGCTTCACGAAAACGGCATCCAAGTAAACGGTAGCTTCGTCCTCGGTTTCGATCACGATCGGCCCGACGTCTTCGCGCGAACGGCAGAATGGATCGAGCGCAATCGGCTTGAATGTGCCACCTTTCACATCCTGACGCCGTATCCCGGCACGCCGCTTTTCAAACAAATGGAAGCGGAAGGCCGGCTTCTGCACCGCGATTGGTCGCTCTACGACACGGGCCATGTCGTGTTTCGACCGCGGCACATGACGCCCGAGCAATTGGCCGACGGTTACGCTTGGTGCTATCAGCGTCTGTTCTCGCACAAATCCATTTGGCGGCGCCGGCCGCGTGAAGCGCGCGCCGTCCTGCCCTACCTGGCGATGTCCTATTTGTACAAGCGTTCGAATTGGCTTTGGTATCACTTGATTCGCCACCGGTTGACGGCGACGGCATGGCGCGGTCTGGTCGAATGGACGCGAGGCCGGCACCTGCGTTTTCGCGCGCGTCTCCAGATGGAGACGGTACCGGGGATTCGCGTGTCGGGCGTGATTGTGCCGGCAGGCGTCTAGCGGAACGAACGGCGGCTTCTATTCCCGCGGCGTGGCGTCCCAAACGCGCACCACGCCCCCGCCGAACGGGCCAAGCGGCACATCGACGAGGCGGGCGCCGTCGGCGCTGAACGCGAGACCGCCCCCTTGGAACGGGCTCTGGCTCGCGGCTTTCAAAACCAGCAGCTCACGGCCGCTGGCGACGTCCCAGAGCTTGATTTCTCGGGGTCGATTGATCTCGCTCGATGCGGTGACGATACGCTTGCTGTCGGGGCTGAAGCGCAAGGTGCCGATCGATCCCGAATGTCCCTCCAGGCGCAACAATCTCTTGTACGCGACCAGATCCCAAATTTCGACTTCGGCCGAGCCTAACGATGAAAAGGGGCTGCCATTCCTGATCACCCAGGCCAGGCGCGTGCTGTCGGGGCTGACAACCCAACTTGAGGCGCCGAAGAAGGAGACACCTCTTTCTCGTTCCCCCTTGGCGGTGAACAACTCCTTGCCAGTCTTGGCATCCCAGACGTGCAGTTCTGGGTAATAGCCGCCGTCGGAACTGGTGGAGCCGTCGGCACGTTTTCCGGCCGCAATATTCCGAACGCTGACGAGACGTTTGCCGTCCGGCGTGAACAGCGGTGTTCGCGTCATCAGGCTCCGTCCGCCGAAGCCTCCTCCTGGAGCAAACGAGGCGGGTGAACCAATCCTGTCAGGTAACGAAAAATGCTGTCCGGTGGCGATCTCATAGATCTTGGCACCGAATGAGTAGGTCGGTCGATCTTTTGCCTCAGCCGACTTCCTGAGAAGGAATACTGCCAAGCGGACGCCGTCCGGGCTCAATTCCATCTTGCGAACATCGCCAGGCAAAGCGAAGATGACCGATCCGCCGGAAACGTCCAGCACCGTGACGCCGGCGCGGCGCGATTGCACCGCGAGCCGGGCGCCATCGCTGGAGAATTGCAAATCCGCGCCGTCGAGGCGGGATCCAGGCCCGCCGAACCCATCATCACCTGCATCCTCCTCCTCTTCGGACAGGGGAAGCTGTTTGCTCCAGCGGCCTTTGCCGCTGGCAGCTTCCCACAGCTTCACGGCTCCTGCTTCGTCCATGGTCGCGATCAGGCGGCAATCCGGGCTGAACGCCAGCCCCATCACCGACGCATTGTGCTCCTCGAAGCGGACGAGTTCGGCGCCTTCGAGATCGCGGAGAACCACTTCCTTTTCCCCCGGCACCGTTTTCGTCTTCGGCTCATTGACTTTGCTCCGCACGATTCTCGATGGCGCGAATTCCGCGCTTCGCGTCGCATCGGGGCTGAGAACGGTGCGGAGGATGAACGGATTCTTGCGGCGTTGGCCAGGGCGGACAGAGGGATCGTCCTGTTTGCGTACGTCCCATTCCTTGAGCGTTCCCTGGGTGTCGATGGAAATGAGCCGTGAACCGTCGCGGTTGAAGGCGGCGTGGTTGAGTTGTACGGCGTGGCCTCTGAGCATGTGGACTTCGGTCCCGGATCTGGAATCGATAATTTGGATCGCGGTGTCGCCGGAGTCCCAGGTGGCCAGGCGTGTTCCGTCCGGGCTGAACAAGAGCCGTGACCCAAGGCCCGTTCCGGTCGGCGTCGAACTCAGCGGTTTGCCGTCGCTCGCGTCAAATACCTTGATGGTGCCCTGGCCCAAGGGAGTGCGAACGGACAAAGCCAAGAGCTTGCCGTCGGGACTGAAGGCAACCTGGGACATGGACGCGTTGCTTCCTTCCAGTTTGAATTGCTCCGCGCCCGTTACCGCGTCGAGGACTTTTGTCCCAGCGCGGAAAAATACCCTACTTTCCGAATCATCCTTCGCCGTGATCTTCTCATGGGCTCCGAGCGCTAGGCGTTTGCCGTCAGGGCTGAACACTACGCCGCTGCCGCCAAGAAATGGCGAGTCATCGGGGAGCCGGTAGAGTTCCTTTCCCGTGCTCGAGTCCCACGCCACGCGAAGGATGGCGGTCACCCGACCGACTCCGCCGCCTCCCTCTTTGCCAAGGCCTTCCATCTTTTGCAGCGTTCCGATCACGGACGAGCTATCGGGACTGAACATGAAGAGTTGCGGCATCGCGCGGGACTCCGCATCGATGGACAGGGATGTGGTCCGCTCACCCGAATCGACATCGTAAATCGCCACCTCGGTGTGCGGACCGAGCTCGTCTTCGGGAGACCCTTCGTTGGCGATGACGCGCCGGCCATCGGGGCTCAATGCAATCCCCTGAAACCAGCCATCTCTTGAGAATAGTTGTTTCCCACTCGCTGCGTCATAGACATGAATGGAACCGGCGCGCGATTTTCTCCGGGCACCCGGCGCTCCGAGTGACATATCCAGTAACTGGACGGCGAGGCGACTGCCATCGTGGCTGAATTGGGCGTATGCATTCCAAAACTGCTCCCCTTCGAACGACAGCGTATACTGCTCTTTGCCGGCCGGGACGTTCCAGACCTTCAAGGCGATGCTCTTTTCGGTGCGAGTCCCGTTCGTGACAATATGGCGGCCATCCTGACTCACGGCGAGTGTCGGCCCGACTTCGAGCACGCGAAGTTCCGCATGACTGAGCCGATCCCAATAGTGCCACTCGAAGCCGCGCAGGTCGTCGTGGCTCTTGGAGCGAAGTTTGTCGAGCACTTCGTAGAACCGGCGCATATTGCTCGCGTCCCAAGAGACCTGAAGCAAGTTCGTTTGCGTGGCATAGAGGTTGTGGCGAAGTTGGTCTTTCGCCAGGCTTAATTCTTCGCTGGCCCGGGCGATCTCGTCGCGCTGCTTATTGACCTTGGTGCGTTCTTCCTGGGCGATTTGTTCGCTAGCGATGGCCGCATCGCGCTGCGTTTTGGCCTCCGACTCCGCACTGGTCGCCCGCACCGCTTGCCACAGGCTAGCGGCGATGCCTCCGAGAAGCACGATCGCCAGTGCCGCCGCCGTGGCGAGCATCGTTTTGTGCTTGCGCGTAAATTTCCGCAGCCGATAGCCAACCGAGGGCGGGCACGCTTCCACCGTTTCGTCATTGAGGTAGCGCTGGATGTCGCGCGCGAAACTGCTCGCGGTCTCATAGCGCCGCGACCGGTCCTTGTCGAGGGCCTTCATGACGATCCAATCCAGTTCACCGCGCAAGAGCCCCGGCAATCGTTGCGATTCCGTCTTGCGATAGGCTGCGATGGCCGGTAGCGCGTGGCCCGAACGGTTCAACTGCGTGCTTGGCTTGGGCGGCTCTTCCTCGCGAATCAGTCGCAACACCTCGGCAAGGCCCGCGGTCCGCAGACGCTCTTTGTCGAGTGGCGTAGTTCCGGTGAGCAGTTCATAAAGCAATACCCCAAGTGAATAGATGTCGCTGCGCGTGTCCACGTCGAGTGCATTGAAAGTAGCCTGTTCCGGGCTCATGTATTCGAAGGTGCCGACGATTTGGCCATGCCTGGTGAAGAGAGTGCGGTCCGTGAGCGGTTCTTGCATAGCCTTGGCCACGCCGAAATCGATGATCTTGGGCACGGGAACGCCATCATAGAGAGACACCAAGACGTTGGTCGGCTTGATGTCGCGATGGATAATGCCCTTCTGATGGGCGTGCTGGATCGCCTGGCAAACGGGAACGAACAGTTCGAGCCGTTCACGCGGCGTGAGCCGGTTTTGATCGCAGAATTCGGTGATCGGCACGCCCTTGACCAATTCCATAACGAAGTACGGACGGTCCGACTCGGTTGTGCCTGCATCAAGCACCCTGGAAATGTTCGGATGATCCATCAGCGCCAACGCTTGCCGCTCTTGTTCGAAACGCGCGATGACCTGGGCGGATTCCATCCCCGGCTTGATCACCTTCAGGGCGACCTTGCGCCGGACCGGCTCTTCCTGCTCGGCCAAATAGACGGTGCCCATGCCGCCTTCGCCGATTTCCTGGAGGAGCTTGTAGGGGCCGATGCGCATTCCCAGGCGCTCGCTTGCCGGCGGTGAAACCACCGTCGCTTCCGGAGACGTGGCCGGCTTGAGAAAGTTCCCGGCTTTACCGAGGGCCTGCAGCAAACCTTCGACATCTGCCCGAAGGACGGCATCGGCGCCACAAGCCTCGGCCAAATAGGCGGCGCGCTCCTGTGGAGTCGGTAGCTCCAAGGCTTTACCAAAGATGGCTTTCACATCAGCGGCTTGGGCTGGCATACGGTGGTCCTCCTGAGGATCTATCATCTCATGCGACGTCCGTGGCCGCCAACTGCCAAGTTTTTTTGGAGGCGTACCCCGGTCGCTTACGCCGCTTACGCTCCCGGCTCGCCGGATAGCTTGCGGAACAGCCATGCTCGGGCGAAACTCCAATCCCGGTATGCTGTTCGCGCTGGGATTCCCAACAGCTCGGCCGCCTGTTCCAGAGTGAGCCCACCAAAGAAATGAAGCTTGACGACGTCAGCGGTCTGCGCGTCGTCGTTTGCCAGCTGGTCGAGCGCCTCGTGCACTGCCAGGACATCCTCGACAGGATTGTCGAAGGGCAGAATCTCTTCGGCCAATTCGACCTGTTGCATGGCGCCTCCGTGGCGGAGCCGTTTCTTGTGGCGGGCGTTGTCAACCAGGATGCGGCGCATGGCCTCCGCCGCGGCCCCGAAGAAATGGCGGCGACCTTCCCACGGTTGGGCTGGATCATTGCCGATCAATCGCAAATACGCCTCGTGGACCAACGCAGTCGCATCGAGCGTCTGCCCCGGCTTTTCGTGCGTTAGCTTCTGCGCTGCGAGTTTGCGCAGGTCATCGTAGACCAGCGGCAAGAGTTGGGCCGCGGCCATCGTGTCGCCCTGTTCGATTGCGCCGAGAATGCGGGTCACTTCGCTCATTCGCACGAGGATACTCGACTCGAGTGGCCTGATTCAATGGGTTGCCCAGTTTTCTCGCCATGCTAGACTAACGGAAGGACGATAATCTATCTGTCCCCACGGAAACAAAGATGCCAGGCAAACGCTTCCTCATGAATGCCGGCCGCACCACCAAGCAGGGCCAGCAGATCAATGTCGGCAAGGATAGCGCGGAATATCAGGCCATCGTCAACACCATTACCATGCACCCAGACGATATGAAGGAAGCCGGGATTTTGTCGGGAGGTACGGTACGCGTTCGTTCCGATAATGGCGAGGCGCTGTTTCAGTGCAAAGAAGGAAAAGTGCCGCAAGGAATGATTTTCGTCCCCTACGGGCCGCCGACATGCCGGCTGATGGGCCAAAGTACTGACGGCACCGGAATGCCGACGTCCAAGGGCTGGGAAGTCGAAGTCGAGCCCGTGGCGAATTAGAGGTTTGGAGATTCATGCCGTGGCTTCGAAATCCGAAAGAATATCGGCGCACGAATTTCAAACTGAAATGCCGTCGAGTGAAGGCGATCCAACACCTGTGCAAGAAACCCAGCCTTGGGAACTGGTCGCCGCCGGCAGATACCAGCCTCGCCGCATCCGCGGAAGCTGCCGCGGCCGGGCGTTAGGCTGAACGTTCGTCGTTCCGCCCGGTCCGGGCGATCATGCGAACCAGTAGGTCCGGCGAGCCGAGCCGGACCCATGGCCCAAGGTCCCGCTCGGCTCGCGGGACCTACTGTAGGAACAGATGACCCTCACTATCGTCAAAAACGCCACCTGCACTTTTTGCGGCTGTGTCTGCGATGACATCGAGTTACACGCCGACAGCGAGCGCATCGTCAAGACCAAAGGCGCATGCAGTCTCGGCGAGGCGTGGTTTCGCAATCACACCGCGGAGCATCTTTATCCCGACGCTCTAATCGACGGCCATCCCGCCACAGTTGACGACGCCGTCGAGCGCGCCGCCGAGATCATGCACAGGGCGAACATGCCGCTCGTTTATGGGCTGAGCAACATCACCTGCGAAGCTCAGCGCGAAGCGGTGACGTTGGCGGAAATGGCTGGGGCGATCATCGATAGCCATACCTCGCTCTGACACGGTCCAACGGAGATCGCCGCCCAGTTGGGTGGCAAGGTAAGTTGCACGCTTGGGGAAGTGAAAAATCGATGTGACTTCATGATTTACTGGGGCGGCAACCCGGCCGAGTGCCATCCGCGCCATTTCACGAAATACACGATCATGCAGAAGGGCAAGTTCGTCCCCAATGGCCGCAAGGGACGAACGATGGTGCTGGTCGATATCCGCGAGACCCCCAGCGCCAAGGCCGCCGACCTCTTCTTGCAAATTCGTCCCGGCAAGGATTTCGAAGTGCTGACGATCCTGCGCGCCCTCATCAAGAACCAGCGCGTGGACAGCCGAATCGCCGAAGAAACCGGGCTAACGCTTGAGCAGCTTCAAAACCTGGTCGACCGCATGAAGAACGCACGCTTCGGCATCATCTTCTTCGGCATGGGTCTGTCGATGACCCGCGGCAAGCATATGAACTCTGCCGGCGTCTTGATGCTCGCCGCCGAGATGAACGCCTACACGAAATTCGTCGCCATGCCGATGCGCGGCCACGGCAACGTCACGGGTTCCGACATGGTGTTGCGCTGGTCCACCGGCTATCCGTTTGGCGTCAACCTGTGCCGCGGTTATCCGCGCTTCAATCCCGGCGAGTTTTCGACCGTCGATCTGTTGGTTCGCGGCGACATCGATGCGGCACTAATCCTCGGCGCCGACCCCGGCGCCACCATGCCGCAACCCGGCATCGACCATCTGGCTCGCATCCCGACCATCGTCCTCGATCCCAAAGTCACCCACACAAGCCGCCTGGCCCGCGTCCACATCACCACCGCCGCGACCGGAATCAGCGCACCAGGAACGGTTTACCGCATGGACGAAATCCCGCTGCCGCTACGGCCTGCGCTCAAGTCGCCGTATCCGACCGATGAAGAGGTGATTCGGCGGATACGTGAGTTGGTGGCGAAGAAGCCGGCGTGGAACGAGACCACGAACGGCGAGCTGGCCACTGTCTAAATGGAAAGTCGAAAGAACTTGACTATGAAAAAGCCGAGGCTGCCCAAGGACTGGAGTGAACGAGAGATTCGCAAGCTCGCCAAACGTCAAGATGAGCAAAGCGAGGAAGAACAGGTAGCAGAAATGGAAGCTGCTATGTCGGCGAAAGATCAGACTCTAATGGTAGTGCCGACGAAGCTCGTTCCGAAAATCCAGGAATTAATTGCGCGAAGACGTGGTGCGTGAGGCTACCGTAGATATTGAGAAAGTGGCGATATGGCTACTCCAACTGAATGCAATCCTCACCCACGCGAGGACGATCCAGAAAAGGCGAGACTTGTCGTCCTCGTTAAACAGTTGCAGGAGGAATGCGCGAGCCTCCACCAGTCACTTGCCAGTACGATCGAACAGCGAGATTGGTATTTGAAAGCGATATACGAACATGCGCGGACGGCTCGCGAATTTGAAGACGTTGACATAGCCCAGTTGGAGCGAGATTCAGCCGGTCCCGTTGAACTCATTCCCGAGTCCTAAGCTAGGGCTTTCGATTTCCTATGCTGCGTATCACCGGCGGTAAAGTCTACGATCCCGCCAACAACATCAACGGCGTCGTCAAGGACATCTGCATCGCGGACGGCAAAATCGTCGCCGATGTCGAAGGCGGCCGCACCATCGACGCGACGGGCATGATCGTTTTCCCCGGCGGCGTCGATATTCACACGCATGTCGCCGGCGCGGCTCTAAATTTCGCGCGGGCCATGACGCCGGAAAACCAACGCCAAGCCAGGAAGTTCGTCCACTCCGCAAATCATCGCATGGGCATCGGCGGCCCGACGCCGACTACGTTCGCGACCGGTTACCTCTACGCCGGCATGGGATATACGACGGTTGTCGAAGCGGCTGTCCCGGTCCTTTCCGCAAAGCACACGCATGAAGAGCTGCGCGATACGCCTATCGTCGACAAGGCGTGCTGCCTCCTCATGGCCAACAACGAGATCGTGCTCGACCTGTTGGAGGCCGGCGATATCGAGCGGGCCAAGCAGGTTGTAGCGTGGTTGATCTGGGCGGCCAAGGTGTATGGCGTCAAGGCGGTCAATCCGGGCGGCGTCACGGCCTGGAAGTGGGGCAAGGACGCCAAAACTCTTCATGACCCGGTCTACGGCTACAACAAGGTCACGCCCGCGAAAATCATCTCCAGCTTGGCTCGAATCATCGACGAACTCGGCATGCCGCATCCGCTGCACTTACATTGCAATAATCTGGGGACGCCGGGAAACGCGGCGACCACGCTCGAGACGATGAAAGTTTTGGAAGGCAGCCGGGCGCACATGGCCCATCTTCAGTTCCACGCATACGGCGGCGATGATTGGCACTCCATGCGCTCCGAAGCGGCCGCGATCGCCGAATCCTTCAACGCTCGGCCGAATCTCACAGCCGACGCGGGCGCTGTACTCTTCGGCAATGCGGTCACGATCACCGCCGACGGGCCGTGGCAGCATCTGCTCTATCAGCTAACCGGGCGCAAGTGGGGCAACCTCGACGTCGAAAACGAGACCGGGTGCGGAATCGTCCCGTATACGTACAAAGGCAGCAACCTCGTCAATGCCGTGCAATGGGCCGTCGGGCTGGAGTTACTGCTGCTCATTAATGATCCGTGGCGGATATTCCTCACCACCGACCATCCCAATGGCGCATGTTTTTGGCGATATCCGGAGATTATCCATCTCTTGATGAACGCCGATGTTCGCAAGGAGCGCCTCAAGAAGCTGCCGGCCAAGGCGCTGAGCCGAATTAAGCTTGCGGACTTGGACCGGGAGTATTCGATCTACGAGATCGCCATCATCACTTCGGCCGGTCCGGCGAAGGCGCTTGGGCTGACGCAGAAGGGGCACCTCGGCGTCGGCGCGGATGCAGATGTAGCAATCTACAATCAGAATCCAGACGGCGAGCTGATGTTCCGATATCCGCGCTACGTCATCAAGGGCGGCGAGGTCGTCGTCGAGGAAGGGGACATCCGCAATCCGCACGATGGCAGAGAGTTCCTCGTGAAGCCGCCGTTTGATCCGGCGATTGAAGATTTCTTGCGGCCGTTGTTCCAGCAATACTACACAATGTCGTTCGACAACTATCCGGTGGAGTTGGAACGGATTGAACATGCCGAATTGCGGACCATCCCATAGTAGGTCCCGCGAGCTGAGCGGGACCTTGGGCCATGGGTCTGGCTCGGCTCGCCGGACCTACCGATGATGTGATCATGATCACGTTGACCCTGAAAGAACAGCCGTCCGTACCGCTTGAGGCGGAAGTCATCTCGCCCGATGTGCTGGCGAACCTCGACCATGCCGCGGTTCGCGCGTTGCCCGTATACCTTGGCAAACGCCGACTTCGACTCGATGAGTTTTTCGAGGTCGATGGTCCAGGCAGCGAGCAGATCGTGATTCGCGGCGACGCCGGCAAGGTGAAGATGATCGGCCGTGGCATGACGCGCGGCAGCGTCCGGATCAAGGGCAACGCCGGCATGCATTTGGGCGCCGAGATGAAAGGCGGGAGCATCGAGGTGACCGGCAACGCCTCCGATTGGGTCGGCGCGGAGATGACCGGCGGATTCATCCGAATACAAGGCAACGCGGGAGGTCAGGTTGGCGCGGCCTATCGCGGCAGCCTCGCCGGCATGAACGGCGGCGCAATTCTCATCGGCGGGACTGCGGGCCTTGAAGTCGGCATGCGCATGAAGCGCGGCACCATCGTTGTGGGAAAGACTGTGAGAGATTTCGCAGGCTTACAGATGAAGGGCGGCACGATCTTCCTGCTCGGCGGCGCGGAGATTCGCACCGGCGCATGGATGTTCCGCGGCACCATCGTCTCGCTTTTGCCAGTCGCGCTGTTGCCGACCTTCTCATTCGCCTGCGAATACAACCCGTCGTTCTTGCGACTCTACGTCAAGCAACTTGCGGCTCTCGGTGTTTCCCTCCCCAACGCAAACGGAAGGTGGAAGCGATATACCGGTGATAATTCGGTTCCGGGAAAGGGCGAGATTCTAATTGGCGAGCCGGAAGCGTCAGCGGCATCAGCGACCGGAGTGGTCTCGAACTCCTCCGGTCGCTGACGCTCCCGGCTCGCCTGAATTTGCCTAAGTGCTTAATTCTCTTGGACTTTCTCTGTGTCTCGGTGCCTCTGTGGTTCAAACCTCAATTTCACAAAAACGCCCCATTTATGGGAACTTCGCTTGAAGGCGGTTCGTCCAAACAGCGGATTAAATGCTAGAACATAGTTGGGTAGGCTATTGACAAGCGCCCAACTATCCGTCAAAACTAGACTTATCGACATTCCCGGGCCACGGGTCTGGGGGGGACCAATCATTGTCGCGGGGTGGACATCCCTGTCCGCGAGCCTCGCGAACTGAAAGCAGGTGACGAATGGCGAGTGAATCGGGGATGAACCGCCGGCACTTCTTCAAGCACGTGGCCGCCTACTCGGCCTTGGCGGTTCCGGGCATTCAATTCATCCGAACCATCCAGGCCAACGCCCAGGAACTGCGACGCCGCAATAAGAGCGTCATCATTATGTGGATGGGCGGCGGCCCGGCCACCATCGACATTTGGGACCTCAAGCCCGGCCGGCCCACCGGCGGCGAATTCACCGAAATCAACACGCGCGTCAATGGCCTTCGCATCAGCCAGCACATGTCGCGCACCGCCCAGCAGATGCAACATCTTGCCGTCATCCGCTCGCTGACCACCACCGAAGGCGATCACAACCGCGGCCGCCAGTTGATGCACACTTCCTACGTGCCCAACCCCGCCCTGCAGTTCCCGTCGATCGGCGCCGTCGCCGCTCATGAGATTCCCAAGCTGCAAGGATATCGCGATATCTCGCTGCCGAGCTATATTGCCGTCGGCGGCGCCGCGGACGGCCCCGGCTTCCTTGGCATGGCCTACGCGCCGTTCAACGTGCAAAACCCCGGCTCGCCTCCGGAGAACATTCGCCCGCCGCAGAACCTGGCCTCCAACGAAAACGAGATGTCGGACCGCATCCAGCGCCGCAGCCGGCTCTTCCACGCGATTGAGGATCCGTTCACGGCCTCGCGCGTGCCGCACCTGAGCGGGACCAACCGCAGCCGCTTCGCCGACGCCAGCAACGCACACAGCGAAATCTATCGCAAGGGCTTCAGCCTCGTCGCCTCGACGGAAGGCCAAGTGTTCGATCTCCGCAACGAGCGCACGACCCTGATGGAGGAATACGGCGCATCCGGAACAGGCAACAACAACTTTGGCCGTAGCGCCATCATGGCCCGCCGCCTGGTGTAAGCCGGCGTCTCCGCGGTCGAGATCACGCTGGGCGGTTGGGACACTCATGCCGCCAACTTCAACGCCCTCGCCACCCGCCAGCTGCCGCCTCTCGATAAGGCGATGGCCGCCCTGGTCCGCGACCTCAACGACCGCGGCCTGTGGCGTGACACCGTGCTTGTGTGGATGGGCGAATTTGGCCGCACCCCACGAATCAATCAGAACGCCGGCCGCGACCACTGGGCCCGCTGCTGGTCGGTTGTCGTCGGCGGCGGCGCGATCCGCGGCGGCCGGGTCTACGGCTCCACCGACACCGACGGCATGGCGGTCGCCGAAAATCCGGTAAGCGCAGGCGACGTGTTCGCCACGATCTACCGCGCCGTCGGCATCGACCCCACGACCAAGATTCGTGACCCCATCGGCCGCCCCTTCGCCATCGCCGGCAGCAACGGCCGACCGATCGAAGCGCTGTTTTAATCGACAAGTCACACACCGCACATAAGGGAGGGACTCGGTTCCCTCCCTTTTTTTGTCGAACCCGCGCCCCGCCAAGGCTGTCTTGCAAAGGCCGGCAAGGCTTTCTAAAATTCGCATAGCTCGCGCGAAGCCAATGGGACGCGTGGCCAATGGGGAATGGTGTAACGGTAGCACAGCAGACTCTGGATCTGCTTGTCTAGGTTCGAATCCTAGTTCCCCAGTTAGCAAATCGGCAGTTTCTTCTTGCCAACATCAAGCGGCGTCGGTCCGCTTACTCGGCTTCAGTCCGCGAGGCTTCTCGCGAGAGCGCCTTCTGCAAGATAGCAAGATTCGTCAAGACTTGCTGGCCAACGCCTGGTATGGTTTTGGGAAATTGCCGGTCGAACTTTCTCGCAAAGGAGCATCCATGCATCGGTTCTTCAGTGTCCTGTGCGTCCTGACTACGCCACTCCTCCTGAACGCGGGCAATGACGACGTCCGCAAAGAACTCAAGGCTCTCCAAGGAGAGTGGAAGACCGTCGGCCTCGAAGCCGGCGGTAAGCCGTTTCCCAAAGAAGCGGTATTCGACTTCACGTTCATCGTCGGCGCCGACGGCAAGTCGATTGGACGAATGCCCAAGAGCGAGTATCAATCCAAAGTGAGCGTCGATCCCAAGAAGAACCCGAAGACCATCGAAAACGTGCACGCGACGGGCCAGCACAAAGGAAAGATGCAATACGGCATCTATAAGCTGGAAGGGGAAAAGTGGATCGTGTGCATGACCGCTCCTGGCGCCGCGGCGAGTGATCGGCCCAAGAGTTTCGATACGAAGGACACCGCGAATGTCGTGTTCATTTTCGAGCGCATTAAGGAAGACAAGAAGCCCTGACCCGACGGAGTGGACTATTTCCGGCGACGCAAAAGGACGGCGCTCTGAATTCTCGCACACATACGAAGGTCATCCATGATCATTGCCCTGGCTTCGCCGCACGTCGCCCCAACCCTGGATGAGGGCTTAGACAAGATCAAGCGGTTACTGTCCGAAGCGTCGGCTCAAGGCGCCCAGATCGTGTGTTTCCCGGAAGCTTTTCTCCCAGGTCTGCGGGGACAGGATTTTGAGGTATTCCCCTTTGATCGGACGCAGCAGGAACGCTCACTCCAGGCCGTGGCGCAATGGGCGCGAAAGCATAGGGTGGCCACGATCCTCGGGATCGAAAAGCACACGGAAGCAGGCCGGCAGATTGCCGCTTATGTCATTGACGCCCAGGGCCAGATTCAGGGATACCAAACCAAAAATCAACTCGACCCGTCCGAAGATCGGTTCTATGTGCCCGGCAATTCCCGGCGGCTCTTTGAGATCGATGGTGTGAAGTTTGGAGTCGCCATTTGCCATGAGGGCTGGCGTTATCCCGAGACGGTGCGCTGGGCGGCAGTGCGGGGCGCTAAAATCGTCTTTCATCCGCAGCACACGGGGAGTGAACGAGAAAGTGTCCGGCTGACACAGTGGGGAGCGGCCGGCGGGCCATACTACGAGAAGGCGATGATGATGCGCAGTATCGAGAACACGATTTACTTTGCGAGCGTCAACTACGCTCTGCGCTTCCAAGAATCGGCGACGAGTCTCATCGCCCCGTCAGGCAAGTGCCAAGCGTACTTGCCCTATGGACAAGAAGGCGTACTGGTGCAGCAGATCAACGTCGAGGAAGCAACCGGTTTGCTTGCCACTCGATATGCACCTGAGCGTTATCAAGAATTCCGGTCGGAGTGAGCGCGAAACACGGATCTTCAATGGAATCAAGTATGTCCTTTGATCTCCAACCCACTTTGAAATGCGAACTCCTCGAACTCAGGCCGCTTCGGACGGAGGATTTTCGTGATCTTTACGCGGTCGCTTCCGATCCGCTCATTTGGGAACAACATCCGAACAAAGATCGATACAAGGAAGTGGTGTTCCGAGTATTCTTCCGCGAGGCCATGGAATCCGGTGGAGCTTTGATCGCAATTGATTCCAAAGATGGCCAGGTAATCGGGTCATCGCGATTTCACGGCTACGACAAGGACAAAAGCGAGATCGAAATCGGTTGGACGTTTTTGGCCAGGTCGCACTGGGGCGGCGTCTTCAACGGGGAAATGAAACAGCTTATGCTGCAGCACGCCTTCCGATTTGTCGACGGCGTCATCTTTCTTGTTGGCCCGCAGAACGTGCGCTCGCAACGGGCCGTGGAAAAAATCGGCGGGGTACGCGTGGGATCAAGGCCCGACGCATCCGGCCGTGAGAGTTTTGTCTTCCAGATCACCGCTCCAGCTTTCGCCAAGATGGGCGTGAGTGAAAATGAACACTCGAGAACTGACGCCGAATCCACCGATTGATGGTGCCATTCAATGGCTCCTCGCCGGCGACCCGGCCATTCGTTGGCAGACTTTGCGTGACTTGGGCGGGGCGAACGAAGGCGTCGTCGAGCGCGAACGGAAACGGATCGCACGCGACGGCTGGGGCGCTCGCCTGCTCGCCAAGCAGGATCCCGACGGCAGGTAGGCGGGCGGAAAATCGTCGGACACCGGCCTCTACTCGCCCAAGTGGATTTCCACCACCTACACCATGCTCTTGCTCCGCGATTTGGGCTACCGGCTGACAATCGACGAGCGCGCAAGGCCTGCGCACTCCTTCTCGAACACGGTCTGCAGCGCGATGGCGGCATCGCCTACGGCACCTGGGCCAAATGGACCAAGCGAGGCGAGACGTGCGTTACCGGGATGGTCCTCTCGATCGTGTCCCACTTTGAGTACGACGACCCCCGCCTTGACATGCTTGTGGGCCACCTCTTGGGGCAACAGATGCCCGACGGCGGTTGGAATTGCCGATATTTGATTGCGGATTCATTTATTCAGAACACACAGGCAGGTCCTGAAACGAATGATTCGTTCATGAAACGAAACCGGGCTTCCGAATGACGCGGAGCGTCAGAGCTAGTGCGGGGTCCCTGTGAACAAGGTTTTCTCATCGACGAAGCTGATTGGGTTGCCAAACGGGTCTTTCGCCCAGAACATGCGTTCTCCCCACGGCATGCTCTGGATGCCCCCTTCCACGATCGTACAGCCGGCATTCAGCGCCCGCTGGTGGGTCGCATCGAGATCCGAAACAGCGAAATAAACATATTGCCTCGGATGATGCTGCCAACCCCCTTGCAGCCCATCGCCATCGGCCACGGGATCGTAGCAAGCGAGCACCGTGCCGCCGCAATCGAAGTAGTGTCGGCCCGGTGACACGCGTTCGCCGGGCACCCCCAACACCATCCCGTAAAAACTCATCGCCTTGTCGATGTCGGTGACCGGAAGGATGACACGAAACAGCTTCGCCATTTGATTCTCCCTGAGAGTGGCGTTGACAGGAGCAGTCTAACATTTAGAATGCAAACAACAAGTACGCAGTTTTCCAAAATATAGTCATGTTTTTCATCCCATGAGGAGGCGACAGCCGTGGGTCGACGAGCGAAGCCGGACTGCCCCGTGGAGAGGACACTCGAAGTGCTGAGCGGCAAGTGGAAGGCGAATATCCTCTTCCATCTGCTCCCAGGCACCAAGCGGTCCGGGGAGTTGCGGCGGCTGATGCCGGAGGTGACGCAGCAAATGCTGACCGCCCACCTGAGAGAATTGGAGCGGGACGGGATCATCCACCGCAAGGTTTATGCCCAAGTGCCGCCCAAGGTCGAGTATTCGCTGACTCCTCTGGGCCGGAGCCTTGGGCCGGTCTTCGACAAGATCTACGAATGGGGCTTAGTGTACCTCAGGTCGTTCCAACGACCGAAAAAAGGTGTCAGGACCCTTTTCAATAGAAAAGGGTCCTGACACCTTTTGCCTGCCTTACCGCCGCCTGGCATTCATGACAACGGTCACTTTGGCAGTTCCCTTGAAGCCGGCGGCGCTGGCGGTGATCGTGAACGGGCCGCCGGCGCGAGTTGGAGCGGTATAGAGGCCCGTGCTGGTGATGGCGCCGCCTGTCACTGTCCACGTGACCGCGGGCTGTGAGGTTAGGAGGGCGCCGAACTGATCGAAAGCGGACGCCTTGAATTGAAGTTGCTGCCGAACCTGCAGTGTGGCGGTTCCCGGCGTGACCGCGATCGACGTTAGTTTCTGCTGCACGGTTACGCTGACGCTGCTGGTGATGCTCTTGCCTGCCGCGTCCGTAATGGTGGCGGTGAACGTGTAGACGCCCGCCTTGGTGAAGGTCGCGATCGTATTCTTGGCGGCGTTGGTGCCGTTGGCGGAGAATTTGACGGCGGCAGGGCCGGTGCTCGACCAGATGTAGTGCAAATTCGCCTCGCCGCCGTCATCGGCGCCCAGGACGCTCAACATTGATGTCGTGCCCGTCACGGGGTTCGGCGTGCCCTTGGCCGCCGTCGCCACGGTTGGCACGGCGTTGGGCGCCGAAACCGTCACATTGACCGAACTGGTGACACTAGCGCCTTGAGCGTCGCTAATCGTCACTGTGAACGTGTAGACGCCCGCCTTGGTGAAGGTCGCGGTCGTGTTCTTGGCGGCGTTGGTGCCGTTGGCGGAGAAGCTGACCGCGGCGGGACCGGTGCTCGACCAGGTGTAGTGCAGATTGGCCTCGCCGCCGTCGTCGGCCCCAAGGACGCTGAGCGTAGTCGTCGTGCCCGTCACGGGATTCGGCGTGCCATTGGCCGATGTCGCAACCGTCGGCGCCGCGTTCGGTAGCGACACCGAGACGTTGACTGAGCTAGTGACCGTAGCGCTTTGAGCGTCGGCAATCGTCACCGTGAACGTGTAGCTGCCAGGCTGGGTGAACGTCGCGGTCGTGTTCTTTGAGGCGTTGGTGCCGTTGACGGAGAAGCTGACCGCGGCGGGTCCGGTGCTTGACCAAGTGTAGCGCAAGTTCGCTTCGCCGCCTTCATCGGCGCCCAGGACGCTGAGGTTGGTCGTTGTGCCGGTGACGGGGTTTGGACTGGCCGCGGCCGCAGTGGCCACGGTCGGCGCGGTGTTGGGCGCGGATACCGTCACATTTACCGAACTGGTGACACTTGCGCCCTGCGCGTCGGCAATCGTCACCGTGAACGTGTAGCTGCCAGGCTGGGTGAACGTCGCGGTCGTGTTCTTTGAAGCGTTGGCGCCGTTGGAGGAGAAACTGACCGCGGCGGGACCGGTGCTTGACCAGGTGTAGCGCAAGTTCGCTTCGCCGCCGTCGTCGGCGCCCAAAACGCTGAGGTTGGTCGTCGTGCCGGTTACGGGGCTTGGCGTCGCCTTCGCAGCGGTGGTCACGGTGGGCGCGGCGTTGCTGGTTGTGCCATAGGTGAAGCGGCCGCTGAGAACAACGGACGAGATCCCGTAACCGAAAATGGGAGTCTTGATGTTCTCCGAGTTGGCGCCGGTGGTGACGCCGGATTGGACGCGGACATCGACGGTGCCGCTGCCTGCGGGCGCTACGGCGACGACATGGGCGTCATCGACCACCGTCACCGATGTTGCCTGCGTGCTGCCGAAAAGGACCTGCAAGCGCCCCGCAGCGCCGGAGAAGTTGTGGCCGCTGACGGTCACCGACGTTCCGGCCGCTCCCGAGTGGACGCTCAGGTCCGTGACCTGCGGCGTCAGATCGACCACTTCGAAATCGCTGAAGGTCAGGCTCTTGAGGCCGTGCACCGAATCCTGGATGTCGTTGTCATTCCAGGTGAGCGTCTGGTGGTTGGCGGCGTCGACGGCGTAGCTGGCGCCCGAGAAGAAGAAATTGCTGCCGTTGTCGGCGACGATCATGCCGTAGTCCTTCATGGCCTGGGCGATGACGCGCGCTTCCGGGTTAAGCTGCGAGATATCGACGCCGGCCTTGAGGCGGAAGCGAGCGCCCATCGGCGGCATGACGGCTGTGTTCGTACCGGAGTTCGCGATGTGCGACGCCGGATAGATGAATTGATCGAGGATAATGCTGTTCTGCAACGTGAAGCGGATCGCGTGATTGATCACTCCCTGTCCGCCTTCGCTCACGGGCAGCCCCTCGTCAGGCCGAACCAGGCCCGTAAGAATCGACAGGCCGGCGGCGTCGGCCGAGGTGTCGCCGATGGTGCGGAAGGTGTTGGTCTTCATGTCCCAGACCGATTCCTGATCGGCGTGCCATTTGCCGTCGGCGTTTTCGGAGGGCCGCGACGCCCGGTAGAACTCGTAAGCGATGTTGTTGTCCACGTCGAAAATCAAGAGGTGGGAGTCGCCGCGGTTATTGACGCCGACCTTGGGCCCGTTCTGCAGGTCGCCTTCGATGACCGCGCCGGCCGGCACCGGCGCCGCGATTACGTCGCTCTCGCCAGGGTAGGCGTCGATGACGAAGGTCGTTTTCGCGGTGCTGTTGCCATGGACGACGTTGTATGGAATGCCGTAGAGATCGGCGGCGGTGTGGTAATCCTGACCGAAATCGGGATGGAGCCGGCCGTCGCCGTATTTGGTGATGATGTTGTTGATGATCGCCGTCGAGTTGGAGGCCAAGGGCGCGCTCGCGACATTTTGGTTCCACGCGTTGTCAGCCGGGAAGAGCTGGGCGCCAAGAAGCGTCGGCACGGTCCGCTCCTCCAATGTCTCCAAGCGAAGGGAGACCCGGCGTGCAGCCTTGCCGCGTTGCGCCGCCTTGTTAGCGCTTCCCGTCAATCGCGCGAAGTGATTCCAAAAGCGTGCGCCGCGGAACATGCGAACCTCCGTTGTGCGTAGCCGTAGACAGATAAAAAACGGGCACAACGGCACAAGCCGCTGCGAAGCATTCCACCGGAGATGAGGGGGAACTAAGAAGTATAGTGCGCCGTTGCGCGATGGCAAGCAAGCAGCGCATGGTACGATTACGGGCTTCCTTGCAGCGCCAATTCGACTTTGAGAAGCGCGTTCTGATCGTGATCGATCGCTCCCTTGGGGAGCCAGCGCCACAATGGTCCCAGGTCGCGGCGAATCATGTCCACGTAGAATTGCGGCAGCTTGGTCGATTCCTGCTCGAAAAACGGAGCAAACTGGCGGTCCGCGTCCAGGCGGTGGCGGATTTCCCGGTAGTACCGGAGCCGGCCGAAGCCCTCCGTCGAGATGGCCCGCACCAAGTTCATCAAGCGCGGGATCATTCTGTCCATTCCGCGGAAACGCTTGTAGATCGTCTTCCAAGAAAACGCGTAGCGCGTCAGGTCGATGACATGATCGTAAAACGCAGACCACTTGTAATTCCTGGGCCGGACATTCATCGCCTGGTTGTTGTTCAAGAAATGGAAAGGAAAAGGCAAAACGCGGTTAGCCCGCTGGTATTCGAGGTTCAGCCGGGCGGCCTGGCCAAACGCCGACAACAGCGAAAACCCAGGAAATGCTCCCGGCGCGAGATCCAAGAAGCGCTTGGTCAATTCAAAGGGGTCCGCTCCCTCGTCAGCGTCGAGACCGAGCACGAAGTTGGTCTGGATGTACGGTATATAGCTCAGGATCATGTTGACGTGATCGGCCACCTGGCCAACCTTGTCCATGCCGCGCTTGACGCCGGTCTTCGATTTGTTGCCCAGGTCGTTCCACGATTCGATTCCCGGCAACACCGCCTTGAAGCCGTTGTGGCGTAGCCGCTTGAGGTGCGGCTCCGTTAAAAGCGACAGGCTGCTTTCGGCGATGAAGTCGATGCTGTCGGGCGGCGCGCTTTCCTCGATCGCGTTCATGAAGTCGTCGAAGCGGACGCCGAAGTTCGGATCGTGCCAGGCGACCAGCGGCCGTTTGAATTGCTTCCGAAGGAAACGCAAATCCTCCTTGAGCACGTCGAAGTCCAGGGCTTGATAGGGGATGGCCGCATCGATGCAAAAGCTGCACGTGTACGGACAGCCCAGACTGCCGAGCATGGGCACAATCTGGAGGTACGGGGCCTTCTTAAGGGTCGATGCGATGAACGGCCAGCGTTCGCGCACGCCGGGAAGTGCCCGTGGCTGTTGGCAAGCGGTGACGTGCTGACCAATCGGCCGATGAGGCGAACAGTCCTCCAGGACGGATCGCAGCGTCTCGCGGTCGGTGAAGCCGAGGACGTAGTCGAAAAATCGGAGGCTATCTTGCGGGTAGCAGCGGGCGTGGGGACCGCCCAGAGCGGTGACGGCGCCGTGGGAGCGAAGGAGGTTGCTCAGGGCATAGGCGACGTGCGCCGCCTCCGTGAAGCAGCCGATAAAGACCAGATCGGCGTCGAACGGCAACTCGGTCTTGAGATCTTCAAGCCCGGTGTAACACAAAAGGGATACGTCATGGCCTTCCTGGCGGCACCACACGCCGATCACCTGGGGCATGATGCTGGCCAGATTGGCGTTCATGACACGAGCGAACAAAGCTCGCGTCGGTCCCCGGGCCACAAGATCGATGACGGCGACCCGGAGTTTTTTCATAGAAAAGGTCTCGATGCCTTTAGGGGAAAAGCCTTTAGGGGATCGGAACGATCAGCTGCACCGCTCCATCATTTCCACGCCTTGAGAAGGATTTGGATGTTTTCGACGTCGATGTCCTTCGCCAACTCGATGCTGTCAAAGCCCGTGAAAGCTGGTTCAGGCGGGGCGGATCGAACGCGGTTGCTTCGTAAATAGTTGTGCAGGTCGAGGGCGCGGCCTGCCGGAACGTTGATGTAGTGTCGCTTACCATCCGTTTGCACGCAGACCGTCTGTACGCGGATCGTTTCCTTCTTTAGCTTGAGCTTGGCCATAAAGGCTCCTTTTGGCAGGTGACGCGCAGGAAATGCGCAAGTAAGAAAATCGACCACGCCATTGCGAGGCGGAACTGATGCAACCCGTGCTGGGAGAAAAGGGTATTACGGCAAGGCCGGAATATCGGTGCACACAGGCCAGAAAACCCTGCCCTGCTCCGTACACTTGATGTCCGCCCAATCCGTAAGAGTGAACTTCCGTAAGAGTGAACTTTGGGAAGCGGAGAACACAGGGATGAAAGGACGGGCGCTATTCTATTGAAGCTTGGGCCGATGACCATGCGGATCAGGCACATTCCGCTGCTTCACACCTAGCGTGCCGGCCCAAAGAACACCGCATTAAAGAACAAGCGCTGTAACTGCGGCGAAAACGCGCGGTAATTGGGATCGTCGGCGAACGCGATGACGTGGCCTCGGCCTAGCGGTTGGTACAGTGCGTACGGCCTGCCCGGCAACATCTGAAGGGTTTGCGGCCAGCAGTAGCCGCTGACCAAGAGGTCCTTTTGCTCGCCGAATGCGATCAGGTTCTTGCCGTCGATCTCTTTGAGCGGGGCGAAAACGAGGTTGCCGCTGTAGAAAAGCGCGGGATCCTGGTCGGTGCCCCAAGTGACGAAGTGATCGTCATCGACCTTCGCTTTCAGGAAAACGCCGGGCACGCGCAGGGGCGGGCGGCCCGATGGTTTGTCGTCCTTCTTGTCGGCGTCGGAGGCCAGCTTGTCCTTGTCGTCCTTCTTGCCGGCCTCGGGGCGCGGCTTGTCGTCGTCGCCTTTGCGTTTTTCGAGCTTGCTGGCCAGGAGCTTCACCTTGTCTCCGGTGGCCCAGGCCGCGGCGCCGCCTACCAAGATCACCGTGCCGCCGTCGCGCACCCAGTCCTTGATGCGGCGTACGCTGTCCTCCGAAGGAGCGTCTTCGCCCATGTAAAGGCCCTGCGGCATGATGAGCACGTCGAACTTATTCCAGTCCACTTGCGGCAACATGCGGCCCGCGACCCGCGTCACCGGATAGCGCCAGACCTGATCGAACAGATACCAAGTATGGCCGACGGTATAGCTTGCCGGGCGATCCACCATGAGGAGGACGCGAGGCGGCTTGGTCCAACGGACGTTCGGGCCGCCCAGACTCGCGCCTTCGTCCACGAAAGCGTTGTCGATGGCATGCACGGTCAGGCCGTGCGTCTTCACTCCGGAGGCGACGGCGTCGTGCAGGCTGTCGGGATTCTCGGCCACGCGCAAGAGCAGCGAGCCACGCGGGAAATTGACGCCGTTGATCTTCGTCGGCTCGGAAAGGACATGGACGCGCAGCCCTTGGCCGAGCCACTGACACAAGGCCGGCAGCGTCTTGTCATCGTCGCCGCTGAGCAAATAGCCGACTCGAGGTTTCTTGCCGACGATCTTGCCCTGCAAGGCGCCGTTGCCGGCCGGTTCGCTGGCGATCTCCACGGTGCCCGATGCCGCCAAACACGGCACGCCATAGGCCAACGGCAACGACCATGAAGTCGCGTCGTAGATCTGATCGGGCAAGCCGCGTTTGACGCGCGCTTCCTGGCGTTTGAGGTACTCCGCGCCCATGTCCTGATGGCGCTCCAGCAACGTCAGGGCCAGGCGCGCGGCCGGCTGATTCAGCGGAATGTAGTAGCAGCCCGCGGGGATCGCTTGCTCCTGACTCTTATCGTTAAGAATATCCGCGGCCTGCACCTTGGCGGCGCTGGTCGCGCGGCGGACCTCGATGCCGTTGCGCAAGAGGAGCTGAGCGAGAGCCGCCGCCCGAGCCGGGCGCTTTCCTTCCAATAGGAAAAAGGCGCGGGTCGGACCGCTTTCGCCGAGCTTGACGCTATCGGCGGCATTGCTGTGGAAATCGAGCAATAGTTGCTGGCGATCTTTGGCCGCCGCTTCGAGCGTGGCTAGGCCGCTGATGTAGTGATGCCGTACGCCGTCGTGGTAGTACAGCTTGGTCTGGTCCTGCCGTGAGATGACCCGACCGCGGACGCCCGCCTGCTCCCACAAAATGCCGATCGAGCCGTGAAGGGTCGGCCAGGTTGAGCCATATTGCGGACCGAAGGCGTCGAACATTTCGCGATTGGTGTAGGCGAAGCCATTGCGATCGAAGTGCTCGGCATGAGTGCGCCCGATCTTCATGTGCCAGTCCCGCTGCCGGCTGAGCGTGTGGGGGCTGTACGGTTCGCTGGCCGGGTCGAAGAAGAAAGTGCTGTTTGGTCCCATCTCGTGGGCATCGACGAAGATTTGCGGCTTCCAGCGGAGAAACGCCGCCACTCGGGCCGCCGATTCCTTCTGGGTGTGCAGAAACCAGTCGCGATTCATGTCAAACAGGTAGTGATTGAAACGCCCGCCCGGCCAGCGTTCCAGTCGATCCGACGCCAACGGATGGTCCTGATCATATGCGCCGCGCGTCTCACGATGAAACAGCACGAAGCGGTCGCGGCCATCAGGATTCTGCAACGGGTCGATCACGACGACAAGCTTTTCCAACAATTCGCGAGTCTCCGGCCGGCGGTCGGCGAGAAGATGATATGCCGTCACCAGAGCGGCATCGGAGGGCGAGACTTCGTTGCCGTGGACGCAGTACGCCAGGAAAACGATGGCCGGCGCGTTGGCTGCAATCTCGCGCGCCCGTTCGACCGACGTCACCCGTGGATCGGCCAATGCCTGGTTTTGCTCGCGAATCTGCTCCAGTTTCTTCAAGTTCTCCGGCGAAGTGATGACCAGGTTGTACAAATCCTTGCCTTCATAGGATTGCCCGTATTTGATAAGCCGGCAACGCTCCGGCGCCGCTTTGGCGAGGGCGTTCAAATAACGCTCGATTTCCGCGTGACTGGAAATCTCCTGGGCCCAGCGATGGCCGACGACTTTTTCGAGCGTTGGAATCTTCTCATCAACCTTTATCTCCGCGACGGGCAACAGCCACGTCGAATCCTTCGGGCGAACGGTCGCGTCCTGCGCCATCCCTTGAGGGCAGGACGACACGGCTGCCAGCAGCAAGCAGCCACCAAAGACTGCCATTGGCTTGGACTGGCGGGAAGAATGGTGCTTCATGGGCCTGACCTTTCGCGTGGCTGACTCGTGGAGAAATCGGTCACAATCGAAGTGATTCTAAGTAGCTATAGTCCGATACGCAAGTTGATGACTTTCCGGGTATCTCGGATTTCATAGATTTCATGCGTTCGCCGCGATTCTTGAAAGGAGTTCTCCATGGCGATCTCTCCGCTCGCGGGCAAGCCGGCCCCCAGGGAAATGTTGGTTGACTTGGCCAAGCTCGAACGGGACTACTACGAACGCCATCCCGACCTCGCCGACCCCAATCAGTTGGTCAGTTTCGGCACCAGCGGACACAGGGGCTCTTCGCTTCGCGGAACCTTCACGGAAGCCCATATCCTCGCTATCACGCAAGCGATCTGCGATTATCGCCAGAGCCAGGGAACCGACGGTCCACTCTACATGGGAAAGGACACACACGCGCTCTCGGGCCCGGCTCAGCGCACCGCCCTAGAAGTTTTGACGGCCAACGGCGTGCAAACCATCATTCAGCGTAATGATGGGTTCACTCCGACACCCGTCATTTCGCGTGCCATCCTCGTCTATAACCGTGGCCGCCGCTCACCCCTCGCCCATGGGGGAAGAGGGGCTGGGGGTGAGGGAGGGCTCGCGGACGGCATTGTCATCACGCCATCGCACAATCCGCCCGAAGACGGCGGCTTCAAGTACAACCCCACCAACGGCGGTCCGGCGGATACCGACGTTACCAACTGGGTCCAGGACCGCGCCAACGACCTGCTGCGCGCCAACAATGCCCAAGTGAAGCGCGTTCCCTTCGCAACGGCCCTAAAAGCCGCGACCACGCATGAAGAAGATTTCGTCCTCCCCTACGTTCGAGATCTGCGCAACATCATCGACATGGACGTCATCCGTGCCGCCGGCCTGAAGCTGGCCGTCGATCCGCTCGGAGGCGCGGCGGTCCATTACTGGGGACCGCTCAACGAAATCTATGGCCTGAATGTCAATGTCGTGAATCCGAACGTCGATCCCACCTTCTCGTTCATGACCGTCGATCACGACGGCAAGATTCGCATGGACTGTTCCAGCCCGTTCGCCATGGCTCGGCTTGTCGGTCTCAAGGACCAATATCGCGTCGCCTTCGCCAACGACCCCGACTCGGACCGTCACGGCATCGTCACCCCCTCCGCGGGCCTGATGAATCCAAATCACTTCCTGGCAGTTGCAATCCAGTATCTGCTCACGCACCGCCCGCATTGGCCGATCCAGGCCGCCGTCGGCAAAACGCTGGTCTCGAGCGGCCTGATCGACCGCGTGGTGCATAAGCTCGGCCGCCGGCTTTGCGAGACGCCGGTCGGGTTCAAATGGTTCACGCCAGGCTTGTTCGATGGCTCGATATGTTTCGGCGGCGAGGAAAGCGCGGGGGCGAGTTTCCTGCGGCTTGACGGTACGGTTTGGACGACCGACAAAGACGGTCCCATCATGGACCTCTTGGCTGCCGAGATCACGTCGCGCACCGGCAAGGACCCCGGCGAACATTTCCGCGAATTGACGGCGGAGTTTGGCACGCCCTACTACACGCGCATCGACGCGGCCGCGACTCCCGAGCAGAAGGCACGGCTACAGAGGCTCTCACCCGAGGCCGTTAGAGAGGCGAAGCTAGCGGGCGAGCCGATCACCGCCAAGCTGACCCGAGCCCCAGGCAATAACGCACCCATCGGCGGGCTGAAGGTCGTGGCCCAGTCCGGGTGGTTCGCCGCCCGCCCTTCAGGCACGGAGAACATTTACAAGATCTATGCGGAAAGCTTCAAAGACCAGGCTCACCTGGACGCCATCGTCAACGAAGCCCAGCAGATGGTGAACAACGCCCTGAAAGGAGTCGCCCAATGATCTCGGATCTCGATCGCCAATTTGAAATCCCCGGAATT
>JACPZP010000022.1 GCA_016195405.1 Planctomycetota bacterium | reverse complement strand
GCGGCTGATAACCGTCAGCCGCCCTCCTTCTCATTCCTTTCCCACCAAGCGCTAAACGCACCGTAAACATTCAGAGACCTAGTGAGTAGCAAATGAACTAAGAAACGCGTCTTGGTGGTCCAGTTTTAGGGGCGCAGTACACTCCTCCGACAACGGAAAATCGAGCCTCTTCTGAAATAGCCCAGAAAGAATTTTGCGCCTCTGCGCCGCGTTGGGCGGCAGCCAAAGGTACTTTTTATCGATTCGACCAGCTCGTTTGATGGCTCCATCAATTCTTTCCGCGTAATTCGTCGCGATCACGAAAATCAGCCGTTTCTTTTCACGAAGGTTGTTGATCTTCGTAAGCATTCCGGGAGTCATGAACTGAAAAATGTCACCCTGGCTGTTGTACGCTCTCGCGTCGCGGTCCAGCAACAAGCGGTCAATTTCATCGAAGAGTATGACGACCTCGCTCATTTGCTCAAGCGCTTGAAATATCGCCTTGGCCTGTTCCTCGACTCGTGCCTCACCGCCACGGACGAAATCACTTGGCGTAATCGTTACCAGATCCCAATCGAGCGCCCCTGCCAAAAGTTGAACGAGAGTCGTTTTGCCAGTACCAGGAGGTCCATAAATCAGCATCGAGAAGTTTTTTGGTTTTCCTTCAAGCCAAGGTTGCAAGAAGTCCTTCATCAGGCGATCCGTAACACAATATTGGCTTCCCACAATCGTATCGGCTAGGGGTTCTCGTCTTTCAATCTCGTTTTTGCAATCCCTTCCATTCGCTTCCTCCTTGCACTGGGTGGCGGATTTTTCGGTGAAGTTTGCGATTTGCTTGAGTTTGTGAACGACGAATCGCTGTAACAGTGCCGCGTAGTCGAAGATGAACAGGACTGCCTGGCTTGTCGTCCAAAGGTGGATGGAATTTGTTGCAAGTACATGATCGGAATGCCAACCGGTGAACTCTTGCTGGCCTTTACCGGGTCCTTGGGCCTTGCCTCTAATGCAGCGCGAGAGCAACCAATCCGCATAGCGGCAAAGTAACGCTCGATGACTCGTCAGTAATTCAAGGGCCTGGCCGTTATTCAACAAACCAATGATACGCAGTAAGGAATTAGCTATCTCAGTGCTGATAGGTGGAAGAACTAAGCCCTGCGGCCGAGCGAGCATCGGCTTGTGGGCACGCCAATAAACTCCGACCTCTTTCTCGCTTGCCAGAGCAGTAAACACTCTTCTTACGATTGAAAAGTCAAAATCTGGCTTCAGTCGAAGTACGCCTTCAAGACCAAAGATCATTTCTGCCGGATCGTACTCGCTGTCCGGAATTATCGAATACGAAAGTTGTCTATGCACGACCCCTTCCAAGTGCTGTAGCAGACTCGTGTAGACTTTGTCACCACGCTCCCGCAGCAAAGCCGCCCATCGCATCCACGGGAAGGAATGATCGAGGGAGTCTGCCGCGGTTTTCGTGAGAAGTGGCGACTTCGGAAAATTGCGCTCTACCAGGTTCCATGCTTTTATTGTCCCCTTGGAGGCTTTGGACTTAAGTGTTTCGATGCGGCTTTTTGAAAGGCTTGCGCGAACTTCTGCTTGGCCCTCTATTTGTTGAAAGATGTCGAAGAGCCATGAAAGACTGAACGGGTCGTTTAGCCCGAACGTACTCGAGTAAGTAACAAGCCCCTGTCCCACCTTGGCTCGGTGTTCGTGTTCTTTGTTTACTTTGGAAAGCTTGACTGGAAGCTCTTTCAGAATCCGCTTAACTGCCGCGGTGTAGTGTTGGTGCAGTGTTTTATCAAGTTCCTCGGAATTAGTCCCGAGCGAAAATCCCTCGAAACGGTGCACTTGTGGCGCCGTAATGGATTTGTCTTTGGTGAAACTCAGCACGTGCCCGAGCATTGACGTGATCATTGCATTTGTACTGGAAGAGTACTTCTGCGCGTTTTCCGCTTTCCATTGCCCTCCCGATTCAATGGTGTAGGTCCAACATCCCGATGGATAGAAGAATCTGGCGAACACCGGCAGAGCTTCTCGTAGCATTGCTTCGAGCCGTTCAATTTCCTGCCTGTGCTCCACGAATTCGGTGCTCAAATACGACGCAAGGGCTGCCATGTGAGAACTCGATCGAACGATAGCCTGGGTATGCGGATTATCCGCTAAGAACGAGACTGACGCAAGCGCCAGTCTTTCGGAAAAAGGGCAAGATGTAATAGTGGGAAAGAGGTCAGATCCCCGAATTGCACGAAAGATAGTTTCGGCAGAGAAAAAGCGTCAGATGTCCGGACCCTATTCCAGCATCTGCCACTGCCTTTCGTTGCCGCCCCCGCGCCCCAGACACATTTTTTACTCAACAATCATCATCCCATTCATCACCATCCAATGCCCCGGGAACGTGCAGAGGTACGGATAGCGCCCCTTTTTCGCCGGCGCCCGAAAGTAAATCGTGAAGCTGCCCTGCGAAGGAACCACGTCGGTGTAATGAAGCACGTCGTCCGATTTCGGCACGTAATGCCGGCTGACCGCGTCCGGCTCGGCGATGATGCGGTTCGCCAGGTCGCCGACGCGCTCCAAGGCGCCGGGTTTCACGAGTACCCAGTTGTGCGGCACCGCGTCGGGGTTAGAGAACGTCAGCTTGATCGGCTCGCCGGCTTTAACGGTGAGCGATCGTTGTGCGAAGGTCAGGTTTTTGTCCGCTTGGATGGATATCGGCCGGGCATCCGCGATGCGCGAGCGCCACGGATTGGGCACTGCCTTCGTCATGCTGCTCAAATCGGTGAGGATCGGATGGGCGGCGATCACCTTCTCCAACTCTTTGTAATTGGGCATGCGTCTGAACGGCGCGTCGAGCTTGTGCACGGTGACAAAAAGGTCGCACGCCGATCCGGAGTCGACGCGCAGACGCAGGTGAAGCTGGTTCACCGGCTGCAAGTCGGGGAGTTCCAGAAATAGACTGCGGCCATCGTCGAGCACATGGGCGCCGGTTATCGGCCAAGGGTCGTGGCCCGGCGTGCCGGGATGTCGCGGCGAGAACTCAGGCGAGCCGTAGGCGGCGCTGTAACGATAATTCCATGCTTGCGCGAAGTGGTTCTTGGGATTGCTTGCCGTTTCGCGCTCCAGCGACGCCGTAAATCGAAGCATGATGCCATTCTGATGAACGTGAAACGACTCTGGAAGCTGCACGCGCTCCCCGGTGTAGCGGACGCGGTGGAAGCAGCCGTCGGCCACGGTGTAAGTGCCCCAGCCGCCCATGCCGCTGACGTAGAGTTGGCCGTCCTTCGGATTGAAGCGACCTCGATGTGCTCCCGACAGGAATTCTCCGGGAAGCGGCACGACCGCGCCTTGCGGTTGGCCCGCGACCTCGTCGCGCAAGAGGAGGAAGTGAGCGCCGGCGCCGTAGGAAAAGTGGATCATGCGGTCTTTCAGCGGGCCCCAGCGGTCGCTCGAAATCGCGATCTGGCCGCCGCTCGAATTGTCGATGCCGCGCGGCAAATACACAAACGGCAAATCAGGAGCCCGGTCATCTTTCGGTCCGCCGTAGCCGAAGTAGGGCGGCGTGTGTCCGCCGATTTCCCGGCCCATCGCCGTCGCGGGTCTGTCCGGTCGGATCAAGCAAAGCATCGAAGCGGGCGTCCACTCGCCTTCCGAACAAGGAACCGTCAAAGCGCCGTCGGGATAGAGGCCGCAACCATCGGGATTGCGAAAGCCGGTCGCCAGTACGTCCGCCTTCTTGCCGCCTGGGGAGATGCACAGCAATCCCTGCTTGGACGAGGCCGTGTAAAAATTGCCGGCCTTGTCGCGGTGCAGGCCGCAGATGAAGTCGTGGCCCGAGGACGAGGTGATGTGGGAGCTCGAGAAGCACTCGTAGAAATCCGCCTCGCCGTCGCCGTTGAGGTCGTGGAGCCGAGTGATTTGGTCGCGGCCCATCACATAGGTTTTCCCTTCGGACACGACCAGCCCCAGCGCTTGATGAAGCCCGGTGGCGAAGCGACGCCAGCGAACACGCTCCAGCTTGTCGTCGAGTCCATCGACGCGCCAGACATCGCCCTGCATGGTGCAGATCAGAGCGGAGCCGTCGGGCAGGAAATCGTGGTCGCCGAAGAAGAGCGGCGCCTTCCACGGGTTTTCGAACGGCGGCGCGATGGTATCGACGGCATAAGGCTCGCCCTCGCCCTTCGTTCCGCGCGATTCCAAGACCTGCGGCCATTGCGCCGGGCCGCCGCGCGTGAGATGCGCGAGGGGATGCTTGTCGGCCGGCGCGACGATGCGCTTGAACTTGCCGTCTTCGACCCAGGGATGATCCAGCATTCGCACGCCATTGATCGAGTAAGAAAACAGCACACGCTTACCGTGGCGGTAGAAGCCGTGATACGTGAAGGGCGCGTCGGGCTTTTTCCCATCCGGGCGCGGCAGGGCTTTGCCGTCCATGAGCAGGCCATCGAGAAAGCCGTGACGAACGGGCGAGAACTTGAGGAAGCCGACCTCCCAGAGGGCTTCGAAACAGAGCGTCTCAGGATTGAAGCAGGCCGCCAACTCGCCACGCTCGCCGAGGCGCACGCAGACGGCTTTGGGCACGGTGACGCCCGCGCCGCGAAAGACTCCGCATTGGAGCGAACCCAGGTCGGCGTCGTTCCAGCGGCCGTCACGCCACGATTTTTCGTCTTGATTGCCCCAGTGGCCGAACTTGGGACCATCCAGCCCCGGAAATTCCGCCAGCAACATGGGCATGCTCGGCTGTTTCCGGAAATAGTCGGCTTGGCGGGCATAGAAATCGTAGACGCGGTCGCGATTGACGTGCTGCTGCCAATTCGGCCAGTCCTTGGGGTTCATTGGCTCGCGCGTGAACGGGAACGTGCTGGCCGAATGCATCTGCGCCAAGTCCGCCAAGCCCTCGGTGCGGCCCAGCTCCATCAAGAAGCGAAAGAGATCGCGCTGCTCCGTCGGCGACATGGCCGCGGTAAGGCCATCGGGCATGAGCGTGCCGATCTCGCGGCATTCCTCGATATCGGCCTTAGCGAGGCGAATCGTCGTGCCGGCGGCGGGGTCGCGCAGCACAAGCTCCTGGTCGGACTCTTTTTCCTTGTAGCCTTGGTGGATGCGACCGTCGGCGGCGACCACGCGGAAGGCGACAAACTCCTTCTTTACATCGCGCTTGGGCCAAAGCACCGATTCAACGATCTTGTCCGGCGGCGAACAGAATCCTAGTTTGCTGAGGTCTGGCCCAACCGCCCCGCCGCTCTTGCCGACCTTGTGACAGGAGATGCAAGCGAACTGCGGAGCGCGGAAAACCGTGGCGCCGCGGCGGGCATCGCCGGAGATCTTGGCGGCGGCGACCAGTTGGGCCACTTGCTCCGCGCTGTAGGCGGGCGCCGAGCCGTCTTGCTTGGTTGATTGCGTTGGAATTGGGCAGGCGAGAAGAAGCGCGAACAGAAGCGAACGCATGATGCATCCTTAGGGGAGACTTCGGCGCGGTAAGTCGCTGGAAGAGGATTATAGACGGTGATCGCGGGGAGTTCAAAGTTGCGAAGCGGTTGCGAAGCCGTGAGCAGCCGATCACCCGGACTCAGGTATGCACCGCATCGAACATGACAAAAGACAGCGGGCCGAACGTGAACACCGGCAGCCAGGCCGCCAGAGCGGGCCCGAAATACTCACCCTCGCCGAGGTACTTGCACACGAAAATGTTGACGAAGAAGATGGCGCACAGCACCAAACAGAGACCGGCGCTGATGAAGATGTTGCGGTTCTGGTCGCGGAGGATGATCGACAGGCCCATGAAGACGAGGATCAAGCCGAGCACGGGCCGCGTCAGTCGCATGTGGAATGCGACCGCCACGCCGGCGAGTTGCGAGCTGTGGGTCTTGTCCAGCTCGCGCAGAAGTTGCGGCGTGGAGACGAACATCGACCAATTCTTCGTGCGCGTCAGCGTTTCGAAATCGACTTCCATGGTTTTGAGGAAATACTTGCCGGCGCCGCGCTGCTCGAGAATGTCCGTGCGGGTCCAGTTCGGAAGCTCCGCGGGCGTGGCCCCGTAGAGAAACCAGCCGTGTTCTTCGGGATCGTAGCGAGCTTCGCGCGCTTGGATAAATGACGCTTGGCCGAGCTTCTGGGGAATGACCACCGTGAACCCTTCTGCCTTCAATTCGTGCTTGTAGGCTTTGAGGCACGAGATGAGGATGTCGTTCAAGTCGTAAGTGCCGCGGCCTTCCACGGCGCCCCGATCCTTGGGGTCGAGCCGATGTTCGATCAAGAACGGATCGGCCCGCGGCAACAAGAATTCCTGGTTGCAGACGACCAGACCGAGCATGACGCAGGCCGCCACCAGCACGGGCCGAACCACCCTGCGCGTGGACACGCCGGCCGACAAGAGCGGCAACAGCTCGTTGTGCCGCTGCATCCAGGCCACGGTGAACATCGCCGCCAGAAGGACGATCGACTCGCCCAGGCGATCGAAGACGGTCAGCGTCCACATGCTGTAATAGCGAGCGATGTGCTTCAAGAACGGAACCAGGCCCGGATTGTGCTGCGAGAATTTTTCGAGGTTGGTGAACAGATCGACGACGATGAACAGGCTCAAGAGGCTTACCAGGCAGACGATGTACGCCTTGATGTAACTATAGATGAGTTGGCGGTCGAGCAGTTTCGGCATGGCATTTCCAGTGGCACGTCCACGTCGCAGAGGTCGCGCCAGGTCAGAGTCAGCGTGACGTGAGTTTTCCGGCGACCCGTTTGGGCGGATCGATCTCTTGGGGTTCTTCGGTCTGCTCGCGCCAGCGCGGCCGATAGTCGAGGATGTATTGCACGATGTAGTCGTTGGCGGAGGTGCTGACAAATTCGCCAAAGCCGTGGTTTTTCAGCTCGCGCAGCGCTTTATGCCATGGCCAACATTCGTATTCCATGCGGTAAGCTGCCACCAGACAACCGGTGCGATGCAGGCCGGCCCGGCAGTGAATAAGCACCGGGTATGCGTCGGGATCATCCATGATTTTGAGAAACTCGCCGATGGTGTCCGGCTGCTTTAACGGCGCTTCGCCGGCATCAAGCGTTTCGACAAAGATGAAATGAAATTTCACCCCCAACTCGTCGCACAACTCGCTCTCTCGGATGGAGGAGGAGTTGAAGTAATTCTTCGCCAGGCGGGGATCGGGTGATTCCTCCTGCAGGTTGATCACCGTGCGAATGTTGAGCTTGCGGATGGCGTCGCGAAAGCCGTCCGCCGTCAAGCAGCCGCTGCGATAGACAAGCCCCGGCGTGACGACGCGCAGCCTCTTGGCATACGTGTAGGTGTGGCGATAGTAGACGAAAGGGACCACAGCAATGAGCAGGCCGATTCCCGCTCCCATGGCCCAGCGCTTCCAGGCGGCGATGTGCACGGCAGTGATATGCACGGCATCCTCTCCGTGGCTATTGATCCCAGCGGCGCGCAATCGTGCTTGCCGCTACAAGATGATCGTCAAATGGCGTGAAATTCACAAGACGACATGAAAGTCAGCTGGAGTTTGTGCTTCCTAGCAGCGTGCTTTTCGCATGGGACAATGGATAAGGTGTGCGCGCGCCGCCGCGCAATGCAATCAAATTGACATTATCGCATTAATTAGGAATGGAGAAGGAAGCAAGACCGACGGGGGCGACGAATCCCCGATGGATCATTCCGGCCAGCCCACGGTTGCACGACATAAGTCATTAGGCGCAAAATATTTATGGATTGAAACTACAACCCATACCCTAATCATCTCCGCTATGAATTGCGTCGGGGGGGGTGTGTGGGGGGGTGGCGACGCAACGAATTCTGATTGTGTTCCTGCCCAGCTACTCTCTGTCTGTATTCCCCAATCCGTCTGGCGTCATTATTTTGTCTGCCTTCACTCGCCGTTAATTCCGGCATTGGCCGCTTGCAGCACTTCGCGAGTGTCGTCGTTCTGAATGAAGGCGACAATGCTCAGATTGCGGAAGCGCATCGGCCTTTGAGGATCCGGGAAGTCTTCTTCAGAGGTCTTGGCGAACGTGTCGAGGTAGGTCGCCAGCTTCGCGCGCAGCTCTTTGAGATCGACCACGGCGGTGTGCTCCGCATCCTTTTTGGTCAGCGCGAATCCCTTGACGCCGCCGGGGAAGTCGCGCACCACGCGGTGATGGTAGCTCGTGCCGTTGCGGGCTTTGTAGCGCACCCAATCCTCGACCAAGACCAGACGCAGCCTGACACGCTCGCCGGTCTTTTCAAGATTTTGAACCGCGGCTTTGATCTGGATGGTCTCGCCCTTGCGTTCGGCGCTCAGCTTGATCTGCGCGGGCGCCGGCTTTTCGAGGAGTGGATTGATCACGTCGGTGTACTCTTTGAACCTCTCCGCGCCGTCCTCACGCCCGCCGCCGCCCGGCGCGTCGGGAACGCCGTTGAAGAAGATGGTCGGCGTGCCCCGAATCGCTTTGCCATAGTAATTCTGGCGGGCCTCGGCGTCGTCGTTGGTCAAGGCGTCCGGACCGGGAATGTGCAGGTGATACTGGAGCAACACCACTTCGGTGGGCGGATACGCTTTCTTGAGCGCATCAAAACCCAGATCGGCGGCCACACAGGGAGGACATTGGCCGCCGGTGAACAACTCCACCAGCACCGCGCGATCACTCTTGCCCTTGCGTCCCTTGAACTTCTCGATTTTGAAGTCAAGCGCCTTCGCCTGATATTCGGCATAACCCTGATTTTCCAGCTTGTCGATTCGGGCCACGAGTTGTTTGGCCTCATCGGAGGGCTTGCCGTTTTTGCCGGCGACCGCTTCGAGAGCGCCGGCTAGCGCGGTCAAAACGCGAAGTTGCGTTTCCGCGGGCGTCTTGACGTCGAGGCTCTTTTCCAGCTTGCGCATTGTCTCGACGGCGACGCCGGCATAGCCCTCTTGTGAGTGCAAGCGATCAACCAACTTGGGCGCGAAATCGAGTTGCCATTTGGGTCCATAATTCTCGGCGGCGCGCATGGCGACGTCGGCCCATTCCTGCACGTCTTTGACCGGGGTTTTCTTTTCCTTGGCCTGTGCGATGAGGTCGAGAGCGGTGCTGAAGACGCGCGGGTCGTTGGGCGACCGAGCCAAGAACTCGCGGTCGGCATCGTAGAGCGTCTTCGCAGTCGTCGCTTCCATGAGTGCTAACGACGGTCCGCCGCCTGTGCTAAACGTGCCCTGAATTTTCTTCGCGCCGGCGCGCGGCAGTTTCCAGTCAAAATGGAACGTCCGTCCGTTTTTAAGCTTCAGCGAAAAGCTCATCACGTCCCCCGAGAACGACAAGTTTTCGACGGTGGTGCTTGGTATTCCAGGAACTGACTCCGCCGATCCTTCGAGCTTGCCCCCTTTGCTTTCCAGGTGAAGAAGCCAAGGCGTCATCTGCATCCACTCGGATTGGCTGGCGTTCTGAATTATTGTGACTTTCCAATTCCCGGCCACGGCGTCATCGCCCGCTTGGGCCAATGGAATAGCAACGAGGCCCAGGACTACGGAGAGAAGCAGAGCACGCATGGGAAGGCCTTTCGGAATTGGGAATCGGATCGCTGTCGTCACTGTATTGACGCCTGACGCGAATTCATCAACACGAATTCATCGTGCCGGAAAGCCACGAGCGAAACCTCTATGGTAGGCTGGTGTTAAACACTCATTGCCAACAGCCGCCTTTGCAACTCTAAGACGGCTCTGGGCACCCGGAAAAACATGAGGAGGAGAACAGGCGTTATGCGAGATCATTCCTCCAAGACTCACGGCAATATCTGGTTCCGTTTCGGACCATCATTCACCCTCGCGGCACTCAGCGTGTTTGTGTTCGCATCGCTTTGGGCAAAGTGGAATCCTGTACAGGCTCAAGACCCCGCCAAAGGTAAGGAAGCCGCCAAACAAAAGAAGGTGACTCCTAAAAGCCAGAAGCCCGCATCCAATCTCGGCGTCATTCCCGGCGCCGGCCAGAAGCTCGACGCTTTGGCGCTCTCGAAAATCATCGACGACCAGGTCAACAAGAAGCTGTTATCCGAAGAAATCAAGGCGTCGGGCAAGTCGGCCGACACGGAATTCCTCCGCCGCGTGTATCTCGATCTGATTGGCGTCATCCCGCCGCCCGAAAAAGTGCGCGAGTTCCTCGACAACACCGACGCGGAGAAACGCCGCAAGGTGATCGACGACCTCTTGGCCGATCCACGTTTCGGAAAGGCGCTCGCCGAGAATTGGGCCGGATTGATGGTGCCGCGCGAATCGAATAATCGCCTGCTCAAGAGCACGCCGCTGCACGAATGGCTTGCGAGCGCTTTCCATGAAGGCAAGCCTCTCGACAAGATTGTCTATGAATTGCTCACCGCCACCGGCACGCAAGAAGAGAACGGCGCCGTCACGTTCTTCATCGGCAACCCCACCGTTGACAAGATGACCGACAATGTTTCGCGGATGTTCCTTGGCCTTCAGCTTCAATGCGCCCAGTGCCACAATCATCCGTTCGTCGAATGGAAGCAGAACGATTACTGGGGCATGGCCGGTTTCTTTCGGAAGGTGAAGTTGTCGGCCAATCCACAGCAGGCCGCCAAGAAGGGCGTCTCGCCGGGCATCACCGAGTCGGCCGGCGGCAAGGGCGGCAAGAAGATGCCGCTTCCCGAATCAGTCAAGAACGTACCGGCCAAGTTTCTCATGGGCGAGCAGCCGAAGCTCAAAGACGGCGAGCCCAATCGGCCGGTGCTGGCGAAATGGCTGACGGCGGTGGAAAATCCATATTTCGCCCGGGCCATGGTGAATCGCTTCTGGTATCAGTTGTTCGGCCGCGGCATCGTCAATCCGGTCGACGACATGCACGACGACAACGCGCCGACTCATGGCGAGCTGCTGGCCGCCCTCACCGAGCAGTTCAAGACGAATGGTTTCGATGTGAAGTATTTGCTGCGGGCGATCTGCAACAGCGAAGCCTATCAGCGCACAAGCCGGCCGGAAGCGGAAAATGGCTCCGACACCGAGTTTTACAGCCATCGCGTGGTCCGTGTGCTAAGTCCGGAGCAGCTCTTCGATTCGCTGGTGCGGGTTCTGGGTCTGCCGGGCGGCCGCAAGGGCGACGTCGCTCCGATTGCCAAAAAAGGTCCGATCGGCAGTCCGCGCGACGCATTCCTCAATTTCTTCCGAATCGACGAAGGCGCCAACCCGCTCGAGTATCAGGCCGGCATCCCGCAGGCGCTTCGCCTCATGAACGCGGGTGGACTAAACAACACGCTCCCAGCCGTCGTGGCGGCCATGAAAGACGCCAAGGGGCCGGAACAGGTCATCGAACGGCTATTCTTCGTGGCTCTGTCGCGCCCGCCAACCGGGGAGGAGACACGCCGCATGTTGACACACGCCCAGCGTGAAGGTGACTCGCGCGGCGGATACAGCGATATTCTCTGGGCGCTTCTAAACTCAAGCGAGTTTGCCTTGAATCATTAACGATTTCGTAGGCCGGACTTGCAATCCGGCCGAACATGGACGGATTGAAAATCCGTCCTAGGGAAGAAAGAGATTCTAACATGTTCAACCGCGATATTTCCCGCCGCGATCTGTTGAAGGCCTCCGCCATGGGCCTGTTGGGCACGTCGATGTCCGGCTGGCTCAATGTGCTGGCAGCCCGCGCCGCCCAAACGCAGGAGCGGACCAAATCGTGCATCCTCCTGTGGATGGACGGCGGCCCCAGCCACAAAGACACCTTCGATCTTCGGCCCGGCACCGAGCAGGGTGGTCCGTTTCACGCAATCCAGACCAACGTGAACGGCATCCAAATCAGCGAGCACTTCCCGCGGCTCGCTCGACTTATGGATCAGGGTGTCATCGTCCGCAGCATGAGCACGGGCGAAGGCGCCCACGCCCGCGCCAAATACAACATGCACACCGGCTACCGTGAAGGCCAAGGCGGCGTCGTATACCCGAGCATCGGCTCCATCGTCTCCCGCGAGTTGGGCAATCCCGACTCGCCGTTGCCGAACTTCGTGTCCATCGGCAACCGCAGCTTCGGCGCCGGCTTCCTTGGCACCCGCCATCAGCCGCTCATCATCAACGATCCGACGCGCGGCGTCGAAAACCTGCGGCCGGCCGTAAGCAGCCAGCAGTTCGCCGGACGGATCAACTTGCTCGAGGATTTGGAGGCCGGGTTCGAGCGCAGCCATGGCCACACGGTCGGCAATGCCCACCATACGACCTACCAGCGAGCCGTCACGCTGATGAACGACCAGGGCACCCGGTCTTTCGATATCTCCAATGAGCCGCAAGCCAATCGCGCCGCCTATGGCGCCAACCGTTTCGGCGAGGGCTGCCTCTTGGCGCGGCGGCTGATCGAAACGGGCATCAAGTTTGTCGAGGTGACGCTGGGTGGTTGGGACACGCATCAGAACAACTTTGAACGGGTTCGCCAACTCTCGGGCCAAGTCGACCCGGCCATGAGCCAGCTCATCACCGATTTGCGCGAGCGCGGGCTTCTTGAATCGACCTTGGTGATCTGGATGGGCGAATTTGGCCGCACGCCGCGGATCAACGCCCGCGGCGCCCAGCCGGGGCGGGACCACTATCCGCGCGCGTGGAGCCTGGCGATGTTCGGCGGCGGCATCCGCGGCGGCCAGGTCATTGGCCGCACCGACGCCGAGGCCGCCACCGTCGCTGAACGACCCGTTAGCACCATCGACTTCATGGCAACTGTGTGCCGCCTTCTGGGCATCGATTACAACCGACAAAACAACACGCCGAACGGCCGCCCGGTGCGCATCGTCGACCGCGGCGCCAATCCCATTGAGCAGTTGTTCTGATTCAACGCTTTCGTTTCCACGCTGCCATGAGTCATGCCCGCGGGACATCCTTCCGCGGGCTTGACGTTTTGAGGCTTCTAACTGACGTTCAATACGCCGGTTGTGCCGATAATTCCGGTCGGCCAAGCTCTTCCGCCTACGAAGACTGGGCAGTTCCCCAAGACAATACCTGGGTTCATCGGCGACAATAGGCGATGCTGGTCTATTGCGCCCGCGCCGATTCCGCGCCGCTCGTCGGGCATATTGAGCCAACACACACCGCCGCCATGAACCCCACACGCACCATCATCACGCAGGCGTCCCTGTTGCTACTTCTGGTCATTCCCGGCGAAAAAACCTCGCGGCTCTTTGGCAACGACGAGGCCGACGGCGGCTGTTGCTTTCCGCTGGCCGCCCCTCTCGTGCCGATGCCGCCCTGCACAATAGGTTGCGAGCCATTGTGCATCCCAGCTGTGCAGGTCGAGCAGGCCGAACCGCCGACGCCTGTGGTCAAGCTTCATGTGCGCGTGCCCGCGTTCTCGGCACCGGGGCAGCCGCTTGAATATCTGATTCGCGTCGAAAACTGCTCGGCGGCCGATGCGCATCACGTTGTCGTCAAGAACGCCTTGCCGGCAAACGCGAAACTGGTGCGAGCCAGTCCCGAGCCGCACGTCAAGGAGCCCGTACTCGAGTGGCGTTTGGGAACCATGAAAGCCGGCAGCGGCTGCGACATAACCTTGATACTTGCTCCGACGAACAAAGAAGACGTCAAGAACTGCACGCGGGTAACCTTTGAGCACGGCCAATGCGTCACAACCCGGCAAGCTGCGGCGCCGGCGTCAGGTGAACCGCCGCCCGGTGTTGGTCCCGGCGAACCAAAACCGCCGCCGATGCCCGGCGCCGAAGAGGCTCTCTTATCGCTAACCATCGACGGGCCGAAGAAACAGTATGCCAATCTGGCGACGCGCTATTTCGTCACGGCGAAGAATATTGGCCGGGCGGCGGCCACCAACCTGCTCGTGGATTTCACTCCGTCGGACAAAACGGATTTCGTCAATGCCAGCGACGACGGCAAATTCCTGGCCGGCAAGGTAGCGTGGCTTCTCGGCAATCTCGATGCGGGCGCCAGCCGTTCCGTAGTGGTGACGGTGCAACCCAAAGCCTCCGGCGAGCTGTGTCACCAAGCGACCGCGCTTGCCGACAAAAACGTCAAGGCTCAGGCGCGATTCTGCACGTATTTCAGCGGCATATCGGCCATCAACATCGAACTGAAGGATCGCAGCGACCCAATCGAGATAGGAACCAAGACAAGCTATCACATTACACTCATTAACCAAGGCACGGCGCCATTGACCAACATTCGAGTCCGCGCCGTGATTCCTGACGGCCTTGCCCTGACGCAAGCGCGCGGCCCCGCGGACAATCGGCTCGGCGAACCGGCGCCTGGAGGTCAAGTCCTGGTCTACGACGTGCTGCCTTCTCTGGCTGAAGGGGACCGCAAGACTTATGAAGTCTTCGTGCAGGGAATGAAGCCGGGCGACTTCCGCTTCCGCGTGCAAATGTCCGCCGACCAGCTCGAAGCCGGCCCCGTCCTCGAAGAGGAAAGCACGCGTGTCTACGTTCAAAACGGAGTCCCGGCCAAACCGCTCAGCCGCGCGAAAAGTTCGCCGGCCGCCTACGCCCCTTGAATTCCACGATTATCGCCTACAAATCCTAAGGAGGGAAGATCGTGACATGGATCAAAGTCATCCCTGGTTCCGAGGCGACGGGCGAACTGCGCGACGCCTACACGGCGGTGCGCGCGCTCTATCCCCATGAATACGGCGACCCGGTTCCGTCGCTCGTGCGGCCGGACGGCACCGAAGACAGCGTCACCGCCGTGCACAGCCTGATCCCGAAGGCGCTTGAGCATTCGATGTCCGCGTTCGGCGCCATGCTCGCGCCGGAGCTTCCGCTTTCGCGACGGCAGCACGAGATGATTGCGACAGTCGTGTCCGCCCTCAATAGCTGCTTCTACTGAATCGAGAGCCATGCCGAGTTTCTCCGCCGGGTTTCGCTCGACGAGGAACTCGCCGCCCAGTTGCGGCGGGATTACGCACTCGCGAATCTCAATGACGCCGATCGCGCGATGCTCGACTACGCGGCCAAGCTGACGCGTCACGCCTATCGCATCACGTCGGAGGATCTCGACCGGCTACGGCAAGCCGGCTTCGACGACCGCGGCATTCTGCAGATCAACCTGATCGCGAGCTGGTTCAACTACATCAACCGCGTCGCCGACGGCCTCGGAGTGGGAAAATAGTCCAGTAGGTTCGGCGAGCCGAGCCGGAACCGAGCCGCGCGGCGCCAAGGATGGATTCATGGGCATTCAAACGTTCGGCTGCCGTTCGCGCTTTCCCGTGCCGGTCAAGGAACTGTTCGATTGGCACGGCCGGCCCGGCGCGTTCAACCGCCTCAATGCTCCGTTTGATCGCTTCGAGGTTTTGCAGCCGTCGCAAGGCATCACCAACGGCACGCGCACGGTGATTCGCGCCCCGGTCTTCGGGCCGTTTCGGCGGCGCTGGGTGGCCGAGCATTTTGATTACGTCGAAGGCCGGCAATTCAACGATCGGCAAATCGAAGGCCCCTTCGTCAAGTTCGAGCAGCAGCATCTTTTCGAGCCCGACGGACCGGCGGCATCGATTCTGGAAGATCGCATCGAGTACGTGCTGCCGCTTGGCGTTCTCGGCCAACTCCTGGGTGGACGAAAAGTGCGCCGCAAGCTTCGACGCACTTTCGCTTATCGCCATGCCGTCCTCGGGCACGATTTGGCCTTGCACGCCGGCCGGCCCGACTCAGAGCCGTGGCGGATTCTGGTATCAGGCGCTTCGGGACTGGTTGGCGCGGCCCTGACGGCATTCCTCACCACGGGCGGCCACGAGGTGGTTCGACTGTCACGCGGAACCGCATACGAAGGCGACCTGTCATGGGACGCCGTCGCTGAAAGCGGCGATCTCAATGTGCTTGAGGGGTTCGACGCCGTCATCCACCTGGCGGGCGAGAGTATCGCCAAGGGACGTTGGTCGGCCGCCAAGAAGCAGCGCATTCGCGCGAGCCGGATCGAAACGACACGCAATCTCTGCGAAGCGCTGGCGAAGCTGGCGGTCCCGCCGCGCGTTTTGGTGTCGGCGTCCGCAGTAGGCTACTACGGCAATCGTGGCGATGAAGTCCTCGACGAAGAGAGCGCGAACGGGTCGGATTTTCTCAGCGGCGTTTGTCGCGATTGGGAGGCCGCCGCGGCGCCGGCGCGGGACAAGGGCATCCGCGTCGCCCACGCGCGCTTCGGCGTCATTCTGTCCATGGCCGGCGGAGCGCTGGCAGCCATGTTGACGCCCTTTCGCATGGGCGCCGGCGGTAAGATCGGCAACGGCCGGCAATACCTGAGTTGGATCGCGCTCGACGACGTACTCGGCGCGCTTTATCACGTCCTCTACCACGACAACATCAGCGGTCCGGTCAATGTCGTCGCGCCCGAGCCCGTGACGAACTACGAGCTCACCAAGACGTTGGGCCGAGTCTTGCGCCGGCCGACGGTATTCCCGATGCCCGCTTTCGCCGCGCGACTTGCCTTCGGCGAGATGGCCGACGCCCTGCTTCTCATCTCGCAGCGCGTCAAGCCCAAGAAGCTCTTGGAAAGCGGGTTTGCGTTTTCCTTCGGCGACTTGACGACGGCTTTGCAGCATATCTTGGGGAAGAACGAGATTGGCGAGGCGGGCTAAAGTAGGACGGTTTTGCAAACCGTCCTGTCGCACGGACGGATCGCAGGTCCGTCCTACGGTCAGCAAATGTTGGCGGCAAGCACATTCATCTAATGTGCGTTAGACGCATTTCTGGGACACAAAGCCTTTTACAGATTAAGTTTAAGAATATGCGTTTAACGAGTGGCCCACACACTCACCCAATTAGACGAGTCGAGCACTTCGTTAGACGAATTCGGCCTATCGTTAAACGAAGCGAAGGCGGCGGGAAATTCATGCAAAAAACGGCACACCTCTGAGAGATATATAGAGTCTCTTTCACGGAAGCACGCACGATGGCTAGCACCACCCTGGGAATCGCTCTGCACAGACTCTGCCGTTCATGGCACGGCCTGTCGGCGCACAGGGACGGCGATTTGCTCGAGTCCTTCATCTCTCGCGGAGATGAGAAAGCATTTGAAGTGCTCTTGCGGCGGCACGCTCCAATGGTCATGGGGGTATGCCGGCGGGTTCTGGGCAACGAGGCGGATGCCGAAGACGCGTTCCAGGCGACTTTTCTCGTCCTGGTTCGCAAGGCGGCGGCGATCCGGCCGCGCGGCATGGTGGGCAACTGGCTGTACGGCGTGGCGCACACCACGGCCTTGAAGGCACGAGCCATGAATGCCAAGCGATCGGCAAAGGAGCGGGAGCGGGCGGAGGGTTTCAGGCACAAGGCCGCATTCCAAGCCTGGGAGGCCTTGCACGAGGTCTTGGATCAGGAACTGAAAGCGCTGCCCGATCTTTACCGAAGTGCCATCGTGCTGTGCGATCTGGAAGGTCGGCCCCTCAAAGAGGCGGCACGGCAACTCGGATGTCCCCTGGGAACTTTGGGCGCGCGGCTCACGCGCGGGCGCTCCATGCTTGCCAAGCGACTTGGCCGGCACGGCTTCGGAGTGACGGCGGGCGCCGTGGCGGGTGCTCTGGCGCAAAATGCGGCCTCGGCAGGCGTGCCGGCAAATGTGTTGGCAACTACGATCAAGGCCGCGACTTTGGTCGCGGCAGGGCAAGCGACGGCCGCCGGCGCAAGCCTGACGGGCGTGGTCCCGGCTAAAGTCGTCGCGTTGACCGAAGGAGTGTTGCAAGCGATGTTATTGAGCAAAATCAAAGTGTTGGCGGGCGCCTTCGCGATCATCGCGGCTATTGGCCTCGGCGTGGGCCAACTGTTTACGGGTGCCCTTCTGGCACATCCGCTGGTTGTTGAAATGGCAACAGCGAGCACAGTAGTGGCCGGCGACGATGCGAAGGAAGCCAAACCAAAACCCGGCGCCGAGGATGGCGCGGTGGAAAAGGAACTGAAACGGCTTCAGGGCAACTGGGGGCCGTCCATCACCTGGATTCTCGACGGCCAACCTTCGAATGAAGACGACCGCATACGGCATTCCACGGTCATTCGCGGCGACAAGATGATTGGACTAACAGACGGCAAGGAGAAAGTAACCACGCTCATGAAGATCGACCCGGCGAAGAAGCCCAAAGAGATCGATCTCATCTACGAAGACGGCCCGACCAAGGGAAAAGCGATCAAAGGAATCTACAAGTTGGACGGGGATCTGCTCACCTTTTGCTACGGCGACCTCGACAAAGGGCGCCCGACCGAGTTCGTGAGCGAGTCAGGATCGGGGAGGCTTCTGACGGTCCATCGGAGGGAAAAGGAATGAGGAATGAAGAACGATGAATGGAGAATGAGGAATGGAGGATGATGAATGGAGGATGATGAATGGAAGTTCATCGTTCTTCATTCATCGTTCTTCATTGCCCTGTCCCCGTCTGGTCCGGCCACGCCCAGCGATCGAAGTGAATCCACAGGACTCGGGCGTAACGAGTCACCGTCGGCGCTAAAGGGAGAAAGAGGACGCCGACGATCAGCACCAGGATTCCCAGGTCCCAATCGGGCAAGATGAAGTGAAGAGCCAGCATCCCGAGGCCAAGGATCAACGACGCGAACGCATAGCTGATGTAGAGCGAGCCGAGGAAGTAGCCGGGCTCGCGCTCGAAGAGCAGGTCGCAAGCGGGGCAGCGCTGATACATCGTTCGATCGGATCGGTAAATAGCGCCGGAATAACATTGCGGGCAGCGCATTTGCCAGATTGCCCAGAGACGGCGATTGAGGCTGATTGCCATGACGCGAACCTTTGGATTTGGAGTGCGGCGAATGTTCGCCGCTTTTGGATTTTGGGAGTGGGGGCGAAAGACGAAAAGCGGCGGAAGAGCGCAGCACTCCAAATCCGAAAATCCTAAAGCGGCGACCAGTCACCGCACTCCATATGGCGGCTCCTTGGTGGCCAGGTAGCGCACCAGGTCGCGCAGCTCCTCGAAGGACATCCGCTCGACGAGACCTTCGGGCATCATTGAGACCTTGGAGAGATGGCGCTCTTCGATGTCGCTCGTCGCCAGCGTCAAGCGTTCCGTCGCGGTCTGAACCGTTACGGAGCGGTCGGTCTCTTCGACGACAATGCCCGAGATAAGCCGGCCGGCGCCGGTGACGATGTTGGTAAGCTGATAGTCGCGGCCAATGACGGCGCTGGGGTCGATGATGTTCTCGAGCACATAGTGCAAGTCGGCCCGGCCAGAGCCTGTCAAATCAGGACCGATTTTTTGGCCTTCGCCGTAGAGCACGTGGCACTGGGCGCAAAGTTTCTTGAAGACGACGCGGCCTGCTGACGCATTTCCGTTGGCCAAGACTTGCGGCGTCAACTTCGCCTTGAATTCGGCGATGAGCGTTTTCTTCTCGGCGCTCGTCGTTTGCAGTTGCCCCCAGACTTTCGTGAGCTTGTCGGTCACTTCCTTGTTCTTCAAATCCTGAAGCTGGCGGGCGGAAAAGGCGGAGATGTCGCCGCGCGGAATCAGTTTTTTCTCGATTGCGTCTAAAAGAGCCAAAGCGAACGATGGTCGTGATGCCAGAGTGCCGACAGCATCCTGTTTTTCGGCACCAGTAAGCGTGACGTAGAGCTTCAGGATGGCGGCCGGCGTTTTTTCGTCGGCGAAGTTGGCGAGGGCACGCATGGCAGGCCCACGAAGATTACGGTCTTCGAGCAATTTGTAGAGAGTCGGCGGCAAGTCAGGGCTTCTGCGGGCAGCTAGCGCTCCCAAGGCGGCGGCGCGTTCGGATGAATCGGCGGCAAGATCAGTCACGGTCTTGTTCAATGAGGCCAGCGCGAGCGGGTCGTCGAAGACCAAGCCGATCAGCCGCGACAATTGCCGAACTTCGGCGGAGACGCCGGCTTGAAGCTTTGCGAAACAGCCAGACCAGTTCTTGGGGCGGCCAACGTTGTTCTGGCCTTTGAGCCCATCGCGCATGCCAAGCAAAAGATCGCGCTGGACCTTGACCGAGCTTTCGTCGGCGAGCGTTTCCACGAGCAATTCTAAATTCTTCGAGTTGAGATCAGCGCTGAGCCGCCGGGCGATGAACTGACGCAGCTTAGGCATCCGGCAATTGACGGCGAGCGTCAGTGCAGCGGATGGATTTTCCGGGACTGCCGGTTCGATGCCGTACCAAATCATCAAAGGCTGGCAGCGGTCAAGCGCGTCTTCAGCGTGAGAAGCGAGGTGCGTGGCGAGGAGCCAGCGATCCTTGGTGGCGAGCCGCTGCAAAGTCGAGGCGAGATAGAGCCGCACCAAGCCCGAGCTGTCATCCTTGGCCATGTTTTCAAACTTGCTGAGCGCTTTCGCTGTGGGCGTCGTGGCGTCGGACAGGAAGCGAATGACCCAAGCTCGCATGTGCTCGCTGGAATCGGCAAGCTGTTCGAGAAGCCAGTTTTCGGACGTCGCGTTCGTGCGGTAGAGGCTCCAGAGCGTCCGCAACCGGGTGAGCTGCATGCGTTCGTTCTCGAAAAGCGTCCGCAATTGAAAGTGAAGAAGATCAAGCGCCTCCGAATTGGCGTTCCCGGGTCGCGCTCCTTTACTCGACGCTCGTTCGCTTGCCAGGCGACTTGCGTGGCGCGTGTACCAGGAATTCGGGTGCGCGAGACTGTTGACGAGAAGCGCGGGGCTGAAATCCGCGAGATCGAGCCGGTCCATGGCGGTTGGCTGGGCGTGCGTGATCTTGTAAATTCGTCCGCTCGACCGATGGACGCCGTCGTTGTCGTGGCATTCGCCCAAGTCGCACCAATCGCTGACGTAGACGCCGCCGTCGGGACCGGTGGCCAGCGCGATGCCGCGAAACCAGGGATTGTCGCTAGTAAGGAAGTCGGGCGCCCGCTTGGCGACGTAGCCACAGCCTTGTCGTTCGAGGATGTTGGTGTTGAGGCGGTTGCCGTGGATGTTGCACAAGAGCATCTTGCCGCGGTATTCGTCGGGGAAGTTGCCGCCTTGATAGATGAGGCCGCCGGCATGGGCGTGGCCGCCGCCGGCGTCGCTGTGGGCGCCTCGGCCGCCGCGCGACGTGGTCCAATCGCCGCCGGCCCAGTGCAAGTGATCCGACGTGGAGGCCATCAATTCATAGGAATGCGGGTTGTAATCTTGGCCATACATGCGCTGGTAGCGGGCGCCGGGGATCATGTGCCAGAGATGGCCGATGACGCTGTTGGTGAAAAAGCCTTCGCCGTGCTGGTCGAAGTCGAGGCCCCAGGGATTGGTGGTGCCGTGGCAGACGACTTCGAAGATCTTGCGCGTGGGATGGTAGCGCCAGATGCCGCAGTTGATGCGCGCGCGCTTGTCGTCGGGCGTTCCTGGTAGGCCGACTTTCGATTCCGCGAGGATGCCGTGCCGGCCATAGAGCCACCCGTCAGGCCCCCAAAGCAGGCCGTTGACGATGTTGTGACCCGCCTTCACGCTGAAGCCGTCGAGAACGATCTTCGGTTGGGCGAGTTTATTGCTGCCTTTTTCAAACGGCAGGAACAACAGGTGTGGCGCGCAGAGCGCCCAGATGCCGCCGTAACCGTACGCGACGCTGGTGAGGTTATAAGCGCGGTCCCAAAAGACGGTGCGTTTGTCGAAATGGCCGGCGTTGTCGGTGTCCTCCAAGATCAGTATGCGGTCGCGGCCTTCCCCGGGCGTCGTCCAGTTAGGATAGGAGAAGCACTCGGCGACCCAGAGACGCCCGCGATCGTCAAAGCACATGGCAATCGGCTGGCAAACGTCGGGCTCGCCGGCGAACAAGGAGACTTTGAAGCCGTCGGGGACTTTGAAGCGCTTGGCCGCTTCGGCCGGCGTGGGCGGAACGTCTTTTGGGTCTTGCGTGTCTTTGATGCCGGGCGGAAGGCCGCGATCTTGCGATAAACCCACACCCGCGACCAGAAGGGCGGCGAGGAGCGACCAGCGGGCCATACTCAGCCTCTTTGTTCAGCCTCTTTGTTCAGCCTCTTTGTTCAGCCTCTTTGTTCACCCCGTTAGTTTGGGAGGCGGGAGCGGCTTGATGATGAGACGACGGAAGGCGAAATAGCCGAGCGCCCAAATCGCGGAAAGAAGCGGCGTCGTCAGCCAGAGCCGCATCGATTCGTGGTCGAGGAACGATATCCACGATTCTTTGGAAAGCAGGGAGGGCAACACCAGCGAATAGAAGAGCAACAGCATGATGATGAACAGGATCCCGGAAACGGCGAACAAGCCGGGGAGAAGATGCTTGAAGTGCTCGCCGCCCGTGTGGGCCACGCTTTTTTCGGTTTTGCCCAGCTCGCGCGTCAGCGTGTTGTAGCCGCAATAGAGACAGACAAAGGCCTTTTCGTCGGCCATCGGGTTGGCGCAGTTGGGACAGCGTGCGGAAAGGTCGAGTTCGGTGACGCCGTACGGGTTCTTGTCGGCGTCGTCATCGTCGAGAAAGGTCCTGCGCGGTTGCTCGGCGGCGTGAGCTTTGGATTGGGCCGGGACAACGAATACGTGGCTGCAGAGCGGACAACGGATCCGCTTGCCGGACAGGTCGCCCTTGCCCTTGAATTTCTTGGTGCATTCGGGACAGGTGATGACAGGGGTGTCGGCCATAATTCTAGAATATCACCCGCCAAGCCCGCAGGCGAGTCTTCGAGCCTGCGGGGTTAGGACATTACCCCGCGGATTCGAAGACTCATCCGCGGGCTTGTGGGCTTACCACGGGCTTACCACTGCTCTTCATCCTGCTCCCAGCGGCGGCGCTCACGGTTGACGGCTTGCATCATCTGAAAACATTGCACAGACATAAGGGCAAAGAGGATGATGTTGAAAAGTGGATCGAGGGGCGGATACGGCAAATCACGCCGGTTCATTACAATCGCAGAGTAAACGGCGATCAGGCCGGCGATTACGAAGGAAAGGCCAAGTGAGAAGCTCAAACCATTTCGTGGACTCATGCTGGTGCAAATTTCGCGCATGACCTGGCCGCCATCGAGAGGGAAGACGGGAACCAGGTTCAATAGATTCCAGAAGAGATTCATGAAAAGCAGCATCATGACGCCGCGACGAAGCAGTAGGTTGTTGATGGCTGGATCAATTTGGTCGAGGGCGTAAACGCGAAAGAGCATCACGAGGCCGAAAAGTGCGAAGCCGGCCGCCGGGCCGGCCAAGAATATCGCAATTCTCTGCCAGCGCTTGGCGTCGTGTAAATTGCCGATGGCCAGCCCGCCGAACGAATAGAGCACGATATGAGACCATTTGCCGGAAAGGATGCCCATGGTTACGTGACCCAATTCGTGCACGAGAACAGACAGAAAGCTGCACGCGATCCACACGAGCAGATATGTGAATCCAAACCGATCCATGAACTGCCAACCTAGGATGGCGCTGAACAGCCAAAACGACGGATGCACGCGCACCCGAATGCCGAAGAGGCTGAAGTTTAGGTCGAATGTCGAGGGCGATGGGTCCGCAAACACGATGAAGTCCCTGGAGTGAGGAATTTGGTTTTCCCATTGCAATTCGGCCGCGGCGCGGGGAAATTGCAATCATCCCGTAAACGGGATCAAGGGAGTATTCTATGCAACCATTGTCCGGTCATGTGATGGTCGTTTACACCGGGGTGTTCGATCCAGTACATCTGGGGCATGTCGACATCATTCGCCGCGGCAGCCGGCTTGTCGAACGGCTGGTGGTCGGCGTCGGCGAGAACCCGGAGAAGACGCCGTTTTTCACGCTGGACGAGCGCGTGCGGCTGCTCAAGGAAGTGACTGCGGCTATTCCGAACGTGGAAGTTCAACCATTTTCCGGGCTGGCGGTTCGCTTCGTGCGCTCGCTGGGGGCGCGCGTGATGCTGCGCGGAATCCGCACCACCAGCGATATGGAGTACGAATTCACCATGTCGCTCACCAACCGCACGCTTGATCCGGAGATCGAAACGGTGTTTCTGATGGCCAGCGAAGCCTATTCGCACCTGAGCGGCACATTCCTGCGGCAAATTGCGGTTTTAGGCGCCGATCTCGACAAATTCGTGCCGGCCCAGGTGATTGCGGCACTGCAAGCGCGGGCGAAGGAACAGAGGAAGTGACGCTCATTCTTCTACGGCACGGCTCTTTGGGGCACGGCGGGGGTGTTCGGACGCGTGTCCGTGAGCAGCTCTTTTCTTCGCTGCGCCCAGACAGGATCGCAATTGATTTTGCACTTTTGCGCGAAAATCTGGCGTGAGATCTGCGGTTAATGCAGCTCGCAAATGAGTCGCCGCATGTGGGTAGTTTCCAATTCGCAGCAGACAAGCGGCGGCGCTGACTCGATGAAGGGCCGCCTCCGTGTCGCTGCCGCGCTCCTCGAGCAAACAGGCAGCTTCCTCCTCGGCCGCAGCGGCCCGGCCCCATTCCAGCACGGCGTCGTCGGCCCTGCCGTAGTCGGACAGGGCCTCTGCATGGGAAAGCAGCCACGAAGCTTCGTCAAGCGCTTTTTTCAAAAGCGGCGGCTTGGTCTTACCGTTATTACGCTTCATGTTTCACTCGTTCCTGACGGCAAAAACTCCACCGAATTTCATGCCTTGCGGTGTCAAAACAGCACACGATGGCTTGAGCATCCCATCCAAGCGGATTTGCAAGGGCCTGGAGGCGCTTTCGATGCAAGCGACGTCGGAGTTCGCCCGCATGCAACGTGCTGCTAATCTCGACAGCGTGCAACAATTCCGGAAGCCAATAGTCGGCCTTGTCCCCTTGTCGAGTTACGCGCATGCGTCCACCTGGTAACAGGTGACCCAGGAGCAATGCCGCAAGAGCGACGGCCGATCGTTCCACGATCGCTTTGGTCTGCTCAGAATTCAGGACGCGTTTCGCTTTGACGGCGGTTTCCTCTTGCCACGTCAATTCCAAATCAAAATCCGACTTGCAGGGAAGTTCCCCTGGGGTAATACCGTCCAATACTAGATGGAATCGGCCGACCGTTTCTTTTTGCTCCATCAAAGCGCGACGGCCATGACGGAGCAATGATCCAAGAACATTGTGGGTTGACAGTCGCGGATGCTTTCGACAGCCCATACGATCTTTTCCATCTTGTTTTGACCCTACGGGAGGGGTCATTCTAGCCGATTGGCGTGGTTCGCCTTAGTTGATCTCGATGCTGCCGGGATTCGTCGTGGATTTAGCTCACCGCGGCAAAGTCTGAGGCGATTAGGGATTGTCAAGGATGCGGAAGCCGGCGGAAGCGTCGTGCCCTTGCAGGTGGGAAACCAGGGCGGCGCAGCGGCGCGCTTCCAGGGCGGCGGCGTTTGCATCGTGATGTTCGAGCGGGCCCAGCCATTGGCTACGCTTATAGAGCGCGCCTGGATCGCCGAATAGCACGAGACGACGTCGGGCACGGCTAAGCGCGAGAGGAAGATCGGAGACGGTTTCGCCTAGAGGCACGGCCCGGTGCGAGTGGCTGCGCGTGAGACTGACGAAGACCGTATGGAACTCCTGATGGTGGAATTGCCTGGCTGGACCAAATTGCAGCGTCAACCGTCCCAAGCTGGGCGAGCGCGAAGCCAGCGTGCGGAGCAACTCGACCTGGGCGTCCGAGAGGGCTACGACAGCGACGGGTTGGTTGGCCCGCTCCGGCTGTACCGCCAGTTCCTCGAGGGCGCGAATCAAGGCTTGGGCCTCGAGGTAATTCGCAAAACCTTTGCGCGGCAGGCAGGCGCGCAATTCGCTCGGCAAACGCTCCGCCGATCGGTTCGAGCCAAGCTCGTGCTCCAGTCCCGCGCCTTCCCTCGGAAAGCCGGCGGCGCCGTTCGCGGCAGCGGCATCTCTTGGCAAGGGCTCGGCCTTTCGCGCATGATCTTTGCGCAGCGGCGGCACGGCACAAAACTCCACACCGCCGGGATCAGCACCAACGCCAGAGTCGGCGCCGCGCGCCGCCACGGCCTTGTCGGCGTACAGAATTCCGCCAAGCATCGCCGCCAGGGAGGCGTGGTGGCGATAGCAGGTCTGCAGGAAGATGGTCCGGCCCAGGTCGCGTCCGCGCAGGTTTTCCAGGAGCCAGCGATCGACGCGAGCGCGGGTCCAGTCGGAGCCGAATTCCAGACGACATGTGTGGCCCGTGGATGGCTCAATCCACTCGAGGAGGCCGGCCTCCAGTTCCACTGGAACAGCCTCTTGCGATGGGTGGGGGCGGAGGTGCAGCGTCCAGCCGTCGCGATGTGGGCGCAGCCAACTCGTGCGACCAACACCTTCCACCGCGGCTTCTTGAAGCTCGCGATAAAGAAATATCTTCGCTTGATCGAAGCCCATGCCGGGAGGAAAAATCACCTGGGCCAACACGGGTCTGCTCTTCGCTGGCGACCAGATGCGCAACTCGATTTCCGGGTAGTCGGCAACGTGCTCGATTTCGAGTTGGCCCGATCCCCGATTTGCCAGCGATGCCAACTGACAGCCGAGGCGCGCGCCTTCGCGGAACCAAGAATACGGCAAGGAAGCGATGCCCGAATGCAATAACCGCCAAAGCTTCGCGAAAGCGCCCTGGCGAAGGCTGTGGGTCGCCGCCGAATTCTTGGGGGCGGCCGCGTTCTTGGGCTCGGTCGTTCCGTTGGCATCTTCCGGCTCGCCGTAACACGAAGCGACCAGGACGCAGCGCGGCGCGTAATGAGCCAAGCGAATGAGGTCGGCTTCCGTGAGGCGATCGGCGTCTTCCAAAATCAGGAGATCAAACCGGGACTTGGCCGCCTCGACGAAGCGGCGATCATGCGCCAGCGCGGCGGTTGTGCCGGCCAGTACATTGGCCACGCCGAGCAAACGGCTCGCTAACTCCTGGACGACTTCGGGGCCTGAAGCGGCCCAGCGCTCCGCGAACTGGCAAGCTTCTTCGTCATTGCGGAGCGCTTCGCGCCAGCGGTTTTGAGCTTCCTCCACCGCGGCAACGGTTGCAACGGGCGGCCTATGGAGCGTCTGCTCAAGAGAATCGCATGCGTGACGCCAGCGCTTCGCCCAGTGGTCCCAATCTCGTTGCCATGCGTCCCGGCGCTGGGCGAGTCCGGCACGGCGACGGTCGATTTCCTCCTGCACGAGGCGCTCCCGAGCGCCTTGCTGTTGCTCCACAGCGGCGGCGGCCTGCGCCCGGAGTTCTTGGCACGATTTCTCCAGCAAAGCCAGGGCCTTATCGGCGGCAGCGACCTCCGCCTCCGACTCCTGTGCGCGCTGCACAACGTCGCCGCTCAGCGTCGCCCGCCACCACGAAAGGGTCCACCAACGACGCTTCTTCTTCGCCTCCGCCAAGGGTCGAGAAGCTTGCAACGATCGCTCAGCCGTCTTCCGTTCCCGCTCGAGCGCGGGCCGCTGCGATTCCATCTCTTGAAGCTGCGAATCGCACGTAGCCAGCGACTGGCGGCCAACGGCTTCCAAGCATCGAAGTTCGGTCTGCCATGCGCCCTCCGGCTCATCCGTTGCCGCTTCGCGCGCAACCGCGGCAGCCACGTCTTCAAACTCCCTCGACCAGCGTGTGGACGCTTCTTGGAGATTCGCTTCTTCGTGGGAGAGCCGGATCAGATCTTCCCAAACCGAGCCTTCGCCGCGTCGGCGCTCGAGGCGGCTCTTGGCCGACTCCAATGCTTGGCGCAGGTTGCCGATGGTCTGCTCGCGCAGTGCGCGCAGCCGTTCTACAAGTGTCCACGGCTGCACGACCGGCGGCAAGCGGCTAGCCTGTTCACCCGGCTCTAGAAAGCGGACAGGATAAACGGAGTTGCGATCGGCGAGACGCTCGAGGACGACATCGAGACCCGCCGGCGCATCCGCTAGAAAAAGGACGCGTCTGCCTTGCAGGGCCGCCTGGTGAAGAATCTCAGCTACGATGCGTGATTTGCCGGTTCCAGGGTAACCGTGCAGGAGGAATATTTCGGGAGCGCCCAGCGCGCGAGCAACGGCTTCCCTCTGGAGCGGGTCGAGAGCGGTGTCGGCGATTTCCGTAGCGGCGGAGTCTAACGGGGTGACTTCGTCGATGGGGCCGCGGAAGAGCTTGGCAAACGGGATCGTGCGACAGTCCGAGGTCAATCTGTTAGTTTGGCCGTTGACGAGTGACGGGATCTGCTGACCGTAAAGCAGTCCTTGGCGAGCCGCCAGGGCGAGCGCCTCCGCTTGCTGGTTGGGGTCGGCGGATTGGAACCAATCCTCCCAAAGCCGCGCGGTGGGAAGACCCGCCGCCGAGACGCTGGGTGAAGCCGGCAGCGGAGAGTTGGCGGGGAGGGCGGAAGCGGCCGTAGTCGTTGCCGCGGGTGTTGCCGTCGCGTTTCCAGTTCCAGGTAGCTGCCGTGCCGTCATCGAAGCTCCTTGGCCCCCATCCGGTCGCGGCGGTCTTTGGCGAATCTGTTTTCCAAGTTCTCACCTCTTGGCTTGAGTTCTCTCGGATACTTGACGGTCGCTCGTTTGGAAAAGTTCGGGGTTAGGGTTGTTATGGAAGAAAGCCCAGGTGGAGCGCACGTCACGACCTGGGGAGAAGATTTGTCCTGAAGGGGTGATCCAAGGCGACCTGTGCGCCGCCTGCCTCAACCGAAATATAGACGGTTGCCACGCGTTAAGCTATCGGAGACTTCGTAAAATCTCAAGAAAAATTATCCTCATTTTTGCGCCACCGCGCAGCTTTTCCCAAACTCTCAAGAGTTCCGCTACGAAACCGGCACTTAATTCGGACGCGATGTTCTTTGATTTTCCACCCGATTCTCCACTCTCAGCACGTCGATGGACACTCTGCCCAGGACGCGAATCACCGGCAACAGCGGCGTCATGGTCCGCTCCTCGTGCCAGCTTTGATCGCTGATTTTCAGATGGGTCGCGCCCACGCGGCCTTTGCCCAAGGTGGCATCGATGGGCCGCCAGACGCGGTCTACAAACACTTCCGTCCACATATGAAAAGCGAACACCGGGCTACCTTTGACATTGGCATAAATCAGGCCCACCGCGGTTCGGCTCGGAACGTCCTCGGCCCGGCACATGGCGGCAGCAAGCATGGCGTACTCCGTGCAGTCGCCTTCCAGCGTGCGGGCCACGTGGTCGGCAGTTGCCAGGGCCTCGTAGTTTACCGATTTCATGTGACTGTGAACCCATTTTTCGATGCGCAATGCCTTCTTCCAGGGATCGGTCTCGGCGCCTACGGCCTCGCGGGCATGGTCGATAACCCTGCGGTCCTTGCTGTTGATGAAATAGGAGCTTTGGGAAAACTCCGGCCCCACGGCGTCAACCGCTTTTTCGGCCGAATTATTGCCGGCCTTGACGTGAAGCTCGAAGCTATTCCCTTTCACCGACTTCACTTCCTGTCGACCATCGCGAGAAAAAGCGCTGGCGGGATCCTCGTCATCCTTGATGGAAATACGGTAGACGGCAGCGGCAGTCTCATAGGGCTGCGGAATCGACTTTTTTAGCCGCACGAACTGGCTCAGGCCGATGTCGGTGAGATTGGCTTCGGCCCCCTTTGACGTGGCGACCTGTTTGCTCGTGCGATACAGCGTCACCTTGCCGAGTCCGGGAATTTCCATCTCCATGCGCACCGGCGTCAAATCATCGTTGACCCATGTGAACAAGGGCGGAAGCTGCACATTCTGCACTTTGTTTGTCCGCGTTTCAACACGCAAAAGCTTCTGCTTCATCTTGCCGCCGAACAACTCCACCTCTTCATAATCCTTAGCCTCGACCTTCTGCGTCACCACCAGGTTGATGGATGGCTCGAAGCTGACGAATTCGAAGCGGTCGCCGGGCTTGAGGCCCTTTTCCTTGAACATTTTCTGCTGGCCGTACAGCCCCACCACGCCGTCTTGCCATGGGGCCGGCTTGAGCGGTTCTTTGCCGTCGCGCGTCAGCTTGAGCGTGTTACCGACGACAGCGCCTGAGATTTCCAGCGACTGCTTTTTGCCGAGGTATTGCTTCATGAAAATGCCGGTCACCTTGCTTTCGAGCGTTTCGACCGTTCCGATATCCATGCCGAGCTGAATCACTTCGCCGGCGCGTTTGACATTGAGGCGGAACTCGAGCGTTGAGCGCAAAAGCTTCTGGCCGTTCTTACCGATTTCTTGCACGGAGGTATGCACATATCCCGCATTGCTACCTTGCAAATACGCGGCGTCCCAAAGGTCGAGGAGGGGTTTCACTTGCTTGTCTTGAGCGTCCGCGCGCGCCAGGCACAGCGACCAAATAACGACGGCGATCAAGAAGCGGCCCATTGGGATTCTCCCTCTGTATCGCTGTGAAAAGAGGCAACCAGGGAAACCTGGGATAGTTTGCAGTCAGATCGGGAAACTGTCCATGCGAGTTGCGACGCTTCCGTCCTGCATTCCTATTCGACCCAACGCGCACGCGAGCAAGATCGAAAGTAACCGTTGCCGGCCGCAGGGCTCAAGCCTGGGCAGGACGCTTCCACCCAATCGGTATCGCGCTCCCCAAGCGTCCTACCGGCGCAACCTGTCTGTTCCCAATGATTTTCATTTCCCCACGGCCGCGGCGGGTAGAATCTGATAGGTTTGTTGGCCGCGTGGCGATTCGCGAACTATAGTTGTTCAGGCAAGCATTTGCAGGCAACCGCTTTCCCCCGCGGTCGGACTTGTTCGAAACTCCCATCCCCCGAACGCTGGGTGCGTATGAATTCGAGGACCATGGCCGACCATCTCCGCGTGGATTGCTACGGCAACTTCCGGCTGACTGACGCCATTCGACCGGCTATCGACCGGAAGATCGTCCCCCAACAGGGTTATCGCATCGAAATTTACCGCGACGCCAAGGCCGGCTTCCAGGTCCCAGTGCTGGTCGCTTCCGTTTCCAGCGAGAAGCTCTTCGATGTGTTTCTCGACCTTCTCGATCCCCTCGGCGAATTGATCGACGTCGTGCTGGAAACGAGCCATGACTCTAAGAGAAGTCAGCATCTCGACTTATTCCGCGAGCACATCGACCTGCCGATTCTGAAGAGCCATTGTTGCGAATTCGAAGATCTCCTTCTCAACGACGGGTGCACCGGACTGGCGGCGCTGTCAACAACCGAGCCCATCGAAGTCCAGTTCGACGAGCACAAGCTCTTCATCGTCTACGCCGCCGATATGAAGCCGTTCACCGCGATCCTGGCCGAACACGGCATCGTCCGCGACGATCGCATGAAGCTCATTACCGAAGGCGAGCACCTGCACAGCACCGACCAACGCTTCCGCGGTGAATTCGAGCAGCTTTGCTTTCGCCTGGGAGTGGGCGAGGCCGTCGAGCGGGTAAATTGGTAAGAGGCCGGCGAGGCTGGAACAGTTACAAGCCCGCGGGAAAACCCGCGGGCTTTTTTTGTGCGCCCAGGCGACCGGTCCGCGCTCGCGCGCGCGGTTCATTTTTCGCGCTGAAAGACGCGCCCGAGCAGGCGCACGGCTTCGGCGCGGCCGTTGCCCACCGCGAAATCCACGACCACGTTGTTGAGCGTGTCGTTGTTCGCCAGGAACGTGTCGTCCTGGTAGTGTTCCAGAGGACACACCTGCGCCGCCCAGCGCCAGATGAGCCGGCCTTCCTGCACCGCCACCTCGCACGGTCCGTAGGCGGCATCCACAAATTTCCCAGCATACGCGGCCAGCGGCAGAGTCGACGGCCTGTCGGGCAGGCGCTTTGCAAGAAAAGCCTTGGCGGCAGCCTGCTTCTCTTCTTCCCCGCGCCGGACGAGATCGCGGTAGAAGGTGTGCCAGTCTTTTTGAGGAAAACCGAGAACGCGATCGATCAGCGTGTTGGTGAGGGCGATGTTCATGCTGACGCCGTCGAGATTGTTGAGCAACACGATGCCGAGCTTTGCCTGCGGCACCAAGGTCAGCTGGGCGCGGAAGCCGTCGATCGCGCCGCCGTGCACGACCATCAACTTGCCCCGGTAATCCTGAACGACCCAGCCCAGGCCGTAACTTATCTGTAGCGTCTCCGGGTTCGCTTCCTTGACGAAGCCGTCGACGCGCACCACGACCTGCGGCATGTGCGTCTCGGCCAAGTTCCTTTCCGCGAGCAGCCGCTTGCCGTTCCAAGATCCGTTGCCGAGTTGAAAACGGAGGAATTGGCTCATGTCTCGCGCGCTCGCGTGGACGCTTCCAGCTGGATCGGGCTGATCGAGCGGATAACGTGAGATGGCCTCCGCCTTGCCCTGCGCGTTCTTCTTATGCGGGTCGGCCACGTCGCCGGCTTCGCGCGGATAAACGCAAGACGCCGATTTCATGTCGAGCCGACCGAAGACGCGTTTCTCGACCAAAGCCCGCCAGCTCGATCCGGCCGCCTTGCCGCCTGCGTAGCCCGCGGCGCCGAAGAGAATGGTCTGATACTCGAAGCTGGATCGAAACGAATGGTCCAGCTCCACTTTGCCGATCTTGCGAATTCGTTCTTCGAAATCCCATGGGGCTTTGTACCACAAGAGGTCGTGCGCGCCGACGCCGGTGCGGTGCGTCAAGAGATCGCGGAGAGTGACGTTGGCGTCGGCCAGAGGATCGGCCAGGCGGAAGAAGGGCACGTGCTTGCGAACCGGATCGTCCCAATGGAGCTTGCCTTCGTCCACAAGCATGGCCAACGCCAAACTAGTCACGGTCTTCGTGCAACTGGCAATGGGGAAAATCGTATCGGGAGTGATCGGATCAGGCTTGTCAAGATTGCGAACGCCGAATCCTTTGATGTACGCCAGGCGGTCGTTGTGGACTACGGCGACGGCGAGGCCGGGGACTTGCCAATGTCGGAGGGCATCGTCGACGAGAGCATCGATCACTTTGGAATCGACATCCTGAGCGCATGCCGTTTCGAGACCCAGGACAACCGACAACGCGAAGAGGAACAGGAAGCGCCGCATGGCTGCTCTCATGCCAAAGAAAAAAGGCCGGCAACCGCGACGGCTGCCGGCCGTGAGATCAAAGAGTTAGGTTCGGGGCTTACAAGCCATAACGTCTGGAACCGTGGGAGCCAAAGGCGCCGAAGGAGCCGCAGAAGCCGCCGACGCCGCCGCCGAAGCCGCCGCCCTTGCCGCCGGCGCCGAATTGGCCGCCGCCGAAGCCGCCGCCAAAACCGCCAATGGAACCACCGAAGCCGCCGATAGAACCGCCGAAGCCGCCGGAGCCGAAGGAACCGATAGAGCCGCCAAAGCCCCCGCCTCCAAAGCCGCCGCCGCCGAGCGCACTGCCGATGGAGCCGCCGCCTCCGAAACCACCGCTAAAGCCGCCGCCGCCGGTGGAGCCTAAGCTACCGAAAGAGCCTTGTGCGCCAACGGAGCCGCCGCCGAGGTAACCCTGAATGCCGGGGATAAGATTGAACATGCCGCCGCCAAGAGCGCCGCCGCCACCGCCGGCGCCGCCGATCGCGCCGCCGCCGCCACTGAAGCTGCCGCCACCGCCACTGAAGCCGCCGCCGAACCCGCCACTGAAGCTGCTGCCGCCGCCGCCGATGGCGCCGCCGCCAGCGCCGCCCAGGGCGCCGCCGCCGCTGCCGAAGTTGCCGCTGCTGCCGCTGTTGCCGAAGTTTCCCGTATTGCCGCCGGTGCTCCCAGTGTTGCCGCTATTCCCCAGACTCCCCTGGTTGTTCCCTTGATTGCCGCTATTTCCTGTGTTCCCTTGATTGTTTGAACCACTGAATGGGTTGTTGTTGAGTGCCGGGTGTCCAATCGGCCCTGGAAACGTCACAAGTCGAGGTAAACCCAAGACGGGATCTGTCTGGGGTGCACCCGCGCGAAATGGCAATTTCGCTTTGAGCGAGCCTTGCGCGGAAACGGACGAGACGAGGGCCAGCGAAAAGCCTGCCGCCAAAGCCCCCGTCAGACCGAGGCGTAGAAAAGAACGCTTCATGATGACTCCTCAGCAAGTTCGAGGTGAGGCCTGCCGCTCCTTGCGCCCATCTTCCAGGATGCAGGCAAAAATCCTTCAAGTCCTTTGCCGGAAGGCTCCTAGATACTATTGTTGATTTTTCCGACCCTTGCCGTCAAGGGAATATTGGAAAATCTGGGCGCATCAACGCTCTTGGCAACCTGGTATCACGAATAAGACGGTTGAAACGCCAAAACTTGCGTTTTTTTTCTCGTTTTATTGGAAGAATTTTCGAACATCCTGCACCGCAAATCAAAAAAACCTCTTGACACTATTGCGCGTGCCGCTATAGTCCCCGTCCCAATCCATGACAGTCGGTCACGATTTCGCGGACGCCCGCCCGCAATGCAGGGGGATGCATTCGGCTCGGGCTTGGAATTTTTCGGGGGCTTAAGCGCCTTCGTCCCTGAGGAGAAGCGGCTTATGCGTATGCGATTTGCCTTGTTATTCGTGGCTGGAGCGCTCCTGGGGGCACCCTCGGCAAGCCAAGCCCAAGGGCCTCTGCCTCAGTTCGGGGGCGAAGTGCCCCCCGTGCTGATCACGGGGCCTTTGAGCCATCCCAGATATGAGGAAGGCGGATTCTTCTGCTTCTTCCAAGGACTATACTGGCGCGAGACTCGACCGCTGCGAAATCAAACCATTGCCGTACGTGGTTTCTTCGACCTCGACGGCTCCGTCACGGGCTCGCCTCCGGGCACGTTCGTCGGATCCGGCGAGGAGGCCCTCAATGTCGGCATGCTGCGCGGCTCCGGCACGTGGCAGCCGGGCTTCAACATCGGCGTTGGCTGGCGCTTTGAAAACGGCGTCGTCGTCCAAGCCAACTGGTACCACTTGACCGATGCCAAATACGCGGTCTCGGCCGGATTGCTGAACAGCACTTTCCAACCCGGCGCCAACTTGGAAAACACGTTCCTGACGGGCAAGGTATTCAATTTCCCGATCGATTATTCAGGACCTACTTTCGATGTCGCAGTTGGCAATGGGGGCGCAACTTTCGGCATCTGGAATGCGGCTTCGAACATGACCATCGAGTTCCTGCAGCGCTTTGACCAATTCGACATCACGGGCCGCATTCCCATTTGGCAGACGGACAACTTCCGCACCTATGGGCTCGTCGGTCCGCGCGTGGTGACCATGTGGGAACGGTTCAAATGGCGCACGGTCGACCCGGACGTGAACGGGAATGCCGTCGCGAACGACGTGGCCATTTACTTCAACACGGTCTCCAACCGGCTCTACGGAGCGGCCTGTGGTTGCGGCGGTGAATGGTTCCTGGGCGACACCCGAATTGGGGGCTTCTCCTGCTCCGTGGACGGCTTAGCATCGCTTTATGGAGACTTCGCGAAGGGCCGAGTCAAATACGAGCTGGGCGACCTTTCCACGGCGGCGAGCAGGGCCCGCAATTTTGCCACCATCGCCCCCGGGCTTGAAGGCCGCATCAATCTCCTGTGGTATCCCTGGGAAGCCGTTCAATTCCAACTCGGCTACAGCGGCATGATGTTCTTCAACACGATATCCTCGCCGCATCCGGTTGATTTCAACTTCGGCACCATCGATCCGCAATTCTCGAGCGGCACCTTCCGGCTCTTCCACGGCTTCACCTTCGGAGTCTCGTTTGTGTTCTAAGCAACGATCGGCGAGCCGGGAGCGCAAGCGACCGGAGAGTAACCACGACCCCCGGGGCGATCCCGGGGGTTTTTTCATTCGCCTTGGCAAGCTTGCCGGATTCGCGGTAGAATTCGCCCGCAGGGAATGGATTCCTCGACCTCCGAAGGGACTTCTCCGAGGGAACTGACATGACGATGTGCGCCTATTTCGCGCTTGGCAGCAAGCGGCAACTTGTTCTTTTCGTCCTTGCATTTTTCGCGGCGCCTGCGGCGGCTCAAGTCCCCGCCCTGGACGACCTGCCCACTCCCTACAAGTCAACGCGGCCGATGACGCGCAAGGAGGTGCACCAGCGCGCGTCGCTCCACCAATACGCGCTTGGCCTGTTGTGCGAGCGCGAGGACCGCTTGCTCGAGGCGCTCAAAGCATACGAGGAGGCCGCGCGCCTCGATCCCGAAACGCCTGCCGTCTTCAAGGCCCAAGCGCCGATCCTACTCGCCCTCGACCGCGTCAAGGACGCCCAAAACGTATTCCGCAAAGCGCTCGCTCTCGACCCGGCCGATTACGAAACATGGTTCATGGCGGCTCGAATTCACAAGACCCTCGCCGAGTACGCCGAAGCCCGCAAATCCCTGCAACGCGGTCTGGAAGCGCGGGGAATCGCCGATGTGCCCGAGCTTGCCCAGCAGATGTACATTGAACTCGGACAGCTTCACGAGAGCGCGGAAGATCTTCCGCAGGCGATCGCCGCATTCCGCGCCGCCGTCAAAATCCTCGACCATCCCGACCTTGTCATGGATCATGGACCATTCCCGCGCGACGCCGTGCTGGCACGTGCCGCCGACACGCACGAGCGCCTCGGACATCTCTTGCGCCGGCTGAAAAGGTTTGATGAGGCCCTCGCGGAATACAAAAAAGCCCAAGCGCAAAGTCCCGACCGCGCCGGCCGGCTTAACATGAATCTCGCTCAGCTCTGCCTCGAACAGTCCAAGCTTGAGCAGGCGCTTCCGTATCTCGACGCTTACTTGAGCCTGCAGCCTTTGGGCCTGGAAGGCTATGAGCTGAAAGTCGACACGCTGCGCCGTCTGGGCCGAAGCGAGGCCGTTCTTCCCTGGCTGGAGAAAGCGACGCGGGCCGATGCCAACAACAAGGCCCTCAAGGTGCTGCTCGCCAAACAATACGCGCATGCTCGACAAAGCGCCCAGGCCGAAAACCTGTTCAAGTCCCTGGCGGCGGAATCGCCCGATGCCGAGATCTACAAGGGCCTTTTCCACCTCTACCTTGACCGTTCAACCGACGGCATGGAGCAGGCGTTGCATCTGGTAAACAAGACCCTAGAGGCCGCCAAGGAAAAAGGCGCCGGCGCTCAAGCCGCACAGCAGGCGCGGGCCGTGATCGCTGCCCTGGAGAGCGACGGCGATTTGAGCAAAAGCCTGGTCAACGCCGGCATGAAGCAGATTCGCTTCGATAACAAGGACCTCAGCTTCGAAACGCTGCATCTCTTGGGCGTGCTGGCCGACCGCCAGCGCAAGCTCGACGACGCGGAGGCGTTCTACCGCGCCAGCCTCAGCTCTTCGCGTCCGGGCAACGAGGCCCTGCTCTACAGCGGCCTCTTGCGTGTCCTGTGGAAAGCGCGCAAGTACGAGCAAGTGTTGGAGCTTTGCAAGGACGGCCTCTTGACCGCCAAAGCGACCAACCAGGTCCTCTTCTACAGCGAAAGGGCCCGGGCGAACGCCGCACTGGGTCGGAACGGCGAGGCGCTCAAGGCCATCGACCAGGCTCTCGATCTCGCGGCCGACACCGACCGTCTGACTCTCCGCCGCCTGAAAGTCCGCATTCTGGTCGGAGCAGGCAAGCTCGACCAAGCGGAAGCCGAGTGCCAGGAGATGTTCAAGGAATTTCGCCAACCCGGCGACACGCTCGAAGTGCGCTACCTTCTATCCAACGTCTTCTCCGCGCGTCAAGACCACGAAAAAGCGGAGCAGCAGCTGGAGATGATCCTGAAAAGCGATCCCGACAATCCAACTGTCAACAACGACCTTGGCTACATGTGGGCCGACCGCAACAAGAACTTGCCGCTAGCCGAGGCGATGATCCGCAAGGCCATCGATCTGGATCGGCGGCAACGCCAACTCGGTCGGCCCGGCGCGGAGGACGACGGAGACAACGCCGCGTTTTTGGACAGCCTGGGCTGGGTGCTGTTCCGCCGCGGTCAGGTGCGCGAGGCCGTGGTGGAGTTGGAACACGCCGCCAAAGCCGACGGCGGCCAGGACCCCGTGATCTACGATCATTTGGGCGACGTCTACATGCGAATGGAGCGCGTCGACCAGGCTCGCGCCGCCTGGGAAAAAGCATTGCACCTTTATCAACACGAAAAACAGCGTAAAATGGACGACAGACAACGCGAGCTTGAACGGAAGTTGAAGGCGACTCGAAGTTGAAGGTCACACCCGGGAGATAACCATGTCCGGTCACTCACACTGGGCCACGATCAAACACAAAAAGGGGGCCGTCGACGCCAAGCGCGGCAAGCTGTGGAGCAAATTGAGCCGGGCCATCATCATCGCCGCAAGACACGGCGGCGGCGATCCCAACATGAACCTCAAGCTGCGCTACGCCATCGACAAAGCCCGCGCCGTCTCCATGCCCAAGGACAACATCGAACGCGCTATCAAGCGCGGCACCGGCGATCTCGAAGGCCAGCACTTCGAAGAGATCACCTACGAAGGCTACGGATCCGGCGGCGTCGCCATCCTCGTCGAGGTCCTCACCGACAACCGCAATCGCACGGCCGGCGAAATCCGCAAGATTTTCGAGCGCCACGGCGGCAAAATGGGCAGCGCCGGCTGCGTCAGCTACCTCTTCGAGCGCAAAGGGCTGTTCGGCCTCGACGGCGCCGGCCTTGACGAGGACACGCTCATGGGCATCGCGCTCGATGCCGGCGCCGACGACCTCAAGCAGAGTGGCGCCCACTTCGAAATCACCTGCGACCCCGCGGTTTTCAATCAGGTGCAGGAAGCTCTGCAAAAGCAGAATCTCAAGCTCACGGTTTCCGAAGTGCAGCAGATCGGCAAGGCGCCCGTCGACGTCGACGTCGAAACCGGGCAGAAGGTCATTCGCCTCATGGAAGCGCTCGACGACCACGACGACACGCAAAACGTCTACTCCAACGTCAACATCTCCGAAGAAATGCTCGCGGAAATGAGCAAGGAATAAGCCCTCAAGCCCGCGGATGAGCGCAGCGAATCCGCGGGGTATACAGCAAACCCGCAGGCTCGCTGCGCTCGCCCGCGGGCTTGGCGCGTACAAACCATGATTCGCCGCTTGCTTCCAGCGGGCTTGCTTCTTGCGCTGGCGTTGTCGTCCCCGGTCCTCGCCTCGCTCGATCCCGAGCTGGACAAGCCCTATCGCCTCCAAGTCGTCCTGCACATCGCCCAGAATCGCTTCCTGACGGAAATCTTTCAGGATCAGGTGCAGCGCGAGTTGCGCGATCAGCTTCAGTTGTCGCTGGGCCGCTTGGCGTCGGTCGAGGTCGTCCGCGACCATCCGCAATTGCCCAACATCGAATCCTCCGGCCTGGAGAGCGCCCTCGATGACTCGCACAAGTTTAAGCTTGGCGACGTCAAAACCCATTTCGTCCTCCTCGATTACGCGGCCGGCGTCTACACGCTCCAATCCCGCCAGCACGACGGCCTCACCGGCCTCGCTAGCCCGGTGGTCCGCAAGGTCGAGACCAGCGACCGCACCATCGTCGCCCGGCTGGCAGCCCAGCTCGTTGAACAAGATTTCGGCCTGGTCGGCACCGTGATCGAGGCCGGCAAGGACGAGGTCCGCTTGGGACTGCGCGGCGGCAAGCTGGCGCCAAAGCTGGATGCTTGGATCAAGCCCGGTGAAGTCTTCGCAATAAGCCGCATTGTGGGAGACGGCAACAAGGTTCGCGCTCAACGTGTTGAATGGGCCCTTTTGGAGGTGCTGGAAACGCCGGCCGATGGCGTTTGCCGGTGCCGGCTCTGGCATCGCTTCCAGGAAGTCGACTTAAAAGACACGCCGGGCGTGCTTGGTTACCGGGCTTTAAAGCTGACCACCCAGCCGGCCCGCTTACGCCTCCGCCTACTCGACGACCGCCCCCCCTTCGAGCCACTCGCCGGCGTTGTGGTTCACGCTTTCCGCCCCGGCGATAAGAAACCGTCCGAACTGAGCAGCAATCGCGACGGGCTGGCGGTTTCGCGCGAGCCCTTCAACAACTTCGTCCATGTGAAAATCCTGTCGGGTGACAGCGTCCGCGCCAAGTTTCCGGTGCCTCTCGTCGACGATCGGCCGGTGGTGTGCAAGCTCAATAGGCAAGCAGAGGCGGACGCTCAGGCGCCCGTCGACTTCCGCCGAGATCAGTGGGTGACACGCATCTACGACAATCTGCGCCTCGCCGACGAGCGAGTCAAGGACCTCAATCAACGCTTGGGCAAGTCGCTCGAAGACGCTCTCGGCGCCGCCAAGAATGGCGTGACGAAGATGGCCGCGGAGCTGGAGAACGTAACGCGCGAGCGCGACGACATCTTGCGTCAGGCCGCGGACCGCAAAATACCAAACGAGCGCCTCGACTTGAGCGAAGGGATCCAGCGTCTTGCTGACTTGAAGGAGAAACACAAGGAGCTGGAACAATATGCAGCCCGACTTGAAAAGGCGTTTCAGGAATCCAAGAGCGAAAAGACGCTGGGCCTGGCGAAGCTTCTGGAGCGCGCCCGGCTATCGGAAGGGGAGGCCGACTACGATGGGGCGATCGCACTTTACGAGAAGGTGCTGGCCGCCGCTCCCGATCAGACGAAAGTCCGGGAGCAACTGGAAAAGCTGCGAAAAGCCTGGGCGCCGAAAAGTGAAACCCACGCGCAAGCTCGAACCTTTCTATGCCAAGACTGGCCCAAGCTCGACGTTCGCGACCTCAAGGAAAAGCTCGAAAAAGCCCAAAATGCTTTGAAGATTTGCAGGGAAGCAGGCGATGGCATGACGCCCAAGAAGATGGTTCAAGCCAACGTCGCTCACGTAGCCAATTTGAAGAAACATCTCGACGAATTGTTGCGTCGTCGGGACAGCGAGGACAACCGCAGCCAGGTTAAGGCCGTGACTCAAGTCGCCGAAGCTCTCGGACGGCTCCACGCGGAAGCCGCGGCGCTGGCGGCGAAGAAAACGAACTAACCCTGCGGTCAGGCAGCGACGCTTCAACCCAAGAGGAGAACCAGTCATGGTTGTGCGCAGCGAAGTAGGTGTGCGCGCGCCGGCAAGCAATGCAATCTAATAAGTGCTTTCGCATCAATGAGTTACGAAAACTCGATTCTCGATCACTGCCATTGGTAAAGCGGCGCAATCCATTGGATTGCGTCGCCAGGGGTGTATGGGGGGGTGACGAGGCAACGAATTCTTGTGGGCGTAGTTACCGTTTAAACACGATCTCCCCGCCGCGCAAGTTCTTGTTCAGGCGGTTTTCAACGTGCAGGCCTTCTAGGATGAATTCCACGACGCTGGCCAGAAAGCCGTCCTGGGCTTCAGCGGCAATCGCCTGATTTTCCGCCTTCTGCAAATAGGCCGTCGCCTCTTTCTTCAGCACCGGCGCCTCGTTGAGCCGCTTGACGTAGTCCTTTGATGGCAGCTTGTCGCCAGTCAGGAAGCTCTTTCCGGCTTCAAACCACTCAATTAATAGCCGGAAATGTTTCGGCTCGAAGTGGCTTTCGAAGACATTCTTGACCGCCTCGCCGATCAGTTTGCCAATCACCTTGTCTTCCTGGCCTTCATCCTCCGTCAGGTTCAACTCGATTTTGCCGCGCGTGCTCGCCGCCATGTAGGCCAAGTCGCTGATGCGCGGCACCGTCGGGCTTTCGCCGGCGACGAGGCCGCGGCGCTCGGCATTCGAAATCATGTTTTCGTTGTTGGCGATCGACATGCGGACGCTGACGCCCGACTGCTGGTTGATGGCCGGGCTGGAGCGGGCCAGCCGCGCGGTCTCCTCCAAGATTTCCTTCATGAATGCCGGCACCAACACGCTGACGGCGTCGCGCTCGGTCCATGAGTTGGCGTCCGTGATGGCGATGCCGGCCGAGCGGGTCAGAGGATAATGCGTGCGGATGACGCTGCCGATGCGATCCTTGAGCGGCGTCACGATCCGGCCGCGGTTGGTGTAATCTTCGGGATTGGCGCTGAATACCAGGCACAAGTCAAGGTCGAGCCGGACCGGATAGCCGCGAATTTGGATGTCGCGCTCTTCCAGCACATTGAAGAGGCCGACCTGAATCTTGGCGGACAAATCGGGCAGCTCGTTCATGCAAAAGATGCCGCGGTTGCTGCGCGGAATCAGGCCGAAGTGCATCGTCAATTCGCTCGACATGTAGCGCCCCTCGGCGTGCTTGATCATGTCGATCTCGCCGATTAGGTCGGCGATGGTGACGTCCGGCGTCGCCAGCTTCTCATGATAGCGCTCATCCCGGCCAAGCCAAGCGATGGGCGTCTGCTCTCCTTTTGCCTCGACGATGTCGCGGGCATACCGGCTCAAGGGCGTGAACGGATTGTCGTTGACCTCGCTGCCGGCGATGATGGGAATGGCGTCGTCGAGCAGATGGACAAGCTGCCGGAGCATGCGCGTCTTGGCCTGGCCGCGCAGGCCCAAGAAGAGCATGTCGTGCTTGGAGAGGATGGCGTTCTGAATTTGCGGAATAACGGTCTCGTCATAGCCGATGATGCCGTCAAAGATCGGCTCGTCCGCCTTTAGCTTGCGGATGAGGTTACGCCGCATTTCCTCCTTGACCGATTGAACCTTATAGCCGCTGGCAAGCAGTTCGCCGAGAGTGCGGGGACGTTGCATGAGGTTGTGGTTCCGAAAGGACGCGATAGTCGTGACCTCCATTATGATAGGAGTCGCCGGCCCCATGCAGCAGTCCCAGAGAACCCTAAGCCGCCCGCTTCGCGTTTCGCGCACGCCGTGTCTTCAGAGTGACCGCACTCAACGACTTGAGGGAAAGCGAATTAGCAGCATCGTAGATCGTATCCCCTTTTGATGGAGGACGAGGCTCATCAAGCCCGCCAGGTTTCTTCCTTGAGGATGTCGCGTTCGTAGATCTTCATGGCTTCGGTGATTTGCGTGCGAACGGGTTCAACCAAGCCGCGGTCGAATGCGTCAACAATCCCGTGAGCCATCTTTACGTCTTCTTCGGCGTCCGCTTCGTTCATGGGTTGAGTGCCATCATAGTCCGCTTTGTTTCGATGGTTTCGCAGTTCGTTCAACTGTCGTCCAGCAACCTCGATTGCGGACTCCCCAGCATATGGGTCATCCGAATAAATCTGCCACACAGCAGCGGAAGAACAGGCCCTGGATCAATTCCGGGTTTTGGGACATTGTGGCGAGCTTCCGGGCGGTGAGAGTTTTGAGTTCATCCTTAGTTTTGGCACCGTGAGCTTT
>JACPZP010000201.1 GCA_016195405.1 Planctomycetota bacterium | reverse complement strand
GGCGGCTTTCGTCGACAAAGCCGACCTATCGCAATACGACCTTTCGGGAGCGCAGTTGATGCGCTTCGAGATCAAGCGCAAAGACAAGTCCATCAACCTGCGTTTATCCGAGGAGCTTTACGACGCTGTGCGCGAGCGGGCGGCCCGCGCGGGCCTGCCCTATCAACGTTTCATTCGTTTGACGCTGGAACAGGCTCTCAGCGCGCCGAAATAAAACAGGGGCTTTCACGAGGGTGACTATCGCCAGGAGCATCGCTATGGCATTGACCGCTATCCATCCCGGCGAACACCTGGCCGAAGAACTCAAAGCGCTCAATATGAGCGCGGCTGAGTTGGCACGTAAGATCAACGTTCCGACCAATCGGGTCACGCAGATCTTGAACGGAACACGCGCCATCACGGGCGACACTGCCCTGCGTCTCGCTCACTTTTTTGGCACAAGTGCGGAATTTTGGCTGAATCTCCAGAGCCTCTACGAACTGCGGCTCGCCCAGAAGAAGGCAGGAAAATCCATCCAGGCCCTTCCGCGGCTCGATCTGGAACACTTCCGGCTGCACGTCCTTATCGACCTGGCCGCGCAGGCTAAGCTTCTTGAGTGCGTCAATCTCATCGCGCAGCCGGGCCGCTTTTTCGAACTTTGTGGCCGCGCTCGCCTCGGCCATCGCCCGCTCCATTTCCTTGAGCAGCTTCCCCTTCTTGCCTTCCAGCACCAAACGCAGGCCGCGGATTTGCTTGCGGTAGTCTTCGCGGCTGACGCGGAAGTTGCACGGCGCCGTGCACTGCCGGATGCTGTGCAAGAGGCACGGGCGAAACCAGCGCCAGCGCGGATCGTCTTCCTTGATGTCGAGCGTGCAAGTGCGGAACTGGAAGATCCGCTGCAAAACCTGGAGGGCGGCCCGCAAGCTCTTGGCGCTGGTGAACGGGCCATACAGTTTGACGCCGCGCCGCCGCGGGTTGCGCGTGAACTCGACGCGCGGATAATCCTCGCGCACGCGAATCTGCAGATAAGGGAAGGTCTTGTCGTCGCGCAGCCCGATGTTGAAGCGTGGCTGAACGTCTTTGATGAGTCGGGCTTCCATCAGCAGGGCGTCGACCTCGGTGTCCGCTTCGACATAATCGATGTCGGCGATCACCTTCACCAGGTCGCTTGTACGCTGGTCCTCCGCGGCCGCCTTGGTGAAATAATGGCCGGCCCGGTTGCGCAGATTCTTCGCTTTGCCGATATAGAGCACCCTGCCCTGCTCGTCCTTCATCAGGTAGACGCCGGGCGCGGTGGGGAACTGCTTGACCTTTTCCGCTGGGGGAAGCTTGATCTCCTCGGCCATGAGGGCCTCCCAAGTAGGACGGATTTGCAATCCGTCCCTCCCTTCACTGAACGGATTGCAAATCCGTCCTACGTAGTCTCGTCCTTCTTTTCCTTGATCGACGTGCCCAACTGGCACGAACCGGTCCCTCAAGAGCTGCCCTTCATTCGTGAAAATAAGAACACCCACAGGCCGACAATGCCGACAATCGCCAGAATAGGCCCGATTTGATCCCAGGTCATGTCATTCTCCCGAACCCAGAACCGCATTCACTCCCTCTAAATCATTGTAACAGGCTCTGGGTCGTCAGGTGCTGATATTGAATTGAACTGGACGCGGCCCTATGATTCGGGAGATGGCGGAATCCTCCATGCTGCGTTTGCCGATCTACCTGGACAATAATGCCACCACGCGCTGCGATCCACGCGTGGTTGAGGCGATGTTGCCGTTTTTCAGCGAGCACTTCGGCAACGCCGCCAGCCGGAACCACTCGTTCGGTTGGAAGGCGGCGGAAGCGGTCGAGCAGGCGCGCGCGGATGTCGCCGGACTAATCGGCGCCGATGCCCGCGAGATAGTCTTCACGAGTGGGGCGACCGAGTGCAACAACCTGGCAATCAAAGGCGTGGCGGGGATGTATCGCCGTCAGGGCAACCACGTCGTCACCGTGCAGACGGAGCACCACGCGGTCTTGGATCCCTGCCGCCGGCTGGAGCGCGATGGATTCGAGGTAACGTTTCTGCCTGTGGATGAATTTGGCCGCGTGAGTGCGGAGCAAGTCGAGCGGGCGATCACGGAGCGAACAATCCTGGTCAGCGTCATGGCCGCCAACAACGAGATCGGCACGTTGCACCCGCTCGCCGAAATCGGCCGCGTTTGCAAGACGCGTAAGGTTCTCTTTCACACGGACGCGGCCCAGGCGACGGGCAAGTTTCCGCTCGACGTCGAATCGCTTGGGGTTGATTTGCTCAGTATCTCGGCCCATAAGATGTATGGACCGAAAGGCGTCGGCGCTTTGTATGTGCGGCGGCGCAACCCCCATGTGCGATTGGAACCGATGTTCGACGGCGGCGGCCACGAACGCGGCATGCGCAGCGGCACTCTCCCCGTTCCAATTATCGTCGGCCTCGCCGCCGCTTGCCGGCTTAGCGCGACCGAGATGCAGTCGGAATCGCAACGCTCAAAGAATCTGCGCGATCACCTGCACGCCGGTTTGATGAATACCGTCCCCGACTGTACGCTGAATGGCCATCCGACCGAACGACTCCCGGGCAATCTGAACATGAGCTTCGCCGGCGTCCACGGCGAAGCGCTGCTCATGGCCATGAAAAACGTGGCGGTCAGCTCCGGCTCGGCGTGCACGTCGGCCAGCGTGGAGCCGAGTTACGTGCTACGCGCCATCGGCGTTTCCGACGAACTCGCCCACAGCAGCCTGCGGTTCGGAATCGGCCGATTCAACACGGAGGAAGAGATCGAATTCACGATTGCCGAGGTGGCCGGCGCGGTCAAACGATTGCGCGAATTGAATCCCAAGCTCGCCCGCGGGCTAGTCGATGTTGTAAGATGAATAATAACCGTTAACCCCAAAGGAGAGTCCATGTCCATCAACCTTACCGAAAAAGCTGCCAATGAGGTCAAGCGCATAATCAGCGAGCAGCAGCAAACGCCCGGCGCCCCGGAGAGAATCTATCTCCGCATGCGCGTCGTCGGCGGCGGCTGCTCCGGCTTCCAACACAAGCTCGACCTCGATCCCAAGATCAACGAGAAGCTTGACGAAATCTCCGAGATGCACGGCGTTCCGGTGGCCATCGACAAGCGCAGCCTGATGTATTGCGAAGGAGTAACTGTCGACTTTCACGACGAGATCAACCGCCGCGGTTTCAGCATCCAGAACCCCCAGGCCAAAACCACTTGCGGCTGCGGCAGCTCTTTCTCGATGTAAGCCGGTGGGGGCGCTTAGCTCAGTGGCTAGAGCACCTGGTTTACACCCAGGGGGTCGGGGGTTCGAAACCCTCAGCGCCCACTAGGTCGATTGGCGTAGAGCGGCGGGGAGCGGCGCCGAGTGGCACCAAGCCGCATTTTTCGTTGGGATTCCCGACCGTTTACCGTTCCTTGCCACTCGCCGCCGCACCATGCCGCAGCGCGTTTTGGTCATCTCCTGCAGCCCATTTTGCAGCGCTTTCGAAATGGGCCTCGGCGACCTGCAAGGATGCGTCGAACGCCTTCAAGCAGGCGTTGCAGGCGTTCGGCATCACTGCGAGCGCAAAACCAAGGTAGCGGAGAAGGTGCCCGCGTAGCCGCTGGACAGTTCACGAGCCCCCGGTCGCATGGCCGGGGGCTTTTTGCTGCGCGGAAAACTCCGCGGAAGTTTTTCGCTGGGTCGGCGGCGCCGGGCCGGTGAGAGGCCTGCTTGACACTCAGGATCTCACCGGCCACATCTCCTTTCAAATAAGCCCCGCAGCCGCCAGTTCGGCTAGCATTGCTCGCAGCGCCTTGCCGGAGAGGAAAAAGTCCACCTCGTCAAACCCCTGGAATTGCAGACCATCGACCGTCTGGCCGGTCAGGCCCAAAGTGGCTAGCTGATGCTTGCTCACGTTGCAGTCCAGGCGTCCGTTGAGAACCTGGTCGTCTTCGGCGAGCAATTGCCCATAGAGTTGGCGCAGCGTGGTGTCCTGGGTGCGGAAATCCAGCACCAGGTCCAGGTCGCCGTCGTGGTCCACGTCCCTGAGGGAACTATGGAACGCATGGGCGCCGGCAAAGACGACGGAATTGACATCCACAAGCGCGGCATCGAAGCTGGCCGTGGTGTAGAGGACCACGGGGATCACACCCTTGCTGGCCAGGTTGATTTCCCTGGGCCTGATGTTGATATCGACGGTCTGAACCGCCCCGATGAGGTTGAGGCTCACGCCCGGGGGCGGGCTGCCCACAATCGTGACGGCGTTGGTGCCGCCAGTGCCGTCCACGGCGAGATTCGTGGTCGGGGCCGTGAAGCCGTTGATGGTTGTGCTGTCAACGCCGCCTCCACCCGCCACCGTAAGATTGGCGATGGGACTCGCAATGATGACCGCCTCGGCGCCGTTCTGCACCTGGCTTCCCGTGAGCAGAAACGCATCCGGGCCAGGCGTGCCCTGGACGGCCAAGGTATCGACGCCTGTCGTGCCGCTGTCGGCCACGGTCACCGGGCCGGCCAGGCTGCCGAAGGCCACTACATAGATGTCTGAACCGTCGCCGCCGTCGGCCACCACGCCGTTTCCTGTGGTGCCGTCGATGATGATCGTGTCGTCGCCAGGACCCCCATAGATGAAGGTGTCTTCGCCTGGATCGAGAATCGTATCGTTGCCGTCGTTGCCGAAGACGTTTTTTGTTTCGATTCCCGAATAGTCAACGCGGGATATCGCGGACGGAGTCGCGTCAAGGTTCCATTCCACGAAAACGAACTGCTTGTTGAATTGATCGTCAGCGATGGTGCCGTTGAAATCCACGCTATCCGTACCCGTCGTCCCCGTATCGGTAAGCGTCACGTTTCCGGTCCAGCCGCCGAAGTTGACGGTATAGGTGTCCGAGCCATCCAAGCCATCGACGAGGACCTGCGCGGCCATGCCCTGCGAATTGCCTGGTGTCGTGTCGGTGTGAAATACTTCAACGGCTCCGGAGCTGTGAGCCTGGAAGATGTATGTGTCGTCCCCGGTCGTGCCGTTGACGACCAGCTCGGTCACGGTTACAGCCGCGCTGAATTCCGACGTGTTGCCGCCCGGGTCGGTGGCCGTGGCCGTGACGACTTCGCCAGCCGTGCTCGCAGCGTCGAGGAGAACTTCAAAGGTGCCGTCATTGCCAACCGTGGAAACGGGCCATGAGCCGAGGTAGCGCCTGCCCTCGGCGATGGCGTCGGCGCCGAAGTCCGTGATGGCGTTGGCGTAGAAGTCGAGCGTGAAATTGGTGTTGAGTGAGCTGTTCAATGTTCCGGCGACGAACGTCTTCGGCCCGGAGTGAGCCACGCTGAGGACAGGGAAGTTCTGCAGGTTGTTCGGGCCGGTATCCGCGTCGCCGGGGTCGTTGAGCGTGACACCGTCAGGGGCGATGGGGTCCGGGCTCCGGTTCAGGTCGATGCCCAGGCCGCCGTTCGAGTGGATGGAGTTGCCCTGGATCCGGTTCCCGGTGGCGACGGTGGTGTCGGTGCTAAGGTAAATGACATTCACTCCGCCCAGCCCGTTGAAGGCAATGGTGTTGCTCAGGGCGGGGGCCGCGCCGCCGACCCGGTTCCCCTGGGCGCCACCGAAAATACTGACGCCGACACGTCCGTTGCCCAAAGGCGCGGTGCCGGCGGCGTTGGTGCCGATGTAGTTGCCGGCGACCGTGTTGTTGTCGGTCCCCGGCTCGGCGATGACGACACCTGGGCGGAGGTTGCCGGAGAGGACGTTGCGTTCATTCACATTGAAGTCTTCCACGACCAGCGACGTGGCCGGGTCGTCATCGTTGCTGCCATCGGTGCCGATGCGGTTGCCCTGGGCGCCGCCTTGGATCGAAATTGCCCGGTTGGTGTTGCCCAGAGCCACAGTGCCGGTGACATCCGTGCCCATGTAGTTGCCCGCCACCACATTATCGTTGCTCCCCACGATAGCGAGCCCGGCTCCACTTGTGGAGTTGCCGATGGTCCCGTTGCCGGAGATGATGTTACGCTCGGCGGCGTCGTTGATGCCATCGCCGTTGGTGCCGACGCGATTGGCTGACGAGCCAGGGAGGATCAAGACCCCCGCCCGGCAGTTGCCCAGACCGGCGGTACCCGACACGTCGGTGCCGATGTAGTTGCCCACAATGACGTTGCCGCCATTGGTTGAAAGGACGATGCCGTCGCCCGTCATATCAAAGAAGTTGGAGCTGACGAATTGAAAGCGGTTGATGACCAGCCCGCGCACGGTACTGTTGCCGGTGGTGATGACTAACCCGCTCGCCGATCCAGCACCGGCTCCATTTAGCTCGATGATCGGCGAACCGGCAAAGCCGGGTTGGGTCGTGCCGTCGATCGTCACCGGGTCGGTAATCGTCGGCAGAGCCGAGGACGGCGCGATCGTCTGCACGCCACCGCCGCCGATATCGAAGGCGATCAGGTCGGCGCCGAGATTGGCGTTGGCGTCGAGGATCGCCTGCCGCAGGGAGCCGGGGACAGGAGCGGCATTGTTGCCGTTGTCTGCCGCGGTAGTGACCAAGAAGGTGGCAGGCGCCAGGCGGTCTTCGAGCGCTTCGAGTTGTGGCCGACAACGTAGGACGGTTTTGCAAACCGTCCGCCGTGAACGCTGGACGGTTTGCAAAACCGTCTTACGAAAATCGTTCCGCAGCCAACGTGAGAATGACATGGTGAATCTCGCTTTCGTAATTGGCCTGCGGTAATATGAAAAAGCCATGCCCCGGGCGCGCAGACCGTGCGCTCGGGCGGGCCTTGGGCCGGTGAGGGCGTTGCTTGGCGGCATGACCTCACCGGCCGCTTCATACTAGAAAACCATTTGAACCACCGAGGCACAGAGACACAGAGAAGACAATTGAATCTAGTTGTTCTGCTCTGTGCCTCGGTGTCTCTGTGGTTAGTCCTTCTTCTCCTTCACCCCCAACAATTCCACGGCCTCCGCCCGGAAGCGGCGCAGCTCTTCATTATTAGGCTGGTTCTTGTCCATCCACTGCACCGCCCGGTCGTACCAGGTGCGGGCCTTCTCCTTCTCGCCCAGCTGCCAGTGGGCCATCGCCAGGAAGAACCAATCGAAGCTGTTGCCTTCTTTGCGGACCTGCACCGACTTTTCGAGGGCGCCGATCGCGGCCCTCCAATCGCCCGCCCGGTAGTGGGCCGCCCCTAGGATTCTTGAGCAGAACGGGCACTTTGGATCGAGTTGGACAGCGATCTTGGCCAGTGCGACGGCCCGGTCTGGATCGCGCAACTTGGCGTCGGGACAGGTCGCCAGCAACCAGGCGAGGCTCTTGTGGGCCGCGGCATCTTTCGGGTTGAGTTCGATGGCCTTCCTGTAGGGCGCGATGGCCTCGTTCGGCTTCTGCTGCTTGAGCAGGGCGATGCCGAGGTTATGGTGGACCGAAGCTTCTTTCGGGTCGAGTTCGATGGCCTGGCGGAAAGAGGCGATGGCCTCGTCGAGCTTGCCGTGAAGGAGCAGGGAGTGGCCGAGGTTACCGTGGGCAGCGGCGAATTTCGGGTCGAGTTTGATGGCCGTCTTGTAGGAAGCGATGGCGTCGTCCTGCTTCCCATTTTGTGCAAACGCGACGCCGAGGCTGTTGTGATTCCCCGTGTTTTTCGGGTCAAGGTCGATGGCCTGGCGGAAAGAGGCGATGGCCTCGTCGAACTTGTTCTGGTTGCGCAGAGCGACGCCGAGGTTGTGGTGGACCGTGGCGTTTCTCGGGTCGAGTTCGATGGCCTGGCGGAAAGAGGGGATGGCCTCGCCGAGCTTGCCGTGAAGGAGCAGCGCGTGGCCGAGGTTACCGTGAGCGGCGGCGAATTTCGGGTCGAGTTCGACGGCCTGGCGGAGATAGGCGATGGCCTCGCCGAACTTTTTCTGGTTGCGCAGAGCGACGCCGAGATTGTGGTGGACCGTGGCGTTTCTCGGGTCGAGGTCGATGGCCTGGCGGAAAGAGGCGATGGCCTCTCGCAGCAGGCCTTTATCCACGAGAGCGCCGCCAAGGTTAGCGTGGAAATCGGCGACATTCGGCTCGAGTTCGATGGCCGTCTTGTAGGAAGCGATGCCGTGGTCCAGCTTCCCGTTTTGTGCAAGAGCAACGCCTAGGCTGTTGTGGTGCCCGGCGTTTTTCGGTTCGAACTCGATGGCCTGGCGGAAGCAGGCGAT
>JACPZP010000200.1 GCA_016195405.1 Planctomycetota bacterium | reverse complement strand
GGCAGCGTCCTCAACTCGCACGCCTACGACTACAACGCCGGAAACCAGCGGACCAAGCAGACCCGGACGGCCGGAGATTACGTTGATTACACCTATGACACGATTGGCCAGCTTCAGAGCGCCACTGGCAAGGAGACGGGGGGCGGCACAACCCGGCTCCAGGAGAAGCTCGGCTACGCGTATGACGCCGCCGCGAACCTACAGTACCGCACCAACAACGCCCTGCTCCAGACCTTCACCGTTGATCCTCTGAACGAGTTGACGAACGTGACCCGGAGCGGGACGCTGACGGTGGCAGGGACGACCAGCAGCAACGCCACCAGTGTCACGGTTAATTCCACGAACGCGACCCGGTATGGCGACTACACGTTCGCCAAGGACGGATTCACGATCACGAACGGGAACAACTCGTTTACGGCGGTGGCGTCGGACGGCTTGGGCCGGACGGATTCGAGCACGGTGAGCGTGAATCTGCCGGACCCGGTTACGCTGGCCTACGACCTCAACGGGAACTTGGTTAGCGACGGTCGCCGCGCGTTCGACTACGACGACGAGAACCAGTTGATCCGGATCACGGTGACCAACGCTTGGAAGACCGAGTTTGTGTATGATGGGCGGATGCGGCGGCGGGTGCGCAAGGAGTTCACGTGGGTGAACAGCGCGTGGGCACAGGCGGCCGAGGTCCGCTACGTCTATGACGGGATGCTGGTCATCCAGGAACGGGATGCGAACAACCTGCCGCAGGTCAGCTACACGCGGGGCCGCGACTTGAGCGGCAATCTCCAGGGCGCTGGCGGCATCGGAGGCCTCTTGGCATTCACTCGCCACTCGACAGTCGTCCCTGATCACGCCTACTACCACGCTGACGGAAACGGCAACATCACCGCGCTCGTCAACGACAAGCAGACCGTTGTTGCGCGTTACCTTTTCGGCCCGTATGGCAACCTGCTGGCCAGCCTCGGGCCACTTGCAGACGCCAACCTCTACCGCTTCTCCAGCAAGGAGTTCCACGGCGCCTCGGGGCTCCATTATTACGGGTTCCGGTTCTATGAGCCGAGCTTGCAGAGGTGGGTGAATAGCGACCCCCTCGGGGAACGGGGAGGAATCAACCTTCATGGGTTCGTGGGGAACAATCCTATCAGCCGCCTGGACCCCTACGGTCTGATGGACTTCCACTGGTATAACCCGATCTCTTGGTACTGGCCGGGATACGGAGGGCCAACGTACTTGCCGCCGCTGCCGCTGCCCCAGCCCGATTATTCGAACGCCGGCCTGCTGAGGCAGTACGGTGCCGGGATCGAAAATGATTTTGGCGGGCAGACGGGAGCACAGGTGGCTACCGACGTCGGCTTGGCAGTGCCCAAAGGTTTTCTTGCTGCGGCGACGATTCTTCCTCTGGGTGGAGAGGAGGGTGCATACGCGGCCGCCGATGAAGCGCTGCAAGCCGCACGCGCGGCGAAAGCAGCCGCGAGGTGCCGGGCGGCAGAAGCCAGGGCTGCGCAGAAACTCAAAAACATCCTGACGAAAAACTGCAAGCCGGGACCAAAAGGTGACATCTCGGGCGCAGTCAGCGACATGGTGGGCAATCCGGTTCCGAAACCTAGTGGCGGCACATGGGATCATGTGCAGGACTTGCTTGGCAGTCTTCGCGGCTTGGAAAACAATGTAACCGCTCTTCAAGACGCCACTGACCCAGCGATAGTTGCTGTCCGACAGCAGGCTGAAGCGGCAATTGAGGAGATCCGGCAGGCCATACAGGGGGCTGGCCTATGACTGAAAGCAGATCCTCCCCGCTGACATTCGCTCTCTTGGACCGCCAGAAGGGCATCCCAGAGCCGGGACCGCTTTCGGGCGACGAGTATCCGCTGCCTGGGTGGTATCGTTGCGTTCGTGAAGTCCCGCTGGACCAACTTTCCGTGGAGGACCTCGCTAGGGCAATCGGGCAAAACATCCACCTTGAGCACATGGTGCCTCGTGCATTGAGGCTGCTGGAATCCCAGCCGCTTGCGGGCGAGAAGTACGAGGGTGAACTCCTGGCTTCATTGAAGTCGGTTCCACTTGAATACTGGTCAAGGAACGAGACCGACCGGGTGGCCCTGAAATCGGTGGCCAAATCGGCCATTCGAGAGGAGGCGACCACCCAAGACGTGCGCCAAGATGCGGAAGCAATGCTGGGTAGAGTAGAGTCGGGGGCTTGAAGTGGCTAGCCTTGGCGACCGGCTCATCCGCGAACTCCTGAGCGACCCGGCCGGATTCTGCTGGCGCGGGGATGGGTACAGTTCCTGCAAGACCAGCAAAACAAGGCAAAGAGATGTCCTGATCGCAACAAGGCCCTATCTGATTTCGGCAGAGGTTTGCACGCGGTTGCCGACAGCACTTCCCCCTTGCATTGCGGCTTTCTAAAGGGGTCATCTAAAGGGGTCAGTTCTTGATAATGGCTACTCATCACGACACGTTGAGATTGCATCAGAAGATCGTCGCAGGGGTCAACCCATCGCAGGGGTCAACCCATAGCTTTTCGCCTTTTCGAGTGGCACCGCCACCGTCGCCTCGATCCCGGACCGTCGCGGTCGGCCCACCCGGATCGCCTATCCCGGCGACCGCCTCGTGGATTTGGTCTGGAACGAACTCGACCAGCTCACGGACGCCTCCGACGCGGTTGGCTCGGTCTCCTTCACCTACAACCATCAGGGCCTCTGG
>JACPZP010000199.1 GCA_016195405.1 Planctomycetota bacterium | reverse complement strand
TCATCCCTGCTCTGAGCTTCCATGCTGCCAGCATAGAAAATCGCCAGCCGCCCAGCTGCGCCAGTTTTTGTGAAAATGCAAGATCAGCGCCGAATGACGAGAGTAGGCGCTAAACAATTACGATGGGTCTTACCGCATCCAGCGTCGGCCAGAACCGCTACCAATCGCTTTCCCAAACAAGCAATGAGTTCCTTCAACAGACTGCCGGCACTGCGGATGTCGCCAAGTGCATTGGTTACCGACAATGCAGCGCGCCCGCGCCGCGCACGCAATTGATGTGGCAGGGCAGTGGCCCTCGCGGGTGGAATGAAGGACTGATTGAATATACACTCTCGCACAATGTCAAAGTCGCCGCCAAGAAGGGCAGCATGCGCGGCTTTGAGAAGAGATGCCGCTCCGTGACTGCATCTGGCGACGTCGGCAGTAGCGTCAGATAACTCAGAATCGACCTGACGCGTGTCAGCTTGGATAGCTGCAGTGTCCTTGTCGAGTTGATCTGCGAGTTTTTGTAAATCGTCCCAATACTCAGATTCTCCGAGAATGCGCCGTAACTGGCGCTCGACATTGATACGTTGGTGCACTTCGGGGTGCCAACGTCGTCCGATCGGCGCGACCGCTTTCTCGTGCAGAGCCGCGAGGACACTTGAGGTGAGTACAAGTTCTCCAAAGTAAGTTCCCCGGAAAATCTCTGCGTCGCCGCTGAGGTGCTCTTCAACTTCCAAGCTTGTCCATTGGTGCAGGCGCATTCGCGTCTTGCACTTGTCGAGCCATTTTTGATCCGACTCGGTAAGCGGCCAACGAGTCCACAACACCCAATCGGTCAGGCCAGGAAGCACCGCTTCAGATTTGGCCATAGCGCCAGCAATCTTCGTTCGACGAGCCGACCCCAACGCCCTCCCGCGCGGATGGTCGTACCAGCGGCATTGCCAACCATACCATCGGCCGGATTCCCCTAACGAGCAATCGGAGTGTAGTTTCAGGTGAAACTCAACACCAGGTTGATTTGCGAGCGCGCGAAAGTCACCGAACCGCCCGTAGTGACGGCGGACCAATGCACGGCAAAGCGTCTCGAAGTTGCGGTCCGGTGCACCGGGTAGTTTCTCGAATACGTTCCAGTTTACCGCCGGCATGACGCCTCCACGCTTGTTGACTTTAGACTTTTTCGTCGCTCTTAGTCTCCGGATGGTGATGGGCAGAAAAAACCTCGACGCGCGCACGGTGGTCGATAAGAAGTTTCAGAAAAGCCGACACGTCGCATTCGTCGGTTCTCAGCACCAATGTGCTGCCCTTGACTTCGACGGCCACGTCGTAGGCGAACTGCTCAAGCTCCGCCGGGGCAAGATTGTAGACCTTCTCGTTCTGCAAAAATTCCGTCATCTCCTTGCTGAATCGCTCAGTTGAGCCGTCGAAATCGATGAGCCCGGCGGCGACATCCTCGCTTACTTTTTCAATAACTCGGTCGATCAGTTGTTTTGCCCTTACGGCGTCACGCGCGTCTTCGAACCGACCAATCATGACGAGATTCATCGAATGCTCAGAGCCGTACCCGAACCAGAGTTTCATTCGTTCTCCTCCACCCGAGTTCTTAGAACTTCAAGTGCTCGCATTACGCCGTCCACGCCGATGGCTACACCGGCATTTTCAAATGATGAGGTCTTCAGGATACCTGATGCGTCAATGTGTGCGTACGCGCGAAGTCCTGTCTCATTCGGGAGCGGGTTACTCGTCGGGAGGCCGGCCGCACCAGCTGTGCTCACCGTGAGCGGTACGCTGCCACGGTAGTTAGAAACCCAGTGGCGCAAAGCCAACGCGGTGTTCTCGTCAATTCCGGTCCTACCCCAAGTGGGCTGTTCTGGCAGCAATAGAAACTCGAGCGCTCCTATTTCCGCAGCAAACTCGGTTGCGGCGTCCAGGTCGGCAAGAGTTTGACTATTCACAACGAAATTGATTCCAAAACACGCGATTTGCCGGACAAGTTCGAGGCGCAGACACAGGCTACTGAATGATCGACTCCGGAGTGACTCGTAAGTATCGCCGACCCCGTCCATGCTGACACGCACGAAGTGCACGTTCCCGGCTAGAGCAGAAGCAAGTTCGTTATTCAGCCGGTGGGCATGAGTCGTAAAGGTTACCGCCAAAGCGGTCTCATGCGCGATTTTTCGGCACAATTCCGCGAAACGCGGATAAACGGTTGGTTCGCCGCCTCCGAACCCAACTCCCAGGCAACCGTTGGCATCTAGTTCTTCTAACCACTCGACGACCGAGTCAAAATCCAAGGTTGCCGAAGTTTTCGGTGCGTAGCAGTAGGGACATGCGAGATCGCAGGCATTCGTTACAGCCACAGAGACCTGCCGGGGCGCAGCAGCCCACTGAGACTGGCGTGCCCGGACTTCGTCGAAGAGAAGATTGATTCCGGTTTGTCGGTCGAAAATGTGAAGGCCAGAAGGACCGACTCGATACTTCAGGGGCGACCGGGCGCTGGGGTGCGCCGTGCGCAGGGGGTTTTGTTCCATGCCAATATTGTCACAACGTAGGATGGCCTCGATCAGGTGGATGCGGCTGCCGAACCATCAACGAACTTCGACTCTAACACAATTCTCGGCAGGTGCAACCCGCGATTGGGGGAAACGTCGTAGTAGTAGCACGGCGCTGCTATGACCCGCGTCGGTCCCGACACACCGAAGCACCGAGTACGCGATTTGCTGCGTTGGTCAGATGGAACCGACATCCGAAGCCCAGAGACTAACAGGCTGACGATGTCATATCCGGTGTGCATTCTAGCAAGTCTTTTCGACCGATCACTACGTACCGCAGAATCGGTGTCACTCCTTTTTCCCTCTTTCCTGGGACCCCCGCGAGGCCTTCACCGATCTTGCCCCGCTGCCGGCTCGGGCGTACATGTCATCCCATACCGAAACGCGTCCCTCTTCGTCCCTGCGCCGGTGGTGGTGAACATTCCCGTTTCCACGCCGCGGGTGAGGGTGCGCCATAGGGTGTCGGGGCGCGGGGGGTCGCCGGGCCAGCGGGCGAGCAATTCCTGGCGCGTCAGCGGGGTGGGGCTGCCCTCCAGGAGCTTTTGCAATGTGCCCACGAGCGGCGGGCCAGGCGGCGGGCCCTCGGGCAACAGAAGGTAGTCGGTGCGGTTTTCGCCCAGACCATGGAGAGCAGCCGTGGCCCTTCACCTGTGCATGTGGCTTCTACAAAAAGCTCACTCTCCTCTGCGAGACGGGTCCTTCAGTGCCAGGGCGATTGCTTCGCCCCACTGGCAGAGCTTTCCAGCCGACTCCCCGGCGGCTGCCAGTAAGTCTTCCCTGGAATTCGCAACGGTCTTGCTTGGCACGGTCGCGATGCAATCGCCGGTTTGCTCTCCGCTCACGTCGGCATCAACGGACACGCTCCCTTTGGCTGGCGTGAAGGTCACACCAGTGACGATTGGGTCAAGGCCGCTGCCTGGTATCGAGAACGTTCGATAAGTAAAGAGATAGTATCGCTCTCCCCTTGTGCGCCCCTTGTCCACCCGCACTTCAGCCACTCGCCGGCGGACTTCGCTTTCCAATAAGGCGAGCTGCTCCTGGACTTGTTCGTGGACCACGGTCCACAAGTCGGGACTGACATCCGAACTCGGCACGCATTCCAATTCGTTCAAATTGTGGGTTTGGGCAACGGGCCGCGTCATGGACTACCTCCTTTGGCATTGGGCTCTACGACCGCATCGAGCACGATCTGCGTGAACTCATGAGTTTGGCCCGTGCCACGCGCCATGGCCCAGACCTCCAATTGCTTGACGTTGACCTCGCCCTTATCGTCGACAGGAGCGATGGCGAAGTGTCCGGGTATGCCGCCTTGCTTAGGATCGTCGGGAATCACGCCTAAAGGCGGCTTGAGTTTGTCAACGTCGATACCTTGGGCCTTTCTGCCAGCAGGGATCTCGTCCGAGGCCGACAGTCCAGGCTGTTGCCCTCGCCGGCCGATGGTGTCCTTCCCTGGACGGGGCGTGAAGTTGTCAGAAGTCAGATTTCCCCAAATGTAGACGATCACCCTGACGCTACCTGCGGGGTTGGGTCCGCCTGATGGTCCGACAAACTCCTGAACCAATTATAGCAAATCTTGCTCTGCTGCCGTCCCGGGCGTACACGTCATGCCATACCGAAACGCGTCTCTCTTCGTCCCTGCGCCGGTGGTCGTGAACATTCCCGTTTCCACGCCGCGCGTGAGGGTGCGCCACAGGGTGTCGGGGCGCGGGGGGTCGCCGGGCCAGCGGGCGAGCAATTCCTGGCGCGTGAGCGGGGTGGGGCTGCCCTCCAGGAGCTTTTGCAATGTGCCCACGAGCGGCGGGCCAGGCGGTGGGCTGTCGGGCAACAGAAGGTAGTCGGTGCCGGCGGCGTTTAGCTCGGCCTGGACGGTTTGGAGCGTGCCGGGGTAGCGGCCCACGCCGGTCAGCACGCGGCGGCGCGTGCCCTCACCCCCCGCCCCTCTCCCATAAGGGGAGAGGGGAGAATGGCCGCGCGGCATGGCCATCTCGATGACCATGTCCGCGTAGGCTGCAAGGGGACGGTGGAAGTAGCGGCTTTGGTTGAGAACGAGGATGCCGACGTCGTAATCGGCCCAGAAGCGCAGCTTGGCCAGCGCCCAGCGCCGCAGCCGGGCGCTTTTGTGAGCGAGCGGAATGAAGTTGGCGGCGGTGTCGATCACCAGCAGATTGAAATCACGGATCTCGCTCAACTCATGCGTGAAGTCGCGCCAGCCGCCGCGCGTCGGCGACAGGCTTTCGGGAGTATGGAAGATGACGTTGGGCCCGAGGTCGAGCGGCGGCTGCCGCAAAGTCCAGAGAAGCTCATTCTCTTCGGAGCACAGGACGGTCTTGCCGGGGTAGACGGTGCGTCCCAGGAGCTGGCCGCCGGCCCGGCGGCGATCAAGCAACAAGCTCAAGAGGGTGGTCTTGCCGATTTTCTCCGGCGCGGACAAGAGCGTGATCGCCTTTTCGGCAACCACGCCCTCCCAAATCCAGGGAATCTTGCGTGGTTCCTGCTGCAATCGGGCGTTGGAGGTGCCGATGGAGGTGCCGATGGAGAGGTCCTGATGTTGGCCGTCGAACATGGGGGGGTGCCTGTTTGCGGGAAGGGGGGGGTGTGAAATGTGCAAGCGCAACGCAATCCATCCTCCCGATCGTAACATATCGAGCATGCGCGTTCAAAGTCGGTAGAAGCGGTTTCAAAAGGGGGTCAGGACCTGTGATTTTAGAGGTCCTGACCCCGTTTTGAAACCGCTTCTAGTGGCATGCGCGTGGGGAGGGGGTACAAAACTCGTGCGCGCAATGCAACATAAGAGGTCCAAAAAAAGGGGGTCAGGACCTGTGATTTTAGAGGTCCTGACCCCGTTTTGAAACCGTGCGTGTGCGTGGAATGAAAGGCATGTACACCTGAGGACGGATTGCAAATCCGTCCTACGTCGACTCACCACCGATACGTATATTGCACGAACGTGAACTCCGGCGAGCCGGGAGGACCGGTTTGGCGAATGAACCTGCCGGCGAACAGCTTGGAATAGCCGACGGCGACGTCGGAGTGGGGGCCTAGGTGGAAATTGGCGACGAAGTCGATTTCGTTGCCGACGTCGTTGCCGGCCCTTCCGGTCGCATCGCGCCGGATGGCTTTGCCGGCGGCGTTGTAGAGCGCGTCCGTCGAGCTTGCCAACTGGAAGTTGTGGTATTGCGACCAGAGCGTGATCCAGTTCGTCGGATAGAGGAACAGGTGCATGTTAAAATCTTGGATGTTCTGCCGGCCGACTAAATCCAACCAACCGAAGTAATAATGGCCGAAAGGAAAGAGTTGGTTGAAGGTCTGGAAATCGCCGCTGTTGGGATGCTGATCGCCGGAGGCGTAGTCGTAGTAGACCCAGAACGTCGGATTCATGGGCAGATTGGCGAAGTTATAGCCGGCGCCCAGGGTGCCCGCGCCGGCGACGATTTCGCTCGAGCCGCGCTCGCCGAATTGAAACATGCCTTCGACGTCCCAGAGGAAGTGATTCTTGTCGCCGCAATAGCGCGTGCCGAAGGTGCTGACGTTATAGGGGGCCGTCACCAAGCCGAGTTGCGTCACCTTGTTGGTATTGTCCAGGAACAAATAGTAAGCATCCAGGAATTGTCCCTTTTGCGGCCGGTAGGTGGTCCACAGGCCGGCAAAGTTCTGGTTGTTGTCGACCGAGTCGAAGCGGGTGACGTTGGGGATCACCGGCTGTACCCAGAAGAGGTCGACATCGAACTTCTCGCCTTGGTGGAAGCCCCGCACGCCTTGGAAGGTTCGTCGCGTGTTCGCCCAGTCGAGCGGCGAAATCAAGCGTTCCGATCCAAAGAGCATTTCCTGGCGGCCGATGCGGAGATACGCGGGTTGGCCCGGCAGGTCCGCGAGCTTGATGTCGACGAAGGCGTTGAGCAAATCGGAAAAGTTGCGGTCGATGATGGCCGGCGGCAAGTCCTGATTGAAGCTCTGGGCGTTGATGTATTCCACGTAGACGCGGAAACTGTTGCCATACCACAAGTCGCCGTAGACGCGAACCCGCGTGAGGTCATAGACGTCGTCCTTGCCGCTAAGCTGGCGGTCCAGCTGGTTCTCATAGCGCAAGCGGAATTCGCCGCCGGTGCTGAAAAGCCAGCAGTTGCCCAGATGGATGCGGTGCAAGCAATCGAGATAATCGTGTTGCGTGTTGTTGGGATTGTCCAAGTAACGAAAGTCGGCGTCGTAGAAGGGAAAAGGCATGAAGCAAGACGGCGGATAGGGGAAATTCGGGGGCTTCTGACGCCAGTTGTCCGTGATGAAGTCGAGAGCGGAATAGTAGCCTTCGCCGCTGGGTGGGACCGGGAAATTGCCAAGTCGCGGGAAGATCCGGACGGGTGGGTTCTTTTCCCAAAAGGACGGCTCGGGCGGGCATTCGTTGCAAGGCTCTTCGCGAAAAGTGATCGTGGGCTTGTCTTCTTGCAGTTTGCCCGGCTCTTGTTTTTTCGCGGGTGTCCCGGCCTCAATCAAAGCCGCCGCGCCAACGGATGAAGCCTTCGAAATCTCCGACTGTGCAAAAGCGCGGCTTGAACAAACTAGACAGATGATCGAGAAGATTACAACTACCGTCAATTTTGCGACCTGGATACAGCGCCTCATGCGCGTCCCCCTGTTCCTGTTTGTACACTCTCGCCAGCCAAACCGCTAAAGTTCGCTCCGGCAAGAAAAAATGCGCCACAAATGAACTAAAGTTTTGAGTCCTTTGCTCGATTCAAGATTTCCAGTGCTAGATTCGGGATTTTTAGATGTGAAAATCACCGATCGTACAGGTCACACAGGCAGTTTGGGTGGAAAGTGCCGTTACAATCGAAACGGATTCAAGGAGCTTGCGGACCTTAAGCGCGAGGCCGAGGCCGAAGACCTATTCGCCGAAAAGAGAAAACGTTCAACTTAATGACGCGTGAATGTGCTGACGGCGTGCTCAGATGGAGCAGCTTCCTGCCTTTCAAGCGCCAGGCGCCGGCACAGGTCATACAGGATGCGGCGCACACTGCTGGGATGCAGCCCGGTCTTGGCCGCCAACTCCTCGAGCGAGGCGCCTTGCCGCTTCCATATTAGGAGGTCTCGATGGGCCGGAGGGCAAATTGCCAGCAACTTTTCCCAGAGATCGCTCGCTTGCAGATTTTCGGTCGGGGTAGGCTGTGGGCAGACGGCATTAGCGCCGCGCGAGGACTCATGCAAAGGAAGCTCAGTTTCCAGAGCGCGACGGTGTTGCCTCAGCCAGTCCAAGAAACGGTGCCTGGTAACCTTGGTTAGAAACGCACGCAGATGATCGGGATTGTTGAAGCGCCGATCCTGGTCGCGAATACCGACAAGCAAATCGGCCCAGACCGATTGAACGACGTCGACCGAGTCAAACTTAGCCCGCAGTTTGAAGGACAGTTTCTTCCGAACCACGAGCCGCAGGTACGGTTCGTAAAGCCGAAAAATGCTCTCCGCCGCAGTCAAGTCGCCACGGTTGAGACCGTCGAGAAGGTCGGCGATGGTTGCGTCATCGGGTGACAGGGTCATTGCGTCTCCGCCCGGAGTTTACAAGCGGCCCGGGCGATTCCGCAAATCGCTTCCGGCAAATTGCCCATCTTAATAAACGCAAAATTATGAGAAAGCGCGCGCGCTTTGCGCCTCGACTTCCGTATTCCCGTTTGCCCCGAGACTCGTCCGTGCCACCGTCATGTGCGTTTCCGAAATGCCGAAGGATCGCTTCGGTCGCACAGGCGTCCTCCTCCGCCTGTCGGGGCAAAGTCGTGCATTGTTCACACTTCCATCACAGCACTTGAGGAGATCGCAATGAGTTGGTTCCACTCGCAAAACCGGCGGCTGTTCGACCGTTTTGTCCCGACGCTCGACACGTTGGAGCGCCGTGATTGCCCCAGCATCAGCGCCGTCGTCCACGGCTCGACGTTGATCATGCGCGGCGACGCCAACGCCAATACGGTCAGCATCGTTGACGATGGTCAGGGGAACGTCACCGGAACGATTGACGGCACGTCTGCCACCGGCGCCGGCATCAAGAAGATCATTGTGGACACGAAAGGAGGCGACGACAGCGTCACCTATTCATTGACCGGCGCCTTGGCCGCATCCGAGTCCATCGACATGCAACTGGGCAAGGGCAACGACACTGCCACGCTCGATTTCACCGCGGGCGTCAATGCCGGCAAATTGCGGGTCAACGTCGAAGGAGGCGCCGGCAACGACACCATCACTGCCAACTTCGCCAGCGTCCTCGCGGGTGCCAGCGCCTCGATCAACATGGAGGGGGGCAGGGGAGACGATGCACTCACCGCCACCTACGGAGGCCTGCTCAACGGCCGCTTTTCCGTTCAGGCGGAGGGCGGCAGCGGCAACGACAATATCGCCGTCACGGTCACCGTCGATGCGGAAAGCACCGGCAAGCTGAGGGCCAACGTGGAAGACGACTCCGGCACGAACAACCTGACACTGAACGTCATCGACAATACAGCCGTCGGCGGTGTCACGGGGCTCGCTCGTCTCAAGGCCTCGATTGAAGCCGGCGCCAACGACACGGTCACGAAGACGGACAACGTTCAGCTTCACAACGATTGATTGGACCTCCGGTAGCTGAACTCGTTAGCGTTCGGGCTTACCCGAATTCTGACGAATTCAGCTACAAAGTTGATTTTGAATGACACCAAGTCATGTTGCGTTCTGCGAGAGTGCCACCTGCCCGGCGAGCTGGCGGAGAATGCGCCGAATGCTCCCCGGATGGAGGCCCGTCTGGGCGACGATTTCCGACATCGAGGCGCCCTGGCGCTTGAGAAGTAGAATGGAACGATGTTCCTGCTTGCAAGCGGACAACATTTTCTGCCACAAGTCATCTGCTTGAACAAGCTGGCTAGGTGAAGGTTCACCACTAGCAGGCAAAGCGCTCAAGATTGGGCCGGATAGAGGTTCCTCATTTTCGCCGACCCGTTTGAGCTGGCGATACCGGTCGAGAAAACGGTTGCGCGTGACTTTGACCAGGAAGGCACGAAGCTGACCGGGACTTTCGAAGCGCCAGCCGGCATTGCGAAATCCTTGAAGGACGTCGCTCCAGGCTGATTGCACGATGTCGATGGAATCAAACTTCGATCGCAGCCAATGCGGGAGAAGCCTCCGCACGACCTTGCGCAAATAAGGCTCGTATTCGCGGAAGACCGCCTCCGCGGACACAGGGTCTCCGCTGCACAGTTTGTCCAGCAGGTCCTGAAGCGAAAGCGTGCTCATCGGTCCGTGTCTTTTGAGCCGGCGCGATACCAGGACGATTGCCTGGACAGGGGCGAAGCTAAGAGGGACTTCGCGGTCGCTGAGGCGCGAAGCTGCCTGCGGGTCACTTCCGTGGCGGCGGCGCCGAATATTGCCGCTATGACCCAAGGCATCCATGTCTCACGAACGGGAAGCTGTCCAATGAATTCCTCAGCGGCATTCTGAACACGCGACAGCATGTTTTCAAAGGCGGCGTTGATGGCCGACAAATCGGACACCGGGACCGCGTCGGGAATAAGGTCTGCGAGCTGCGGAGAGGTCACCAGCATTTGGGACACCTGATCCGATTGCACGGAGGACGCGGAGAACGCGGCCAATTCGACTGCGGGCGTCGCGTGGCCATTGTTGAAACTGGCGCCGATGCCAGCCTCGGGACTTGCACCCCCTCCTTCGACGCTTCCGCGCCCAAGCTGGCTGGCAGTCTGTCCACCGGGCAGTGCCGAACCGACCTCCGCTCCTGTCGCCGAACCGGGCGCCTGCTGAGCCTTTTTGGAAGCTTCATGTACTTGTGCAGACTTACCGACGGCGCCGTCACTTAGGAACGGCGCTTTGGAAGCTCCCTCTGATGATTCGGAAGGACTAGGAATCGGTTGCGTCGTCGCCTCGCCAGGTGAGCCATCCGAAATGGAGTGCGGATTAATGGAATGGGAGACGAGAGAGCCGGTTGGGTCGGCGGCGTGCGGCCAACTCCCATGCGGTTCAGGCTCTTCCGCCTGCCACGAATTGCCCATCGCCTCACCGCCGCTGTTGGATGGGACATGCGGAGGGGTGACAATCTCACCGGAATGTTGTTGCTCACCCTCGTGTTGATGCTCACCCTCGTGTTGATGCTCACCCTCGTTTTGATGCTCACCTGCGCGTTGATGATCTTCCGAGTCTTGTTGATTGGAAGCCGGCCCAGGTGAATCATCGTCGTTGTCGCGATCCACAATGGGATTGTGTGGATTGTCCTTTGAATGCTCTGGTCCAGTGCTGCCTTCGAATTGGTCCTCTACCGATGGCGCCGCTAATTCATCGCAATTCAACTGTTCTTCAGGGCGTTCGACATCCTGATCATCTTGTAAACCCTGGGGCGCATCGTCGTGATTTTCTTGAGCAGGATTAGCTTGAGCATCGTTAGCTTGGGCATGGTTAGCTTGGGCATGGTTAGCTTGGGCATGGTTAGCTTGGGCATGGTTAGCTTGGGCATGGTTAGCTTGGGCATGATCCGTTGAGTCGTCCTTGTGATCCAAGCGCGGGGTTAGCTCTGACTCGTCCGCTTTTTGAGGCGGCGACTCCATTCGGTCTGGGGATGATTCCAATCCGATACGGTCAGTTTGATCCCCGAGGTGGAGTCGCATCGGATCCGCGTCGCGCGCCGCATCAGCAACGGCATTGCCAGAATCTTCCGAATCATGGATTGCGTTCGAATCATGGATTGTGACTATTCGAATCTCGTGGATGTCGGATTCGTGCGAAACACTCTTAACTGGGCCATGGGGTTCCAGCGGCGGCGATAATGGAGATCCACTTGGCAGGGAGCGTTGCTCGAGGCATTCCAAAGACAAGCAACGCTTGGTCTCTCGAAGAGAGGTGCGATTATTCCGCGCGCGTGCAAAGAGCCTAACCATCTGACCCATTCTCCTGTCCAATGGACGCTAGTAATCGTTGACGGGGTATGCGGAACGGGATCGTGTGTGGGACTATCGCCCGCGCTTCCTTCGGGCAATTATCGAACCAGCTTGACCTCAGGTAAAGTAGAAACAAGAGATTTCTTGGTAAAATCTTCCGGCGCCGTCCAGCATGGAATGTTCAAACGGCGCACAAAATGACGCATCTAATTCAACGCCAGAATCTTGAGACTCTCACGCGAACCGACGCGTGGGCACTTGCTCATCGGTCCATTTTGTTATGCACAGTGTGGAATTGCAGCCTTTGGCCTAGCGCAATGATCCGATCCCCATAACTTATTGATGCGAAGCAATTTATGGATTGCATCGTTTGCCAGCGCGCGCGCACCTTGCTACTTCGAACTGTCCGCCATCCTCTCCCCCATACCCTCATTCTGAGAAAGTGCCCGACGCGGGCCAGTGTCTTCGAGAAATTCGCCCAAAATCTTCGTGATCGTGCGCTCGTCGACATCGTCCAGATACGTTTCTAGAGGTAAGGTCCTCCGGCTCTTGCAACCCGGGGCGCAGGCGCGTTGCACTAATGGGCAATGTAGCGCCGCCTCCGCGCCTCGGGTTCATCAGCCGATCATGCGTCTATTTGACATTGAGCCTATTTGGCTGATCCCAGCACATTCCACAATTCCCGTGCTTGTTTATGACCAGGCTCGCGCGAAAGAGTTTGCTGCAGATGTTTTTTCGCATCTACTGGGTTGGCGCGCGCTAGCGACACTAGCGCCAAGTTGAAATGCACCATCGCCGGGTTCATGCCTAGATCGAGCGCTCGACGCAAGTCGGCTTCTGCTTCTTGGAAGCGTTTACTTTCATAGTGCAGCATTCCGCGGTTCAAGGCGGCCGGCGCCAAATTTCCATCCAAGCGAAGTGCCCGATCGTAGTCAGCCAGGGCCAAATCCTTGATCTTCAGCGCGGCATATCCCTGAGCGCGATTAAAGTATGCGGCGGCAACATCAGGGGCGGCCCCGATGCAGACGCTGAATGCCGCCGTGGACTCGGTGTACTGGCCTTGGCGATGACTGCACAGCCCAAGATAGTAATTGGGCCAATACGCGTTCGCCTTCTCCGCCAATGCTTGCCGCAAATGCCAAGCTGCGCGGTCCAGCTCGTTGGCTTGCAGATAGGCTCGGCCGAAAACGCAATGCTCCCAAGCCGACTTCGCCGCGCCTCGTGGCAGTTTTGCAACGGATTGATGTCCGCCGTCCCGATGACGTGTGCGCTCGAAATTCAACACCGGACTCGTGCCAAACCGCGCTTCGACGTCGTCCAGGGCCTTCAGCGCATTGATCCGGGCTGCTTCCTGTTTTTCGGGCGGCGCCAATTCAACTTGAAGTTGGATGCTGAATAAAGCCAAATCGAGAAGGTCGGCCTGAGCTTCGGGTGATTCGGCGAATTCCGACCAGTTCGCCAACTGCGCTGACTTCGACCACAACTCGCTACAACTCCGCTCTAGTGTCGCCAACTGACCAAAAGGAATCCCTTCCACATTCACTAGTGCTCTCATCCTCTCCGCGAGGTCGTGTATCTCACGCAGTGCCTGTCGGCGAAGCGACGCTTCTTTGGCCTCCATGGCCCAAGCAAGTTCTTCATCGAATTGCCGTACGAGGTCATCGTGAAAAGGCAGGGCTAATACCAACTCCCGGCCACGCTTTAGCCGTTCAATGGCTTCCTCGTGGCGTCCGCGGGATTTGGCGTCACGGCGGCCCTCGGCGAGCGCCCTCTCGGCCTCCTGCCGCTGTTGATTCCAGTGGGCGACGAAGCCGTAGCTCGCCGCTCCCAGCGCGCCGAGAAGGAAAAGCACCATCAAGAAAACACGCAGCGCCGTCGGCCGACGCCGGCGCCATTTGGTCAAGCGCTCGCGGATGCTGCGATTGCGGACGCCGCGCAGCGGCTCGTGGTGCATATGACGCCGCATGTCTTCGGCCAGATCGAGACCGGCTGCGTAGCGATCTTGGGCCGCCGGACTCAAACAGCGCTCCACGATATCCGAGAGGCCGCGGGTGACCGCTGGATTGATTCGGTAAAGCGGCTGCGAGAGGGCAGCGTCAAACGGAAGGCGGCCTCCCAGGGCTTCGTACAGCATCGCCCCAAGACTGTAGATGTCGGCGCGACAATCCACGGTATTCGGTATCGGATTCCCGCGCGCAAGCGCATTCAGGGCGGCACTGTGCTCCGGGGCCATGTATCCCGGAGTTCCGCCGAGACCGTCGAGAACGTGTTCGCCCGCGTTCAGGGCCTTGTGGGCGAGGTGAAAATCCAGCAACATCGGCTGACCGTCGGCGGCCATGAGAGCGTTGGCCGGCTTTACATCGAGATGCACCAGGCCGCTTCCGTGGGCATAGTGAAGCGCGTCGGCCAAACAGCTCCCGATCCAACAGATCGCCTCAACGAACGACAAGCGCGCCAACATCTGCTTGGCGGGCCCCGAAGCTTCCAATCCGCCTTGATTCAACAACTCGAGGAAGCGAGCGCCGGCTTCAGTCTGCGTTGGCGCCGCGGCGAAAGCTCCGAGCAAGCGGTCCAATGTGGTTCCACCGAAGTACGGCATGCACAATAGCCGCAGGTTCCGTACGGGATCATCGTGGACCGCATAAAGCGTGACGATATGGGTGTGCTGAAGACGCGCGAGATTGAGGTGTTCGCGTCCGTCGAGGGGCGTTATCTTGAGCACGCAAGGCCGATCCGCCAATGCCGGTTCACTGGCCAAAAACACCCTGCCTCTGGCCCCGCGCCCCAATTCCTCGAGCAGGTGAAAGCCGGCCACGGTCTCGCCCGTTTCCGGAAGCTGGGACTCCAGCGGCGTTTCGAGAAGGCGATGGCACTCCACCATCACTTCAAGCTGTTGTCGCCATTGCGGAAACCGTTCGAGCACTTGCTCGGCTGCATTCGATTCCCCATTCTCACTCCTGAGGGAAATCTCTTCATAGATGAGTTCAACCGCTTTCGCGGGCTCTTCCCATAATTGCGGATACCGATCGAGCAATTCCTCAACAGGAATGCGCTCGCCTTTGGCCCATCGTTCGACAAGCTCCTCCGTCAGCGCGACCATGAGCGGATCGTCGCGTCCGGGGAATTCACTCGTGTGAGCTGGTTCTTGCATGAGTGGGAAGCACTCATTACGCCCGGAGGGACTTGAACCCCCAACCTATGGTTCCGAAGACCATTGCCATTCTACAAAAACCCAAGGAAAAACGCGGTTCCCAGAAAAACTTGGCCCAAACCTTGGCCCACGAAACGCAAAACGACCCCGCCAAGGCCCGCCTAATCCAAGCCATCGAACAAGCCGGACCGATCCCCGAGGCGATCAAGGCGGCAATCTTTGCCATGCTGAAGACCTGCCCCAAAACGGCGGCCAAGCCATGACCCGGTTCCCCTGCCGCGCCTGCGCTTTGGGGGATAGAAGCTACTGGACTGAGAGACGACCATGGCCGCACCGAAGAACGCCCGCGATATTTTCCTGGATGCGCTGGACCGAGCGCCGGCGGACCGAGCCGCCTTTGTCGCCGAAGCTTGCGGCGACGACGTGGCCGTGCGGCAGCGCGTGAAGGCGCTGCTCCGGGCTAACGACGACCCGGGGGCGTTCCTGAGCGAGGCGAACCCCGGGGTGGGCGACGCCGCGGCGTTACCTCCAGCCACGCCAGGAGATATGACCGTCGATTCCGGCGCGGGCGAACACGATCTGGATGCCACCGGAGCTCACACGCCGCAACCCGACAAAGCGCCCCAACCCGGCACCACCGACTACCGCCCGCCGGTCGAACCGGGTCTGGTAATCGCGGGCCGCTACACGTTGGTCGAAAAGATCGGCGAAGGCGGTATGGGCGAAGTTTGTGTTGCCAAGCAGACGGAACCGGTCAAACGCAAGGTCGCGCTCAAGCTCATCAAGACCGGCATGGACTCGAAAGCTGTGCTGGCCCGCTTCGAGCAGGAAACTCAAGCGCTCGCGATGATGGTTCACCCGAACATCGCCCGCGTCCTCGACGGCGGGATGACGCGCTGGCGGCCTGGTGGCCAATCCTCGCGGCAGACCGGAGAATGTATGCTGAGGCCGGCCGCTTCGGCGATGAACCGCCATGAGGCGTTTCCTCGCCAGCGTCGCCAAAGAGCATATCTAAACAACGTTCTTGGCAGTGCCTGCCCGGAGGCTTGGGACATCAACAAGGATGCCAAGTCCAAGGCTGGTCGCTGGAGTCAAGCAGGCTGCACAGAAAATGGACCAACCGCCTCCGCAGGCGGCCCCCCGCAACGGCCCGGCGTCACTCCCCAGGTCCTGGAGGTCTCGAGCTCCTCGTTTGCGCTCCAGGGACCGTGCAAGCCGCCCGGAGGCCGTTTGGTCCATTTTCTTCACCACATCGGCACCAGTTCCTCAACCGCCCACGGAGCTTCAGCCGTCAACGGCGAACTTTCTGCGATGTACATCGGGGCTGGACGCTTTGGCGACGAGCCGCCGGCCATCATCGTTCGCTCGCACCGCCACCGTTACATCAAGGTTCAGTTAGCAGCTGAAGGGGGCGAAGCCTCCGCAGTGGTGACGCCGGGCTGGCAGCTCAAAACTCCGTTCGCCTGGAAGATCGCCGGTGCCCGCACTTCGACCCCGCAAGTGGGCGGCATCCTGGTACGAGGCGGCGACGACGAGCTTTACACGCTCCACAAAGTGTGGCGCATTGAACATTCAAAGGAAGTGAAACTGTGAGCGCACCTGCCAACAAATCCACCGAGCAAGAGCTGGAGAAGCTGCACGCCAACAACCAGACTCGTCCCACCGGTGCCCTCACTACCAATGAGCTAGCCGAGCTCTGTGGTCGCGGCCCTGACTGGGTGCGGCAGATGGTCAAGAAAGCCTTGACCGCCGGCGTAATGGAAATGATCTTCATCTCGGCCACGACGATTGCAGGCCGGCGCACTAAGGTGCCGGCCTACCGGATGGTCAAGAAACCAACGAACAAGAAAGGCAAGTGATGGGAGGCGTAAAAGGCAACGAATTCCCGGTACGGTGCCAGATCATCGATGTTACCGGAATTGAGGTCATTCCTGGGTGGGAAGGCCAGACTCCCGAGAAGAGCAAGCCGTTGCGGTATTTCACCAAAGCAGTCAGCAGTTGCCACTCAACGAGGGTGAATTTCACTTGCTGCCTTTCTTTTTCGTTTCTTTGTTTCAGGAGTCCACCACGGAAAGTAGCTTCAAACTCTGGCGGTGGGAGAGGCGTCTCGCCTGTCCGGACCGGCGGGACGCCGGTCCCACCAGGGCACTAGCCACTATCCACTGAGGTAAACCAGTCCAAAGCCGCCCTCGCCCAGGATTCTCTCGAGCCGGTAGCGACCGATGTGCTCCGGTGTTGCAGCGGCAACCGCGTCGACGGTTGCCGGCAAATACGGGCCAGTCCGGGTGCGGTTGGGGTCATTCATCGGAATCCGCGCCAAGTCAGGTGCTTCTTCGTCACGCGGATTATAACCGAGGGCGGGCGGCTCCGCTATCGGCCACCTGTTTGTCGCGCCGCTGTATCGCACCCGCGACAAGATCGCCGCCGCCCGGCGCAAAGGCAAATGGGCCGGCGGCATGCCCATCCCGGGCTACGACGTCCATCCCCCAAACCAGCGAGTTGGTCGTCAACGACGAGGAAGCCGAGCGGGTGCGGGCCATCTTTGCGCTGTACCTGCGCTTGCAGAACCTGCGTGTGGTGGTCGCTGAGCTTACGAATTCGTTTCTCCAGGTCTCCGCGTCCTCAAAAGACGCAAAGGGAGGGGGGGCTGGGCCGAAAGGGCGCGCAACGATTGGTTATTCTGGAAACGGACGGCATGGCCAACCAGGCCAGCACCGTCCCGTTTGTTAAGAGCGTCACGTCCGGATCCAACCCAACGAACAATTCGTACTCAACATCGGGGGCAATAGCGCGGTCTCGCAGGTCTGGCGACGGATGCCACCGTGAGGATCGCTCTAAGCATCAAGCATTCTGGCGCGGGCGAGGCGATATAATCGAATTTCATGGAACTGCGTTTGACCGGACTCTGCATACTGGGCTTTCTTGAATTGTCGATGACATGCCGAAGACCATACTGCAACCGTGTGCGTATTGCGGGACAGCCAACGTTGCTCGCACGAAAGGTCACGTCATCCAGCGAAGCATGCGGCCGACGGACAAAGATCCGAAAATCCAGTGGCCCGTGGTCCCCGAGTGCGAGGAGTGCAGGAAGATTTGGCAGGACGCCGAGAGCCTGTTTCGCATAGTCGCGGTCCTTGCGTCAAAGGAAGGAAACGCCGCCGCCGAGGAGCAGTGGTTCGGGTCGATCAAGAGGAGCTTTGATCATGCGAGCGGTCCGAAATGGCTCGCGGAAATGCTAAGCTATCTCACGCCCGTTGAGGTGGACGGCCGGCTCCACCTTCAGGTCCACCCCGCCAAAGTCGCCAAAGCGATGACCGTACTCCGCAGAACAATTCGCGGCCTCGTCCATTGGCACAAGCTCGGCACGGCGATCCCCGACAAGCGCGTCTTTGCCGATGTGTATCGAGTGCCCTTCGCGCCGGAGTATCACGATCGCTTTACCGAAGTGATTCTCGACGAGGACTTCTGCAGGTACTACTACGCCGACTTACGAGCTGATGGGGAAGGATACCATTCGGTGTGGGTCATCCAATTCTATCGCCGCGGAACGTTCTTGGGCATCGTCTCCGCTCTGGAGAACGGCTTTCCGTGGGACTCAGAAGCTGGCCATTGACAGTAAGGAAGTTGACGCG
>JACPZP010000190.1 GCA_016195405.1 Planctomycetota bacterium | reverse complement strand
ATTCAGATCATCGAAGGAAGCTGGCCTGGCCCCGGCGAAGTGCTCGTTGGCCGTCTCGCCGCCACGAAACTCGGACGCGGAGCGGCCGACCTCGCCGTCGGTCGAACAATGGATTTTGAAGGACGCTCCTGGAAAATCAGTGGCCGATTCGTGTCGGCTGGTTCGACGCTTGAGAGCGAAGTCTGGTGCGCACTCGACGATCTGCAACAGGCCCTGAAGCGCCAGGATCTCAGCATCGTCGCCATTCTGCTCGCTCCTGGTGGAAGTTTCGCCGACGTCGACGAATTCTGCAAAGAACGGCTCGACCTCGAGCTGCAAGCCACGCCGGAGACCGCATATTATCTCGCCCTCCACAACCACTACGCGCCGGTGCGATTACTGGCGTGGGTCATTGTCGTCATGGTGGCCGGCGCGGGCGTTTTCGCCGGGCTCAACACCATGTACGGCGCGGTCGTCGGCCGGGTGCGCGAGCTGGCCACCTTGCAAACGATCGGCTTTATCCGGCCCGCGATCGCCCTCTCACTTATTCAGGAAGGAGCGCTGCTCGCGGCAGCCGGCTCCCTGATCGCCGCCAGCATCGCCCTGGTCGCGCTCAATGGCCTCGCTGTCCGCTTCACCATGGGGGCTTTCGTGCTGCGCGTCGACAGCGTGGCTTTGTTGATTGGATTCGGTACGGGACTTTTACTCGGGATCATCGGCGCCATTCCTCCGGCGCTTCGAGCCATGCGGATGCTCGTTGCCGAAGGATTGAAAGCCGTCTGACCTTCAAAAGGAGTTTGCCGTGAAGAAAAAACTGATCGGATCGTTCCTACTTCTCTCCGCGCTTACGGTCGGCTGTGTCCGGACGGGAACGTCGAACAAGGAGAACGACCAGCGGAAACAAGCCGTTGCCCAAGACAACAAGTACATCCTGGGCGAAGAGCCGGCTGGCGCCAAGGACGTTCTCGAAGTCAAAACACAGGCGAAGAACGGCGATGAGGTCGTCATCGTGGGCCGGATCGGCGGCAGCGTGAAGCCGTTCACCGGCCGAGCGGCGTTCACGATCGTGGACATGTCGCTGAAATCGTGCAGCGACCGCGAAGGGGACAACTGTCCGTTTCCGTGGGACTACTGTTGCGAAGCGCCCGACGATTTGGCCAAGGCGACGGTCCTCGTGAAGTTCGTGGACGAAAACGGCAAGACGTTGGCGCAGGACGCCAAAGAATCGATGAGCCTTAAGGAACTGCAAACCGTCGTCGTGCGCGGCGTCGCTCGTCGCAACGGCAACGGCGAGTCCGGCGATTCGGGCATCACCATCTTGGGCAGCGGTCTGTTCGTTCGGAAGTGAACGCAGTCGCGCCGGGAGAGTGCATCATGAATCCTAATGTCGATCTTCGGCAATTGGCGGTGCGCCGAGAAGCGTCGGCGCCCCGGCGCCGGTCACGCCACGTCTGGACCCGGTTCGTGCTGCCGGGTGTGGTGCTTGCCGGCTTCGTCGCCGTTTTCGGCTGGGCGGCGCGCGACAGCCTGTTGCCGGCCCGTTCCGTGACTGTTGTCCCCGTGATGACGACGCGCATGGAGGTGCAAACGGAGGGAACATCGTTGTTTCAATCCGCGGGCTGGGTCGAACCGCGTCCGACCCCGATCCTGGTCACGGCGCTCACCGAAGGCGTGGTGGAAAAGATGTTCGTCGTCGAAGGCCAGAAAGTGAAGGCCGGCGACAAGGTCGCGCGCCTCATCGAAGCCGACGCCGCCTTAGCTTTGCAAGCAGCCGAAGCCGACTTGGAGCTGCGTCAGGCTGAATTGGAGAACTCGAACGCCGCGCTCAAAGCTGCTCGCACCAATCTGGAGAAACCGGTGCATTTGCAGGCGGCGCTCGGAGAGGCCGAAGCGACGGTCGCCCAGAAGGAGACCGAGCTGGCTGCGTTGCCGTTTCAGATCACCGTCGCCAAAGCGAAGATGATCTCGACCAAGCAGAGCTATGCGGGGAAGAAGCAGGCGGCTAGCTCCGGCGCCTTGGCGGCAGTCGATCTGATAATGGCCAAAAGCGAATTCGATTGCGCATGCGCCGTTCACGCGGAGTTAGAGCAACGTGACGCTAGGCTCAAGCGCGAGCTGGATGCCCAGAAGCAGCGCCGCGATGCCCTGCGCCAGCGGCTCGACTTAAAGACCGACGAGATGCGTGCGGTCGGCGAGTCGGAGGCGAACGTCAAGGCATCCGACGCGCGGCGCAAGCAAGCCGACGTCGCCTTGGCCGCCGCCAAGCTTCGGTTTGAGCGTCTGACGATCAAGGCGCCGGTGGATGGGCAGATCATGTCCTTGGTGGCTAGACCGGGAATGCGCGTCATGGGGTTGGCCCCAGGCGCGTTTCAGGATGCCAGCACCGTCGTCACCATGTACGATCCGACCCTGCTGCAAGTCCGCGCCGACGTGCGCCTCGAGGATGTGCCGCGTGTCTTGCCGGGTCAGCGTGTGCGCGTTGACACGCCGGCCGCGCCCAAGGGACCGCTGGAAGGCGAAGTCCTTCAAGTGACCTCGCAAGCCGACATTCAGAAGAACACGCTGCAGGTCAAGGTCGCGATCAAAGCGCCGCCGCCGAGTGTCCGACCGGAGATGCTCGTGCAGGTGACGTTCCTGGCGCCTGCCTCGCCGAAGTCCGCGCGCGCGGAAACGCAGCCGTTGCGATTGTTGATTCCACGCTTGCTGGTGGAAACCGGCCAATCCGGTTCGCGCGTCTGGGTGGCCGACATCGCCAACAAGTTGGCGCGCCTGAAATCCGTCAAGCTCGGCGTTGTCAGCGACAATCTCGTGGAAGTCGTTGACGGCCTCACCCCCGCCGACAGGCTTATTTCCGGCGGCCGCGAAGGGTTGACCGATGGTCAGCGCATCGCCGTCGCCGGAGAGGAAAAATAACATGCCGCTCGTTGAAATCCGCAATCTGAGTAGGGAATATCGCAAAGGCGAGCAAGTGATCCGGCCCTTGCACGAGGTCACCCTCGACGTCGAGCAAGGCGATTTCGTTTCGCTCATGGGATCGAGCGGCTCCGGCAAGACCACGCTCTTGAACCTTATCGCCGGCATCGACAGACCCACGCGCGGCGAGGTCCGCGTCGCCGGGACGGATATCGGCAAGCTGTCGCGCACCCAACTCGCCCATTGGCGCGCGTCCCACGTGGGCTACATTTTCCAGCTCTACAACCTGATCCCGGTGCTGACGGCTTACGAGAACATCGAACTGCCGCTGCTATTGTTGCCGCTCTCGCGCGCCGAAAGGCAGAAACGCGTGGAAATCGCCATGGAAGCCGTGGGCCTGACGGATCGGGCAGACCACTATCCGCGGCAGCTTTCGGGCGGTCAGGAGCAGCGCGTCGGCATCGCACGCGCCATCGTCGCCGACCCGACCATCGTCGTCGCCGACGAGCCGACCGGCGATCTCGATGCCGAGACGTCCGAGCAGATTCTGCGACTCTTGCAACGGCTGAACCAGGAGTTGGGCACGACGCTGTTGATGGTGACGCACGATCCCAAGTCGGCGGCGATCGCGCGACGGCAGCTTCGTCTCGACAAGGGCGAATTGCTGGAGCCGGAAGCTCCCAAGGTCTCCCTCACCGCTCGGAGGGCCTGAACATCAGAGCCGCGCCCGTTAGGAAGCGGTGGTGTAATCCGCTTCCTTACGGGCGCGGCTCCGATTAAGGTTGTTCTCATGTGGAAATTCTTCCCTTACATCGCGAAAAGTCTGTGGCGCAACCGCACCCGCACGGGGCTGACCGTCAGCGGGGCGGCGGTAGCGATGTTCGTCTTCACGTTTGTCGGCGCGGTGCAGGAAGGCCTGGCGAATTTGACGCACAATGCCCAAGCCGAGCGCACGCTGATCGTCTTTCAGGCCAACCGCTTTTGCCCTTTCACGAGCCGCATGCCGGAGGACTATGCGCGCACGATCGCCAAGATGCCCGGCGTCCGCGATGTCGTGCCAATCCAGGTGTTCATGAATAATTGCCGGGTCAGCCTCGACGTCGTGGTATTCAACGGCATTCCGCCTGAGATGCTCCGAAAGACACGCGACTTCAAGCTGATTGCGGGCGATTGGAGTGTCTTCGAGAAACAGCGCGACGCCGCGCTGGTCGGCCAGACCCTGGCGAATCGGCGCAATCTCAAGGTGGGTCAGCGGTTCTCCGTGGGAGAAGCGACAGTGAACGTTGCCGGCATCTATCAAGCTGCCAATGGCGCCGAGGAGAGCTTCCTCTACACCCACCTGGAATTCCTTCAGCGCACCCGCGGACTCAATGCCGTTGGACTGGCGACACAATTCGAAGTGATACTCAACGACGGCGCCGACGCCGGCGCGCTGTCCCGCGCCATTGACGAGAAATTTCGCGGCGGTCCCGTCCAAACGGACACTCGGCCCAAAGGCGTCTTCCAGGAGCGAGCCGTGGGCGACTTGGTCGAGTTGATCGGCTTCGCTCGCTACCTCGGCTTTGCCTGCGTCGGCCTGGTGCTTGCCCTCGTCGCCACCACGACTCTGATGGCCGTGCAAGATCGAGTCCGCGAGCATGCCGTCTTGCAAACCCTGGGCTTTTCTTGGCGGCGGGTGTTTGGCTTGGTGATGGTCGAAAGCTTTATCGTCAGTCTGGTGGGCGGGCTCGCCGGAGTCTTCCTGGCTGTCATTGTTCTCAACTGGCAGGGGCTTGCAATCGGCTCGGAGGGAGTGACCATCGCCATATCCGCCTCACCGATGCTGGCCGCGACAGGTCTGGCGGTCACCATGGTTGTCGGCCTGTTCGCAGGCCTGATTCCCGCCTGGCAGGCGGCACGAGCGGAAATCGTGGCTTCGCTGCGATACGTCTAGCCGCCGCGAATCGCGCGGGCTTTTTCCGGCGCCTAGCAGCAACCGTACCAATTGCTTCAGCGGGCGTTGAAGCAATTTTTCGACGCTAAGTGTCTTCGCACATTGTGCTTACAGAAATGGTTTCAGCGTGACGCTGGGACCGATACCATTCGGCATTCCGATGAATGAATCCAGCAATTCGGTGAAAGAATCCCGATCTTCGAATCCTAGTTTTTTGAAAAGCGTGGTCTTCGATAAGCGAATAAGCACAATAGCAGTCTACTTCCAGGAGTGGCCGCATGCTTTTTGGGCTTCAAAATGCCACGAAGACCTACGGCAAGATCACGGCCCTCAAGCAGCTCACCGTCAGCGTTCCCGTCGGCGCCGTCGGCCTCTTGGGACCTAATGGCGCCGGCAAAACCACGCTCATTCGCACCCTTCTTGGACTCACGACTCTGGACACCGGCAGCGGCGAAGTGCTGGGCATGGACGTTCGCGCGCGCGGCCTCGACATCCGGCAAAGCGTCGGCTTCTTGCCCGAGGACGAGTGCTTGTTTCCCGGCGTCGCCGGGATCGAATCGGTCGCCTATGCCGGCGAGCTGTGCGGAATGGGCTGGTCGGATGGCATGCAGCGCGCCCACGAGGTGCTTAACTATGTCGGCTTGGGCGAGGCGCGATATCGGCCGGTTGAGTCCTACTCCACCGGCATGAAACAGCGGCTCAAGCTGGCCTCGGCGATCGTTCACGATCCACAGCTCTTGATTCTCGACGAGCCGACCAACGGCATGGATCCCAAGGGCCGCGAAGACATCCTGGAGCTGTCGCGCGACCTGGCCCACAACAAGGGCATGAGCGTGCTGTTCTCCAGCCATCTGTTGCCCGACGTCGAAGCGGTTTGCGATCACATCCTCGTCTTGGCGAGCGGCCAGCTTCTCGCCCAAGGCAAGATCTCGGAAATGAAACTGCCGCACGAACGTGTGCTGGAAGTGCGCATCAAAGGCGACGCGGAGCGCTTCGGTAGATGGCTGCGTGAGGCCGGTTGCCATGTGGAAACGCGTGACGAGTCGCTAATGGTGCGTCTCGCGGACGATCAGCCTCAAGACATACTTTGGCAGCTCGCGGCGAAATCGGGAGAGCAGATTCGTTACTTGCGGCCGCAACGAAGCACGCTGGAAGAAGTCTTCTTGAAGGCGGTTGACGAGGGAGTTGGTTGAAATGCCGATCTTCGATCAAGGCTATCAACATTGGCGCGGAGCCCTTTCGGGGCATAGCTGGCGCTGGCTGGCGATCGCCCGACACGGCGTGCGCGTGCAGATGAAGAATCGATTCTTGCGGTTTTTGCTGCTCCTCGCCTGGCTGCCCGCATTGGTGTTGATCGCCTTCATGGTGATCTGGGGCTTGGTGGAACAAGGAAGCGAAACCTTCATAGCCTTGCTGCGGGTCTTCCCATTCCCGCCGGAGATGCTGCTTTCGCCACGCGATTTCCGCTCGAGCGTTTGGGTCATCGCTTACATCTATTTCTTCTGGGGCCAGCTCATTTTCATCATGCTCATGGTCATGGTCGCCGGGCCGGGCCTCATTAGCAGCGACTTACGCTTCAACGCTCTGCCGCTCTACTTCGTGCGTCCGCTCACTCGGCTCGATTACTTCCTGGGCAAGCTTGGCGTGATCGGAGCTTTGGTGGCTGCGGTTGCAGTCGGGCCGGCGCTCTTCGCTTACGTAGCCGGCGCCTGTTTCAGCTTCGATTTGAGCGTGGTCAAGGACACCTATCATGTCGTTTTCGCCACTCTCGGATATGGCTTGGTGATCACGCTTTCGGCCGGCACGCTGATTCTGGCGTTGTCTTCAATGTCGAAACGCTCCATTTACGTGGGCATTGCTTGGGCCGCGCTTTGGCTTATCAGCAGCATGGTTGGCCAAGCGATGACCGAGATGTACCACCATTCAGTGCGCCAGGAAATTCGACAAGGCCAAATCGACCGATCGGCGATGCTGCGCGAGGACTGGCGCCCCATGTGCGCGTACTTCACGAACTTGCGGAGAATCGGCGAAGAGCTATTCAAGGCGGATGACGCCTGGCTTCAAATCGGAACCGCGTTCGAGAAATCGCGCAGCGCCGCGCGCGGGTTCGGTCCCGCTGTAAGAGCCGGCGGAGGCAATCCTGCGGCTACCAACGAGCGCATGCTTGCCGATGAAAACGCGCTGCAATACCCGTGGCAATGGTCCGCTGGATTGCTGGCGGGACTTCTGGGGATTTCGACATGGACTCTGCTTCGACGCGTGAAGTCGCTGGATCGGCTGAAGTGACCGAGCCCGAATTGCCGCCGATCGTCGCCTTCGAAGGCGTCTCCAAATGGTACGGCAACGTCATCGGCCTCAACAAGCTCACGCTGCGGATTCCGGCCGGCGTCACCGGCTTGCTTGGCCCCAACGGCGCCGGCAAGTCCACGCTCTTGCAGCTCGCAACCGGGCAGCTCTATCCGAGTCAGGGCAAGGTGACGGTTTTGGGCCAGAGCCCTTGGAACAATGCCGGTCTCATGCGCCACATCGGCCTGTGCCCCGAGCAGGACGCGTTCTACGAATGGATGACCGGCTTCGATTTCGTTCGCACTTGCGCCCGTCTGACGGGAATGGGCCGGCGCGATGCCAAGGAGGCTGCCGAAACCGCCCTCGAAATCGTCGGCATGACCGCGAACATGCGCCGCGCCATCCGCGGTTATTCGAAAGGCATGCGGCAGCGCACCAAGCTCGCTCAGGCCCTGGTCCACGACCCGCGCGTCCTGTTCCTCGATGAGCCGTTCACCGGCACCGATCCCGTGGGCCGTCATGAAATGATCCAAGTCATTCGCGGCCTGGGCGCGTCGGGCCGAAGCGTCCTCGTCTCCAGCCACGTGCTCCATGAGGTGCAGTCTCTGACGCCGAACATCGTGCTGCTGCACCACGGCCGGCTCGTGGCCCAAGGACACGTGCGGCAAATCCGCGATCTGATCGACGGCCATCCGCACCGCATCGTGCTGGTGTGCGAGCAGTTTCGCGCCTTGGCCGCTCGTTTGGTCAGTTGGAGCGATGTGGAAGGCTTGAAAATCATGGACGGCAAGAGCGCGTTGCTCGTGGAAACGCGAAAGCCCGACGCCTTCTACAGCCAACTGCCGGCCTTGGAAGCGACCGAGCGCATGGGCATCCGTGAAGTGTATTCGGACGACGACAATCTCGAAGCGGTATTCAAATATCTGGTGAGCCGATGACGACGGTTACGAACAATCATGCGTTGGGAACGGCGCTTCGTCCCGGTTCGGCGATGTCCGCTCTGGCGGCGCTTTTCGTGCTTACCTTGCGGCAGCATTTGCGCGGCTTGAAGATGCCGGTGCTTTCGCTCGCGTTCTTGCTGCCTGCCGGTCTGGCTATCGTGGGCCGATCCTTGTTGCCGGCGAACGACACGCCCAAGCTTGAGTTCATGCTCGTCTTCATATTGATTCCGCACGCGCTGGCGACTTTGCCGGCACTGGTCTTCGCCGCGGGAATCATTCAGGACGAAGTCGAAGGGCAAACGTTAACCTATTTGCTGTTGCGACCACTGCCGAAATGGGCGCTCTATCTCATCAAGCTGACGGCCACCATCGTCGTGACCAGCGCGATGGTCAGCTTCTTCACATTCTTGACGTTTGCGGTTCTTCATTGGGGCGCCGACGACTTCGCGACGGTCTTGGGCAATCGGGCTCTCAAGACGATCGCGGTATTCACGCTCGCCCAGGCGGCCTACTGCTCTCTTTTCAGCGCCATGAGCCTGTGCACGCGCTGGGCGATCGTGGTCGGCATCGGCTACATCGCCGCCTTTGAAGGCTGGCTCGCGAACATGCCGATGATCATCCGCCAGATCACCATCATGTACTATGTGCGCGTGCTGGTCATTCGTTGGGTTGAGTTTCCGGTCGCGACGGAATGGGCGATCGATATGCAAAAGGCGCCCACCACGGAGTCCTGTGTGCGCACGCTCCTGTGCATCTGCGCGGCAGCCGCGCTTTTGGGTGCAATCATGATGCGGCGTGAGTTTCGGATGAAAACACCCGGCGGGTAAGAGGCTGGGCTTCGTTTCTGACGTTAATTCTGACGCTTTCGATTAATTGCGTTCGGTCGATTTGACTAAAGTCGATCTGAATCCTATCCTTTTCGAAAGGCTGGTTCAAAGACATGCGCCCTCGATTGCCATACTTTCTGCTGTTCCTCTTCCTCTTTTCGTTCACCAACGATAAGGGAATCGCCTGGGCGAAGGATCCCGCTAAAATCACGGTTTCCAAGCAAAAAGTGCTGCCCTTGGCTTTGCAGTACCGCCTGCAGATTCTTCATGAAATCGAAGCGTCAGCATTAGTCCCTACGCAGCAAGCGGCCGATCTCATTGTGGACGATTCTCAATTCCGATGCTTCGAGCAGTCGGTTTCTCTAGCATCTTCTGATCCGTTATCCCTTTTGATGTCGTTGCAGTTGTAGGTCCATTTCCGCGGGCTCCTTCAGAGTCACGGCGCTCTTTCGCTTACGCTATCCGAGTACGTTTTACGCTACCCTTTGCCCCCAACCCGACGCGTCCCGGCGCGGCGTTATGTTTCTCCCTTTGTTTCACAACCTTTCTTGAGGAGCGGTTCATGTTGACACGTTTTGCCAAACCGATCGTGAATTTCCTTCAGGCTGAAGACGGCCCGACTGCCGTCGAGTACGCGGTGATGCTGGCTCTCATCATCGTGGTGTGCATTACGGCCATTACGGCGCTGGGGACGAACGCCAACGCGACGTTCACCAGCGTGAGCAACAGCATCGCCACGACCAGCTCGTAATGAGCCTCACCTGTCTCCTTGGCTGCGCGGGGCGTGTCCGCCATCGCCCGGTGGTCGCCCCCGCCCCGCACAGTAAATCCGTCACCCTGCGAATTGAGAGACGCGCACGCTCGCTTTCATCACGTGTTGCTGAGCGGGTGCCAGCTCGACCGCAAAATCCGCGACATTGCTCGTTTCGATGCAGACCAATTGCATCCATTCGGCATCTTCCAGGTCCGCCAAAGCCTTCGCCTTCTCCACCCACGGATTCCACACAACCGTCGTGAGTGAATTTTCCTTGCTGACGCAAACGCGGCGGCGCAGGGACTGATCCTCCAACTCGATTGCATGTTGCGTGTTGAGGTAAACGCGGTCGGTCTCCGACACAATCAAGATCGCGCCTTGCTGGGTCTTTTCGCGATTCGAGTCCGGTTTGTCGAGGTAGTGAGCGGTCTCCAACCCCTGCAAGCGTACTTTGTCAATGTGTCCGACTCGGAAGTACGCGTGCAACGCCTCCTCGAACCGCGCCGGCGTCGCTCCCGTGTTCAGTACCGCCAACTCCAGGCCCAGCTCGGAACTGAAAGTGGCGCGATACACGAGGCGAAAATCCACCGGCCACCATTCCCGCGTGCTTTCATCGTTCTCCGTCACCATGCTGACCGTGACCGCGTTTCCATTCTGGACGATCGATTCGAGCTTCCAAGACTTCCCTCGGACGAAGCCATGCGCCGGTGCTTTGGGATCGCCGGCGCGATCCGCGAACCAAGGAAAACAGATCGGAACGCCGCCGCGAATGGCCTTGCCGTCCTCCCAGCGCGACTTGGAGCTTACGAAGAGCACTTCGTCGGCGCCGCGCGGCTTCCACGAGGTCACGTGTGCCCCGTGCAGGTACATCTCTCCCTCGGCGTCAGCTGTGGTAATGCGCACTTTTGCCAGCCCGCCGTTGCCTTGGGTGACCGTGGCAATTCCGGGGCTT
>JACPZP010000189.1 GCA_016195405.1 Planctomycetota bacterium | reverse complement strand
CTAGCGGCCCGAAAGCTTGCTCACGAACCGGCGGGACAAACTCTCGATGCCACCGCGCTGGTTCATGAAGCCTACCTGCGGCTGGTGGAGCAGCCAGACGATGCCCGTTGGCAGAGTCGCGGCCATTTCTTTGCCGCCGCGGCCGAGGCGATGCGGCGGATTCTCGTTGACAATGCACGCCGCAAACACAGCCAAAAACGCGGAGGCGGGCAAACACGGAAACACCTCGAAGAGTCCCGCCTCGTGGCGCCCGAAGTCGGCGACGAACTTCTCCAAGTCGATGAAGCCCTCGACCAGCTTGCCAAGGCCGATCAGCAAGCCGCTGAGTTGATCAAGCTCCGCTACTTCGCCGGCCTGCCCCTGGGCGACGTCGCCAAGCTCCTGGGCATTTCTCCCCGCAGCGCCGACCGCGTCTGGGCCTATGCCCGAGCTTGGCTGCACGAGCGGTTGCACGGGGAGTAACCCCGCACATCTCGGAATTCCCTTCAGAATTGCGGCCGCAGGAGTTCCTGCAACTCGGCGTGGCCGTGAATTTGCCTCCCATTCTTGCCAAGAGCCTGCTCTGCGTGGGCTGAAGAAAAAAGATTTCTCTTCAGAATGTTGGCGGATCGTCGCCTCCAATTACGCATTATCCTTCGACACGCATCCATCAATCGCATCCGCTCTTAGCAATACTTAGGCGGCGCCAGGAAGGGTGTTTTTATGGCTCTTCAATCCCAACTATTCCGTGGCGATCCAAAACTCGAAGCCGCCGCCGTCTCCGATCCTGCGCACATTTTCCAGGGCGCGCGTGGGCCGCACGTCGGCAAGATCCAAACAGCATTGATCCAAATAGATGGCGCGGCCATCGCTCAAGATTCGGTTTATGGTCCCGAGACAGCCAGCGCGGTCCGCGCTTTCAAGCAGAAAAGGCAGATCCTCAATTTCCAAGGCAAGATCGACGACATTGTCGGTAAGAAAACAACCGTGGCGCTCGATCAAGAGATGCTCGCGAGAGAGCGCAGGGGCGGCGGGGGCCTGTCCCTCAACTTCGGTCTCGATGACAATGGTTTGGACATTCCTCCCGATATTATCACCGTGCCTATACGGCACGTCCTCATCTATTTCAGCGGCGTGCTCGACGATTTTGGCACCGGCGGGCTCTTATTGCAAGGCGCCCACGGTCAGGTCGTTTTGACCGACATGGAGAACCTACCCCCGCCCAAGCAAGGTCAACTCAAGAGCACCGTCGGTTTCGGCGGTTCCTTGAAAACGTCTCGAGGGGTAAACCAAGCCTTCACCTTTGTGCAAAGCCTCAACGATCCGCGCGGCAAGCTGATTATTTATGGCTTCAGTGCCGGAGGTGTAAATGCTCTGGATTTGTGCCGCGACCTCAACAATCGTCTACCGAATGTGAAGGTGAACCTACTGGTCACCGTAGATGTGGCCGCCCAGCAGCAGACGAACACGATCAACCGCAGTGTTCCCGCCAACGTGCTTCTAAACCGGAACTACTTTCAGACGTTTCCATCTCTCAATGGATCCCGAGGCGCTCCTGCCACCGGGCCCGGAGTCCACCAAGACATCCCTTTTGATGATCGCTTCTCCTTACTCGAACTCTTCCCTTTTCGCCATGGAGAGATGCAGAAAAAAACCCGTGCCGACGCTGTGAATGACATGAGAAAGGCGCTAAACGCAAACTGAGCCGTATCGTTGGTGTTGACACTTGCAGAAGGAAGGTTGTCAATGGCTTTGCAATCCCAACTGTTCCGCGGCGATTTCAAACTTGAAGCCGCCGCCGTCTCGGATCCTGCCCACATCGTCCCGGGCTCTCAAGGGCCGCACGTCGCCAAGATTCAGCGCGCTCTCAATCTATTGGAAGCCGGCGTGGCCGAGAATGGCATCTACGGCCGGGAGACCGCGGCTGCGGTCAGTGCGTTCAAGCAGAGTCGGAACATCCTCAATTTTCAAGGCAAGATCGACAACATCGTCGGCAAGAAGACCATGGCGGCCTTGGATAGCGAGATGCTTGCGATTGAACAAGGACGCAAGGGCGGCGGCCTGCTGCTCAACTTCGACGCACTCGCGCCCGTTATTGACTTCGTGGTACGCTTCCGAGCAGGCAGTGACAGGGACGCCAAGCAAAACCTCGATCCGGCGAAGCTGTCGGTGCATGCGGCGAAACCGAACCGTAGCTTAAGCTTGATTTCGGTAAGGAATGCGGATCTCTTCACACCGGACGTCGTTAACAAGGTCGTCTTGCAGATTGATAAAGAGTTGAAGGATGCGGGTGCTGAGCAGGGGATCATTTGCATCAATGGCAACAGCTTGGGCGCTCGAAAAGCTCTGGAGTTCGCGGCGGCGCTGAAAGGCAAACGCACGATCAAGTTTGTCGGCCTCGCGGACGCCGCTTTGTTTCCGAACTTGCCGGGGATGAATAAGCCCAAAGTGCCGAACGGCAAGTCGGGGCGCGGCGAAGCACTCAATTTCCCACACTGGGGAAGTCCGCCCTCGATCGATGCTGAAGTCAAGCAAAACTTTTTTCAGAATGCCGATAATAACTTCACCCAAGTCAATCGAAGTCTTGCTCCCACCTGGACGGGGAACGTTTTCAAGGGTGACCAGGAAATTCATGGGCTCATCAGCGGATTCCCAGGTCCGCCTGATCCAGGCGACCCGCAGAAAAGCGGCGGAGTGGAAATCGCCGTTCCCATAACCCGAAGAGCAATTGGTGCGCATGAATTTGCAGGCGACGAAGGTGACACGAGGAATGGGGCCACGATCAGCGACTTGCTTGCCGCGGTTTGAGGAACGAATAAGGGATCAGAATCAAGCGGCGTCCGTAGATTTCCAGGGGAATCGATGCGAAAATGACTGCTCGAGGTTCTCCAGGATGCCAGCCATGACCGAGCGCTCCATCTTCATCGCCGCTCTCGAATTCGACGATTCCACCGAACAGGCCGCGTACGTCGCGGAAGCCTGCGGCAGTGACGCCGGTCTGCGACGAAGAGTCGAAAAGCTGCTTCGCTCCCACGGAGAAGTGGGCAACTTCATGGAGCAGCCCGCCAACCCGGAAGCCCCAGGGCCCACGTCTTCTCAATCTGCAATCCGCAATCTGCAATCTGAAATTGTTGAATCTCCCGGCGCCATCATCGGCCGCTACAAGCTCCTTGAGCAGATCGGCGAAGGCGGCATGGGCGTGGTGTTCATGGCCGAGCAGTTGGAACCTGTCCGTCGCAAGGTCGCGCTAAAGATCGTCAAGCCGGGAATGGACAGCCGGCAGGTGATCGCCCGCTTCGAAGCCGAGCGGCAAGCGTTGGCGCTGATGGAGCACCCCAACATCGCCAAGGTGTTGGACGCCGGAACAACCGGCGAGCCGAGTCGCGTAAGTGACCGGGTTTCAGGCGACGGCGAACCCCGGCGGCTTACGCCGCTCGGCTCGCCGAGGCCCTATTTTGTCATGGAGTTGGTCAAGGGCGTGCCGATCACTCAGTTCTGCGACGAAAACCATCTGAGCCCGCGGCAACGTCTAGAATTGTTTGTCGTGGTTTGCCAGGCCGTCCAGCACGCCCACCAGAAGGGAATCATCCACCGCGATCTGAAGCCCTCCAACATCATGGTGGCGCTCTACGACAGCCAACCGGTACCCAAGATCATCGACTTCGGCGTCGCCAAGGCGCTTCACGAACGGCTAACCGAGCGGACGATGTTCACGGGATACGGCCAAATCGTCGGCACGTTCGAGTACATGAGCCCGGAGCAGGCGCAATTAAACGCGCTCGACATCGACACTCGCAGCGACACTTACGCACTCGGAGTTCTGCTCTATGAACTTTTGACCGGCACGACGCCGATCGAAAAAAAACGGCTGCGCCGGACGCCTTTCGACGAGGTTTTGCGCATTATTCGTGAGGAAGAGCCGCCCAAGCCAAGCACGCGCCTGTCGCAAACGCGGAGCGCACCGCGCGGTGTGCCGCGCGAGCAAAGCGATCTAACCTCGACGCTGCGCGCTCTTCGTTTCGAAGAACTCGACTGGATTGTCATGAAGGCGCTCGACAAGGATCGGTCACGGCGCTATGACTCGGCGAGTAGCTTGGCGCTGGATATCCAACGTTATCTGCGGGACGAGCCGGTCGAGGCCTGTCCGCCGACGGTGCGTTATCGGCTGCGCAAATTCGCCTCGAAACACAAGAAGCTGTTGGCGACCGCGGCCGCATTTGCCGCACTTCTCCTGATAGCGGGCGTAGTCAGCGTTTGGCAGGCGGTGCGCGCGACCCTGGCCTACGATGCCGCTCGCTCCGCGGAGGAACAAATCCGGCTCGAGCGCGACCGGGCAGTTGCCGCTGAAAAGGAAGCCAAAGTCGCCGCGGCGCAAACCCTGGCGATCAACGACTTCCTCAAGAATCAACTGCTCGTCGTCGCCCGGCCAAAGGGAGAGGCCGGCGGCCTTGGCAAAGATGTCACCATGAAAGAGGCACTAGATGAGGCGGCCCCCAAAATCGATAAGGTCTTCGCCGACCAACCGGTGCTGGCGGCCGACGTTCATTTCACATTCGGCCAGACCTACGCATTTCTCGGGCGCTACGCCGAAGCGCGACGCCATTACGAAATGTCGCTGGAGCTGCGCCGCGAAGTTCTCGGTCCAGAACATCGGGACACACTTTGTGTCGAAAACGCCCTGGCATCAAACTTCCTTGCCCAAGGCCAACGAGTCGAAGCTTTGGCGCTTTGCCAGCGCACATTGGAGGCGCGTCTGCGCGTGCTTGGCACGGACCACCGCGAGACTCTGCAAAGCCAAAATATCCTAGGGCTAGTGTTTCGGGCGGAGGGAAAGTTTGAGGAAGCCGAGAAGCTTTTTCGCAAAACCCTGGAAACGCAACTGCGGATCCTCGGCGAGGAGGACGACGACACGCTGGCTTCACAAAACAACCTGGCGGCGGTATTGCGGGCAGGGCGTCGGTTCGAGGAAGCCGAAGACCTTTTTCGGAAGACATTGAAAGTAAGGCAGCGCCTCTATGGCCCTGACCATCCGGAAACGCTGGCTACGCACACCAACTTGGGCGTGCTCCTGACGAATCTGGGAAGGCACGCGGAGGCGGAAGCGATTTTTCGCCAGGTCTCGAGCGCTATGGAAGTCGTTCACGGACCGGACCATTCCCACACGCTTGCGGCCATGAGGAGCCTGGGACTGTCCCTCCGGGACCAAAACCAATGGTCAGCGGCGGCAGAGGTGCTGCGCGAAGTGCTGGCCCGCCGCCGCAAGGCGCTGCCCAAAGATGACCGCAAGCTAGGCGAGGCGATGGCGGACTTGGGCCGCGTCCTGCTCTCCGATGGCAAGCCGCAGGAGGCCGAGCCGCTCTTTCGCGAGGCCCTGGCGACGCACCAGCGCGCCTTGTCCGAGGGCCACTGGCAGATAGCCTTGGACCAGGGCCAGCTCGGCGCCACACTGATCGTTCTGCAAAATTATGATGAAGCGGAACTACTCTTGTTGGCCAGTTACCGAGACCTCAAAGCCCAAGAGCCGTCGGTCCACTCAAGTGTGAAAACATGGATCCCCTACGTCCACCAACGCCTCGTTGAGCTTTACGACGCTTGGGGCAAACCGGACCAAGCGGCCGAGTGGCGCAAAAAGCTCGAAGCGGCGGGAAAAGAATAAGGGGACAATCATGTCGCGTGCCGGCCACAAGACGAAATGCCAATGATTCGGCATCACACAATAGGACAAGAGACGTATCGGGTGCTTCTCGAGGGCTTCGACCATGACGCGCTCGAAGGCTTCGTAGTCGCCATGTTTCTGAAAGAGGGGCAGTCGGGCCACGCCACGATTGAGCGCGTGATAGACATAACCCCCGGGGCGACGCGCGGCTGACGTGGCATTTCCGCAGTCTAGCGAAGCGGCACTGGGCCGTCAAGAATGGTCCGCGTCCCGTCCGCGTCCCCTTTTTCAGCGAAATGCTTCAAACAGATTGGAGAAATCATCGGTCCAGGGGCGAAGGTCGGGTCGTGTCCGCGCCGGCTCCCAGTAGCGGTTGGTGAAACCGAGGTCGGCTTCGTTGCGGGCCATCACGATCCAGATCGACGGATGCTCGCGGGACGCGTCCTCCGCTGCGTAGCAAACCAAGGGCGGGTCATGGTCGCGGGCCAAATTCGCTAGCACTGGCTCCAGATCGAGATAGCGGTTTGAAATGTGAAAAGCCAAGATGCCGCGCTCATCGAGACGGTCGAGATAAAGCTGCAGCGCTTCACGGGTGAGCAAATGCATGGGAATGGCATCGGAGCCGAATGCGTCGATCACCAACAGACCGAATTTACCGGGCGAATCTCGTAAGCTGGTTCGGCCGTCTCCCAGAATGACGCCGATCTTCGCGTTAATCTCCACCGCTCCTTCAAGGTACGTGAAAAGGCCGGAATCGCGGGCCACGTAAACCACGGCGGGATCGATCTCGAAAAAGCTCCAATGCTGGCCCGGCCGGGCATACGACGCCATCGCTCCGGCGCCCAGGCCAATCAAGCCGACGCGGTCGAGCCGGCGATCGTCCCCCAAGTGTTTCCAGAGTTGGCCGAACGGACCAACCTTGTGGTAGTAGCCCTGCGGCTCCAGCGAATCGAGAATCTGGATACCGTGGATGGTGTTGCCGTGGACGAGCATGCGCCGGCCGTCTTTTTCGGCGACGCGGTGGACGCCGAAGAAGTCACGCAGCCGCAATGTCACCGAGCCATGAACGCCGCTGTAGAACGCGCCGGCCAAGAAGATCGCGCCAAGCACGAGGCCGTTACGCAGAGGGTTTTGATGCGTGCAATAAAAAATCAACAACGGTCCGGCAAAGACGGCGCCTGCCATCAGCATTTCCGCGGAAGGCGAACTTGCGAGCGGCGCCAGGAAACTCGATGTCAAGAAACCAAGCAATCCGGTTACTATCGCGATGGCAGCCGGCCATATCCAGTCAGAGTGGGTGAATGGGCTGTAGGACGGTCTTCCCAGCCCGTCCGACGGCCTGGGAAGGCCGTCCCACGTGGTGCCGTTCAGTTCCCAGTTGCCCGGACGCAGCAGGCACGCGGCCACCAACATCAAGGGGAACTCGACGAGACTCGTAAACACCAGCGGTCCGATGAGGGCGTTGAAAATGCCGCCCAGCACGCCGCCGACTGCGAGCCATAGGTAGAACTCGGTCAGCCGATCGGATTCGGGTCGCGTTCGAGCCAATTCGCCATGACAGACGAGCGCAATCCAGAAGAATCCCGCCAGATAAAGCACGAGAATCAACAGGATCGGCGCTGTTGCTTCGGACAAGTAGAGAAACGCCAGCAGCAACACGGCCAGGGGGAGCCAACGCACGGCCACGCGGTGCATGGGCGGGATTCTCCGGTCGCTAACGCTCCCGGCTCGCCGTAAGCTTCCGGGTCGCTGCGCGAAGACCAGCGTGAACGTCAAAAGGTAGAGGGCCAGAGGTGCGATCCAAAGAAGCGGCACCGGCGCGATGTCGGTGGTCAAATGGCTTGTTACGCTCAGCATCAGGCTGGATGGGACCAAAGCGAGCAGCACCCACCGAAGCCGAGTAAACCCGGACGGGGCAGGGGAGTTGCAAGCAGCCGAGACATCGCGGGCGTTTTCGAGGGCGCGCCAGGGTCGGATCGACACGAAACAGCCTAGGCACAGCGCCGCCAATGCGACGAAGCCCCATCGCCAAACCCGTGATTGTTCACCGAGCGTCAAGTAGGGCTCGACGACAAACGGATAAAGCACGAGAGCCAGGAAGCTGCCCAAGTTGCTGGCCGCGTAAAGAAAATACGGGTCGCGGCCTGTCCGGCTGAACCACACCTGCATCAACGGCGCGGTCGCGGCGACTAGGAAGAACGGCAGACCCACGGTCAAAGATAGCGTGCCCAGCAGCCAGAGCACTGGATGCTGCGTCGCTCCCGCGTTCGCGCCGAAGGCGATCGGCAACGCGAGAAAGGCCAAGCCCAGGCCGGCCAGATGTACAATACCGTGCAGGGCCGTGCCCATGCGGCGTGAGCCGGCGTGGGCATAGGCGTATCCGGCCAGGAGCCCCGCTTGAAAGAACAACATGGCCGTGATCCAAACCGAAGGCGTGCCGCCGAGAACCGGCAGCAGCATCTTCGTGCACATCGGCTGAGCAAAGAAGAGCAGGCCGGAGCTAACGAGGAGGGTCAAGGCATAGAGGGCCGGGAGAAGCATGGCGGAATTTCATGGATTCGGGGTTTTCTTCGGTCTTTCGGATTGACCGGGAAAGTTCGCCGAACATATAGTTTATTAAGCGAATCTGTCAAACTGGGAAGGGACGGTTTGGGAAAAGCGTCCTACGTGGAAGGGACGGTTTCGGAAAACCGTCCTACGTGGAAGGGAAACTTTGTGCCGCGGAAAATTAAGACGAAGCCGGAAGTCGTCGGTCTCTTGGGCGTCGGCCTGGATAACGCCGACGGCCATCATCGCATCACCCGAAGCGACGAGATCATCCTCGTAGGGGGTTCCGAACAGACCCATACGAAAATGCAGGACGTCGCCATTCATCTCAATGAATCCCTCAAGATTCGGGGCAAGCGGCTATGCGACGCCTCTGCGGACGAAGTTGCCGATCTGCTCCACAAGGCTATGGAAAAGTGACGCAGTCCCCGCTTGCGGGTTAGCGCGACCTCACTATTTTGCGAATAAGATAGCGCAAGCCGCAAGCGGGTGGGCGAAACTTTCGCACTCGTCTTGGGTAGTATCTCTCAGGGTCCACACGTGTCGGCCGATGACGCCTTGTTGGTGCGCCGCTCTTTGCGTGGAGACTCCCAGGCCGTCGAGGACCTGGTGGAGCGCTTTCAGTCAGATGTGTTCGGCTTGTGCGTGCGTCTGCTCCACAACCGCCACGACGCCGAAGACGTGACCCAGGAAACGTTTCTGCGCGTTTTTCGCAGCCTCAAGCGCTGGGACTCCGCACGGCCTTTGAAGCCATGGATCATGGGGATCGCCGTCAACCGTTGCCGCACCTGGTTGAGCCAGCGCACTCGGCGACCCGAGCTTGTGCCGTATTTACAGGAAACTGCCGCGAGCCCGGCCGCGGACGACGCCGCGGAGTTGGCGCGCGAAATCCAGAGCGCCCTCGCCCAGGCGCGCGTGGAGTACCGCAGCGTCTTCGTGATGTATCACGAGCACGGGCTACCGTATGAGGACATCGGCGCCGCTTTGGGCAAGCCGGTGGGGACCATCAAAACCTGGTTGCATCGTGCCCGCATCGAGGTGCTCGACCACCTTCGCCGGCGCGGAATGATCTCCGAGGTCGGAAATGAATTGCCTTGAATTCCAAGAATTGCTGCAGCGCCGGCTCGACGGGGTAGCGTCGCCCGATCCGCCGGAGCTTGAGCTTCATCTGAGCACTTGCCGGCCTTGCCAGGAGCGCCACGCCGCGGCTCTGCGTTTGCTCGAAGGCGTCAAGAACCTGCCCCGGCCTCGAACCCCCGAGCATCTGGGTAAGCGGATTGTCAGCATGGTGCTGGAGGATCGCCGCCTGCGTCAGCGCCGTTGGCGCGTGCGCGTGATGGTGACCTCCGCGCTTGCGGCATCGCTGCTCGTGATAGCGCTCTCGGGCTACTACTTGCTACCAGAGCGCAAGACGCCCGGCCCCAAAGCAGCCCCCGAAATCGCTCGCAAGGATAACACCAACGATGCCGAGCAGCCCGCGGAAATCGCCAAGAGCATGGAAGACGCGCGCAATGCCGTAACGGCACTGACGGGTCGGCTCGCGGATGAGACCAAGAAGCAGGCGAGTATTTTGCTGGCCGCCACCGGACCTGTGGACATCGGGCCGATGATTGGCGGTCCGGAGATTCCAGCAAATCTCGATCAAACCCTGCGCCAAGCGGGCCAGGGCCTTTCCGAAGGCCTCGAACCGGTCGCGCGCTCCACCCGCCGAGCGCTACAGTTTCTGGTGCGCGAGGTCGGAGCAATCGACACAGGCACGCAATGAAAATGAAACTGAGACTTTGCAGAACAGAAGTCCCGGAGGTGCGGCCCAAACGTGTGCCACGCCCACGCCTTTGTTGCACGGGCCGCTGTCATTGCTCGCTGGCGTGGGCGTGGCACCCAGCGTCATCGTGGTACCCAGCTTCATCGGGGAACGCGGCCTCATCTGGGCTTTGAGTATTCAAGATAAAACTGAGGGAAAAGCTGATGCGCTGGTTTTGTCCGACTCTCTTACTTTTTCTTGCACCACTCGCAATCGCCCGCGCCCAGACGCATACGCCGGCCGAGCAACTGCTTCGCTGCGTCCCGCCGGATTACGGCATCGGCTTCCTCCTCAACGACCTGCGTGGCCATAGCGAGCGCTGCGCAAAGCTCCCGTGGGTCAAGTCGCTTGAGAAATCGGCGCTGCTCCAAGCATTTCTGACAACTCCCGAATATCAAAAGATCGTTAAGCTGCAGACGGATTTCAAAACGCATCTCGGCGTCGATTGGCCGACCCTGCGCGACGACATCCTCGGCGACGCCGCCGTCTTCGCTTTTCACCCCACGACTCGCCCAGAGGGGGCTGACAAAGCCGGATCGAACAAGGCCGACGACGAGCAAGGGCTTATCCTGCTCCAGGCGCGCAAACCGGACCTTCTCGCCGGCTTAATCGATCGTCTCAATACGTTGCAGAAAAAAAGCGGCGAGCTGACGAAGCTCGAAGATATCGCATTCAAAGGCGTGAAGTACTTTCGCCGCGTGACCAACAAAGACACGCACTATTACATGATCCAGGGTGGATTTCTCGCCGTCAGCGGCGCTGAGGACGCGCTGCGCCAGGTGATCGAGCGCCGCCGCGAGTCCTCCTCCGAGCTTCCCGGGCATCTCGCCTGGGCATCGAAGCAGTCCAGTGTCTTGACCGCCTGGCTCAATCCGCGCTTTTTCGACAAGGAGCTTCTGGAAAAGTCACAAGCCAAAGCGCCCGACGCCGAGTTCGTCAAGGCGTTCGTGAGCTACTGGCAAGCGCTCGACGTCCTGGGTGTTTCATTTCACGTCGGTGATTCCCTCGAAGTGCGCTTTTCCTTGCAAGCGCGCGAAAAAGATCTTCCCCCCGCGGCCCAAAAGCTCTTTCGCGAGCCCGCGCGGCCTTCGGAGCTGTGGAGCCGATTTCCCGAGAACGCGATAGCCACGATCGCCGGCCGCATTGATCCGGCAGCCGTCGTGGAGAGCTTGGCGGACTCGCTGCCGCCGCCCTACCGCAACGCCATGATGGAAGGCCTGAACAAAAGCGTTGGCGCCGCTTTGGGCTTGAGCGTGCTTAAAGACGTGTTGCCCAACCTGGGGCCGGACTGGGGCGTTTGCGTTCTACCCGCGGCGGACGCCGGACAATGGCCCCAGGCGATCGCGGCCCTCGCCGTGCGGCCCGGCGATAAGAAGGTCGATCAGGCCATGCTCGAGGGCATGAACCTGGCGGCGCGAGCGGCGGTGTTCCTCTACAATCAAAACCACGCCGCCAACCCGATGCGGTTCCACACCATCGTTCAAGACAAGATCGAGGTGAGATATCTCGTTAACGACAAGGCTTTCCCAGCTGGTTTCCAACCCGCCTTCGCCCTCAAGGACGGCTACTTGGTGCTGGCCAGTTCCCCCGCCGCCATTGTCCGCTTCAAAGCCGGCGCCGGCCAGACTCCCCCTGGAGGCGAAGCCCTGCTTATGCGCCTCTCCTCCACCGAGACCGCCAAGCTCCTCCGCAACCAGCGGCAAATTGTGATCGACCACATCGCGGAAAAGAATCAAATCTCCAAGCAGGCCGCCGCCCACGGATTGGATGGCGCGCTATCCGTCCTCGACCTGATCGACCGCATCGAGTTGAGCGAGCGGGCCGGTTCAGGTGAAGTTGCCTGGACGCTGCGCATCAGGCCCAGCGCCAGGTAACACCGCGCCCCAGGTTTGCCGTGGGGGCATCTTGCTGCCAATCAGCCCTTTCCGTTGAACTATCAATACCGTTCCAAATGCGCCTCGCTTTCTTGAGAATAAGGACAGCCAAGCCATGAGGATTCAGCACGATCGTCTCCGCGAGCTTACCGCGGCCGTCTTCCAAGCCGCCGGCTGCCAAGCGGACGAAGCAGGGCGCATCGCCGAACATCTAGTCGAGGCGAACCTGGTGGGCCACGACTCGCACGGCGTCATCCGGGTGGCGTCCTACGTGCAGTGGCTGCGCGCCGGCAAAGTGTTGGCCGGGCGGACGATCCAGGTCGTTTTTGAGAATGAAGCGATCGCTGTCGTCGACGGGCAGTTTGGTTTTGGACAAACCATCGGCGAACAAGCGATGCGCCTGGGAATCGAGAAGTCGGCCCGGCATGGCGTCGCGGTGATAGCGCTACGCAACGCGGGACATCTCGGGCGAATCGGCGATTGGCCGCTCATGGTCGCCCGCGAAGGCAAGTTGTCGTTGCACTTCGTCAACACAACGGGCGCGGGCATTCTGGTCGCTCCGCACGGCGGCATCAATCGCCGGCTTTCCGCGAATCCGATCGCCGCCGGCATTCCGGTAAACGGCGGCCCACCCATTCTCCTCGACATGTCGGCTTGTACGATCGCGGAAGGCAAGATTCGCGTCGCCCTCAACAAAGGCGTGACCGTGCCGGAAGATTGCCTCATCGATTCGCGCGGCCAACCGACCACCGACCCGCGCGTCTTCTACGCCGATCCGCCCGGTGCCATTCTCTCGATCGCCGGCCACAAGGGTTATGGCCTGGCGGTGTTGTGCGAAGTGCTGGCTGGGGCCTTGACCGGCGGCGGCTGCAGCAACCCCAAGAACGCCGACCGGGTCCTCAACGGCATGCTGTCAATCATTCTCGATCCGGCGTGCTTTCAGAAAGATGCCGCCTTCGGCGCGGAGATCGCGCGGTTCATCGCCTGGGTGAAAAGCTCTGAAAAAGCGACGCCCGACGGCGAAATTCTCATGCCTGGTGAAATCGAGCAGCGCACCAAGGCGCGGCGTGTAGCGGAGGGAATTGAACTCGACGAAAAAACCTGGTCCCAACTCAGCAAGACTGCCGAAGATGTCGGCCTGAGCAGGGACCAGGTTTCCGGCGCTTCCGCGTAAATCCGTTCGAACCTACTTTTTCTCGGCAACTTCCAAAGTGTAATCGCCGATGCCTGATTCCTGGAAGGAAGAGGCGATGATCTGGTAGGTGCCGGATTTCTTGCACTCGAAGACGATCTTTGAGTTCAGGCCCTCGCCGCCGTCGTCGTCCTCCGCAAGCAGCTTGCCGCCGGCGTCTTTGAGGTAAAGGTACGGGTCAAGCGCCATCTGATCGGGGCTTAACATGTCGATGACGTACGTTTTGCCCTCTTGCAGCTTGACCTTGTACGTGATGTTCTTGACATCGGCGCTCAGCTTGCCCTTGATGCTGAGCCCCTTGCCCACTTCATGGACCTTGTCCTTCTTCTCATCGCCGGCGTTTAGGGTTTGGCAAAGGAGCATTCCAAAGACCAGAGTGCCGACGAGGAGCATGGCGCGCTTCATAAATAACCCTCCAGGTGAAGAGAAACGGGCTGTTCAGGACGGTTGATACTTCTTGGTCGTACCTATCGGACGTAACCGTAAGATATGGATTTCAAGGCTCCCGCACCACTGGTGTAGTGAACCAGGGCCGCGACGGCAAACCCTGTCTCCAAACTGATAGAATGAAGGCCACGATCCATCGTCTAAGAGGGAGAATCGCGAAGGGCGCCACCGGAAGTGAGTTGATTGTAGGTGAACTCGTCAGAGTTCGGCTCGCCCCGAATTCTAACGAATTCGGCTCCGAGATCAGATTCTAGAAAAGGGAAAGCCATGCAATGCGCGCGAACTTTGATGTGGATATTGGTCCTGGCGGCGCCGAGTTACGCCAAAGCCGACGGCCCTCCGAGCGCCGAATTCAAGCCCGATCCCGCGTCCGTCCAGCGCTACGGACCCGCCTACCGATATCCTCAGGCCGGTTGGATTGTTCTGCACATCGAGGGCGAGCCGTACGAGCGCGGCTACCAGCACGGCCGCTTGATGGGCAATGAAATCGGAGCCCACCTGCGTTGTTTTGCCACGACGCTTAGCTCCAAGGCGCCCTCGGAAGACTGGCAGAGCACCCGCCGTCTCGTCAACGCCTTGTTTCTGCGCCGCTTTGCCAAGGAATATTTGGAGGAAATGAAAGGCATCGCCGACGGCGCCACCGCTGCGGGGGCACGCTTCTACAATCGGCCCATCGACCTAGTCGACGTCGCCGCCTTGAATCTGTGGCCCGAAATTGAAACGCTCGATTCGGCTCTGGAGGCCACGCCGACGGGCCTGGAAGGCATTCGCTTCCCCCACGCTCAGCCCCGCGAGATGCCCAAGCCCCGACCGGAGCATTGCAGCGCCTTCGCCGCCACCGGGCCGGCCACCGCCGACGGTAAGATCGTCTTTGGCCACATTACCATGTTCGGCCTCTACCCGGCCAACTTCTACAACGTCTGGCTCGACATCAAGCCGGCCAAAGGCCATCGCGTCTTCATGTGCGGCTATCCCGGCGCCATGCAAAGCGGCATGGATTACTACATGAACGATGCCGGCCTTTTAATCGCCGAGACCACCATCGGCCAAACGCGCTTCGACATTCAGGGCCAGACCGAGGCGTCGCGCATCCGCCAGGCGATCCAATACGCGAAGAACATTGACGAGGCGGTGGCGATTCTAAAGAAGGACAACAACGGTCTGTACACCAACGAATGGCTCCTGGGCGACATCAACACCAACGAAATCGCCCTGTTCGAATTGGGTACGCACAAGAGCAAACTCCACCGCAGCAGCAAGAACGAGTGGATCGGCGGGACCGACGGCTTCTACTGGGGCTGCAACAACACCAAGGACATTGACTTGCGGTTGGAAACGATCCCTTCGGTCAACGGGCGGCCCGCCAACCTCGTTTTCCGCCCGTCCGATCGCGACGAGGTTTGGCAGAAGCTTTACCACAAGCACAAGGGAAAAATCGGCGTCGAGTTCGGCAAGGAAGCGTTCACAACTCCGCCCTTGGCCGCATTCTCATCTCTCGATGCCAAGTTCACTACAAGCGATATGGCGAAGGAGCTGAAGTCCTATGCGTTGTTCGGCCCGCCGCTAGGCCGGACGTGGCATCCGACGTTCGATCAGAAGACGCGTTACCCTGAAGTGAAGCCGTTGGTGTCGAATCCGTGGACGATCCTGAACGGCGCCGCGCCGCCGAGCACGGACATCGTCGCGGTGGATGTGCCGAGCTTCAAGCCCAGCTCAATCGCCAACATAGGCAAAGCAACTGCCAAGCGCTCGCGGAACTTGCTCAACGTCCCCGCCTGGCACGGCACCATTCTTCCGGAAAGCGACGCCGACATTTGGCTGGCGACGGCATTTGCCGACTACGAACGCATCGTCGCCCGCGAGAAAACCACAGAGGGCAATCCGGCCGAGCGCGAGGCGCTAGTGCCGTTTTCAGCTGACAACTTTCGTATCGCGTGGGCAAGGTCGGCAAGATAGGTAAACGTCCGAGCAGCTGCCGCACCGTGCCCGGCGTAACACACCTCCAGGTGGGGGATTGCAGCCCCTTATCACCTGGAGGT
>JACPZP010000021.1 GCA_016195405.1 Planctomycetota bacterium | reverse complement strand
GAAGGGATCACCGTGAGAGATTGATTCAAGGTGTCGGCCTCGGGGGCCGACACAGAGAGAGGCTTCGCCTCTCTCTTCCGAAGCCCATTTCGTGGTCTAGAGAATGGGGTCCACTTCAAGAAGCAGCCGAAACTGGCAATCGCCATTCCCTCAAACTTTTTCGATGACGATGAATAAGCAAAGTGACGAAACGCTGCTGGAAGTCCTAACGGAAATTCGTAATTGGATTCGCGCGGCCGCGCATGGTCCTGTGAAAACGCTGCTGGAAGCGGCATTGCCGGACAAGAAATCGCGATCTGCATACCTAATGTTCGATGGCACCGTGTCAGTCGAGCAGGTTCGGGCCGCCTGCAAGATGAGTCCGAACGCTGTCGTGGCACTTACATCACGCTGCGTGGCTATGGGATTGATGGAAGCGAGACTCGACAAAAAACGCGTTCGTTTGTTTGACCTGAATGACTTCGGCCTATTCCCCGACGCTGAGATTAAAGCGGGAGGCAAGGGTGAGTGACAAACGAACCAAGAAGGACAGCGTAGAAGTCTCGTCCCAATCGCTGCAAGACGAGTTGATCGCGATAAAGGATCGCCTGAATGCAATTGAGACGATTCAGAGCATCTCGAACGCGTCAGTGGTGAAGAAGTACGTTGAGGAGCACCTTAAGACAAAGGACGCGAGGAGACTAATGCAGGAGTGCGACACACCTCGAACTCGTTCGTACCTGCAAACGCATTTTAGCTATAAGAGTGGTCAGGCTCTTGATTACCACCTCAAGCCACTGCGTGAAGCCGACCTATTGCGCCAGAAAATTGAGGAGGATGGAACGATCGTGTTTGAATGGAGCAACCTCTTTCGGCGGCTTCCTAAGTCAGCGATCAAGTCTATTCTCGCCGATGGCAATTGATTCCTCTGGCACCCGAGTTTGCAGCTATGGCCAAGAAGAAGACCAAATCGAAACCCCGGGAGCGGGAGAATCTGCCGTTGAAGACGAGGCTAATCGTACTAACCGAGTCGGGATACCGGTGCGCCGTGCCCACATGCCGCAACATACTCGCGCTGGACATGCACCACATCTGGGAAGTGTCGGCAGGTGGGAGCGACGATCCGTCGAATCTCATTGCGCTATGTCCTACTTGCCATGCTCTGTACCATCGCGGTACGTATAAGCAGGAGTCGATATACGCTTGGAAGGCGATGCTGGTCGCGATCACACGCGCCTTCGACGTCGAAGCGATTGATCGCCTTCTCTTTCTCGAATCGTGCAAGAAGGATTTCCTAGTGGTCAGTGGCGATGGCCTGCTTTGGTTTGGAAGGTTAATCGCCGCCGGCCTTGCCTCGGTGGACCAGAAATCAAACAACAACTGGCAAATCGTCACGTACGCAGTGAATATCAGTTACAAGGGCTGCCAGTTAATTGAGGCGTGGAAGCAAGGCGATCGCACGCGCCTCCGCAAAGTAATGAGCGGTCCTGTACCTGGGGGTAGTGCAATTTCACCCTAATTCTTCGAGAGCCTCTTCCATTTCCCTCCGCAGCCGCCCCCCTTTGGCCCACCCATGGGCACCGTGCGACAACCACCATGAAGAAGACGAAGAGCGGCGTCGAGGAAGGAAAAGGAGGAGACCCTTCCTCTCAGGAAATCGATGCGAGAATCGAGGAGCTGAGTGATTGGCGGGGCGAGACGCTCGCTCGGAACCGCATGCTCATCAAGCAGGCCGACGCCGAAGTGGTCGAGCAGGTGAAATGGAGGAAGCCATCGAACTCGATGCTAGGGGTTCCGGTGTGGTCGCACGCACGGATCATCTGCATCGGCGAGAAGAGTCGGTACTGCAGTACAATCGATGCTTTTCCCGGGAGGCTGCCCTTATGAGACTTGCGTGCTGGGCTCTTGTGCTTGTCACTTTTCTCGCGAGCCCGCTCGGCGCTGAAGACTGGCCGAGTTTTCGTGGCCCGAGCGGCGACGGCATCAGCGGCGCGAGCAAGGCGCCTCTCAAGTGGGGGCCCATGGACAACCTTGCCTGGAAGGTGGAGTTACCCGGCCCGGGTTCGTCCAGTCCCATTGTCGTGGGCCAACGCGTCCTGGTGACCTGTTTCACTGGGAAGAAGGCCGAGGAGATCGTCCGCCACGTGCTGTGTTTCGATCGCGCCGGCGGCAAGCTGCTGTGGAAGAACAGCTATCCGGCGCCCTTGCCCGAAATGGACTACACGGGGCGACTGCTCGAGCACGGGTTCACCACCAGCACCCCGGCCAGCGACGGCCAGCGGTTCTACGTCCAGTTCGGCCGCGACGGCGTGCGCGCCTTCGACCTGGACGGCAAACTTCTCTGGCATGAGAACGTCGGCAAGATCGTCAGCAGCTTCGGCTCGGGGGCCAGCCCCCTCCTCGTCGGCGACAAACTGATCGTCAACGCCACCGTGGAGCTGGGCGCGCTCGTCGCTCTGGACAAGAAGACGGGCAAGCGCATCTGGAAAACGCCCATTAACGGCGATTGCTGGTCCACTCCCGCTGTCGCTAAACTTGCCGGCGGCAAAGAGGAGTTGATCCTCAACGGATCCGGCGCCATTTACGGCTTCGATCCCGAAAGCGGCCGGGAACTCTGGCAAGTCGAATCGCTCGGCGGTCACATCAGCTCGACTCCGGTCTGTCGGGACGGGCTCGTCTATGTCGTGAACTCCGGCAGCGACGGCAAGCTGACGCTGGCGATCCGCCCAGGCGGCCGTGGCGACGTGAGCCAAACCCATGTCGTCTGGAAGCAGGAGAAGGTCGGCGGCAGCCATTGTTCCCCCTTGCTCCTGAGCGATCGACTGTGCTGGTTCAGCGGCATGGCGCGCGCCGTCAGCGCCAAGGACGGCTCGATCATCCAGCAGGAGCGCCTGGGAGACCTGGCCAACCTTTATGCCTCACCGATCAGCGATGGGGACACGATCGTCCTGTTCACGCGCCGCAGCGGAGCCTACACGCTGCGTGCCAAGGACCTATCGGTGATCCATCACAACGACCTGGACGACGACAGCGTCATCAACGCCAGCCCGGCCTTATCGGACGGCCAACTCTTCATTCGTTCGAATCGCTATCTGTACTGCATCGGCCCGGCGAAGTGATCTTGCTGCGACTGGTTGTCCGAGCGATCGTGCGGTGAACGAGGCGGCGTGGTCAGAGAGCGCCCTGGGGTGGGAGACATGCGGTCGGGCGAAACGGCGGGGTCAGGAGACCCGCGCCGAGCGCGCAGGTGAACTTTCCTCCGGATACTGGTGTCTGCCTGCTATCATGCACGCGTCGGAGCAAGACCCCGGTACGCCCGGCACGACACTGCGCTCAGGAGCCTACCCATGAGCAATGATCCCTTCGATGTGGTGGACCGCAAGCTGAGCGAGGCTCGCGCACATTTACATGAGATGGGGCAGGTCATGATCCACCCCAGCCACAAGTCTGGCTTCCCGCGTCAGCTCGCCGTCATGATGTCGTCCGCGGGGACGATAATCCATCATCCCTGGCAGGAACACTTCGATCGTGCCCTGAACGCCTTCCTCTCCTCGACGCGGAGTGTGCCGGACATCATCTTCAAGCGTTGCGGCTATGATAAGTACGCCGGTGGAAAGAATTGGTTGCAGTCGCTGGACAGCAACGAGCAAGATCGCCGGAGGCAGTTTCACGACCAGTTTGAGTCGAAGTTCAAACCGTTCTGCGACCATCCCCTAAGTGTCGAGCGAAAGGAAGTCGCGCATTGGAGCGGGGTGGCGCACTGGGAAGTGCGAATCAATGGGCACTTCGGCAGGACGTATGTTCGTGGACCGACGACACGGTTGCCGAACACCGATTGCCCGCCGCCCTATGCGGGGGAAGACGCGGCGTTGGCATGGATCACCAGTACGAACAACCTCCCGTTGGTGCCAAGCTGGCCCGATTTCTGGTGGGTGATCCCCCACGCGTCGATCCACGACGGACAGACGTTCACTCTGCCGCCGTGGTGACAATGAACTTGAGGGGACGCATCTTGGGCCGTCCTGACCGGTCGCTCGCCGCGTACTCGTGATTATGTAGTCGTCGGCCGGCTTCCGTCACCTGAAGCAGCCCCGCTATCCCCGCGCGTTTTCTCACAACAAGATGGCCGCTCGCGCCTCCATCGATCATAATGAAGCCAGTTCTTCCCGTGCTGAAACGGAGGCGACACATCATGACCCAGAACATTACGGGCCATTTCGACGGCAAGGTGATCATTCTGGACAGGCCGGTCAAGCTGCCGGTGGGGAAGCGGCTGCACATTCATGTCACGGTTGATGCGCCCAAGAAAAACGGCAAAATAGAGAAGAAAATCGATAGGCAGTGTCAGTTCATCGGCACCGGAATGTTCGATTCCGGTATCCCCGATCTGGGGTCGAACAAGAAGCACCTGGAAGGATTAGGTAGAAAATGACGCCCGTGCTTGTCGACACGGGCTTCATCGTCGCCCGCCTGGACCGGTCTGAGAGGTATCACAAGCAATGCCTGACCGTCCTGGATGACCTGAAGGCGCCGCTGATCACCTGTGAGGCAGTGATCGTTGAGAGCTATTTTCTGCTGCGACATCTCCCCGGCACCCGGGACGCGATTTTGCAGAATATCCAGCAAGGTATTCTGCAAATTCCGTTTAGGCTAACGGACCGCGCTGCGGCGGCGGAAACACTGCTCAAGAAATACGCCGACGTGCCGATGGACCTCGCCGACGCCTGCCTCGTGGATCTCGCCACGCAATTTGGCACGGGCCGAATCCTGACGCTTGACGGCGATTTCAACATCTACCGCTGGGGGCGGAAGCGGGCGTTTGAGCTGTTGATCGAATTGTGATGCGCGATGGGGCTTATGCAATTGCTAGAGGACCTTGCCTAAGAGCGGTTCGGCCACCTTCGGCCAGGCGCCCGCCCCGCCCTCTTGGTTTTCTCAACGAGG
>JACPZP010000184.1 GCA_016195405.1 Planctomycetota bacterium | reverse complement strand
GGCCTGGACCCAGGCGGCCTCCCGCCAGGGCCGAGCCATATGAGGAATCCCGCAGCTTCGGCTCCATGCTTGAGCCCCGATACATCGTCGGCGCAGGACCACTTGACCAGTGAGCTGTTACGCACTCTTTCAAGGGTGGCTGCTTCTAAGCCAACCTCCTGGTTGTCTATGCGATCCCACATCCTTACCCACTTAGCATGGAATTAGGGGCCTTAGCTGGCGATCTGGGTTGTTTCCCTCTCGGACACGGAGCTTAGCCCCCGCGCCCTCACTCCCGGGCTCTGATCCGACGGCATTCGGAGTTTGACTGAGGTCGGTAAGCTTGTAGGCCCCCTAGCCCAATCAGTGCTCTACCTCCGTTGGAGAACGCCCGAGGCTGCCCCTAAAGGCATTTCGGGGAGAACCAGCTATCACCGAGTTTGATTGGCCTTTCACCCCTAACCACAGGTCATCCCCCAGGTTTTCAACCCTGGTGGGTTCGGCCCTCCACGAGGTCTTACCCTCGCTTCAGCCTGCCCATGGCTAGATCACTCGGCTTCGGGTCTAGAGCACGCGACTATTCGCCCGATGAGGACTCGCTTTCGCTTCGGCTACCCGAGAACGGTTAACCTCGCCGCGTACCGCTAACTCGCCGGCTCATTCTTCAAAAGGCACGCCGTCACCCCGCCTGGTCACCCAGGTCGGAGCTCCGACTGCTTGTAGGCTCACGGTTTCAGGTGCTATTTCACTCCCCTCCCGGGGTACTTTTCACCTTTCCCTCACGGTACTGGTTCACTATCGGTCGCCAGGGAGTGCTTAGCCTTAGGGGGTGGTCCCCCCAGATTCACACGGAATTCCACGGGCTCCGTGCTACTCGGGATGCCTGCGGGGAGGTCAGTCGCCTTTCGACTACAGGGCTATTACCCTCTGTGGCGGCCCTTTCCATGGCCTTCGACTAGGTGCTGACTTTGTAACTCCCTGGACCCACCGGTGCGGATCCTCGCAGGTCCCACAACCCCGACACGGCAACGCCACCGGGCTATCACGCCGTATCGGTTTAGGCTCTTCCCCGTTCGCTCGCCGCTACTAGGGGAGTCGCGGTTGCTTTCTGTTCCTCCAGGTACTGAGATGTTTCAGTTCCCTGGGTCTTCCTGGGCATTCCGGGATCGACACTCGTTGGGCAGTTCCCCCGGACTTTTCGCAGCCTTCCACGCCCAGATTCCTGATGACGCCTAGGCATCCCCCCCGTGCCCTTAGGGGCTTGACCACG
>JACPZP010000026.1 GCA_016195405.1 Planctomycetota bacterium | reverse complement strand
ACGGGGCAGTGCTTGTGGTACTGAATGCGGCGCCCGCAGCGGGCGTGGAGTTGGTTGAATTCGATCGCGGCGGCGCGGTTGAGAACGGGGTACGCCTTGATGGGAATGGCCACCAGGCTGAGGCGGAGCAGCCCCGACCAACTGGGCCGTCCCCTGGGTCCGGAGGAAGAGTCGATCAAGGCAGCGGCGCTTTGGGCGGCGGCGCTCTCGGCGGTGGCGCTAAGTTCCGTGGCCACGGTTCGAGAGGTAGTCTAAATTCCGGGATTTAGACTGCTTGTGCCGCCTGTGGATTGCGTGATTTTCGCATTGCAGGCTGTGGCACCTGCATTTGGGGGACAGTGACCGGCTGTAAGCCAAGATTGGACGGAAGAGGTGGCGGCGCCATCAATGGTGGTGAAAAGTCGTTCACGATAGGCTCCTGGTTGGTCTGAGGATAGACTTGCCTACCGTCCACGGCGGATGGAGGCACGACGTAAGCAGATGGCATTAATGGGTTTGTCCGCTCTTCGAAAGGCGATTCTTGAGGCATCTGACTAGCAATTGGGCGCGTACCGAGGCGGTAAAATGCCTCTTCGGGGCAATTTGAAGACGCAATCGCACGATCAACGTCTTGCGGAGACACATTTCGCAGGTCAACGACAGCGCCGCCGTCTGGAGCGTCGGGATCAACGTGTACAACTGACGCGACGTTGGAGTCAAAGCCAGTTGATTCACCATCCTTGCGTGAGGCGGGGACGACAAAAAAACGCCCAACTTTGCTCCCGCGCATGTGCTTAAGCTGGCCTTCCGAGGGGTGGTGATACTGGCCGTCGTCGGGGGCGTGACGAACAACGGGAGTGTCGCCACTGGAGCCGCGGCGTTTGTTCCGGCCGGTAATCGCCACGATCGAGATGAAGATCGCTTCCCGCCTTGGCGCGTATCTCGGCGACCCACCCCTGCCACGGCGTTCCTCGATCGCGTCGTGGACGGCGTGCTCCAGGTCGAGCGCCTTGTCCTTCACGGGACGAAGCTTGTCCAGTTTGGCCGGCTCGATTTCGAGGTAATGATCGGGGGCATAGCAGAAGCCGCGGACAATGTCGGCGGCCTCCACCTTTCCGTGCACGGGGCAGGTCTTGTGGTACTGAATGCGGTGCCCGCAGCGGGCGTGGAGTTGGTTGAATTCGATCGCGGCGGCGCGGTTGGGCCGTCCTCTGGGTCTGGAGGAAGAGTCGATCAAGGCGGCGGTGCTTTGGGCGGCGGTGCTTTGGGCGGCGGCGGTCTCGGCGGTGGCCCTTATTTCCGTGGCATGCAAGTTTCCTCAAGCCAAGACAGGGCAAAACGCGCGGGCGTGCGACCGCTTTCGCATTAAAACCCGTAAATCTACCGTCCTTCGAGTGGGCCGAATACGCTCGGGAGAGATTGGCAAACTGGCGCGGGCGAGCGTGAGGCCTAAATTCCGGAATTTAAGCCATGCGCGTACGGGCTGAAGGAGTTCCGCACAAGGCGCGGTTCGAGAGGTAGTCTAAATTCCGGGATTTAGACTGCTTGTGCCGCCTGTGGATTGTGTGTGTCACCGTGGCTGTTGCTCGATGTGCTTCATTCGCTCGGCCAGGGAGATCATGTGCCGGTTGAGCCTGATCTCAGGTCAACGACAGCGCCGCCGTCTGGAC
>JACPZP010000196.1 GCA_016195405.1 Planctomycetota bacterium | reverse complement strand
CGATCGAAGAGGTAAGCCTCCTGGAGAAAATCCATGTGGGCGACTTCGGTGATCAAACCGAAGCCGCGGTGGAGGTCGTCTTCAAACTCGGGATAAGTCTCAGCCATGCTGACTGGGGGACAGTAGAAGTCAAACAGTGTTGAGAGCTGGATAGCCTCCACGGCGAGGGACGGCTACGATCGTGGCCACGCAAAAAATCCCTCTCACCGTGGAGGCTACGATGATCAAACCACAGGACAAAGTGTTTGCCAACTTGAGTGCCCAACTGCATCACGATTTGCCCCTGGAGCCCCTGACCCGTGTGGTCAATCTGGCGGCGGTGGCCCTGGGCATCCTGCGCAGCAAAAGCTTGCAAATGGGGCAAATTGTGACCGCGCTGCCCCTGGCCGGGATCCGCGACAGCCTCAAGAAGCGCGTGCAACGCTTTCTCAAGAACGACAGTGTGACGGTCGACGATTACTACCAGCCCCTGGCGAAACGTATCCTGCACCGGTTGGTGGCCGGAGGCGCACGCCTGCATTTGACGCTTGACCGCACGGAGTGGGGCACTTTCAACGTCCTGTATGTCGGTGTGGGGTGGCGCGGCCGGGCCTTGCCCGTGCTGTGGCGGATGCAGGGGCCAGGGGCATCGAGTTTTGCAGAGCAAAAAGAGCTCTTGGCGGTCGTGGCCGCGTGGTTGCCCCAGGGCGCACGGGTCCTGCTGTTGGGCGACCGGGAGTTTGGCACGGGCGTGCTGGCCCAGTGGGCGCTCAAGCACGGCTGGGACCTCTGCCTGCGGCTGCGCGCCCATGAGTACGTGCGCCGAGTCGGCACCCCCTACTTCGAGATGCTGCCCCTGGTGCTGCCCGGCGAGCGCCGTTTCTGGTCGCACGTGGCGTTCACGCAAGCCCATGCCGTCGCGGGCCTCAATCTGGCCATGTATTGGGCACCGACCGCCGCTGAACCCTGGTTTCTCATCACCACCGAACCTACCTGTAAATTGGCCTGTGCGAGCTACACCAAACGCTTCCGGATTGAAGAAATGTTCAAAGATTTCAAAAACAACGGCCGCGGCTTTGGCTTGGAACTCACTGGCGTGCGGCACGCCGATCGCTTGGCCCGCCTGCTGCTGGCCCTGGCGCTGGTCTATACCTGGTTGCTGTTGTGGGGTGCCTACGTCATTGCTAGCGGGCAGCAGAAGCTGGTCGATAATGTGCGCAAGCCCACCCTGAGTTTGTTACAGACGGGGCTGCGCTTTGTCATGCAACTGTGGCACCGTGGTCAATTGGTACGGTTTCACTGGCATCTATCAATGCTCACAGAGGCTGACAATTGATAGCTTCAATTACTGTCCCCCACTCAGGTTTAGAGACATTAAGTTCAGACACATAAAGGAGGAACGCTATGGCAAATTCTTTACAGCAAACACCGGTAGCCGGTACAGGATCGGTCGACCAATTTGACGCGATTGTTATCGGCGCCGGGGTTTCCGGATTGTATCAACTGTACCGCTTACGGCAGCTCGGCCTCTCAGTGCGGGTCTACGAAGATGGCAGCGGCGTGGGCGGCACCTGGTATTGGAACCGCTACCCAGG
>JACPZP010000198.1 GCA_016195405.1 Planctomycetota bacterium | reverse complement strand
GCAAGCCGTGTTCCAGCCGGCAAGCGTCCGCATTCTGCGCGGCTGGCAAGAAGGGCGCGAATATCCGCTCGAAAAGCCCGCCAGCCTCTTGGGCCGAGCGGAGCATGCCGACATCGCCCTATTCCGCGACATGAAGATCGAGAAGAAGCATGCCTACATCAAGCGCGTCGGCGAGCGCTACGTCTTTGTCAACAATAGTTCTCCGCCGGATCTAACGCTGGTCAATGAAGCCGCGGTGACCCAGCCGATCGACCTCAAGGACGGCGACCGCATTCAACTCGGCAACGTGCTGCTGCGGTTCCAGCTGCGGGCGGCCAACGAACGCCGCCGTTCAAGTCGCGCACGGCCGGTTGCCACGCCGCCGAGCGGCCCTCTCCCCGGCATCATCGTCCCGCCACGGCGCTAGCCGCTCGGTTTACATAGCCGTTTAGCCGCGAGCCAGCGGCGAGCGCGGGCAGAGCCCCTCGCGATAACTTCAATGTCCGCGAGGGACCACGTTCGCGCTCGCCGCTGGCTCGCGGCTAAACTCTCGAACGCGGCTAATCCACAAATACAAATTCGTTGGCGTTCAAGAGCAGCCGGCAGGCGTTGGCGAGGCCGTGACGGCGCACGTAGGCGACTTGGGCGTCACGCTCGTCTTGGGTAGGCGTCCGGCCAAACGCGAGGCGATAGGCCAATTCGACTTGGAGGGCGGGATCGTCGGACGCCTTCTTCAATCGCTGCGCGAAGAAATCCGCTTGCTGCACCATGAAGGGGTTGTTCAGCAGCGCCAGCGCTTGCAAAGCAGTGAGCGTCGTGTTGCGAACCGGCACGTTGATGTTGGGATCGGCGCAGTCGAGGCTTTCCAGGAACGGGTTGGGCACGCTGCGCACCACGAACCGATAAACGGTTCGCCGCCAGGTCTCCGGATCACTGATGCGCGCGGCATCGAGGTGATCGTAAACCGGCGAATGATCGTCCTTGAAGCGAAACAGCTCAAAGCCCGGGCCATACATCTTGCGGTCGAGCTTGCCGCTGACCGCGAGTACGCTGTCGCGGATCGACTCGGCATCGAGACGCTGCCGATGCATGCGCCACAGATAGCGGTTATCGGCGTCGAGTTTGGCGAAAGCGGCATGGTGGGTCGATTCCTGCCTGTAGGTCTTGCTGAGCACGATGCGGCGATGAAGTTTCTTGAGGGAATCACTTTCGCGGAACTCGGCAGCGAGCCAATCCAGCAACTCAGGATGCGTGGGCCGGCTGCCGTTCTTGCCGAAGTCGTTGGGAGTGTCGACCAAGCCCTTGCCGAAATGATACTGCCAAACGCGATTGACGATCGAGCGCCACGTCAACACATTGGCGTCATCGGTCAGCCAGTCGGCCAGAGCGGCGCGCGGCGAGCTTGCAACCGGCGAGCCGGGGGCTTTGAAGTGATGTTCAAGCCCGGGCAAAAGCGACAGCGAACCCGGATTTGCCACCGGCCCTTTGCGCTCCACGTCGCCGCGCGTCAGCACGTGGATCGGCCGCGGCGGAATCGGCAGCACGGAATACACTTGGGCGGACGATTTTAGTTTGTCGATCTGCTGCGCGAGGCTGGCTAGCTCCGCGTCGATGCCCTTCATTTGCTCGCGCACCTCGTCGCCGATCACGCTCTCGACGATCATGGCTCGGGCTTCGTCCGCCTCCTGAATTCGCATCTCAAGCATGAGCCGTTTTTGCTCGGCGGGATCGTCGAGGTCAGCGAGTTTTTTTCGACTGTCGAAGTTGTCGACCAGGTAGCGTTTGCTCCACAGGCCGAACTCGATGGAGTCGAGCGCCGTTACGCCCTTGGCAAGCGCCACGTTTTTGCCGCCGGAGATGGCTTGCAGCTCTCCAAGGGCGAACACGTAATCGCCGGTCCGCTTCCAAAGCTTCGTCGCCGTTACACGCACAAATCGGGCTTTGATTTCTTTCACCGGGATTGTGAGTGGAATGTCGCCGGGATTGGCGAAGTCCGCTCGGCTCTGGTCCAGAAGGATATGCGATTTCGCAAAGCTTGGCTCGTCGCTGACGGCGACCTGGAAGCGCGCGGGGAATCCGAAACCCGGCGTGTCGGGGAAGTCGGTGGGCCGGGCCGGGAAGAGGCGCACCAACTCAAGCGGCACTGCATCGCCCAAGTCGACCTGCACCCATTTGGTTACTTCCGGTTTCTGTTCGATCAGGCTGTGGTAGCCGTTGGTTCGGCTGGGCGCCGGCTTCATCGGCTTGGGAAGTGCGGACATCAGTTGCCGCCATTCCTTGAGTCCTTCATCAAGTTTCACCGTCTTCGGGGCGACGCGCTTCTCGATGGCCTGCCGGATTTCGCTTCGATGCGCGGCCAGAGTTTTGTGCCTTTCCTCCAACCGTTTTTTCTGGTCCGCGAGATCCTTGAGCATCACGGGCCGATCGCCACGTTCGACGCCTGCGAACACCGCTTGAAGTTGGTAGTAGTCCTTCTGCGGGATGGGATCGAATTTGTGGTCGTGGCAGCGGGCGCAGTGGACGGTCAGACTGTTGAAGGTGGACATCGTGTTGGCGACCATGTCGTCGCGGTCGAGCAGCCGCGTCTTTTCCTTCTCGACGGTGCCCTCACGCAACTCGACGTGGCCCACGAAGTCCCAAGGCCCGGCGGCGACGAAGCCGGTGGCGAGAATGCCGTCGGTGTCGTCGGGGAAAAGGACGTCGCCGGCCACCTGGTAGCGAACGAAACGGCGATAAGGCATGTCGTTGTTCAGAGCGCGGATGATCCAGTCGCGGAAAAGCCAAGCCCAGAGTCGGCGTTTGTCTTTGTCGTAGCCGTGGGTGTCGGCGTAATGGATGATGTCGAGCCAATGCCGGCCCCAACGCTCGCCATAGCGTGGCGAGGCGAGCAGGCGATCGACAAGCCGTTCGAAAGCGTCGGACGACTCGTCATTGACGAAGGCTTCGATCTCTTCGGGCGTCGGAGGCAGGCCGTGCAGATCGTAAGTCACACGGCGAATGAACGTGCGGCGATCGGCCAGAGGACTGGGCTTCATCCCTTTCGATTCAAGCATCGAGAGAACGAACAAGTCGATCGGGTTATCGCTCCAGGTCTTATCGTTGACGTCGGGAAGCGAAGGCCGTTTCAGCGCGGCAAGCGACCACCACGTCGCATCGTTTCCGGCGTCATCCTTGTCTGCCAAAGGGAGTTTTTCCGGCCAATAAGAGCCATCGGTGATCCACAGCAGTATGTCGGCGATTTGGGCATCGGCGAGCGGCGGGCGTTTGCGAGGCATCTTGGCATCGGGGCCTTGGATCATATGAGCGAGTAGGCTTTTCTTGGCGTCGCCGGGGACGATGGCCGGCCCCTTTCCGCCGCCTTCAAGAAGGCCAGCACGCGTGCTGAGATTGAGCCCGCTGCGGGCCGTGCGTGGATTATGGCATTCCAGGCAATGCTTCTTGAGGATGGGCGCGATCTTTTTGGTGAAGAATTCGGATCGCTCGGCAACCGTTCTTTCTTGAGAAGCACCAAAGGAAGCGAGCGCTAGTAACGATAAGCCGACTCCTACCACAAGCTGCACCGCCACGCGCATTCAACCATCCCTCCTAGCTGCGTCTTCAAGCTCGCTCGGCAGTTTCGCGCGCGCCGATTTGCGCGAAACCGCCGAGCGAGCTTCGACGACGCAGCCAATCATTTTACCCATTTCTCGAAACGGCGCTGAGATTTGTTTGCAATTCCAGCGCCTCCTCGCTAACGTCGAAAAATACTCTCCGTGAGGTCCCAAAGGCCACGCATGTCTTCTTCCACTTCGGCAACCTCCTCGTTCGGCAAATGGATGGCTTTGACGGCTGCCTTATTGGGTTGGATGTTCGACGGCCTGGAAATGGGCCTGTTCCCACTTGTGGCCGGGCCGGCGCTGGGAGAATTGGTCCCGGCATCCGATCCGATCATCAGGCAGCTCGAAATCGACAAATGGCTCGGCGTCATCACCGCGCTGTTCCTTGTCGGAGCGGCGACCGGCGGCGTGCTTTTCGGTTGGCTGGGTGATCGTATCGGCCGGGTGCGCTCGATGATGTTGAGCGTGCTGACCTACGCGCTCGTCAGCGGGCTATGCGCGTTCGCCACCGAGACGTGGCACGTCGGCGCCCTTCGCTTTGTCGCGGCAATGGGAATGGGAGGCGAGTGGTCGCTCGGTGTCGCGCTGATCAATGAAATCTGGCCCGATCGCTCACGAGTTTTTCTGGCAGGATTGATCGGGGCGGCGGCAAACGTCGGCTACCTGCTTATCGGAGCGGTGGGACTGCATCTCGACGCGGTACGCGCAAATTTGAACGACGGCTTGCTTGCCCTTGGCTTGCCGGATCGTTGGGTCCTCTCGCTGATGGGCCACGATAGCTGGCGGCTCCTTATGATGTTCGGTGCCGTCCCCGCGCTGCTCACTCTCTTCATTCGCCTGTTCGTCCCGGAATCGCAGCGATGGTTGCGCGAACGCCAGCGCGGCGCCACGTCGTTTTGGCTGACGCGCGATCTGTTCGGTGTCCTTCTTGGATCAATTGGGGCATGCGGCATCATCGCCATCTGGACCGTGGAGCTTCCGCTTGCCGTGCGCCTGATCGGGACCTTGATTGGCCTTGGGCTCGCACTCGTCGGTTACGTCTACCCGGTGGTGCGCTATCTTCAACGCGCCGGTGGGGACGGACCTTCCGCCGTTAGTTGGCGGCCGACCCTCCGCATCATGCTTCTAGCGGCGTGTCTGAGCGGCGTGGCCCTCTTGGGGACATGGGGCTCCACCCAGCAAGCGCCGACGTTCGCCTGGAACCTCGCCGGCAAGACTGGGCAAGCCAACAAGTACACGCAAATCTGGACGGCTTTCGGCGCCGTCATCGGCACGCCTCTCGCAGCCTTTTTGGCCCACGGCATCGGCCGGCGATTCGCGTATAGCCTCTTGTGCTTGGGATCGCTGATCATCATCCCCGTGTTCTTTCTAACTTGTGATGTGTATGACGATCGACTGCTGTTCCTCGGCTTCCTCATGGGCGCCATCACCGCGTCGTTTTATGGTTGGCTGCCGCTTTACTTGCCGGAACTGTTCCCAACGACGGTCCGCGCCACGGGACAGGGATTTGGCTTCAACTTCGGCCGGATTTTAGCCGCCATGGGCGTGCTGCAACTCGGTAACATCCAGAAGTTGATGCAGCCTTACGATTGGGGCCTGGCTCAAGTCTGTGCCAGCTTAAGCGCCGTCTACCTTGTCGGATTGGCGCTTATTTGGTTCGCGCCCGAGACGAAAGGCAAGCCGTTGCCTGAATGAACGAAGGGGCCGCCACCCGTCGCATTTGCCCCTTACCCAAGCGCGTGCTAGGCTTGCGTTGGAATTCGCCTCTACCAATCCAAAAGGCATGCTAATGCAATTGTTGGCGCGACCAGAGCTTCCCTACCTGGAGTATTGGGCGCCCTTGTTCATCGGCATGGTTGTTGGGGCGGGGGCGATCATGCTGGGCCGGCTTATGTCAACGCGACGCGCGTCGGCCCGAACGCCAGCCGATCTATCAAGCGTGAATGACCTGGTGCAATGCCGGCCCCCGGAGCAACGGCAGACCCTGCGCCGCGACGGCAACCCGACCGAAGTGTATCTCGCGCCGCCGGGCTACAAGGACCGGCCGTCGCGCGGCTGGATCGTGGACCGCTCGCTGGGCGGAATCGGTCTGATGGTCAACGACGAAGTCAAGATCGGGACCGTACTTTCGATCTTGCCGGTGAAGGCGCCTGAAATGACGCACTGGGTGGACATCGAAGTGAAGTCGTGCCGGCCCACGAGCGAAGGTTGGGAAATCGGCTGTCAATTCGTGAAGACGCCGCCTTTTTCCATCTTGCTGATGTTTGGGTAACGCGGAAATACGCTATGACGCCCGCTGCCGACAAAACCGTAGCCGCAAAGACAGCTCCCTGTCCTCGCTGCGGCCAGCCCCTCATGAACGCCGCCGAATTGGGCTGGTGTCAGGCGTGCGGATATTGCCGGTCGTTGGATGACACCGCCAATCTGAATCTTTTGCCCGAAGAGCCCGCACAACCGACGACGGCGGCGGTCGCCGTTCAACAAGCCGGCTACGCGGTGTCGCGCATTCCTTGGTGGTTTTATGTTCTCGTCACCGGCGTGGTCGCGATCGCCTGGCTCTCAATATGGAGGAGCCGCACGCTGGCACCCGAAGGCCTGCCCCGCGCTTTGTGGACGACGGTGCAGATTGGCGCCGGCGTGCTGTTGCTGCTCGTGGGCCAATTCATCGGCCTCGTGCGCGCGGCGCCGGAGGACTCGCATCTGAGCACCAAGGACATGTTCGTTCCCTTTCACCTGTGGAGCCAGGTTCTCAGGCGCGCAAACAGGCTCTACGAACCGCTGCTCATGGCGTCGTGGGGCCTGGCCATCGCCCTTTCCGCATGCATATTCATCGGCGGCCTAGGGCACTGGATGACTTACCTGCCCGGCGGCAAGAACGGGCCGGCGAAAAGAATCAATTAACCTTCCAATCCGCGCGCTTAGAATGTTTTCATGTCGTCGAAATCCTTTCGAGGCCGGCTCGCGCCTTCGCCCACCGGGTCGCAGCATCTTGGCAACGCCCGCACCTACCTGATCGCCTGGTTGTCCGCTCGCTCCCGCGGCGGCGAAATCGTCTTGCGCATCGAGGACATCGATTCGCCGCGCGTCAAGCCTTGGGCGACCGAGCAACTATTCGACGATTTGCGCTGGCTCGGCCTCGACTGGGATGGACCGATCCTGGTACAAACGCAGCGCCTGGCGCTCTACGAACAGGCACTGGAAAAGCTTAAGGCCGGCGAACTTGTCTACCCGTGCGCTTGCACGCGCGGCGATATCGAACGTGCTGCCAGTGCGCCTCATTTGGACCACGAAGGCCCGGTTTATCCCGGAACCTGCGCACCTCGCCAAGCTGCCGATTCCAACCGATTCATGCATCGTCCCTTCGCATGGCGCATGCGCACCGAAAAGCGGACCATGACGTGGAACGACAGCTTCTTGGGTGAAACATCCTTGCAATTCGACGAAATCGGCGGCGATTTTGTCGTCTGGAAGTCGGCCGGAATGCCGGCCTATCAGCTGGCGGTGGTCGTGGATGATGCCAACCAGGGAATCACCGAGGTGGTTCGCGGTGATGATCTCGTTCCCTCGACCCCGCGCCAACTTTGGCTTTACGAATCCCTGGGATTGGCGCCGCCAGGTTTCGTTCATGTCCCCCTCGTCGTCGGCCCTGACGGTCGCCGCCTCGCCAAGCGCCATGGCGACGCGCGTCTTTCTACGTTCCGCGCCGCCGGCGTCGGTGCCGAGGACGTGATTGGCTTGCTCGCCTGGTCGTGCGGCTGGCAAGAATCGGCGCGCGCGATCTCCGCGCGCGAACTCATTCCGCGCTTCACCCTCGACAGCATCCCGCGCCGCCCGTTTGTCCTCGAGCCAGACTTATTGCGCCAACTTTCACATTGAAGCTGGCTTGCGGTTTCGCGCGCGGCGCGTACTCGTGAGCGGGTTGCCGATCGCTATCCGTTCCCTAAAACACCACCCGGTTTCGACAGGTTCCCGCGTGGGAGCGGGACAAAAGGGAAAACGGTGAAAATCCGTTGCGGGGCCGCCGCTGTAATCGGCCAGGCTCCGGACCTTCATGCCACTGGGAGTAGGACGGATTTTCAATCCGTCCCCCGCGTACCAGACGGATTTCAAATCCGTCCTACGTTGTCCTGGGAAGGCCGTCCGGAAGCCGTCAAGAGCCGTAAGCCAGAAGACCTGCCTGTCGTGGATGTATCGATGCTTCGGCCTCAGGCATCCGTGCAGGCACACCGGCAGTCCGCTGCTTGGGCCACGCCTGTCTGGAAGGTCGAAGCGACTTTTCCATTGCCCGGCCCGGCAGAAAGGACTGGCTCATGTCTCCTTGTCACCGCGCTATGTTGCGCGCCAAAGCTGCGCCCGCGTTTACCCTGATCGAACTCTTGGTCGTCCTTGCCATCATCGGCGTGCTCATCGCGCTCTTAATGCCCGCGGTCCAGAAGGTGCGCTTGGCCGCCCAGCGCACCGAAGGCGCCAACAACCTGCGGCAACTAACCATCGCCTGCCACAATTACGAATCCGCGGTTCGCAAGCTTCCTCCGGCCGTTGATAATCAGGTCTTCTGGCCGGAAGGCAGGTTCTGGTTCGGCAGCACCGTTTCCCTGACCGTTCCGCCGTATTCGGTTGTCAGCACCGATCCGACTAGTGGCATTCTCACGCCGTTCTATGAGAACAACACGCGCGTCAATCATTGCCCCATGTTCGAGGCGTTTCCGATCGCTCCCGTGTATAACGGTCTGACGGCCGGGTATGCGTACAACTATTACGCCGCCGAGCGCCGCTTCGTGCATCTCACTACCAGCGCGATGTTTCTGTTCACCGAAACGACCTTCGTCAATCCGGACGGCACGATGGAAGAACCCTATGGCGGCTATTTCAAGTCCGTCGACGATTTTCTAACCCCCGGTCCCTGGGGATTCTTCGGCTTCCAGCTCACGCATTTTCGCTTCAGCGGCGTGGCCAACGTCGCCTTTGTCGACGGCCACGTCGAGAGCCGCTCCGAAGTGCCGGTCGCAAGCCCGGCGTTTGTGCCCCCTGAGTTCGACGCCGCCCGAGCAAGATACGGCCTAGGCTTCCTCGCCGACAACGATTTCCCATACAGGGGCCGCTAATCCGTTTAGCCGCGTTTAGCCGCGAGCCAACGGCGAGCGCGGGCCCAGCGCTCGCCGCTGGCTCGCGGCTAAACGAACATATGGGCCTCGAACCTTCACCCACCTCACGGATTCCGTTTACAATGAAAGGGTTGTTGTTTCGTTAGCGTGGGAAGGCCATGGCATTGCCGTTGATCGAGGCGCCGGCGGGCGTCAAACACAAACGCGCGCTGCTGGATGTACCCGTCCGTGAGCTGATCGAATGGCTCGCGCAGCGAGGCGAAAAGCCTTTGCGCGCCCGCCAACTCCGCCATTGGCTGCTGAATGCCGGAGCGGATTCTCTTACGGCGATGACCGATTTGCCCAAAGGCCTGCGCCATGCCCTCGACGCGGAATTCACCCCTCTGGGAACGCGTGTTGTCCGTCGTCTAGAGGCCGAAGACGGCACGCACAAGCTTCTCGTAAAGCTCAGCGACGATCGGCTCATCGAGTGCGTGCTCATCCAAGAAGATCGCCGGCGAACCGCGTGCATCAGCACCCAGGTCGGTTGCGGCATGGGGTGCGTGTTCTGCGCGAGCGGACTTGACGGCGTCGATAGAAACCTAACGACCGGTGAAATTCTGGAGCAGCTCATTCGCCTGCGCGGACAAACGCCGGAACCGCGCCGCCTGACGCATGTCGTCGTCATGGGCATGGGTGAGCCGCTCGCCAATCTCGACAATCTCTTAAGCGCGCTCGAGATGGCGACGGCGAAGGAAGGTCTCGGCATCGGCGCCAGGCATGTGACGATTTCGACCGTGGGCTTGCCCGCTAAGATGAGACGCCTCGCCGACTTGAGAAAACAGTATCATTTGGCCGTTTCCTTGCACGCTCCCAATGATGCCTTGCGCAATCAAATCGTGCCGACGAACGACAAAACCGGCTTGGACACGATCATGGCGGCGGCTGACTATTTCTTCGAGAAGACGGGCCGGCAGGTGACTTACGAGTACGTGCTGCTTCACGGACTCAACGACGACCCGAGCCACGCCCGTGAATTAGCCCGGCTCCTGAAGGGCCGGCGCGCTCACGTGAACCTGATTCCGTTCAACGACGTGCCCGGCCTACCCTATCGCCGGCCCACGCCGGACGCTCTGGCCAAGTTCATGAATCCGCTGCGGCAGGCCGGAATCAGCGTCAAGGTCCGCAAGCGCAAAGGCTCGCAGATCGACGCCGCCTGCGGACAGCTGCGGCGGGAAGTAGTGGCATCGTAGGGTGGGTGGAGTCTTCGGAACCACCCCGTCATGGGGTGAGTTCCGAAGACTCCACCCACCCTACCCGATACAAGGCCTCGACCGAAACCCTCCCGGTCGGCGCTGGTTCAATGGGTATGGAGGCGGCTCTTGTTCGGGGCTCGATGCACGTGGCGCTGCTCGGCGAGACCAGCACGCAGATGGCCTTGCGGGACCCGGACATCCGCCTGATGCTGCGGGTGCGCGACGATGACAATGTCGCCTTCGCCGAGTTGGTCGAGCTTTACAACCATCGCCTGATCACGGTCATGCACCATCTCGTGGGCAACGCCGAGGAGGCGGAGGACCTCGCCCAGGAAGCGTTCCTCCGCGTCTACCGCAGCCGCAAGAGATACCACCCACGGGCGAAGTTCTCGACCTGGCTTTTCACCATCGCCAACAACCTGGCACTCAACACACTGCGCAGCCGAAAACGCAAGCCGAGCGTGCCCTTGAACCTTCGCGATTCAGGCCCCCTCGGCCCGCGCCCGGCCGAACAACTGGTTCAAGACCGCGGCAAACAACCGATGCAGAAGATGCAACAGCAGGAGCTGGCCGCCCTGGTGCGGGAGGCGCTGGAGACCTTGAACGAGCGTCAGCGCGTCGCCGTCGTGCTCAACAAGTTCGAAGACATGAATTACGCCGAGATCGCCGAGGTCATGGATTTATCGACCAAGGCGGTCAAGTCCCTGTTGAGCCGGGCGCGCGATAATCTTCGCTTGGCGCTCAAGGAATACATCTACATGGACGGTGAACCACTTCGTTGACCCGTTTGCGGGTTAGCGCGACCCGGACCGAGGAACCGCAATGTCCACCCTCAACGATCAAGACCGCGAGAATCTGGTCGCCTATCTCGACGGCGAACTCGGCGAGGAAGCCGCCCAGGCGCTCGAGGCCAAGCTCAACGTCGATCCCACGGCCCGTGCCGAGGTGGAGGCCCTCCGCCAAACTTGGGGAATGCTCGATTACCTCCCCCGGCCGGCGCCGTCCACCACCTTCACAACCCGCACCATGGATCGGCTTTCGGTTGAGCGCTTGTCGGTGCGAACGGGAAAGATGCCGGTCGCCGCCCGGACAAGGTGGTTGAGCTACGTCGGTTGGGCGGCCGCGGTCCTCGTGGCGGCGGCTGGCGGCTTCGGACTCGCGAATCTCATCTGGCCTGCCGCGAAAAATCATGTCGAACGGGACGAGATTCTAGTCAAGCACCTCGGCGTAGTCGAGAAGCTTGGCCAATACCAGAACGTCGACGACATCGCCTTCCTGCAGGCGCTAGCCGATCCGGACCTCTTCGGCGAAGAGGAGAGTTGAACATGCGCAGATGGCTTTCCGTCGCTTTGGTGATTGCCGGACTTCTTGTCGTGGCCGCGCCGCTCGTTGCGCATTCCGAGCCGACGGCGGAGGAGCTGGAACGCAACCGCAAGAAACTTGCCGAATTGGCAAACCATCCCGAGCAGCTCGAACGTCTGCGCCGCGACGCCGAGGCGTTTCTCACTTTGCCGGAGCCGCGTAGAGCCCAGTTGCTCCAACTTGCCCACGACCTGCACAAGAAAAGCGCCCCCGCTCAGGCCCGGCTCGGCGGCGTGATGGAACGATATTCCGACTGGCTCGCCAAGCAGCCCGAGGAAGACCGCAAGAGAATTGACGAGGCGCCCGACAAGGCCTCCCGGCTCGCGATCATCCGCGAGCTGCGCGACCAGGAATACATAAAACACCAGCCTCGCGCCACCCGCGACCAATACGAGAAACTCAAGGACAAGTCCCGGACGGATTTCATCAAGAGCTTGCGGCAAGAGGAGAGGAAACGCCGGCGCGACTGGCAGATCGCCAAAGTGTTTTGGACGCAACTCGAAAAAGGCGTAACGCTCGACGCCCGTCTAAACGATTTGCCAAAGGACGTGCAGAATTACGTCAACGATTACTTGAAGATGTTTCTTTCGAAGGACGAAAAGGAACGCTTAGAAAACGCCGAGGGCAAGTGGCCGCAATACATGCTGACGCTGGTGGAGTTGGCGGACAAACATCCGCCCGCCCTGATGAGTAGGGATGGTCCCAAAACTTACGCCGCTTTGCCCAAGGACTTGGACAAATTCCGGCAAATCAAGAAAACCAAATGGGAAGGGCGCTGGCCCGACTTCGCCATCCATATCGTGGACATGGCGAAGCGCCGCACCGCGATCTTGCCGCACGAACTCTGGGCATACAACTATGGCTGCTTGGGTCAGCCGATGAAGGATTTCCATGACAAGAATTTGCTGCCGAATTTGAGCAGCGACGAAAAAATTCAGCTTCTTCAAGTCCAACAACAGGCGAAATGGCCCGAATTCACGCAAACCATCCAAGACTTAGCCCGAGCCCACAATCTCACGCCGCCCTGGTTCACTCTCCCCGGCCCGTCCGAACGCTGGGATGCCTACCGGCAAATTATCAGCGCCGATCGGTCGCCCGACAAATGAGCGAAAAATGAGGCGCACATGCCCAAGGTCGTGATCACCGACTTCACATTCGGCGACGTGGAGATTGAAAAAAGCGTCCTCGAACCGATCGGCTGCGAGGTGGCTGCCTGGAAACAAGCCGGCACGCCAATTGAACTCACCCACCGCATGAGTGATGCCGACGGCGTCATCACGCAGTTTGCGACCCTCAGCGCCGCCATCATCAACGGCCTCCAGCGCGCCCGGGTCATCGTCCGTTACGGCGTCGGCGTGGACAACGTCGATCTTGAAGCCGCCCGCGCTCGTGGCATTCCCGTCTGCAACGTGCCCGACTACTGCATGGACGAGGTCGCCGACCATACCCTCGCGCTGCTCTTGGCCACGACGCGGCAGATCGTCGCCAATTGCTGCCAGGTCCGTGACGGCCGCTGGGGCCTTGCCGTTCCGCTGACGGCGATGAATGCGCTGCGGGACCTCACCATCGGTGTTGTCGGCTTCGGACGAATCGGCCGCGAAGTGGCTCGGCGGCTGAAGGGCTTTCACTGTCGCGTCATGGTTCATGATCCCGCCGTGTCGCCTGTCGCGATCCTCGAAGCCGGCTGCGAGCCGGCCATGCTGGAATCAGTGCTTGCTCAGAGCGACGTGGTCACCCTCCACTGTCCCTCGACGGCGACGACCCGAAAAATGATTCGGTGCGAGACGATCGCCATGATGAAACCGGGCGTCATCCTGATCAACGTGGGCCGCGGCGACCTGGTAGATTCCAGCGCCCTTGTGGAGGCGCTCCAACAGGGCCGTATATCTGCCGCCGGTCTGGACGTCTTCGACCCCGAACCCATCGATCCCGATAGTCCGCTGCTCAAGATGGCGAACGTGATCGTGACGCCCCACATCGCATCGGCCAGCGAAAAGGCCGTCGCCAAGCTGCGCTTCACGGCTGCCGAAATCGCTGCCAAAGCCATTCGAGGCGAGCCATTGCCGAATGTCGTGAATGGTGTGCAGGTTGCCAGACAATCGTAAACAGCCGTAGGAATTGCGTGCCGGCGGCCGGATAAGCTACACTTCCCTCATGCAAAGTCTCCTCCGCTTCTGGCCCAAGTTGGTTGCGGCCTCTTTTCTCGTCGCCGTGGCTGCGATCCTCTATCAGATCGCGCCCATGGAGCCGCGCTGGCGGGTGACGTGGGTAGAGAAGGGAATGGATGCGCCGGAATTTTATTGGGATACACAAGGGCCCAAGGTTCGGCTCCTTTGGAATCCCAAGAAGCATTTTCCACCTGAGCCAAGATTGCTTGCAAGAGAGACAGTATTCGATTTGAAAGTGTTAGACCTCAGGGACGGCCGCGAACAAGGTCGTCATGGTTGTAGTACGAACGGAGAAAGACAAATTTGGGACCTCGTTTATTCCGAAGACGGCCGAAATGGGATCTATAGGTCTGGCGATATCCAGGATTGGTGGGTCGACTTCGCAACGGGCAAAGAAAAGTTGCTTGATCCGAGGCTAACAGGTCAAGACGATCTCTTCGCACGTTCCTTTTCCCCGGCTGGCAAATATTACTTCATATTTGTGTGGGACTGGGTTGCGCACGAGCAGCGGAACTCGCTCTTGGCGTTTCGAAACGGCACGAACGAACTGCTGCTTGACAGGCCGATTGCGGCCGACACATTCCAAGCTGGTTTCGTTCGCGAAGATCAAATTCTGTTCTCGGCGAAGGGAGCGGAGTCCGCTACCATCATTTGGGATTTGACTCTCGCTCGCGAGACCGCCCGCTTTCCTTTTACGGCTCGTTCATTCATTCTTAGTTCAGACCGAAACCGAATCGCGTTCCGAGTGAATACTTTTCCTGGGTGGGAGCTGTGGGATATTAGCGATCTTGCCCGGCCGAATCGCTTACGGTTGATGAAGGGCCACCTGTTTTATTGTGGTTTCTCTCCCGACGCACGGATTTGGAGTTTTTGGAATGACGAGAACATTCTTGAGATCTGGGACGCCGAGTCTGGGAAAACACTTCATGAGCTGACTCTAACTGGAGCAGGCTCGTGGCATCATTGCTTTTCCCCTGACAGCCGGCGTCTAGGTGTGATTTCACACGACGATGGGCAGCGTGTATTCCATTTTGTCGATCCTTGGAAAGGGCGAATCCTCTGGGAGCACCCCATAGACCTGGGACTTAATTGCATCGAGCAGCCGCTTATTACCGCAGATTCACGAAGAGTCATTCTTAGTCACGATAACGCCTATCACTTCTTGGACGCGGAGAATGGACGAACGCTGGCTCAATTCCCCAACAAATGGGCATGCGGAGTTCGCCAGCTTTCAGCCGACCATCGCCTGCTCCTGATTCCCCATGGAATTCCAGACGTCGAGCCTGATCAGTCCTGGATAACAGTCGTCTGGGAATATTTTCTTCCCCGAGTGACCTACAGGCGCCCAGTGAGCGTAATCGACATGGAAACGTTCGAAACAGTGTTCGCGCTTGACGAACATCCTGTCCCATGCATCTACCCCTCACTCTCGCCCGACGGCAACATGCTTCTCGTGGCCGGAGTGAGCCACGAGGGTGAATGCTCGTTGACGTGCTGGGATGTGCCAGGCCGTAAACCGTGGCGGTGGATCATGGGCATTCCAGCAGCTCTAGGACTGTTGCTGCTCTTATTTGGCGGGTTACGCGGATTGATGCGATACAGGCTAAACAGAAATGCGGTATGATGGTTTCGGAACCCAATATTCCAGCAGCCTCGCAGCGCCCCTTTTGATTCTTTGAGATTGCATCATGCCGCTCTTGGATCATTTCCACCCGCCATTAAGCGAGCGGCGTCCGTGGGAGTCGTTTCACGCCACTTGGGCCAGCGCACTCGCGGATTCGCTCAATCAGGAAGCGCTTCCCGCGGGTTACATCGCCCTGGAGCAAGTTCGTTCCGGTGCGGCGCTGGAGATCAACGTTGCCGCCCCTTCGGAGTCCGGCGCGACGGCATCGTCCGAGGGCGGCGGTACGGCCACCGCGACTCGGACCGTGTGGACCCCCGCATTGGCGCCCATGCTGCTTCCCGCGGCGTTTCCGCCGCACTGCACCATCGAGATTGTGGCTAGCGAGGGGGGCCGCACGCTCGTTGCCGCCCTCGAAATTGTCAGCCCTGGGAACAAAGATCGCCCGGCGACGCGCCGGCAATTCGCCGCCAAGTGCGCGACTTATTTGAGCCGAGGCATCGGGCTCATCGTGCTTGACGTCGTCTCTTCACGCCAAGCCAATCTGCACAACGAGATGATTGAGCTTCTAGGATTGGACAGCGCGTTCGCAATGGCTGGCTCACCCAAGATTTATGCTGTCGCTTATCGGCCGCTCCAAGAAGCGGGCGTCGGACGCATGGAAACCTGGCCACATCCATTAAGTGTCGGGCAATCCCTGCCGACATTGCCCCTATCGCTTGCCGCCGACCTTTGCGTGGCGTTGGACCTCGAAGCCGCCTATGCCGAGGCTTGCCAGCGACGCCGGCTGGACGAGGTTTGAGGCATAGACCTACGCAAATAGCCGTGGGAATTGCGTGCCGACGACCGGATAAGCTACACTTCCCTCATGCAAAGTCTCCTCCGCTTCTGGCCCAAGTTGGTCGCTGCCCTTTTGCTCGTCGCCGTGGGTTTTCTCCTTTACCAGATCGCGCCCATGGAACCGCGCTGGCGCGTGACGTGGGATGAGAAGGGAATGGACGAGCCTAAGTTTTCTTGGGATATGGAGGGACAGAAGGTTCGGCTGCGCTGGAATCCGCGCAGCATTGGTTACGACTTGAAGGTACTGGATCTGAACAACGGCAAGGAATTCGCGCGCTACGGCGCCGCCGGATTGATTGCGCTACTTTACTCTCCAGATGGTCGCCATGCCCTTCATCGGTCAGGCTTCAACGAGGACTGCTGGAACAAGGACTATTGGATCGATTTCGCAACCGACGAGCAGAAACTTCTTGATCCGCGCGAAGGAGAACTTGAAAACATCTATCCTTGGTCGTTCTCGCCTGGCGGCGGTTACTTTTTTATCTACGTCTGGGAATGGCAAGAACCGAAACACATCCAACATTACTTGCTGGTATTCCGAACCGGCACGTGTGAGTTGGTTCTTGAGCGGCCAGTTTCCGGCGGCACTGCGTTTGTTCGCGAGGATCAACTTCTGTATTGCCCCAAGGAAGAAAATCCTTGCAGCATCATTTGGGATCTTGCCCTGGGCCGAGAGAGAGCGCGTCTGCCTTTCACAGTTGGTGATGTTGTAGTGAGCCCTAATGGAAGCAGGATCGTATTCGCGCGCGACGATTGGGAGTTATGGGAAATCTCCGACCTTTCCCAACCGCAACGCCTCTGCTCTTGGAAGACCTCGTGGTCTTTTGGGTCCTTCTCCCCGGATGGTCGGATCTGGAGCTTTTGGAATGACGAGAATAACCTCGAAATCTGGAACACCAAATCGGGAACAAGGCTCCACGAGCTAACTCTTAGTGGGTCAGGCTGGTGGCATCATTACTTTTCCGCGGACAGCCGGCGGCTTGGCGTGCTTTCATACGAAGCTGCCCACCCGGTATTCCATTTTGTCGACCCTTGGAAAGGCAAGGTGCTTTGGGAGTTCCCTATCGACTTGGGGTTTAACAGCTACGACGAGCCGCTTATCACCGCGGATTCACGAAAAGTGATCATTTACCACGATGACGCCTATCACATACTTGACGCCGAGAGTGGGCGGTCCTTGGCGCGGTTCCCCCATGACCGGTTCTTCGGACACAAGCAACTATCAGCCGACCATCGCCTGCTTTTGATTCCGCATGGAATTCCACAAGATGAACCCGAGCGGCCCTGGTTAGACGCGGTATGGGATTACCTCTTTCCCAAAGAGACTTACAGGCGGCCCGTGAGCGTGATCGACATGGAGACGCTCGAAACGGTTTTCGCCCTGCAAGAACATCCTGTCCCGTGTATCTACGCTTCGCTTTCGCCCGATGGCAAGGCATTACTGTTGGCAGGAGTAAGCCAGGACGGCGAGTGTTCGCTGACCTGCTGGGACGTTCCGGGGCGCAAACCGTGGCGGTGGATTTTAGGCTTTCCGGCGGCGCTGGTGTTCTTGCTGGTCATTTTCGGCGGATTACGCCGATGGATGCGATCCAAGCCGACGACTGCATTGACTGTCGCAAAGACCTAACGCGGCCGAGCGACCCTACCCCTCGTTTTCGTGGCGGATCGGTAAAAGCCAGGTCGGAACCGGTTGTCGCAAAATAACTTATAGACGCCTCTCGATCCGCCACGACGATTTGGTTGTCGTGGCCAGGACGGATTGCAAATCCGTCCTACGCTCACTTCTTTTGGGCGATGCAGTACAGAAACCCATCCGAGCGTAGATAAATCGCCCCGTTCGACGCGACCGGCGTGGCGAGAATCTTGTCGCCGATGGGGTTGCTTGCGAGAAGCTTTCCCTCGGCGCCGGCGGTAACGACTTGGGTGATGCCGTCCTCGTTTACAGAGTAAATTTTGCCGTCGGCCAGAAGCGGCGAGGCGGCGTAGGTGCCTTCAATGCGAAGGTTCCAGATCGGCTTGCCGGTGGCGCCGTCGGCGCAATTAATGATGCCGCGATAACTCAGGGCGTAAATCTTGCGGTCGTGGTAGATCGGTGAGCCGTAGCCCGTGGGGAGCTTATTCGATTCCCATAGGATTTGCGGGTCTTCCTTGCCGGAGCCGGGCTGGACGGCGAAGAACTTGAATCCGGGCGAGAAGACCAGGCCGTCGCCGAAAGTCGGCGAAGGTATCGGCTGGAATTTCTTGCCGGTCAGCGCCCATTTCTTATTGCCGTTGACCGGGTCGTAGGCGGTCAAGTCCTCGTTGCTCTGCAGGACTATTTCGGGTTGGCCGTTGTTCTCGATCATAAGCGGCGAGCACCAGTTGATGCCCTTGGGCCGTTCAACCCGCCATTTGTTTTCGCCGGTGCGTTTGTCGATGCCGGCCACGAACGAGTCGCCGACATTCTCCAGAAACAGAATGACCAGGTCCTTCCACAGGATGGGCGAGGCGGCCATGCCGACGTTGTTGCCGACCGTGGGATAATCGCCGACCAGCGAGCGGACCCATTCGAGGTTGCCATCCTTGTCGAGGGACACCAAGTCGCCCGTGGCGAAGAGGGCGACGACGCGTTCGCCGTCGGTCACGGGAGTCGGCGCCGCCATGCAGGTCTTGGGATGGCAAAAGGTCGAGCCGGTGGCCCAGAATTGTCGCTCCCAGAGTTGCTTGCCGGTCTTCTCATCAAAGCAGAGAACGTGCAGCCGCTTTTGGTTATGCGTGGAGTTGGCGGTGACATAGACCCGGCCGTCAGCGATGACCGGCGCAGATAGGCCTCGACCGGGGAGGGCCGCCTTCCAACGGATATTCTCTTTGTCGCTCCAGGTGGTGGGCAGCCCGGTTTCCTTGGAGATGCCAAGCCCGCCGATGCCACGGAATTGGGGAGCGTCCTCGGCATGAAGCGATTGGACCGACAAGCCGACGAGTCCTGCGATTCCAACGAAAAGCGCCGAGCCGGTAAACGAATGCATGAATACCTCCGCGAGTCGGTAATGCCGATAACTCAGAGCCGCGACCATATTACGTTAGATATCTTCCATCCAGTTGACGAAGCAGGATCGCCGGTTATTCTCCGCCAATGCTCAGAAGTGCCGTCAGCGCCTGGGCGAGATTCCGGGCCGCGAGTTGCGTGGTGCGGCTCAGAGCGACCATTTCCTTCATGAGCGCAGGCCGTCGCAAAAGTGCGCCAATCAGCCGGCCCCAGGCGACGCGCCCTTTGGCGAGCACTGCCGCCAAATCCGGCGAAACGGGAGTGTAAGCGTCGTCCGAAACCGCTCTCAAGATGCGGAAGGGCATGCCGCGTTCGGCGCATACTCGGGCGATGGTCGCCGATTCCATGTCGACAGCCAACGCCCGGTGCTCGTCGCCGAGGCGTCGCTTGTCTCTGGGATCGCTGACCAGGTAAGGCGTGGTCAAAATGGTGCCGCGGCGAAGAGGGAGTTGGTCGAGATGAGAAGCGGAAGGACACGGCCAGGTTGTGGGCCACAGGTTGCCGTCGACGTCGGCAACGGCATCCGCGAGGACCAGATCGCCGGCCTGAAGATCGGGCGACAGCGCCCCGGCGAAACCTGCGAACAACAAGAAGTCCGGAGTGTAAATCCGATCCTTAACGTGCGGCTTGTTCAACACCCATTCGAGAGCGGAGCGGGCCTGCTGAGGGCCGACGCCGGTTTCCAGCACAAGCACGGAAGCGCTGGCTCTCTCACATAGCCACGCTCGAAACGGAGCCGGCCTGATTCGGCGGCGACCTGGAAAGGATTTGAGGAAGGGACGGCTCTCCCGCGCCAGGGCGAAGAGGATGCAGGGGAGCGCGATCGGTTGCGAATTCACACAGGCTCCAAGCCCGCAGGCGAGTCTTCGAGCCTGCGGGGTGCCACATTACCCCGCACGCTCGAAGACTCGCGTGCGGGCCTGGCGGAAAATGCATCACGAAAGCTGCCACATCAACATCTTGAAGCTGTCGCCGAGCTTGCGGTTGACCCCGAGCGCCGCGGACGGCTCGTAACCGCAATGGACCATGCAATGCTCGCAGCGCGGGTCCTTGCCGTAGCCGTAGTTGTCCCATTCGGTGTCGTTCATGAGGCCGGCGAAGGTCTCGTGGTGCTCGTCGGTGATGAGGTAGCAGGGGCCTTTCCACCCCTTGATGTTGCGGGTCGGGTTTGCCCAGGCGGTGCAAGTCAATTCGCGCTTGCCGCTCAAAAACTCCAGATAGACCGGAGAGGTGTTGAGCTTGTATTTCTTGAAGAGTTTCTCGGCCTCTTGGAACTTGACACGGATGTCGTCGCGGGTCAGGAAGATTTCAGCGGCGCCTTGCGGATTGGTCTCGTGGACGGCGACGTAGCCGTATGCGGGCGAAAGCATAAAGCCGTCCACACCGAGCTTCGTGAGATACGCGTATAGCTCGTCAATTTCGTCGATGTCGGTGTCCTTGAAGACGGTCGTGTTGGTGCAGACGAGGAAGCCGGCCTGTTTGGCGGCCTTGATCCCTTCGATGGCGGCGTCGAACACGCCGTCCCGCTCAACGGCCCGGTCGTGCGTCTGGCGCAAGCCATCGAGGTGGACGTTGAAGAAGAAACGCGAGGTCGGCCGAAACTCGTGCAGCTTCTTCTTGATGAACATGCCGTTGGTGCACAGGTAGATGTGCTTGCGGCGGCCGAGGATTTCGCGGACGAGCCGGCTGATTTCGGGATAGATCATCGGCTCGCCGCCGCAGATGCTGACGATCGGGGCGCCGCATTCCTCGACCGAATCGAGGCATTCCTCGACCGACAGTTTTTGCTTGATGGTGGTTTCGTACTCGCGGATTCGGCCGCAACCCGTGCAAGTCAGGTTGCAGGCATGGAGCGGCTCGAGCATCAGAACGAGCGGGAAACGCTTTCGCCGCGCGATTTTGTTCCGGGCAATGTAGCCGACCATGGTGGTCGTGAGGCTGAGGGGAAAGCGCATGAAGACTCCTTGCCGCCCGCTTGCGGCTTCGCCGTTTGTTGTGATCGTTGAAACCGTGCCAGAGCCATGAGCGGGAAGTACAAGCGATACAAATGATATTTGAGATAAAAGACGCGCGGAAAGCCGGTGCCGGTGAAGGCGTCTTCGCGCCAGTTGCCGTCGGGTCCTTGGGTGGCGATCAGGTGGTCGATGCCGCGGCGAACGGAGTACGACGACGATTCGCCAGCCGCGATCAGGCCCAAAAGCGCCCAGGCCGTTTGCGAGGCGGTCACCGGTCCCTTGCCGGCCGTACGTGGATCATCGTAGCTTCGGCAGCTTTCGCCCCAGCCGCCGTTGGCCTGCTGGACTCTTTTGAGCCAACGGACTGCTCTCTGAACCATCGGTGTTTTGGGATCGACTCCGACCGCCTCAAGACCGGACAACACTTGCCAGGTGCCGTAAATGTAGTTGACGCCCCAGCGGCCCAGCCAACAGCCCCGGTGATTCTGGCTTTTCTCGATGAAGGCCAGCGCCCGGTCCACCGGTGGCTGTCCTTGGCGGAATCCGTAGTGGCCGAGAGCTTCCAAAGCCCGCGCGGTAATATCGGGGCAGCTGGGATCGAGCATGGCATTATGGTCGGCGAACGGCACTTTGGTGAGCAGCTCGCGATTGATGTTGCGGTCAAACGCCGCCCAACCGCCGTCGTTGTTTTGCATCGCCAAGAGCCATTGGATGCCGCGCTCGACGGCGGCGACTCGCGACGGGTTGGTCCCTTCCCATTTTTCAAAGACGTCCCGAATCGACCCGCCCGTGCCTTCAAAAGCATAGCCGCTGCGTGCCAGGCCCATCAGCACCATGGCGGTGTCGTCCGTATCAGGATAGAAGCCGTTGCGATATTCGAAGAACCAGCCCGCCGGTTCTACGCCCGGATTCAGGAGGCTCCAATCGCCCTTGCGGCGCACTTCGCGGTCGATCAGCCAATGCGCCGCGCGGGCAAGCTGCGGCTCATGGCTCGGGTCGTGCGCGAATGACAAAGCGTTGACAGCGAGAGCCGTGTCCCACACCGGTGAGAAGCAAGGCTGGAGGCGCACCGTGTCGCCTTCCTCAATGATCAAGTCGTCGAGCTGCTTGAGGGCCCAGATCATTTCCGGAGAGTTGTCCGCATATCCTAGGCAGCGCAGGCTGATGACCGTGTAGATCATCGGCGGGAAGATAGCGCCGACGCCGTCGCTGTCCGCGAAATGTTCCATCATCCAAGAAGCGGCGTGCGCGACGGCAGCCCGCCTGACTCGTCTTGGGCCCCAGCGCTCGAAGGCTTTGAGCGCTTGATCGACCGCGAGGAACCAATTGTGGGCCGTGAATACCCGCTTCGTCGGCGGGTGCGGCATGAGACGCTTGAACTGCGGCTCAAGGAAAAGTTCCGCGATTCCTTGATGCGGCTTGAGGCGGCGGACCGGCTTGTGCGCCGAGAAGATGCTCAAAGGCACGACGATGGTCCGCGTCCAGCTCGACATGGCGTAAAGGCTGATGTACGCCCACTTGGGCAGGAACATCATTTCGGCCGGGACCGTGACGCAGTTCTCATAGGGGAATTGGCCGAGCAGTGCGAGGTAAAACTTGCTGTAGCTGTTGCAGGCGGCAGCCCCGCCGCCGGCACGAATGGCCTCGCAGGCCAGCCGCATGAACGGCTCCTCCGACGAGTAGCCGGCAATCTTGAGGGCGAAATAGGCCTTAACGGAAACGCTGATGTCGACCGGACCGCCGGGATAGCAGCTCCAGGCGCCGTCGGGTCGCTGCTGGCTGACGATGTAACGGGCGGCTTTGGAGATACGTTCTTCGCCGTCACGGCCAAGAAACGCCATCAGCATGATGAATTCGGATTCCAGAATCGTGTCGCCTTGCAACTCGCCGCACCAATGGCCGTCGGGCTTCTGCAGCGACAGAAGACAACGCCGCGCCTCGGTCACCGCTGCCGCGAGGCGAAAAGGGTGGCTCGATAATGACAGGCTTGACCCGTTGAGGCCGCGTCTTTTGAAAGCGCTCAAGGCCTCGCGGGTTACAGTGGGCTGGGCTAGAGTGGACATCCTATCCCCGGCTCAACTTATCCTTAAATTGGGCGAAATGCTCCTAAGTGCGAATTTTATACCGCTTCGGCAACGAAAGCACAAGGGCAGCGAGCGGAGTCGCAAAGGGCGGAAGGCGCGCTGGAGAACAACGCGGGATTTACTCTTTTGGGTTCGCGGCGAACGGACAATTGATCCGCGCTTTTGAGACCTCCCAGCAGAAAATCGTACCGCTCGAGGGCGAATGCACAAGTGTTTGGCAATAAAAGGGTTCAGGAATTCGTTTCTCTCGAGCGGCACGTTTTGCATGATGGCACCCCCGGAATTGTCCGTATCCAACGACCTCGATGAGAAAATCCCGATTCGTCGTCGTCCGGCACTTATTCGGAAAGCGGGGTTTCGGAAAGTCAATGGCGGACAGCTCGTAGGTAGGTGCGCGCGCGCTGGCGAGCAATGCAATCCATAAGTTGCTTCTTATCAATAAGTTATAGAGAACAAGATCATTGCGCTTGGACTGCGATCGCTTCTGAAACCGCAGTGATGGTTTGTTCGATTTGAGCCTCGGAATGCGCCATGCTGATGAATGCCGCTTCGAACTGACTGCACGGCAGATAGATGCCGCGTTCCAACATCGACCAGAAAAAGCGGGCAAAGCGGGCAGTGTCCGACTTTTTGGCGGAATCATAGTCCACGACCGGTTTCGTTGCGAAGAATAAGGTCCACATGCTGCCGACGCGGGCGATCTGGTGCGGCACTCCGGCCTTCCCAGCCGCGCTTCCGATACCTTCTGCCAAGCGCTGGCCGAGGTGCTCAAGATATGCGTAGGGCGGATATTCCTTGAGTTCCCGCAGGGTCGCCAATCCCGCCGCCATCGCCAAGGGATTGCCGGAAAGCGTGCCGGCCTGAAAAACGGGTCCGGCGGGCATGATCTTCCTCATGATGTCGGCTCGGCCGCCGTACGCTCCCACTGGGAGACCCCCGCCGACGATCTTACCGAGCACCGTCAGATCGGGTTTTTGCTGGAACAGTTCCTGTGCGCCGCCGAGCGCGAGGCGGAAGCCGGTCATCACCTCGTCATAGATCAAGAGTGCGCCATGATGTTGCGTGAGCTTTCGGAGTTCAGTAAGGAACTCAAGCGATGGCTTAACAAGTCCCATGTTGCCGACGACCGGCTCAAGAATGACGCCCGCGACGTGATCGCCTTTGTGCTTGAAGGACAGGCGAAGGCCTTCGATGTCGTTGTAATTCAGAACAAAGGTGTCGGCAGTGCAGCCGCGCGGCACGCCCGGGCTTGACGGAACTCCAAGCGTGGTGGCGCTGGAGCCGGCGGCGACCAGCAGGCTGTCGACATGGCCGTGATAGCAGCCGGCGAACTTGACGATGAGATCGCGACCGGTGAAGCCGCGGGCCAGGCGGATCGCGCTCATGGCAGCCTCGGTGCCGCTCGAAACCATGCGGACCATCTCGATCGACGGCATCAATTCGACGATCAACTCCGCCAGCTCCGTTTCAGCCTCGGTGGGAGCGCCGAAGCTGGCCCCGCTCGCGCGCGCTTGTTGAACTGCCTCGATGACGCGCGGATGACCATGCCCGAGGATCAACGGCCCCCACGAGCCGACGTAATCGAGGTAACGGTTGCCGTCGAGGTCGTAGAGATACGGCCCTTCGCCGCGGGCGATGAAGATCGGCTCACCGCCGACGCCGCCGAATGCCCGCGCCGGACTGTTCACGCCGCCCGGAATGACTCGCAGCGCCCGCGAGAATGCTACGTGACTTTTGGAACGGTTGTGCATTGCGTGGCCCCATTGAGGCCGAGGCGCCAGCGAGGGTCTTGATTTCGCATTTCACCCTCGCTGGCGCGTCGGGCTCAACCATTCATCTCGCCGCCGGCAGGCGAATCGTGAAGCGCGTTCCCTTGCCGACCTCGCTCTGTACGTCGATCGAGCCGTGATGCCCCTGCATGATCCGGCGCGTGGTTGCCAGTCCCAGGCCGGTGCCGCCCGTCTTGGTCGAGAAAAACGGCGTGAACAGCTTGGCCAACACGTCCGGCGCGATGCCCTGACCCGTGTCGATGATGTGCAGGACCACGTGGCCGTTGTCGACGCCGGCCTGCAGCGTGATCGATCCTCCCTCCGGCATGGCCTGCTCCGCGTTCAAGAGTAAGTTGAGAATCGCCTGCTTGAACAGTTCGCGGTCCAAGCGAACCGGCGGCAGATCGGCGGGCAGGTATGCTTTGACGTCGATGTTGCCGGACTTGGCCGTCGGCCCAAAGAAATCAATCATCTCTTCCAACAACTTGGGCAGATCCGCCGGCGTCAGCGTCAGATCCCACATCCGGGCGAAGCGCAGAAAATCATTGGAAATCTCAACGAGCCGCTGGCACTCCGACTGCAAGCGTTGGACGCGCTGCAAAGCGCGGCGCTCGCGCTGCGTCTCGGGGTCGGGGAAATCCTCAGCCAAAAGCTGAAGATTGAGCGCGAGCGTGCCGAGATGGTTCTTGATCTCATGAATGAAGCCGCCGGCCAGTTCGGCCAGGGCCGCGTAATCGTCCGTCATGCTGCGACCTCGCGACCATTTTATCGCCGTGGGCGTGCTTTGGCAGTTTCTTGCTTTTGTTGCCGCGCCTGATAAGCCAACTCCTATGGCGCACGAGTTGATTCTGCTCAGTCCCTATCGCTATCCCGGACAGACCGCTCTCACGCTGGCAAACGAGGACATGGCCTCTTGGCTTAACGGCTTCTCTGTCCTCTGGCATCCCGCTTTGCTCTGGACCGCCAAGGGCCCGCCGCGCGTCGAGGCACAATACGATCACGAGCAACCCAAAGCCGGCTGCGTCTATGCGCTGCCCGAAACGCCGCCGCTTTTCCTTCCGGATGATTGGAACGAGCGCGTCAAGGCCGCCGGCGCCATCGCCTTTCGCGCAGGCGTCGATCGGGCCACGACTCTTGCGAAGTTGGCGACGGCGCTTCACGAAACCGGCGACGGATTCTTCGGTTGGCTCGGCGGCCTCGATCTCCCGAAGGAGCAAATTACGCCGTTTTTCGGCCTTGGCTTCGGCTACCTTCTCTTGGGAACGCTCGCCGAAGCGATGGAGCACGAGAATCTTCTCGACGACCCCGCCTTCTGGAATGACGTGCAGTCGGCAATCGCAGCGTTGGCCGGTCTCCCGTATTCCAAGGTTGTTGAGTCTTCCATGCCGGCTTCCGCGAGCGACGAGGCCGGACTCTATCCACCGCACGAGGCTGACAGCCAATCGCAGGACATGGACGGCGGCGAAAATGTTCCCGTGACCGCACAGGCTTCCGAACCTCATGACTCAGGTGAGAACGATGGGATGTCCGGAATCGCCCCGCCGGTCGATTGGCGGACAGAGTTGCAAGCCGCTGCCGCCAGGCTTCTATCCGCCCGCGAGGTTCTGTATCCCGTCACCATCCATTTGCTCGACATTTCCTTTCTCGAATCAAAGGACATGGAACACGGTTGGCCCGCCTCGTTCGAGTTGGGCATTGCATGCAATTTCCTCGCTTCGGGCCAGGCGCTTGAAGCCCTGAGCGAAATCCAGCCTGATAAACTGCGCGCGCTGCGCGACAAGGTCGGCCAGAATCTCGCCGAGATTTGTGGCGGCGGCTATCTCGAACGTGAAGATCCGCTGCTGCCCATTGACTCACAGCTCTGGAACCTGCGCAAGGGCTTGGCGGTTTCAAGCGAGCTTCTTGGAGCCGAAGTGAAGGTTTTCGCGCGCAAGCGCTTCGGTTTCCATCCGCAGTTGCCGCTCCTCCTGACCACCAACGGCCTGCAACGGGCCTTGTTGCTGACCTTTGACGAATCGTCCGCGGTGCCGCAATACTCCAGCAGCGTGGTGTCGTGGCCTTCGCCGGATGGCAAGCAGGTCGATGCCTACGTCCGCGCGCCGCATGCCGCCGATAAGGCAGAGACTTACTTCAACCTGGCCCATTATCTGTTCAAGACGACGCGTGAGGACCATGTCGCCACGCTGGCCTTGATGCACAACGGCGCCGCGCCGCCGTGGCACTGCGATATGATGGAACTCGCCCGCTTGGCGCCGGTCTTGGGGACGTGGCAGACATTTTCGCAGTATTTTCAGGATGTTACGCCCGGCGAATTTCCCTCCGCCCTCTCGGTCGACGACTTCCATTTTGATTTCTTGAGTGAACGGATCAGCGCCCAGAACCCGGCCCCGGTGAGTGCGTTCGCCCAGCACGTGCGGACTCGGCGGCGCATCGACGCTTGCTGGACTTACGCGGCGCTCCATCGCAGCCTGGCCGGAACTTTGGATCGCCTGCAAGCGAACGCGGAGTTAGAGGCGCTGGAGAATGCCTTTGAAAAAGATGGCCCTGCCAGCACGGCGCGTAGTCTCCCGGAACTGGAGCAGCGCATCACGTGGGTCCTTGCCGAGCGACTTCAAGCGCGCGCCGCCTCCGATCGGCCGGGAACGCTCCTGCTTAATCCGTGCGCTTATGCCCGCCGTCTTGCACTGGAGTTGGAAGGCGCCGGAGCGCCGTTGCCGGTAAGCGGCATCGTCAAAGCATGCCAGCTCGACGGCTCCACTTTGCGCGCCGTCGTCGAAGTGCCCGCGCTCGGATTCGCCTGGATACCGCGCGAGGGACCGCCTGGCACGCCGCCGATGATCGCCCGCATGCGTCTGGGCGATCCGCAGACGCTAACCATCCGCAATGAGTTCTTCGAAGTAGAGGTCGATCCGGCCACCGGCGGGCTACGGGCCATTCGCGATCACAAAACGCGTCTCAATCGCCTCGGCCAGCGTCTGGTGTTCAACCCCGGCAGCACCATGGCGGCCAACACCGTCAAAGTCACCAAGACCGGTCCCGCGCTCGCGGAGATCGTGTCCGAGGGAGTATTGCTGGGTGAACAGTCGCAGACGTTGGCGACCTTCCGGCAGCGTTTTCGTGTTTGGCTGGGGCGTCCCTTGTTGGAGTTGCGCATCGACATTCAGCCGCAGCAACCGCCGGCCGGTTATCCCTGGCACGCCTATTTCGGCTCGCGCTTTGCCTGGCGCGACGAACGCGCCACCATGCTGCGCGGCCTAGGCGGCGCAAGCCACCTTACTACCCATACCCGACCACAGACGCCCGATTTCATCGAGTTGCGCTTAGGCCGGCAAAGCACCGTCGTATTTCCCGGAGGACTTCCCTTCCATCAACGGCATGAAGGGCGCATGGTCGACATGATCCTGATCACGGAGGGAGAGCGAGCGACCACGTTCGACCTGGGGATCGCCCTCGACCGCGAGGCGCCGATGCTGACTGCCCAGGGATTTGTCTCGCCCGTCGCGATGGTTCCGACCACGAAAGGTCCACCGCACGTGGGCGATTCGGGATGGCTGTTTCACCTCGACGTGCCCAATTTGCTGTTAACGCGTATGGTGCCCGGCGTCATGGAGCCGACCGCAGAGGCAGCGGAGACGAAGTCCGAGCCGCGCGACGCCGTCACTGCGCGTCTGCTCGAGTGCGGCGGCCATTCCGGCCAAGCCGAGTTCCGCTGCGCTCGCAATCCGAAGCGCGCGGTGTTGCTCGATGGTCGCGGCCAATTCCTGCTGGAAGCGCATCCCACGGGCGATGCCGTGATGCTGGAGGTGACGCCGAACGACCTAGTCCACGTGCAGGTCGAGTTCTAAAAAGGGGACATTCATGTTTTATATGCGTCTTAATTATCAAATAAACATAAATGTCCCCTTTTTAGGGATCTTCGCGGAGGTGGCGGCCTGTCAAGGTGACGAAGACGTCCTCAAGACTCGCGTGACGTGTGGTCAGCCGAGCAAGACCGCGGCCTTCTTCTTGGAGCTTGTCGAGCAGCGCCGGCAACGTGACGTGCGGCGCGGTGACGGCCAAAGAGAACCCGTCCTCTTCCCGGCGCACCGCGACGACCGCCGGCAAGCCTTGCAGCTCTGAATCGCTCACGGACTGACCGTCCTCGAGGGCGAACTCAATCAAGTGCTCGCCGCCCAGTTGGTGGATTAATTCGGCAGGCGCCCCCTTGGCGATAACTTTGCCGTGATCGACGATGGCCACGCGGTCGCACAGCTTTTCCGCTTCGTCCATGTAATGAGTGGTGATCAGGATCGTGCGACCCTGGCTTTGCAAGCCGCGCAGGATGTCCCAGAGCTGGCGGCGCGATTGCGGATCGAGGCCTGTTGTCGGCTCATCGAGAAACAGCAGTTCCGGGTCGCCCACGAGGGCAGCCGCCACCGCCAGCCGCTGCTTCTGCCCGCCTGAGAGCTTGCCGACGTAGGAGTGAACCTTTTCCGTCAGCCCGACCTCGGCGATGACCGTGTCGGGCGACAGGCCTTTTTCATAAAAGCTGCGGAACAGGACGAGTGTCTCGCGGACCGTCAGCTTTTCCGCCAGCCGGGTTTCCTGCAGTGAGATGCCCAGCCGTTGGCGCAGCGCCCGGTCGTTGCGACCCCAAGTTTCGTCGAGGAGGGTTACTTCGCCGCCGCTCGCGGGCAAGAGGCCTTCGAGTATCTCGATGGTCGTGGTCTTACCGGCGCCGTTGGGACCGAGCAGGCCGAAACACTCGCCGCGCGCGACTTCGAGTTCGAGACCGTTGACCGCATCGACCGGCGGCCGGCCCGGATAGCGCTTACGCAGATCACGACAGACGATGGCGGTGCTGGACAAAGCCCCTCCTCGGGTTTCGGTCTCGCTAGGCCGCAAGCGGACTATCCCTCCGCCCAGGTCAACACGACCTTGCCGCAGTTACCCGATAACATGGCGTCGAACCCCTTTTGAAACTCCTCAAGGCCGTATCGATGGGTGATGATCGGGCTGATGTCGAGGCCCGATTGCAGCATCACGGTCATCTGATACCACGTCTCGTACATCTCGCGGCCGTAGATCCCCTTCAGGGTCAGCATGTTGAAGATGACGATGTTCCAGTCAATGGCGAAGTCTTGCGATGGAATGCCAAGGATGGCGATCTTGCCGCCATGGGCCATGTTGGCGAGCATGTCGCAGAAAGCGGCGCCGTTTCCGGACATCTCTAGGCCGATGTCGAAGCCCTCCTTCATGCCGAGGTGCCGTTGCACCTGTCCCAAAGTCTGGCTGCGAACGTCGACCGCCAGCGTCGCTCCCATTTTCTTGGCCAACTCTAGGCGATAGGGGTTCATGTCGGTGACGACGACATGGCGTGCGCCTGCGTGCCGCACCACCGCGGCGGCCATACAGCCGATCGGCCCGGCGCCGGTGATGAGCACGTCTTCGCCCAGTGCATGAAACGACAGCGCGGTATGCACCGCGTTGCCGAACGGGTCGAAGATCGACTGCACGTCACGCGGAATGTGGCAGTCGTGCACCCAAACATTGGTCATCGGCAGCGCGAGATATTCGGCGAAGGCGCCAGGGCGATTGACGCCGATGCCTTGCGTGTCCTTGCAGAGGTGACGCCGGCCCGCCAGGCAGTTCCGGCAGCGGCCGCACACGACATGGCCTTCGCCGCTGACGACGTCGCCAATATGGAAATCCTTCACGTTCGAGCCGACCTCGACGATCTGGCCCACGAATTCATGCCCGACCACCATCGGCACGGGGATGGTCTTCTGCGCCCAGGCATCCCATTTGTAGATGTGCAGGTCTGTGCCGCAAATGCCGGTGCGCAGGATTTTGATAAGTACGTCGTTGATGCCGATCGTGGGCACGGGAACTTCGTCCAGCCACAACCCGACGTCGGCTTTCTTCTTGACCAAGGCCCTCATGGTGCGCATGCGTAGCTCCATAATCCGTGGAAGTGACTGCGTTAACCTCTTTTTATGAAGGCGCCGGTCGCGCAACCCAGCGGAGAAGCGGAATTCGCAAGGATTTTTCGTGCAGTGCCGCCGGCTCCAGGTATATTTGACGAGGGAAGGCCCGTTCGTAGACTTCACGCTCCGCGTGAAGAACGCCTCACGCGGAGCGTGAGGTCTACGTTGTGCTGCAAGCGGAGGACCCCATGTCCCCCAAGCTTATTGAACCCGGCAGCGGCGCGAACCGGACGCGGGAGATTCCGCTCGTCGGCGAGCAATTTCTCATCGGCCGCGGCGCCGACTGCGATCTCCGCGTTCACGAAGAGGACATCAGCCGGCACCATTGCCTGATCCACCTTCGCGGCCCCGAGGTCACTTTGAGCGATCTCGGCAGCAGCAACGGCACGTCCGTCAACGGGCAGCGGGTGTTGAGCCAGGTGAAGCTCAAGTCGGGCGATGAAATCATGCTAGGCGCCAAGAGCCGTTACATCGTTGATTTGGGCGACGTACCGGGCGGCGTGTGGCAAAGCGATGTCGACTCGTTGGCGATCACGCGGAAGTTGGACAAGCGTCAGAAATGACATTCCGTCGCCATGCCGAAGTCTAACGACTTCAGCTACTCCCCGTAGCCGAATTCGTCAGAATTCGAATCTTCTGCGGGCTTGGGCGCAAAAAGAGAGCCACTCGCTGGGGGAAGCGAGTGGCCGGGGGAAAAGCGAGGGGATTTGCCGTTGGGGAATGATGTTTGGCGTGAGGAGGTTCGATTCTTGGGCAATGCGGGGATCGTCTCGAACCTTGTGGGCCTTCGCACCTCCTTGACTGATCGTGTTGGGAAAAGATTAAGCAAGCGCGATGCCAAAGGCCGTCACCTTTTTCGCGGCGATTTTCAAGTCCTTAAGTCAGCGAGACTTGTGTTTTTCGCGTACTTAGTTCTTCGCGCCAGGGGCGGCACGATCTTTGTAATCTTGTTGGATATGCTGTAACAACTTCCCTCCATGCAGGTCAAACGGGGTAAGCAAATGGCTTTCGTTAAGGCAAGCGTCGTGGGCGAGATCGCGCCGGGAAAAGGAAAACAAGTGGCCGTGGCCGGCAAGACGTTGGCCATCTTCAACATCGGCGGCAGCTTCTTCGCCATCGACGGCGAATGCACGCACCGGGGGGCGCCGTTGGCCGAGGGGGAGTGCGCAGGAACCGTGGTCGAATGTCCCTGGCACGGCGCCCGCTTTGACCTGACGAGTGGCGCTCACCTCAGCCCGCCGGCGCCGCGCGGCGTGACGACATACAAAATCCAGATCGTCGGCGACGAAGTGCAAGTGGACATCTAATTCTTGTAGCCGCAGGTTTTAAGCTGCGGAAGAATCGCAGCCTGAAGGCTGCGGCTACGGTTTTGAAGCGCCACCCGAATCCGCGGTACAATAGATAGAGCTTGCGAAAGATCGTGCCAGCGATCGAACGAACTCGAAGGAGCTTGGCGGTGCAAAAGAAGGGCAAAGAACGCAACAAGATTTTCTCCAGTACGCCCCTGTTCATTCTCTTCCTTTTCCTGGCCCTGTCGTCGTCGTATTGGGTGTATCAACGCGAGCCGGCCGCCAAGGACATCTCTTACGGCGAGTTGATGCAGATTCTCAATGCCGACGACCCCGCGGTGCGATTCCGCAACGTCGCCGTCACGCGCGACGAAGTCCGCGGCGAGATCGTCAGCACCGATTCGGTTTCCGATGGAACCAGCGATCCCACTCAGGTCGTCGAAGTTCGGCCGTTTCGCACCAAGATCGGTTGGGCCGGCGACCCGGAGCTGGCCAAAAAGCTCAATGCCCGCGTCGGCCCCAACTACAAAGTCGATCAGGACGATTCGCCGCTCAAAACCCTCTATTCGTTGATCACGCTCTTGGTGATGTTTGCCGCGGTGCTGGTGGTCGGCTTCTTTGTGCTGCGCTGGCTGTCCGGCGGGAACTCCCCTTTGAGCTTCGGCCGTAGCAGGCACAAGCTTTATGCCCAGAAGGACGCCCGCTTCACTTTCGAGGACGTGGCCGGCATTGACGAAGCCGTCGAAGAATTGCGCGAGATCGTCGATTTTCTCAAGGTCCCCGACAAATATCAGGCGCTGGGCGGTCGCATTCCGAAAGGGGTGCTGCTCGTCGGCCCACCCGGAACCGGCAAGACGCTTTTGGCCAAGGCCGTGGCCGGCGAAGCGGATGTGCCCTTCTTCAGCCTGTCGGGTTCAGATTTCGTCGAGATGTTTGTCGGCGTCGGCGCCAGCCGCGTGCGCGACTTGTTCGGCCAGGCAGAGAGCCGTGCCCCGTGCATCATCTTCATCGACGAATTGGATGCGCTGGGCAAGACGCGCGGCGTCAGCGCCATCGGCGGCCACGACGAACGCGAGCAAACCCTCAACGCGCTCCTCGTCGAAATGGACGGCTTTGATTCCAACCGCGGCGTCATCCTCATGGCCGCCACCAACCGCCCCGAAACGTTGGACCCCGCTCTATTACGCCCGGGCCGGTTCGACCGCACCGTCGTCGTCGATCGCCCCGACATCGGCGGCCGGGAGGCGATTCTCAAGGTTCACATCCGCAACGTGAAGCTTTCGGGAGACGTGGACCTGCGCCACGTCGCCAGCCTGACTCCAGGATCGGTAGGCGCGGACTTGGCCAATCTGGTCAACGAGGCGGCCCTGCTCGCGGCACGCAAAAACCGCGATTCCGTCACGATGGCCGAGTTCAACGAGGCCGTCGAACGCGGGGCTATCGGCCTGGAACGGAAGAGCCGGATCATGCTGCCGGAGGAGAAGTTTCGGGTTGCCGTCCACGAAGCCGGCCACGCCATCGTAGCCTGCTCGCTTCCCAACACCCGTACAATACACAAGGTTTCGATCATTCCGCGCGGAGTCGGCGCCCTGGGATATGTGCTGCACCGTCCTGAAGCGGATCACCACATGAGAACCAAGAGCGAATTGGAAAGCAGAATCAAGGGGTGTCTCGGCGGAACCATCGCGGAGGAAACGGTTTTCAACGAGATCGCCGACGGCGCTAGCAGCGATCTAGACCATGCCAACGCCCTTGCCCGGCATATGGTGAAGGTGTTTGGCATGAGCCGGCTGGGGCGCGTTTTCTACCGCGAGCCCGCGGAGAACCCATTCCTCCCCGGCGCCGGTTCCCTGGAAGGCGAACAATACAGCGAGGAGACGGCCCGCGAGATCGACATGGAGGTTCGCAGGATCATCGACGATAGTGTCAAACAGGTGCGCGAAATCTTGCAAGCGCAACGTGCGGCCCTGGATGCGCTGGCCGCGGTGTTGTGCGAAAAAGAAGTGATCGACGGTGGCGAGGTCCGCGCCATCCTCGAAGCGCACTACCCCGGCCCCAAAATCCTGCCTGGCTCGCAAGCCATCGCGGTTGCCAAAGACGAACACCTCAAGAGCGAGAGCGCGGAGTCGTTTCGCGAAGCGGGCGGAAAATAGCGCTCGAAGGCTAGCGGCTAAGCGCGGCTAGACGATCTTCTGCTCAATCATGCTCTGCGTCTTCACGACGGTGTTTTCTTCGGGAAATGTGTGAAACGTCGATAGGAATAGGCAGCCAGGCCGCGCTTCGGCGGAGATGTGGCCCAGCGGGGACACCGCGAGCCGATGGTTGGGTCGAAAGTTGTGTAAGAGGCCGCGCTTGCTGCCGTCGGCGAGGATTTCGTCGTGAACATGAAGGAAGATCTCGGGCGTTAGCGTTTCCACCTGGAAATTCATCTGGTAGATAAAGCCGCAGCCTAGGTTCAATCTGCCGCTATGCTCGCCGCGCATGGGCTGGCTGAAAAGACGGCGCACTTGGGATAAAGATAGACCCGCGTCGGTAACTTCCGTGAGGAATAGATCGCCGCGCCGCCACGAGATGACGTGGCCGGTACGGGTAATGCGGACCGACAAGTCGTAGCTTTCACGCTGGATGTGCCGCGAGGCAAGAATATCGAACAACTCGGGGTGCAGAGGCCGGCCGTAGACCTGCAACACCAGCTCTGCCACTCGGGGACGTAACGAAAACACGTTCATGACGGCTTAACCTAACGGACGCGACGGCGACGAATGAAATGGTTTCGTGCCCTCCTTTCCGAGGATTATAAACAGCCCGGTGCTTCGTCACAATGGAGTTTCCAAAGGCGGATCGAGAAAAAATCGAGTTGATGAGAAGACGAAGCGAAAAAAAAGGGGAGAACGTTGTTCTCCCCTTCGCATCCTTTACCTCCCACGATTCGCTCGGCAGGAAAGCGTCCTCCACAAGCTCCAGGCGGCAACGCCCCCCTAGCACCAGGGCCGACTAGCGGCTAGCGACATCTTGGGATGAAAAGGTAAACGGCGCGGTCGTAGTTTCGCCGCCCCGAACCGTGATCGTCTGCGTTTGCACAACGGACCGACCGTCGCGGGTGATTTCCGCTTGCAGTTCATAGGAGAACTCTTCGCCAACCGGAATAGCGGGCGTGAGCAAGGTGCGGCGTTCACCGGTGGAAGTGGTCTGGAAGCCGTCTACGCGAAGTTTGCCTTCGGCGGGGAGAGAAACGATAATCGTGGCCGGAGCGGAAATGGTGCCGCCCTTTTTCTCGGGTGCAGGCATTTCCTTCTTGGCCGGGGGAGCCGTGGTGCCGGCGCCGCCGTGGCATCCGCTCGAGTAAACAACCGCGCCGCCGCAGCAGCCGTGATTGTGGCGATGGAACAAGCCGCCGCCGTGGCAACCGTTGCCGTGGCAACCGCCGCCGTAGCAACCGCCGCCGTAGCATCCCGACGATACATAGCCTCCATGGCAACCGCCGCCGTGGCAACCATGCCGTTGGAACAGGCCGCCGCCGTGGCAGCCATTTCGATTGAACAAGCCGCCGCCGTGGCAGCTATGGCCGGAACCCCAGCAGCCGCTGCCGCCCCAGCATCCACGGCCGGCGCCATGGCAACCATGGCCCATGCCTTGGCAGCCGTGGCGTCCGAATTCCGTCGCTTCCGTGCCGCCACTCAGAGCCATCATCAAAACAACGCTGTACATCTCGAACCTCCAGCAAATAAGTTAGCCAACCCACGTACTATGAAAACCCTCAAAGGGGCCTGGAGCCGTAGTTGCTTTGGACTTCCGATTCCTTCAAAGACCGTCCCGCAACAGAAGCGGTCTATTCCCAATTGGAAAAGTTTGCTGTCTGTGATGGATAGTAAAGATAGTCAAAACAAGTGTCAACAGTAAATTGGGTAGAATAAGGAAAAATTGCCGTCGGCGGGCCTTTTCTTCAGGTTCTATCGCCTGCAACTCTTTTGCCGCCACCGGCTAATTCGTCTTTTTCTTGCGACAATGAAGTTTTCTTGATTTCGAGCGAATGCTGCAACGCTCGTTCGTTTTTCCCATGATCTCTCATTAGTATCCCGGAGATTGTGGAATGCCGCGCGTTTGGTGCTGCTGGCGGGCCACTGCTGAGAAGAATGTTGCAGCTGGCGAACCCGCTTATCGGGGAGTCGCTCAGCACGCTCACCCATGGAGGAGCGGTCCTCGGCACCGCGGACTATATCGCACCCGAACAGCTGGAAGATCCAGCGACTCGCACGGCACGCTGGCGCAGTCACTGGGCTTGCGCTCTTTCGTGACGACGAACAACTCATTTCCTCAAGTCGAGACCAGACGCTGGGCCTTTGGGATTTGCGTTCAGGCCAGGAGAAGCGAACGCTCAAGACGGAAGGCGGCGCCGTTCTGGATACCCGTTGGCGTCGGGAAAATCAGAAAAGCTGCCGCTACGCAAAGAAGGAGTTACGTCTGGTCAGGAATCGCATAGCGAGCACCCGATTTACGAGGCCTTGATGATTCCCTTTTCACGGAGAATGCGATTGGCCCATTCCATTTGGTCAGCCGATAACGGCGGGAAAGTCGTCGTTTCTGCGTAATGAATTTGACGCGCATAAGGTCCTTCATCGTACGCGCGATCCGTTACGACTTGCATATCGAGGTCTACCGAGCCGTCGCCTGGAAGGAGCGGTATTTGAATTGTTGGCAGCTTCTCTTGGAGCAAAATGGGGTAAAGCTGATACTCCCCCGCGCCGTCAAAAGGATGCACTGAGGCAAGGTAATCGAATGGCCCAGCTTCGGCCCAGGCAATTTCATGAGGGACGGCGATCGTGTGCTCACCGCCGCGCAGCAAGTCGATTTCGATTAAGTGAACTTGGCTCGCCAGTACTTCGCGTTGCTTCTTTTGGTAGCTGTCCCTTCCCGGTCCTTTGGCTTTGTTAGTGGGACTTAGAATCTCAATCGACGCGACGAGCCGTTCGTGATCGTCAAGGCGCGACCGTATCTCAACTAGGGTTTCGCGCATTTCCTCTTCGATGATTTTGACGATCACGGGCTTCGCCCGAGTCAACGTTGCTACTCCGCCGCCATTGCTCTCAGGAACACGTCCTTGACCATTTGAGCGCATGACACGAGCGTCAGGTCCGATCGGTCGCTGGGAAGGCTCCACCCAGACCCGCGAGCCTACCACCGAATAGTAAGGCACGGGCAGTCGCGGCTGCAAATATCCGCTGACGTACACGATCATGCGATCGTGCAAATCCGGAAAAATCGCCGGATGCTCCAGATAGGGATCCATGCCGGGAAATGGCGAAGGCATTTGTGCTCTCCTTATAGCTCGCTCCATTCTACGCGAATCTCAGCTCAGCCCGCAATCCGCCTCGTGCCGGCCGAGAAAGCGCTCGACCAATTCCGCCAGCACTTCCGGATGCGTGAATTGCGGCATGTGGCCGCAGTTCTCGATTTCGGCGCGGAGGGCGCGCGGCAATCCGCGCAGCAACTCTTCCTCGCATCTTCTGCCGACCACCGCGTCGTGATCGCCGCAAATCAACAGAACCGGCTGCGTTATCTCCTTGAGGATAGGGCGCAGATCGACGTCCTTGACGATCAGCGCCCGCCGGGCCACGGCAGCAATCGGAGGCGTACTAAAGCGTTCGAGGAAGAAATTCCACGCTTCCGGTTCGCGGCCGGCGAACGGTTTCTCGTGGGACAGCTTCAGCAGGCGCTCGCGCATCGGCACGCGCGCCATCGTCCCGGGCCAATAGCGTGCAAAGCCGGCCAAGAGTTTCTCCACAGGCGCCAGGTGACGGCGTGCGAAGCCGCCCTGCAACACGGCGCGTGGAAACCGCTTGGGATGCCGACGCAAGGCTTCCAACACGATGGTCGACCCGAAGGAAGATCCAAAGAGGTACGCCTGCTTAAGCTGCAAGTGATTCGCGAGCGTGATCAGGTCATCGACGAGCGCACCGTGACGACAACCGGCAAGGCGGGCGCCGTCGCCGGCGCCCGTCGGCAGACCGTATGCGATGCAGCGGAAGCGCTCCGAGAGGCGGGCGATGGGCATTACAAATGACAAGGCGTCGTCGCACAAACCCGGAATGAAAATCAGCTGCGGACCCTCACCCCAGACGAAGTACGGACAGCGGTAGCGGCCGGTGTTGCACGAATGGCGTATCGCTTCTCCTTCGAATCGGCTCAGAATTTCCGAGAGAACCAGACGCGTGGCGCAGGTGGGCTTGGACGTGACGGCATCGGACCTCAGACTGGCTTGATTCGAGAAAGCGGCTTGCGGATGACGAACGTCGTTCGACATGCGGTCATTTTACACTGGAGCGTGGATGCTGTCGTTGCACGGGCGCGGCGCGCGAAACGTAACGTGCGCGCGTTAGGATTTGAACTGGAGCAATCCGGCTTCACGTGCGCACTTGCGGGAGATGGCCAGGCGAAGCACTTCGGGCGTGGAGCAGACAATGGCCAGCTTTCGGGCCCGCGTGACTGCCGTGTAAACGAGTTCTTTGGTCAAAAGGCGCCGGCCGCCTTCGGGCGGCAGCACCACCAACACGCGGTCGTATTCCGAACCCTGGCTCTTGTGTATCGTGAGCGCGAAACCCAATTCGTGGGACGGCAGCGCCTCGGGTGCGAATGTCAAGAACCCTCCTTGACGCTGGAAGATCACTCGCAAATCGTCGCTTTGTGAGCGGACCGTCAATCCCACGTCGCCATTGTAGACTTGTCTGTTCGGATCGCTCTTGGTCACCAGCACCGGCGCGCCTGCGAATAAACCGCCGCGGCCCAGGCCGCCCAACCGCGCGCGCACCTGCTGCTCGATGTATCGATTCGCGGCCACGCAGCCCCACGGACCTTCGCGAACCAGAGTAAGCAGCCGCGATCCATCGAGAACCTGAAACAATCTGCACAGAATCGCTCGCTGCTCTTCCGATTGCGATTCCTCCGCGGAGGTCCGGCAGCGCCCGATCAGGTCGGCGTACGGTCCGCTCAGGTAACAATCCTCGGCCCATTGACGCAGAACCTCGCGAATCTCCGCTGGCGTTCGCCTGGCCTGTTCGAGCAGCAGGCATCCGCCCGCAATGTTCGCTTCTTGCCATCGCATTCGATTCGCCGGATCGCGCGGCAACTCCAGGCGTTCGATCCGATCGACGACTGTGGCATCCTGGGCGTTTATCGCCTCCGCGACGCCACGAATTCTCGGCTCGCTCCGGTGGTTCGTGCGCAAGAGCGCCACGCAGTCATGGAAAGCGATTTCCGTCGTCGCATCGATGTGGTAACGAGTCGGAAGCGAGGGCACGTCCGAAGGAATTAGGTGAGCCAATACCGCGCCGACATCGACGGAAGGAAGCTGGTCCCTGTCGCCGAGAAGGATGAGCCGGGCGTCCGGACGAACGGCCTGGAGCAAGCGCGCCATCATCACCATGCCGACCATGGAAACCTCATCGACGATCACCACATCGGCTTCGATCGGATTCTCCGCGTGTCGCCGGCAGGAATCGAAGCCCGGATGATATTCGAGCAGCTTGTGCAGCGTGCTTGGCGTAATGCTCGCCAGACATGCTTCCCGGGCATCGACGTCGGGGCCCAGATCCGCCAAACCGATCCGCACCGAATCGCCGAGCCGTTGAGCGGCACGGCCAGTCGAAGCGGCCAGAGCGATGCGCTCCACCGGTGTGCCCATCCGAACCAGGCAACGCAACAAGGTCAGCACGATCGAGGTCTTGCCGGTTCCCGGTCCACCCGAGATCAAGGCGAGGCCACGCGTCAGCCCAAGCTCGACCGCGGCTCGCTGATCGGGATCGAGCCGAAGCGTTGAGCTTTGCAGCACTTTTTCCAACTCAACTGCCCAATTGCCAGGCGCTTTGGCCGCGGACGTTCGAGCAAGCCGCTCGCGAAACGAACCAACGAAGTCCAGCTCGTGGCGCAGGAACTTCTGGAAATAGAGAAAACGCTCACCGTGCCCGGAGTAAAGAATCAGCGGCCGATCATCGTCAGGCGCGGTTCCGATGAGCCGGTCATATGAGTTTTCTTCGAAAGCCAGGAGGATGCGCCGCGACCAATCGGCGGCGTCGGCTTCGCTCACCACGGCGGAGAAGCGGCGCGTCAGATTCTCGCGCGTGAGCTTGGTGCAAAGGCTTCCCTCCGTCGCGCCGAGGAAATGGACGATAAGGAGGGCCTGGAGCGTCTCATCGTCATAGCCGGCAATCTCCAACCAGTCGTGAATCGTGTGGAGGTCCGAGGCGAGCAAGTCGGCATTTTCGCGCGCGGAGTCTACGAGCCGGTCTAGTTTGTTTTCGGCGTCGGCGGACTTTGCTCTCTGATTGAATGCAAGCTCAGGCATCGACTCCTCGAACATCCGCTTTATGGAAAAAGACGCCCGGACTGTTTTCTTGCCCCGTCATGCCGCGGACAAACAGATAATAGACGCCTCCGAACTTCGCGGAAAAATCAAAATCCGGACCATGACGAGCCGTCATCCAGCGCTTGAGCGCCTCCAGATACAGGCGATACTGCCTGTGGTAGCCGCTCATCTCCATGGCTCGGGCGAGCGCGGCGTCATCGTAGGCGTCCAGCCAATTCGACTTCCAGTCGAGCAGAAAGAACAACTCGTTCTTGCGAAACACCAGGTCCATGAAGCCGGTGATGAAGCCGTCTCCAAGGCGCGTCTCCGGCGGCGCCTCGTCGCCTGCTGTCAATGGATACTGAAACTCAAGCTCCGCCAAGCGATCCGATTTCGGAATCGCGCTGAGGTTCCCGTCAAGGCCCGGCAACGGCGTCCGCAACGCTCCCCAGACCATGCCCGCGACGAGTTTGCGGCACGATTCTTCGAGCGACGTTCTCGGCACACGCGTCCGCAGTTTGGGCAGATGGCGCGCAATCGGACCGTCCATCGCCCGACGAATCGACTCCATCTCGAGCAGCGCGGCGGCATCGGCGGCTTTGCCCACTTCCGTGAAATTGATCGCCTCCAGAATCTCATGGACGATCTCGCCCAGCACCGGGCCACGCAGCGGATCCTCGACCGCGTCGCTGTCTTCATCCGCCGCGCGAGGCCGGCTCTCACCGAACTGTTCGCCTTCGTGCCAACGGCGACTCTCGGCCCGATGCAGGCTCGAAAAAGAATGCATCCGAATACGCCGCTTGTTCAGATCAGCCGGTAGCTCGCGGAAGACAGGCTCCGAGATCGCCAAGGGGCCATGTACGGCAGCATCGGCGCCTCGGTCAGTCTTTGAGGGTGGCATTATCGGCGCCTTCATCGGCGGCATCGCTTCGGGATCGACGACCGCCGCAAACGGTTCGCCGCGTTCCTCCAGTTTCGCGTCCTTAAGCGCCGGCGCTAGAATCTTGCAGGCCGGGCCTTGGTGCTGTGCCTGACCTTGGTGTCGCTCCACCAGCGGCACGTAGAGCTTCAACATGGCCCGCGTAAGCGCCACGTAGAGCAAACGGCGGTCTTCCTGTTCGCGCTGTTCGTCCACGCGTCGCTTGGCTTCACTGTCGGGGCGCAGATCGAACACCTCCCGGTCGGCGTCGTCGCGATAACGAGCGTACAGCCTATTCCTATTTCCTTGGGTGAAGCCGCCCGCCAGAAACACCACTGGAAATTCAAGCCCTTTGCTGGCATGTACGGTCAGGATTTGGACCTTTCGGGCCTCGGTTTCGATGGGCTGCACATCCGCTTCGGCCTCATCGACTTGCGCCCGGCGGTTGCGGAATAACTCCAGCAAATCCGAGAGATCTAGACTCTCTCGATAACCCCATTCCTGGAGCCGGCCCAAAAGATGACGATAGTTCGAAAGCCGCCGATCATAGCCCGGCGCGTCGCAGTCGTGAAAGAGAACGCCGGTGTCGTCGAGGAGGGTTTGGCAAAGTGCCGACCACTCCCGCTTCTCCGCGAGCACGATCCAACGCTGCATGAGCCGGCGCGCCGCATGCCGGCTCGGAGTCTCTTCGCAGAGTGCCAGGTCCTTGGGCCGCAGCCTGAAGAACCGCGTCAGGAGCGCTTTGTGCCAGTGACCGCGGTCGTCAGGCCGGGCGATGGCCTCGAGCACGAGGGCAATGTGCTTGGCCTCTTCCGAATCCCACAGGCCCGCCTGCTTGTAGAACGTGTACGGTATGTGCCGGTCTTGAAGGGCGGCCACCAGCGCCAAGGCTTCATTGCGGCGAAAGACCAGCGCGGCGATGTCGCCTTCATGCAAAATTCGGCGTTCCTTCTTGACGACAATCTCGACGCGCGCTTCGAGCAGCCGGCGAATCTCCCGCGCGATGAACCGAGCGTGTTTCCTGGCGCAGTCCGAAAGTTTGCCGCCCTTTCGCCAGTCGACCAGGGAGATCGCGGGCCGCGCGGTGACGTCGTCCTCCAAACGATTGATCCGCTCGTGGCCGGCAGGCGGCTCGACGCGCTCGTAGCGGATTTTGGATTCCGGTTTGAACCAATTTCCTTTCTCGAAGAGCTGGTTCAAGGAGTCGATCAATTCCGGGACCGACCTCCAATTGGTTGTAAGCGAATGCCGCTTCGCCCCGTAGATTTCGCGCATCTCATCGACAGCGCGCAGGTACGTCGGCAAGTCGGCGCTGCGAAAGCCAAAGATCGCTTGCTTGGGATCGCCGACAACAAACAGACGACCCGCACCCTGTAGGTCCGGCGAGCCCTGTAGGTCCCGCGAGCCGAGCCGGACCTCTTCGGGCGTCATGGGTACGGCTCGGCTCGCCGGACCTACTTGTGCCGGACCTACTTCCAAGAAAAGGCGCTGGAAAATCCGCCATTGCAGCGAATCCGTGTCCTGAAATTCATCGACGACGGCGTATTGAAAACGCTCGCGCAATATCGCGGCTAAGTGAGCGGCATCTGGATTGGTCGGGTCGAGGGCGCGATCGGCGTTTACGATCAGATCCTCGTAACTGTACAACCCGCGCTCGCGCTTGCGGCGGGCCAGTTCCTCGTGCAGGTGGCCGACGGTGCGAACGGACAATTCCTCGGTAAAGGCGAACTTCCTGCCGAGCTTCTGCAATTCTTCGAGCAGGGATTCCGCTTTCGCCAATGCCGGGCACGCTTTCTTGACCTTATCGCGGTCCGCATCTTTGTGGTAAAGAGCTTCAAAGTCTACCAAGGGATCATCGTAAAACTCATCTGTTACCTGGCGCTCAAGGGCCAGAAACTCGGTTAGCGGGTGAACGAGAATCTCATCGTCTTGAAGCCACTCCAGGATCGGGACGACAAGTTTCGTGACGCGCCGTTTGCGGGCGCCGGCATGTATCTTGGACGCTTCCATCCCGGCGATCCAAGGATGTCCGTCGATCTTCGCGCCCGGCATGCCGGCCAGCTTGCGAATCTCAACGATCTTGGCGCGAAACGTCTTTTCCACTTCGAGAGCATCGGTATCCGGAGCAGGAACTTCGGGCAGAAGCCGATGGCCGCGCTCTGGGCGATAGTCCCGCGCCAAATCGCGGACCCGGTTTTCCCATTTCTCCGCGCCTTGGCGATCGTATTGCGCGATGTCCAAAGCCGTGCGCAGTCTCGGACCATACTCCTGCCGCCACTGCCGGCGCTGAATGTCGCGCAAGAGCGGTTCCAGAAGATTGCGATCGTCGACCAACTCACCGCGAAAATCCTGGCCCTGCTCGAAAGCATATTCGCGCAGGAGCCGTTGACAGAAACCGTGAATCGTGAAGATCGGGGCCTGGTCGAATTCATCGAGGGCCCGCTGCCAGATGGCGCGATGTTCCGGCGCCTTTCGCAGCTTGTCTTCGAGGGTTTTGCGGATGCGCTCGCGCAATTCGCCGGTGGCTTTTTCCGTGTAGGTGACGACGAGGATCTTCTGGATGTCGGCCTTCGCCTCCGCGAGCAGGCGGACGACCAGCTCCTGAATCGCATAGGTCTTGCCAGCGCCCGCCGACGCTTCCACGACGGCATGGCGATCAAGCTCAATGATCACAGGACCAACCTTGGCAACGTGACACTACTCCCGAAGCAGAGCATTCGCATAGAATCATATCAGGTCGCATTGCGCGATGTAATGATGGTAGGTGTCCATATGGAGTGCGGCGACTATTCGCCGCTTTAGGATTTTGGAATGGCCCTGCGGAATTCGTGTGCCATCCGAGAATCCCAAAGCGGTGACAAGTCCCCGCACTCCGAAATTGCACACGAAAGCTTCCACATGTTCAATCTCAACGCGGTTCAGGCGGCGATTCGCGGCCAGCAGCTTGACGGCTGGCTTCTCTACGATTTCCGTGGCCTCAACATTCTCGCCCGGCGCGTTCTCGGCATCGGCGAGGACGCCATCCTGTCGCGGCGCTGGTTTTATTTCATCCCGGCTCAAGGACAACCGCGCAAGCTCGTCCATCGCATCGAGTCCGGCTCTCTTAACGCATATCCGGGAGAAGCCACGGTCTACTTGCGCTGGCAAGAACTGGAAGCGGGCGTCAAATCTTTAGTTCAGGGCGCCAAGCGCGTCGCCATGGAATATGTGCCGCGCAACGCCAATCCCTACGTCTCGCGCGTCGATGCCGGCACCGTCGAATTGGTGCGCTCCTTCGGCGTCGAGGTCGTGCCCTCGGGCGATCTCGTGCAGCTCTTCGAAGCCTGCTGGGACGATGAGCAATGGGCCATGCACCTGGAAGCCGCGACGCACACGCAAACGGCCTACGACGTCGCGTTCGACTGCATCCGCCAGAAGACCAAGAACGGCGGCATCGTCCACGAAATGGAAGTGCAGCAAGTCATCCTCGATCACTTCAAGAAGCACCGGCTCTTCACCGATCATCCGCCCATCGTCGGCGTTGGACCCCACAGCGGCGACCCGCACTTCGCCCCCGGCCCCGGACCCGCCGGCAACATCAAGGAAGGCGATTTCGTGCTCATCGACCTCTGGGCCAAATGCGATAAGCCGCGCGCAGTCTACAGCGACCTGACCTGGACGTGCTTCGTGGGTCGCGACGTGCCGGACAAATACACGAAGATCTTCCGAATCGTCGCGGCCGCCCGCGACGCCGGCATCGAGCGGGTGAAAATCGCCTTCGCCAAGAAAGAGCCTCTCCAGGGTTGGCAGGTCGATCAAGCCACCCGCGACGTGATCGACAAAGCCGGCTACGACCAATACTTCTGCCACCGCACCGGCCATTCCATCGGCCAAGAAACTCACGGCAACGGCGCCAACATGGACAACCTCGAAACCCACGACACCCGCCGCGTCCTGCCCCGGACCTGCTTCTCCATCGAGCCCGGCATCTATCTACCCGAATTCGGCGTCCGCAGTGAAGTCGACGTTTTCGTGGACAAGGACGAAAAAGTCCACGTCACCGGCGGCACACCACAGACGGAGATCGTGGCGCTGTTGAAGTAACGCATCGCGTTTCGATTCAAGACACGGCGCTGCCCGGCGCACGAACAAGCCAGAGGTCCAATCTCGGGGCCACAGACTCACGCACTTTGGCGGTGAGGTTGTCGACGTAAGACGTTGATTACATGACGGTTACGGATGAGAAAATGTCAGGGACTCACAGTCTCAAAGTCATATACCCCGCTAAGCCTGGACGCCAAAAAAAGCGCCCATGTACGCAATTTCATCGCAACGGAGCTTGACTTCGGCAAAAAGGCCAAGTAGGCGTCAGAGAAAAATCGGGGCCCGGATCAAGGCTTGGTTGCTGGCCGCTTGGTTTCCCGATGCGCCGCACTTATCGCGTGCAAGTAATCGACTTGGACAAGCCGATGGTGTTTTTGATGAGCCGTTGCCTGCGGAAAAAACGAAACGGCCGCAACTAGCTCAGGCATGACGACTCGCCTCAATTCTTCGTCGCACGAACGTGCCTGCCCTATCCCGTATCCTTTCCCGCGCCGATCGGCATTTCTCTGGCATTGCGTGCCCTGGTTCGCTCTGTGTGGAAGCCTGCGATTGGAAAGGAATCTTCGTCAAGCTTTTGCCGATCTGCGAATCCTGCCAAGAATCAAGCGGAATGCGACCTTTAACAGCCGTGGCATCACAAGGAACATGAATCCAAGCGCCGCGGGCAGACCAAGAATCCATCGCCATGGTCGGGCTGAAGGCACATCCCAGCATGTCAGTACCTTCGTCTCCTCCCTGGCGTCCGCGAATGTCAAGAGAGTGCAACCATCCGGTGAAAGTGCGGCGCTGTCTACAGGTTGGTCATTCATGTGAAAAATCTCTTGATTGTTATGCAAATCCCACACGGTGATCCAGTCGTGGTTAGGATTAGGGTTTTTTCCGAGAGGCACACCTAGCCACCTCCCCAACCGCGCAAGAATCCCGTTTCGCTCCTGAATCAACATTGGAAAAACCCAAGGCTCCGAGGAACGAATCAACAGAAAGCGCTCGTTTGGAGTCAAAGCCGGAGGGTCTATGCCGCCTTTTGCAGGAAAAGGAATCTGCGTTACCACTTCACCATCCTCAACCACGATCACGTCAACGGTCGCTTCGGGCCCCGTGACCACGAGTTTTTTCGAATCGTGTGTAAACCTTGGCTCAACCCACATTCGCCCATGGCGAGTCCAATGGCCGCGTGAACTGTCTATTTCCCTTTGCCAAAGAAACTGCGCTGTCTCAAGATCAAATAGACGGATCACTTCGCGTTTCTCTTGTGACTCGGAGATCATTAGCCTCCGTCCTTCTGGCGACCACCACTCACTTCCGAACCGATTAGGTAACTTCAAAATGACTTTTCCCGACGGGATTTCAAAGAGGGCGATACGGCGTCCCTGTTCGAATTTTCCCGCGGGCTCGACAATCCAAAACCGCCCATTGGGAGAGATCGAATAGCTGCAGCTGTACTCTTTTAGGGGCAGTGAAAGTAAGCGGGTCGGTGCCTCGGCTTTGGACAAATCCCACAGCGTCATTTGCGAGTCGCTATCGTGTAACCCGTAAACTAATGATTCCGAGGCGAGGGCGAGCACTGTCCCGCTCGGTACCTGAGCGACATCGCGATTTTGCTTCAGATCGCGGACAAACGCAGCTTTGCGTTTGTTACTAGTAGAATTTGCGCCTCCGGAGACACCGCTCCAAAAACTGCGACGTTGGTGCCGTTTGAACTAGCGCATTCGAACTGAAGTCCATCGCATCTTGCATCCAATTCGCGCGAGCTTTTGGATTGACCGCATTTTCGTTAAGATTACCATTAGGCGGCCAAGCCGCGAGCCTAATAAGTACGAGACAATAACAAGCGGCCCAATCAGCAAAGGTGCGCTATGCCGGTGCTAGATTATCCAATCGCGGCGACAGAATGGGCTCGTGGTGTCGAGCGCAATGGCTTATGTGCGCCGCGGCGCAATGGGCCCGTGGAAAACACAAATCACGCCGGTTCGTGGGAGCCGACCATTCAGAAAATTGCCGAATACCAAGATCTCGGCGACGATTGGGACGGCCTCGGCGCCAAGGCGCCAACGCGGGAGTTGCTTCACTCAGCGATTGGGCTCGCGTACGCGCTTTTCGAAAAAGGGGTCGATCCTCCGCACTGTGTTGTGCCTGGCCTCGATGGTTCGGTCAACTTTGAGTGGCAATACCCTGACGGAACCATGATGGAGGTCGAAATTGACCGTCCCCTTCATGCCGATGTCATGTTGATCGAGCCGGACCAAGAACCGAAGTTCTGGACGCTTCCATCCGAGTGAGGCTTGACGCTTAACGCTAGACGCCTGGTACGCAATGAGAACATTGCATGGACGAACATGATCCTGTCGATGACGGCGAATTCGTTTACCGCCGGATTCATCGGAGCTTCTTCCTCGCAAGCGCGCTTATTCCCATCCAATTTCCGGCATTCCGACCGAATGCCAACGACCTCACCGGAATTTCTGTCTTTCGCGCGGCATTGGCTCAACCAACAGATACGCTAGGAAACATCCAACACGACAAAATTGTCGAGTATTACGTCTCCAGGCTTCATGTTCGCGAGTTGCAGAAGCTGGGATTAAGCGTCGTGCCGGAGCCCCTCCCCACCGGACCTCCAGGTCATGCGGTAATTCCTGAACTAAACTGGCCGAGCTACCGGCAACACAAACAGCGCTGGAAACCGATCATCGTAGAACTTGTAAGGTTGGCGAGCGCGGATGTCGTGCACCGTCCGAGTTGATAATCACGGACGCTCGCGGCGTTTCCTGCTATGAATTCGACCCCCTCCGAATACGCTGTTGGAGACGCTTCTTCGTTGGTGCCATTTGCGTCGGATAGAATGACCTTTTGTGGTTGCGGAGGTCGCTACATGCGCTGCATACTTTCCATTCTGCTTGTCATCACCTCTGTCCAAAGCGCCCAATGCCAGGAGAAACCATTTCGTATCCCGGTTGTCACCTCGTGGGAGGAATTGCGAGCGCTCAAAGCAATCGATGTCGGCAACGGCGTCAAGATTCGCCTGGGCGTCGAAAGAGATGAGATTCCGCAATGGAGCGGCGGCCTCCTTTATTGTCTCGCGGAAAACTACACACCGACGACCAAAGGAAACGGAAAAATGCCGTTCGGGCCGGTCCACGCGAAGTTCACGTGCGAAAGCGAACACTTCCCCGATAGATTCGACGACGCGATCATTAAGGACGTCCGTTGGGAAAATGGCCGCAAAGAACCGAAAGGCTCCTACCTCTACGTGCGCGCTCTTCCGATAAGTCGCGTCGGGATTTACCATGTTACGGTTTCCGATCGCGAGGCAAAGCTGCTTGCCGAAGCCAGGGTCAAGGGTACGAAAGACTTCTTTCATCCCTGGATGCCCTGGCTTGAAGGGTTCGATGATCCAGTTGCGCCATGGGAAGGCATAGCATTGCCGACGATCAACCGTCTGGGACCGATAGCTTTTATCGAGCCAGGCAAAACCAAAAAGGGAGTGCTTCCAACGCTGCTTCCAACGCTGCTTCCGACCGATGAAAAGCCAAGCTTGACGATCAAGATGGAGGGCAAAGAGATTGTGATCCGCGCCGAATCGAGTTTCACGACGAGCCGGCCGCACTATCATTTTCTCGCCCGGTGGTGGGTCAACGGTGAACCGTTCGTGCCCAAGCAAGCTGAGACGTTATGGGACTTCCTGGGCTATGGCCGTGTCAGCGAGGAGAAAGAATTGCGCTTGGAGTTCAAGTTTCGACCTGAGCGTCTCGACGCCAAGCGTGGCGACAAGATCGGCCTGCAACTCATGCACGCGGAAGGCGAATGGTCCTGGTGCGCCGAAACCTCCCAAGGCAAAAGCTGCGGCGCAGCCCTCAAAGATGGGTGCAACATCAGAGTTTCGAACCGGATCGAGTTTGATGTGCCGAAGAAAGAAGTGCGCTAACAGGCGTTTAGCGCACTTATTCTCGTAGCGGAACTTGCAAAAGTTCCGATCGCTCGGCCGATTCCTCGGAATTCTTGCGAATTCCGCTACGACATGATGTTCGCTAAGCTGATTAGATGCCCGCGCAATCCTTTCACGGCCTTCTGATCCTCGACAAGCCCCTCGGCATGACTTCGCGCGACGCCGTCAATCGTGCCTGGCGTTGGTTCCCGCGCGGCACGCGCATCGGCCACACTGGCACGCTCGATCCGCTCGCTAGCGGCGTCTTGGTCCTCTGTATCGGCGCCGCGACCCGGCTGGCCGAATACGTCCAGCGTATGCAAAAGGTCTATCACGCGGGCATTCGCTTGGGCGTCAAGAGCGACACCGACGACGCCGAAGGAACCCTCTCCGAAGTGCATGTTGAAACGCCGCCGACGCGAGCCGGCATCGACCTTGTCCTGCGAGCGTTCATCGGCGAAATCGACCAGGTCCCTCCCGCATTCTCCGCCGCCAAAGTCACTGGCAAACGCGCCTACGAACTGGCCCGCAAAGGCAAGGAAGTTAACTTATCACCGCGCCGCGTCCAGATCGACGCCATCGACGTCTTGTCCTACGCGTACCCGCACCTGGAAATCGAAGTCCGTTGCGGCAAAGGAACCTACATCCGCTCTTTGGCCCGCGACATCGGCCAACGCCTGAACACCGGCGCCGTCCTCACCTCCCTCCGCCGCACCCGCGTCGGACACTTCCAAGCGGAAAACGCGGTACCGCTGGACGCCGACACGGAGACCGCCCGCAGCCGCCTGCTCCCCATGATCGAAGCCGTCCGCGACCTGCCCCGCGTAGTCCTGCCGGAAGAGATGCTGGCCCGACTGCGCAATGGTCAAGCCGTGCCGTATCCGCAAGGAGATCCCTTTTTGGAGCCGCGCCCGTTAGGAAGCGAGACGCCAGTGGAAACCGCCGTCGTCAGCAATGCCGGTGAGTTAGTCGCCATCGTTCAGATTGATCCTGTGAAGGGCGTGGTTCTCCCCGATCGGGTGCTACCCGGAGACAGTGAATGAAAAAGGGGCAAAACTGCCGGTTTGGGTGTGTTCTTGACAACGCCGGTCCGGACGGGATAATTCCTTTAATACACTTTCGCTATCCTGAGCGGATACGCAAGTACCACGGCGACAATGGAATGCAGTCGCGCTTAACGAAATATCTATCATGTGCCAGATAAGTTCTCGCATACTTGGGCTTTTGTTCTTGGCTTGCGCTCAAAACGCACCGGGAATCCCGAGTTCCGGATACGAACTTGGAAACGACACCCAGGTTTCCAAAAAGATTGAGGCCCTAATACGCGTTTTCGCGGACCCGGAGGCACAAAGCGCAAGAATCCAGCAAACCGCTCGCGCGATCAGAGAACTCGGTGAAATCGGCGAGCCGGCGGTTCCCAAGTTGCTCGAAGCGATTCTCGGCAAGCACCAGGTCGTCGCCGCGTATTCCGCCAACGCGCTTGACGAAATAGGAGAGCCCGCGGTGGATGTCGTGCGCCGGAAGTGGGGGCAGGTGAACGACGCCGAGAAATGGAAGCTCATGCGCTTTCGAGGCAAATTCGACTACGATGCGTCGTTGGAATTCGCCTTGCAGTCGCTCGACGTGAAGGAATCGGCACTGCGACGCCAAGCCATTCAACACATGGGACGGTACACTGAGCCCAAAGCCCGCAAAAAGCTACTGGCGATGTTGAATGCCGAAGTCCCCGAAAGTCATCGCTGGCTGATAATCGAGAGCCTGGCCGAACTTGGGAACAACGAAGAAGTCGCCGACGCACTTATTGCTTTGCTAGCGCCCACCAGTTGGGCGGCCAAGGGCAAGGGGCTTATCCATCCACCGGGAAACACGCCCCCTTGGTGGCCGGACGGCAGGGAACACGTAATCGAGGCATTAGCTAAGATGGGGGCCAAGAAAGCCGCCCCGAAATTGCTGGAAGTTCTTCAGGAAAAGGAACCGAACAAGGGTTTTTATTTCAACACGGAAATCGTCCACCTTCTAGGTGAATTGAGCTACGCCGGGTGCATCCCCGAATTCAAACGATTACTTGTACTCAAGCACGAATGGTGTTGGCGCGAGAATGCCGCCAGGGCTCTGTACTGCGCCCCTAAAACTGGACCACCAAGACGCGTTTCTTAGTTCATTTGCTACTCACTAGGTCTCTGAATGTTTACGGTGCGTTTAGCGCTTGGTGGGAAAGGAATGAGAAGGAGGGCG
>JACPZP010000197.1 GCA_016195405.1 Planctomycetota bacterium | reverse complement strand
GCCCGTGATGAGCAACGCGCGGAGGGGCTTGCCGCTCTTGCCCGCCGCGAGCGCGGGCGATGCGGCCGTCAGGACGAGCACGGTGAGGAGGAGAAATGAATTCAAGCGTCGGAACATGGGCCGACCGTAGCAACGCCGCGCGGAACGGGTCAATCACCGCCGACGCGCGCTCAGCCCCGGCCGTAAATTTTTCGGAGCGCCTCACCGTTGTAACTGCGCGTGGTGCCGGCCGCGGACTGAATCTTGAGCGAGCCTTTCACGATCTCCACCACTACGCCGACGTAACCGGCGACGTCCACGTGTTGGCCGTAGGCGCACTTGGGAAAATCCGGCCGGCCCGCGTAGTCGTTGATCGGCCGCGCGGGCGCGGAGAAATCCGGCTCGGCGATGAACACGCGCGGCGGGGCCTCGGGCTTGGGCCGCGCCGGTTCGTCCGCGAACACGGGCTTCGGGCGGTCAATGTTCCGCGTCGTGGGCACCGCCTCGATGGGCGCGGGCGGCGCGCAAAGCGTCTGGAGCCGGCCGGCATTGAACCGCTGCGTGACGCCCTCGGACGAGCGCACGACGATGGATTGGTTGATGATCTCGACCACCACGCCCGCGAAGCCGCGGATGTCCACGTGGACCCCGAGCGCGCATTGCGGAAAATCCGCGCGCACCGCGAGGGCGGCGATGGGCTGCGGTTCTCCGGAGAAATCCGGCTCGGTGATCACCGTGCGCGTGGGTGCGGCGGGCGTCGTTTCGTTGGCTTGATCTGGACTCGTGGGCGACGGCATCAGTCCGGCACTTTCTCTGGCTCGCAGCGGAATGGCGAATGGATTTCTATTTTTTCTTGTCCCCCCTGCTATGCAGGCGCGTGTCTCGCAGCGCTTAGCTTACATTGTAGCCAAGCTCCCGATGCTTGTCCGAAGGTGCACCGGCTCGTAGCCAATCAAGTGGGGTTTCGTCGGAGTTTGCAGGATCAACCCAAATCACCGAGTTGAGTTCCGGAACTTTGCCGAGCGAGTTGACCAAACGGCGGCGGATCGCACCGTCATGTGACGCGACAGGACTTTCGGTCGCCACCGCGGCAAAGACGAGATGCAAATCCTTAGTGATTTTCTCGGGGAGTAGTCCTGGATCGTTGGACGCCAGGACACGTGATTCGAGTCCGGCCACGGGCAGCGCCTCGGTCTCCTTGAGCTTCTTACGTGCAGCCATCTGAACCCGCCATTTTCTTGCGTAGCGACTTGCGTGCCTCTTCCATTCTGCGGCGATGTCCGGAGTCCAAACGGCTTGATGACAAATATCCAAAACAGCTCGAAGGAAATCACGGCACGATTTGGCGACCCCGCTGACGTCCGGCGTATCCCCGGCCGCACGAGCGATGTCCGCATCAATGACAATCTGGCGGGTGTGAACCTTGCTCATTTGGCTCGCTGGCGCGCATCAACCGCGTCCAGGTATCGACTTTCCAAATCCATTTCAACGGCGCCAAAATTCTGGGGCCAATCGCCGTAAGCACCCGCCTCATCCAATTGCCCGCTCCGAATAAACGTTGCCCCCTCCTTCTTGTCGCGGTCGAACCAGTGAAGTTTCACATTCTGAGATTCCAACTCTTTCCCTTCTGCAACCAATGCTTGGAGAGCCAGTAACAGAAGTGAACTATGCGTTTCGACAATGACCTGGATGCCTCGTTTGACAGCACGCGCCAGCACACCAGCCATTGCGACTTGGGCTCTAGGGTGAAGATGAATCTCGGGCTGTTCTAGGTAAACACATTGTCCGGGTTCCGCCACGTGCAAGGCCACAATGACAGGAAGCGTTTGAGACACCCCAAACCCTACGTCGGCGATGTTCACCAAGTCGTGCGCCCCTCCGTGAGCGCACTCGGGTAGGCGACCAACGACTAGCTCGACCTGTGTATCGTTAATTCGATTTGCCGACGCTTTCCACGTCAACCCAAGTGCGAGCAAGTCTTCGTTGAGCGATTCAATTTTTTCCGTGGCATTGCTTGCTTTCCAACTCGCGATGACCGCAGCGGTGTAGGTTTCGAATGTTCCGGGGAAAAACTTCCCAACCGCTGTCATCCGATAGTCTCGTTCTGGATTTCCTCGAAGACCTGGAAGATGAATCAGCCGACGCAAGAATCGTTCTGCTTGATCGGCTGCTGGGTGCGGAAGAATCGGTCCAGCAAACCCTTCCTCCCCTTTAGGACGAAAGCTGATGCCGAGAAAGAACCGCCGTTTGGAGATGGTGTATTCAAATTCCGGTTGCTTCTCTCCCTCTGGAAACGCGATAAACCCTCGTCCTCCCGGTGTGAGCTTGATGATGTCCTCACTCGTCATCTGGGGTGTAAGCTCCATTTTTTCCGAGCCTTTGCCATATACGGCGCGCTTAACCTCGACCACCTTCGACTCGTGAGGGCAAAATTCCCAACAGACGTAGCCCGAGTCACCAAAGTGCAGTTCCACCTCAAACGAATCACTGTGCTTCTTCTTCCCGAGGTGAGTGAACATCTGGTCGGTCGAGGAAAATCGAACATTAGAACCGTCCAACAGAAGAGCACCCGGATCAAATCCGGCCTCCAAAGTTTGCTTAAGCAGTAGGACAGCCTGCATCAAGCTCGACTTGCCGGAACTGTTTGCGCCAGCCAGCAACGTCAAAGGGCGGAATTCAATCAGTTCTGCTTGGCGGTGGGCCAATGATTTGAAGCCCGCTACTTGAACACCAGTGAGCAAGAGCGGTTGTTTTCTTTTTGGTTGATCAGGCATAGACACCTCTCAGTTGAACTTGTTCTTCCGATACGCACCCACCGTGGGGGCATCGGGATTCACCTCGGGGCCGAAATAGCGGAGCGTGACGAGCGGCTCGGTCGCGCTGGTGTTCTCGAAGGTCACGCCGGCTTTCGCGCCGTCCTCGGTGCAGAAGTATTCGTCCTCGGTGAGTTCGTGGAAGCGGATGAGCTTCGGGCTGTTCAACGGCTGACCGTTGATCTTGCCCGAGCCCTGCACGCAGATGAGACCGTAGGCGCCGGTGTCCTTGATGGTGCATTTCACGCCGGGGTTCACGGTGAGTTCCTTCGCGGTGAAAAGCTGTTCGCCGTCCACCTTGCCGTAAACGATCCAGCGATCCACGAAACCTTCCTTGCGCGTGTCGGCGACGGGGACGGGTTCGAGGTAGTGGTGATCCTTGAACTTGGGGTCCACGTTTTTGTCCCAGTCGAGCTGGTCCACGATGAAGTCAATGTCGTGATGCTTGCTCTTGGGCATGTCCTTCACGAGCAGGCTCCACGGAACTTCGCGACCCTCGACGAGATTTTGATACATGCCGAAAACGTCGCTGCCCCACTGCGGCTCGTAGGTGCAGAGCGAACCGGGCGCGTGGAGAATGCACGGATCAATGAGCCAGCCGGAGCCGGGCTTGAGGCGGTAGGCCTTCGAGAGATCGAGGATGCCGTTGTCGCCCTTGTTCCAGTTTTCGATGCACTTGCGGACCTGCGCCTTGGTCGTGCCCGGCTCGAAGCCCATGAATGTGTAGGGAAAATTATTTCCGACGTTGTTGTGCTGCGGCGGGAAGTAGTAGCTCTCGGGCTTGCCTTCCTGGCCGACGAGCGCGGCCTGCTTCTTCGACTGGGGCATGTGGTGCGGAATCGGCCCCATGTGGTCGAAGAACTTCGAGTAAACCGGCCACTTACCGTATT
>JACPZP010000174.1 GCA_016195405.1 Planctomycetota bacterium | reverse complement strand
AGGCTTTGCGCAACGGAGGTCGAGGATTGACGAAGGGCTCGTCGTTGTTTCAGTTTTTGCAAGCGAAGGCCCGCACGCTGGGGCCACTCGGCTAAGATCTGGCATTCCTACCTTCTCGCGAACCTCCGGTACCTGCCGCAATTAGTCCCTGAATAACGGCACGCTACGTCGCTCGTTCCGCCGGACGTATTGTCCATCCACTTGGGTCGCTTGACGGGCAATCGTTACTCGTCGGCTTTGAGATGTCTACGAATGAACTCCATTGCTTTCGCATTGGCCGCATCAATCAATTTGCGGTCTCCACCAGAGAGGCCATGGCCCGCGCCGCGGACAGTCATCAGTTCATGCTGAACCCTGTTGTCTGCCAGCACTTTCGCCATGTCGGCGGAAAGTTGGTAGGGCACGTCGGTGTCCTCGGTGCCGTGAACAAGCATGGTCGGTGGGTATGCGCCCGTCACATTACGAACGGGACAATACGGGTCGAGTTTGCGGCGTTCGGTTGCCGGGTCAAAGCCAGTTACTTCGCGCGTCCACAGGCCGTTCTGCCGTAGATAAAGGTAGTAAATCCCGCGAACCTTCTGCCCGTCGCCTCCGGTAGTTCCCGTCAGCACGCGACTACCGACCGCTTTGTCGGCTTCATCCTTGGATACGAGCGGCGCGGCCTTGCGGTAGTGCGCGGACGCCTTTGTGTACCAGTCGCCGTCTACGTCGCCGTAGCCCCAGTACGACACCAGTGCAAGCGGTCTGGGCTTGGCGCAAACGCCGGTCATGAGCGTGAGGTAGCCGCCGGCAGAGCCGCCGGCGACGACAATTCGCTTCGGGTCGATATGGAGTTTCGGTCCTTGTTCGTCTAGCCAGCGAAACGCGTCTTTGACGTCTTCGATGATGTCCGGAAGCTTGACCTCTGGTGCGAGGCGATAGTCAAAGGAGACAAGAGCATAGCTCTCCTTGCGGCACAGCTCCAACAGTTGCTTCGGCACGGAATCGCGACCACCCATGATGAGAGCGCCTCCGTGAAGCCACACAACCACGGGGCTGAATTCCTTTTCTTTGGCGCGATAAACGTCGGCGTCGATTTTTACATCGCCCGCCGTCTTGTATGCGTAGGTCGCTCTCACGAATTT
>JACPZP010000172.1 GCA_016195405.1 Planctomycetota bacterium | reverse complement strand
GCCCATGCCGACGGTGACAATTGATGCGGGTGATTATCGGTAGGAAATACTCAAATGATAGACTCTCATCCGTTGCCGATGGCGCGGCGCAAACGTCGCTGGTTCATCCGCATCAGCGTCGCCGTTGTCGCCCTGGCGGCACTCGCATTCGGTTTTCAAACCTGTCTCGAGTTTTCGTCCGATGCTGAGCTTGCCGATATTTACGCGCAGCTTGACCGCAATGATCCCAACTGGCGGCTGGAGGATATCGAAGCGCAACGCAGGCAAGTTCCGGACGAGGAGAATTCGGCCTTGCACTGCAAGTTGGTGGCCAGCGCGTTGGGCGGTCAACGAATTTGCTCGCAATACAACTTGTTCACAAAGCTCTTCGACAACCTGTCCCCACAAGCGCAGCTCAATTATCAGCAGCTCAAATTCCTGAACGAGCGCATGACCAAGTTCAAGATGGCCGTCGAGGAAGCGCGCAAGCTCAAAGACATGCCTTATGGCCGATTTCCGGTCAGCTACACTCCGGATTTTTATTCCACTGACTTCAGCGACCCGTGGAATGTTTTTTCCATTCAGGAACTGCTGCAGTGGGACGCGGCCATACTCGTACATGCTGGAAATCCAGAAGTCGCCATGGAGTCGTGTCTGGCGATTTTGAACGCCGGCCGTGCACTGGGCGATGATCCTCGCGGCGTGTTCTTCCGCTTGGCCTGGCACTGGCATGTAAAGGCGGCGCTCGAACGGGTGCTGGCACAGGGGACGCCTTCCGAATCCACTTTGAGGCGGATGCAGGAGGAACTGGCGAAAGAAATCGCCGAGCCGGTGTTGCGAAACGCGCTCCGTGGACAGCTTGCCGCTTTCCATCACTTGATGACGTCATTGGAATCCGGGCGAGCGTCCATTGATCCCTTGATAGACACGCATCACTTCAATGTGTCGCGACATCCGCTCGACTTCATGATGTCCGAGAGCGTGAAAAAGGAACACGCGGAAATGCTTCGCATCTTCATGGAGTTCGCGGAGGCGATGAATTTACCGTGGCCTGAAGAGCAGGCGGCCGCTGCATTGATCCAGGCCAGATTGAATCGATTGACTTCGGCGCCTGTGAAAATCGTGAGAACTCTCAGCGAGGGCGATTTCGGCACAGGCGGCACACTGGGCGCAAGCGGCCGTCGCAGCCAGGCCCACCTTCGTTCTACCTTGACCGCCATCGCCGCCGAACGCTACCGCATCGCACACAAAGAGTGGCCGAAAACGCTCGACGATCTGGTCGCCGCCAAGCTGCTCGACACAATTCCAGACGATCCTTTTGCCGCCGGGCCGCTTAGACTCAAGCACCGCGCCGACGGCATCACGATCTATTCGGTCGGCTTTGACGGCGTTGATAACGGCGGCATGATCGGCCCCGAACCGAATGCGCCAAAGGTGGGCTTCGACATCGGCTTTCGCCTGTGGAATCCAAACGCGCGCCGCCAGCCGCCCATGCCGACGGTGACAATTGATGCGGGTGATTATCGGTAGGAATGACTGACATGCTGAATTCTGTTGCCGTGCCGCCGAAGAGGCGCTGGCGTCGCTGGGCGCTCCGTATCGTCCTTGCCTTCGTCGTAATTGTGGTGCTTGCATTCGGCGTTCGAACTCTCTTCACGCTCTGGGACGACGCCGATTTGGCCGAAATCATCGCCCAGCTCGACCGCGACGATCCGAATTGGCGGCTCGAGGATATCGAAGCCCAGCGCAGGGAAGTGCCGCCCGAGGAGAACTCCGCTTTGCAAGCGATGCAGGTGCATGCAATCAAGGGCGGCAACGGACTTCGAAGTTGGGCCTTGCAGGACGTTTATCGGAAGCTATTCGAAGAGAAACCGCCGCCCTCGCAGGCACAGCTCAATATCCAACAGGTTAAGTACATGCGCGACCGCATGCAGGCGCTCGGCAAAACCATCACTGAGGCCCGCAAGCTGAAGGACATGCCGTACGGCCGCTTTCCGATCAGCTATGCGCCCGACTTCTATTCCACGTCCAACACCGACCAGCAACGCGCGCGCGAACTCTGGGAGCTGCTTTATTGGGACGCGGCGTTGTGCGTTCAAGACAACGACGCCGATGGCGCCTTGGAATCCGGTCTGGCGATGCTCAACGCCTGCCGCGCGATGGGTGATGAACCCACTCCCATCGCCTGGTTGATCCGCATGGCCGGCAATTACTTACTTATCGAAGCACTGGAACGCGTGCTTGCCCAGGGGCAGCCGTCGGAAGTCGCGCTCAAGGGCATGCAAGAGGCCCTCGCCAGAGAACTTGCCGAAGCGTCGTTGGTTAAAGCGCTGCGTGGAGAACGGGCCGGATACCATCACCTCATGAATTCGATTGCTTCGGGGCAGGCGTCGCTTAGCTCGATCCCTACTCGTCCCGGGAAAAAGTCCGAACCGAGTCTTCTGGAAATGATCTCAAGCCGGCGTCCGAAAGATCACGCTCAGCTGCTGCGGATCCTCACGGAAGCCGTGCAAGCGGGCGAGCTGCCGTTGCACGAACAGGAGCAGGCTTTTGAATCCATTGACGCCAAGCTGGCAGAAGAAAAGGCTCGGTCCGCGGACGTGCTTGGTAAATTCGCCGGATTCGCACACGTGTACCATCGCCGCCAGGCCAACCTCCGCTGCGCCATGACCGCCATGGCCGCGGAACGCTATCGTTTGCCTCAAGTAGATTGGCCAAGAACTCTCGACGACCTGGTCGCCGCCAAGCTGCTCGACGCCGTTCCGCGCGATCCGTTCATCGATGCGCCGTTGCGGCTCAAGCACCAGCCCGATGGCATCGTCATTTATTCGGTAGGCGTCGATCGCCAGGACAATGGCGGCTATTTCGATCGCGAGAAATTCGAGGAAACAGGAACCGACCTCGGCTTCCGCCTCTGGAACGTGAGCGCCCGCCGCCAAGCGCCCTTGCCGACGGTGACGATCGATGCAAGCGATTATCGAAAATAGGAGTCCGTCAATGGCGACTTCAATTTCGCCGCCGACCCAACGTCGCAAACGAAGGTGGTGGCTTTGGGGTCTTGCGACTTTCGCGGTGATAGCCGCATTCGCTGGGGCAATTTGGTTCTACTATGAATGGTCCGGACGGCGCGAACTGAACGACATCTTCGCCGAGCTGGATCGGACCGACCCGCGCTGGCGGCTGGAGGATATTGAAGCCGACCGGAAGGAGATTCCGCCGGAACAGAATTCGGCTTTGAGAATACTTGCGATTGAGAAGCTCTTGGCGGGCAATCCTGTTCCCGATCGTTTGGTGAGATTCTCGATGGATGAGGAAACTTGGAAGCTTCCGCCGCCGGTACTTCTGAATGACGAACAGAGGCTGTACCTGGCAAGAAACTTCGCCAAAATCCAACCAGCGTTAAAAGAGGCTCGCAAGCTTAAGGAGTTTCCTAACGGAAGATTTCGCATCAAATACAAATCGGGTTTCCCTGCTTACGACGCCGCGGACTGCGAATGGAAGTCGGTTTCTGCTGCCGGAATCATGCTCTATTGGGATATGTTGCTCCGCGCACAGCTGGGTGACGCCGACGGAGCAATCGAGTCTTGCCTGGCATTTTTGAATTACGGCCGCTCAATTGGCGACGAGCCAACATTTTGGTCATTGAGCATTAGAGCGAACGAGGTGCTTACGACAATCAGCGCGCTAGAGCGTTGTCTCGCTCGAAGCGAGCCTTCCGATCCAATGCTGAAGGACCTTCAAGGAGCTCTTGCTCAAGAAAGCCACGACCTATCTCTGCGACAAGCTCTTCGAGGCGAAAGGGCCCGCGCCCAATTGATGTATGAGGCGTGGTCCGCAGGCGCGACTGGGGACAAAGAAATGGACTCCATGTACTGGACCCGCTTTAGGCCCGGACAGCTAACGCGTGAACAAGCACTGGTCTTTCGAATGATGACTCGCGCAGTCGAGATGAGCGAACTCGCGCTCGCGGAGCAAATGAGCGCTCGCAATGCCGAATCTGACGTTATCAATGCGAATCGTAACCTGGGGGCAGCGTTGATTTGTCAATCCGTCTATCACGCGAGAACGCGCTACTGGCGTTGTCAGGCCGAGCTTTCCTGTGCGCAATGTGCATTAGCGGCAGAGCGCTTCCGCCTGACCCACAAGCATTGGCCCTCCTCATTGGACGAGCTGGTCGCTGTGGCACTGCTCGACTCGGCGCCAACGGATTTCTATGTCAATAAACCGCTACGATTTACAAAGCTGAGCGACGGCATCGTGATCTATTCGGTTGGTTCGGACAAGACCGATGACGGCGGCAAGTTAAACCGCAATGAGAATGACACGGCTACGCATGGGATAGATTTCGGCTTCCGCCTCTGGGACGTGAGCGCCCGCCGGCAGCCGCCTTTGCCTCCTGTAGTGCCCAAGCTAGACTGATTTTGGATTATTGATAATCGAATCACCGGATTCATTTGGCGAACTACCGGATTCGTCTAACGAAGTGCCGAATGCGTTTAACGAAGTGCCGGATTCGTTTACCGATGTGGGTGTGGGAGCGTCGCGCTAAACGCATTCTCACATCATCAACTGCCAAAAAGACTTAGGTGCGAAAAATGCGTCTAACGCAGTGCGATGAGTGGACCCTGTACCTCCCCTCCCAAGCCCGCACGCGAGTCTTCGAGCGTGCGGGGCGCCGGTTTACCCATCACCCCGCGGATTCGACGACTCTTCCGCGGGCTTGGAGAACGCTCTAAGATTGCTTTACCGCATCGACGCACTCGGCACGCAACCTGAACCAGCATTGTCGCCATCCGCAAGCATCTGGCCAGGTTCGCCCAGCGCGCGATAGAGCCGATACTGTGCCCGGTTGTAATCGGCCACGGCGCCGTAGTAGCGACTGTACGCCCGCCCCAGTGCCTGCACGGCGGCGACCGCTTCTTGGGGCCGGATGACCAACAGGATGACGTTGCCCGCCCGCTTGGTTTGGCCCATGCCCTCGAAGTTCTTCTCCACGGAATCGATGGCCTCTTTGAGACCGGACTCGGCTTGCCCGGCGCGAATCGCCGCGGATTGGGATTGCGCGTGGGCTTGGGCGATTTCGGCGGCGACTCTGTCCTGAACGCGGAAAAGTTCCAGGATGGATTGCTGGTGTTCGGAGCGGCGCTCCTTGATGAGCGCGCGGTTGCCGAAGCCGAGGTTCTGAAATTCCCACAGAATCTGGACGTCGAAGTCGCTGCGGGCGCTGAAATTGGAGAGGTTGTCGTTGCGGCCGCCGCCGAAGACGCCGCCGGCAAGCGTGCCGGTGACAGGCGTGGACGCGCCGCGCAGCAAGACGCTGGGAACGAGGGGCCGAATGCGTTCTTGCCGCAGGCGTGCAAGAGCCGCTTGCACCAATGCTTGTTGTGCCGCCAGTTCGGGCCGAGCGGTCAAGCCTATCGGTATGAGATCATCGACGGCACGGTCGGGTGGAATCAGCGTCACGCGCAGATGCGGCGGCTCGACGGGCTGAACGACGGCCGTCGGATCCAAACGCAAGAGGCGAAGGAGTTCGGCGCTGGCCACGCGCAGCTTCTCGCGGGCCGACTCCGCATCCTGACGGCGCTCGGCAAGGTCGGCCCGGGCCCGGGAAACTTCAACGGCGGGGACAAGCCCTTCGGCTAGCTTCTCCGTGCGGCGGACCAGGTCCTCAGCTCGTTTTGCCGCGTCGTCCAAACCGGCCAACTCACCCTGCGCCTGCTGCACCGTGAAGTACGCCTCGGCCACGGCCAGCAAGGTGTCGTTCGTTGCCGCCTGCAGGTTCGCGGTCCGCGCCCGAACGACCTGACGAGCCGACAAGGGCGCGAAGAACGCGTCGGTGAAGGCGAAGACCGCGGACGGTCCGGCGCCCGCCATGAGAGAGCTTCTACTCACACCGGACACGTCGCCCTGGGTGGCTTGGTTCTGGCCATCGTGGCGAAAATAATCGCCGCCGACAAAGACCGTCGGCAGCCACAGCACCTTGGCCCGGTCAAGCTGTGCGGCTGCCTGGCGAATGCGTTCCGACGCCAGGGCAATGTCGATCGCCCGGCCGTTGGCAAGCCGTAGGGCGGTGGGGAGTGAAATCGGAAGGGGCCGATCGTGAGCGTCCACTATCGGAGAATCGGCGCCGATCGGTGTTCCAAGACTCGCAGCTTTGATAGTTGGAGAAGTTTGGCGTTTTTCTTGGCCCCATGCCTGCGGTCGATCGATTGCGCCAAGAAGGCTCAAAACCGCGAACAAGAGCACTAAGCCCCAGACGACGTTCGACCGGGACATTGCAATCCCTCCAACTTAACTCGTCGGGACTATGCACTCGTTGCGCAGCGCGACATTATCTCATCGGATCGCACCGCTCGCCACGATAAGTGAAATTCGCATATGCGTGGATTATGACCACGCACCTCACTATTTCAGATTGCGCCATTTAATATTGCGAGGCGACAAAGTAATGTGATTGTGCCGTAAATCGTCCCGCGCGCGGTAGGTCCCGCGCGGTAGGTCCCGCGAGCCGAGCGGGGCCTTAGCGCGACGTTGAACTGGGTCCGGCTCGGCTCGCCGGACCTAGCGGGGTCGGACCTACGGGGGAAGCACGATGTCCATGGCGGAAACCACACTACAACGCGGCGAGTTGCGGCCAAGCGTCTGGGTTTGCCTGACTTTGGTTGTGTCGCTGGGCGCACTGGCGGGAAGTCTATACCTGAGCCTCGGCATGAATCTCAGGGCGTGTCCGCTCTGCTTCTACCAGCGCACCTTCGTGATGAGTCTGGTCGCGGTCTTAAGCATTGGTCTGGCCATCCGCGCAAACGGCTTGGGCTTCGTGGCGCTGCCATTGGCGACCGGCGGCCTTGGGGTCGCGTGCTTTCACGTGTTCCTGGAATTATCCGGAAAGCTGGAATGTCCGTCCGGGCTGTTCGAGCTGGGAAGCGCCCCGCAACAGAGCCTTGCCGTGTTCGCCGTAGTTTTCGGCTTGCTGCTCATAGATGGATTGCGAAGCGCCAGCCGTCATCCATTCGTGCTTTTTGGCGGTTTGCTGTTAGGAGCATTATTGGCTGCTGCATCGTGCACCAGCAATCCGCCGATGCCGGCGCCTCCCATCGCTCCGTACGACAAACTGATACCGGATACGTGCCGGCCGCCGTTCCGGGCTGCTCAACTATAGTCGTGGCGCGGCTCCGAAGGAGGCTTTCTTGGACCTTTCCGCGGACGACATGGTTCGGTTCGGCTGCTTCGCCGGCGTTTTGCTCGTGATGTCGCTAGCGGAAACGGCTGCTCCAAGACGGCCGCTCACGGTCAAGAAGCCGCAACGCTGGTTTAGCAATCTTTGCCTGGTCGCTCTAAATACCGTCGTCGTGCGCGCCGTGCTGCCCGTGGAGGCGGTGGCGATAGCCCTCGTTGCTGAAAGTCGGGGCTGGGGCGTGTTGCACCAAGTCGACTCGCCCGGCTGGCTTGCCGTCGCGCTCGCGGTGATCGGGCTCGATCTTGCGATTTATCTTCAACACGTCCTCTTCCACGCGATTCCGCTTCTGTGGCGGTTGCACATGGTCCACCACGCCGATCTCGATTTCGACGTCACCACCGGCTTGCGCTTCCATACGATCGAGATACTCCTTTCCATGGGCATCAAAATGGCGGTCATTGTCTTGCTGGGCGCGCCGGCCCTGGCAGTGCTGATCTTCGAGGTACTGCTCAATGCGACATCGATGTTCAGTCACAGCAACGTTCGGCTGCCACTGGCGCTCGACCGCATTCTTCGCGTTGTTCTGGTGACGCCCGACATGCACCGCGTCCACCACTCGATTCTGCCGCGCGAGACCAACAGCAACTTCGGCTTCAATCTTCCTTGGTGGGATTTCCTCTTCGGCACGTATCGCGCGCAACCAGGTTACGGTCATGACGACATGACAATCGGGCTGTCGCAGTATCGTGGCGAAGCGCGGGCAGACCGGCTGCATTGGATGCTGGCGCTGCCGTTCGTGGGCGACACCGGGAATTATCCGATCAACCGGCGATCGGACGACGTAGCCGATGCCAAGATGACACCTATGCCAAGATGACGTTGCCCGAAGAGCCGCAATCAGCTACACTTGCGAATGAAGAACGTTTAGGATCTCGTGCATGCTAAGGTTTTGGACAAACTTGGTTGCTCACGCCGCTCTCGGGGTTCTTGTGATCCTGAATGGGCAGGCGGACGCTCTAGCGCGCGGCCTGTTCCCGGCACGTCCCTCGTCTTGCTGTCCTTCGCAAAGCTCTGAAACTACGGCCGAGTCGGCAAAGACGGCGACGAAAGCTTGTTGCTGTGAATGCTGCCAAGAAAAAGGTGAGACCTACGGCGAGTCCGCGAAACCCTCAAAGCCAGCTAACACGGCCTACGACGAAACCTCCGCGACTTTGAATCCCTGTTGCCCGCGCTGCCCTGGTTGTCCGGGATGTCCCGCCGGAGGATGCGGTTGCTGCACGGCCAAGGCGCCTGTCGTGATTCTCGGCGCCGCCTTCACGCTGGAGCTTGCTTGCATCAGCGACTTCCGCTGCGATTTCTGTTTGCTCGCTCCTGAATCCAATCCCCAGGAGCTGATTCTGCCACCTCGAGCCTGATTCTCATCTCCGCGCGAATTCCGCGCGCTTTGCCTGTTCGCTTCGAGAAACCTAAACGATCATCGTCGTGGAGAGGTCCATGCTTGGGCTTCGTGTCCGGCTCTTGCCGTGGGATTACGGCATCCGCAATCTGTTCCGCCGTCCGGGCCGCAGTGCGCTGACGCTGGCCGGTTTGACGTTGGTCGTGTTCTTGATCTTCGTGGTCGTCGGGTTCATTCGCGGACTGGAAGCAAGTTTGGCGGTCAGCGGCGATCCACAGGTCGTGCTGATTCACTCGCTCGGCTCGTCGGAGAACCTCGAGAACTCTTCGGTGCCGGCGCGGACCGCGGCGTTGTGCTCCGCCAGCCTCGAATCGATTCAGCGCCGCCAAGGCCCCGGAGGCGCGAAAATCGTCTATGCTTCTCCCGAGTTGTATTTGGGCACGCAGATGAACTTCGAAGTAGGTGCCGCGAAGGTCGGGCTCGGCTCGCCCGACCTACTTAATCGGGAAGGATCGCTCGGTCTGTTACGCGGCGTCACCCCGGCGGCGCTTCTCGTGCGGCGCAACATTCAG
>JACPZP010000176.1 GCA_016195405.1 Planctomycetota bacterium | reverse complement strand
GCGTTCTTCGCGAAGAAACCAGTGCCCTGGGCGCCGCGCTGACATCCGGCAAGACCACCCTAACCCGCATGCGGGACGGCTAGTCTCTACAATGTCCATTCCCGCCCGTTATCCCCATCGAGGACATCTCCATGCGCAAGATTCAGATCGGCCAGACTGCACCCGAAACCGTTGTCGAAAGGTCCGACTTTCCGCCGGAACGCATCAAGGCTGTCCTGGGAGATGAAATCGTGGCCGTCCTCGGTTACGGCGTGCAGGGCCGGGGCCAATCGCTCAACATGAAAGACAACGGCGTCAAGGTCATCATCGGTTTGCGCGAGCAAGGCGGCAAAGGCTGGGACTTGGCCCAAAAGGACGGCTGGATCCCTGGCAAAACGCTCTTATCCCTGGAAGAAGCGGCCAAGCAGGGCACGACCGTCATGTACCTGCTTTCCGATGCCGGTCAGAAGGATCAATGGGCGACGCTCAAACCATTGCTAACGGCTGGCAAGGCCCTCTGTTTCGCTCATGGCTTCAGCATTGTTTACGCCGATCAGACCGGCGTCGTGGCGCCCAAGGATATCGACGTCATCTTGATCGCGCCGAAAGGTTCCGGCACCACGGTGCGCCGGCATTTCCTCGAAGGCAAGGGAATCAACTCGAGCTATGCCGTTCACCAAGACGCCACCGGCCGGGCGCTCGATCGCTGCCTCACTCTCGGGATCGCGATCGGCTCGGGCTATCTCTTCGAAACGACATTCCAAAAAGAGGTCTACAGCGACCTTACCGGCGAGCGCGGGGTCCTGATGGGCGCCATCTATGGATTATGGCTGGCGCAGTATGAGGTATTGCGCGAACACGGCCATTCGCCGTCGGAAGCATTCAACGAAACTGTCGAAGAAGCGACGCAGAGCCTGTATCCGCTCATCGCCGAAAACGGCATGGACTGGATGTACGCTAACTGCTCGACGACCGCCCAACGCGGCGCCCTCGACTGGTACAAGCGCTTCCGCGACGCCGCCAAGCCGCTTTTCGAGGAGCTGTATCGCAAAGTGGCGTCGGGCGATGAAACTCGTCGTGTCTTGGAAGCCAATAGCCGCAAGGATTATCGGCAGCAGTTGGAAAAGGAACTCAAGGCCATCGCGGATAGCGAGATGTGGCAAGCAGGCGCGGTAGTGCGCTCGCTGCGACCGGAGAGGGACGAAGCGTGAAGAACGCACTCAGTGTTCTGACGCCACAACGCTCGCGCGACGACTGGTTCGACATCGCCGGAAAGCGCTTCTGATGCAGGCTGCCAAGAAACTATAATGAAAGCGACTGCTAGTGGTCCCAACCATCGGTGCACCGTACTCGCAGGAGACTTCGAATGAGCATCGAAACGGCGGAGAAACAACAGTACATGATCAGCGTCTTCGAACCGGAGAAGACTGTTGGTCATTTCATTTTCACTTTCGTGCCTAAAGGTCTTCAGCAGGTGCGTGGCCCTGGAGGCACCCCAAAGCGCGTGCCGCAATTCATCGTCGCGGTACAACAAGACACTGGTGACTTGAGTTTCGACTGGAGCGGATCGCCGGACGACCCGGGGGCTGTACGCGAAGAAATGCAGAAGGAGATCGCAGGCAGAATGAGAGATCGGGAAGTCTGGATCGATCGCGTCACCTCTCTGGCGGCTCAAGTCGAACAGTGGGCAAGAGAATTGGGCTGGTCGACCCGTCGCGTGGAAAAGAAACTGGATGACGCACGGATCGGCAAGCACCGCGTTCCGGCGCTTCTAATGCAAGAGGAGACTTGCCGGATCTTGCTCGAACCTGTGGGGCGGTCGGCTGCGGGCGCCGAGGGGGTGGTCGATCTCTACCTCATGCCGGCTTACGATGACATCGCCAGCCTCTACTACTACGGAAATCAGTGGAACCTGCATTATATGTACCCTGGGGCGAAGCCAGTCGCCGCGGTACGCGACGCCGATCACGCGCCGTTGTCGAAGGAGACCTTGGAGCGGGTCCTTGCGGAAATGAGGCGACATGCCGCATAACCACGAATGGCAGTCTCGTATTAAGGCTGTCGAACGTGAGCACGTGGCAATGCGACAAGCAGCCGACCGTTTTCGCCAGGCTGCACTTGAAGATCCGACCATCTTACAAGGAAAGCTGCGACATGGCGAAATAGTTTTAGCGTCAAGGAATCTGGATGGGACATACGTCATTCGCTTGTTTGCCGAGTTTGAGTCCGGAGCAAGGCAATATTGGGCTGCGAATTGGGCTACCGATCCGAAGACTGTTGATTTGCTGGACGGTTTGGCTGCAAGATGCGGAATTCCAGATACGCAACGCGATTATGCCCACTTGGTAAGGGATTATCGAAACGCTTTGGTACATGAACGCGAGGAGCGGCCGGAAGTAGTGCCGATTGCTGCGGCTCGAAGCTTTTTGTGTCATTTCTTCAGCTTCCTGCCGCCGCAATGGTGACTCGGCGAGCCCAACTGGCGGGCTCATCCAAATTTGGCTCGAAGTTCGCCGGGAAAGACTACGCCTAGGAAGAGAAATCATGAGAAATGACCGCCTGCGTGCACTACCAATCTGAATCCCGCGTAAAATAAGTAGCATCTAACCAATCGCCCCGTGCATCGTGCGCCGTGAAAAGCAAGGACGCATCTTGAATCCAGGGTATGGACATGAACCAGATTCGACTGCGTGGCGATTCAAGCCTGAATCAATCCACGACCGCCTTTCCCATCGATGCGAACGGCGACCAGACTCGGCTTGCGCCGCGCCGAAAAATTGCGCTGATTCCCGGTTCCAACGCGCATCTCACCGATGAGATCCATTGTCTATTGCGGCGCCGGTTGCGCGTAGCCGGTCTCATCGCCCTCGCGGGCAACGCCTATTTCTTTTTGAAGGGACTGCTTTTCGGCTCGTCCTTCCTGGTGACCACGCTCGATTTTTCCTTCCACGGCGCCACTGTCGGGTTAATGACTGCGTTGTGCCTGTTGCTCTGGAGTAGGAATGCTCTGTCCTTGCGGGCCCTTCGAACGATCGAGCTGACTTTCTTTGGCTCCATGGCCTGCTTTTTCGCGTATTTGCAGCTCAATTCTTTCAACCATGCTCGCGACGTGTTGCAGGTTGCCGGCAACCACGAGGATGCGATTCGCCTTGCCACCACGGCCAACGGTTTGCGCTGGTTCATTCTCATCGTTCTCTACGGAACCTTTATTCCCAATACCTGGAAGCGCTGCGCCATCGTCGTCGGCCTTTTCGTACTCACCCCCCTTCTCCTGACTTTCGGCGCGTGCTTTAAGTGCCCAATCATGGGACCGCACTTGGGCTCGGCCACGGTTGATATGATGGTGGTTCTCGTCATCGGCGCGGCTATCGCCATCTTTGGCTCTTACAAGATCAGCGAGTTGCAGCAGGAAGCGTTCCACGCGCGGAAGCTCGGCCAATACCAACTTCACCGCCGCTTGGGCGCCGGCGGCATGGGTGAGGTCTACTTGGGCGAGCATTTGCTGTTGCGACGGGCGTGCGCCATCAAGCTGATCCGTCCTGACCAGGCCGGCGATCCGACCAACCTCTCGCGCTTCGAGCGCGAAGTTCAGGCCATGGCCACGCTCACGCACTGGAACACGGTCGAGGTCTACGACTACGGCCACGCCGCCGACGGCACTTTCTATTACGTCATGGAATACTTGCCGGGCCTGAGCCTTCAGGATTTGATCGAGCGCCACGGGCCCTTGTCGCCGGGCAGGGCAATTCATTTTTTGCGACAAGTGTGCAGCGCCTTGAAGGAAGCGCACGGCATCGGTCTGATCCACCGCGACATCAAGCCAAGCAACGTCATCGCCAGCCAGCGCGGCGGCGTTCACGACGTCGCCAAGCTGCTCGACTTCGGGCTCGTGGTGCACCAAATCCCCGTCGGCGAGACCAGCTCCGACCAGAAGCTGACGGTGCAGGGCACGGTCGTCGGATCGCCGCCGTACATCGCACCCGAACAGGCTCGCGGCAAAGGCGAAATCGACGCCCGCACCGACATTTACAGCCTGGGCGCCGTGGGCTACTTCCTGCTAACAGGTCAAGCGCCGTTCGTCCGCGACACCGCCATGGAACTATTGGTCGCGCACATTCACGAACAGCCGAGTCCGTTGCGCGATGTGCGCCCCGAGGTGCCGCACGATTTGGAGACGGTCATCCTGCGCTGCTTGAGCAAGGACCCCACCGAACGCTTCCAAGACGCGGACGCTCTGGACCGTGCCTTGGCCGACTGCGACGCAGCCGGCCACTGGGACCACGACCAAGCCGCAATGTGGTGGAATGAACAGATCGAGGCGCCGCCGAAGCGCGAGCCGCAATTGGTGGGCTAGACGGCAATTGGTTTGCCTTCGGCGTGGCTGGACGGGGCACGACTAGCGACGAATGTTGTAAAGCTTTTTGATGTCGAGCTTTACGCAATCGCTTGCGTCGCCAGGGGTGTGTGGGGGTGGCGACGCAACGAATTTAGCGGTCAAAGTCGTGTGGATGTAATGATCCCGTCCCAGGTCACTTGTCCCCAGAATTGTTGCGTGGTGGGCATCGGAGCGGCAGGCCAGGGGTCCGACAAGGGCGGCTCGTCCCCCTTGTAAACTTCCAGTTCAAGCTGCGAGCATTTTGGGCACTGATGCGCCCAAATTACGCCGGACCACTCCTCAGAGTGTTGCCATACGGTATTGCAGATGGAACAGCGGTGCTTGTGCATCTCGGCCATGCGCGCGACCTCGCGTAGTCAATCTCGTTGCTGCCGCATTGAGTGTGATTCAATAGGTGCCCACAACCCAGAATACCTGGGCCACTGCGGACCCGTCAAGCGTCGGCCGAAATTGAATCTCACATTTCGCTAGTCGTCGTCCTCCAGCTTTTTAAGGAACGTCAAATTCTCGCTTTGCAGCATGCCGTTGCCGGGCAGGGTGGCCCAACGGCCGATCAGTCGTGGGCCCGGTTCGATGCGGTACATGTTGACGCCGCGAATCAAGCCTTTTTCTCCGCCCATAGCCCAGCTGGCCGAGAAGTTGTTCCCCTGGCGGATGCCAAGGCCGGTGAATGTCGAGGCGCTGCCGACGATCCACTGGATGACGTAGACTTCGTTTTTCTTGGTGATGACCGCGACGCCGGAATACGTCTTGCCGCCGCTCTCCACGCCTTTGCACGTGTAATAGCCGCTAATGTCGCCCACCTCTTGCTCGAGGCCGATTTTGTTCGCCTTGCCGCCTCCGGGTCCGCCGTCACGATCCGGCGCCAGCGCCAACAACACCGCGAGGAATACAGGTTGGAACATGCGGAACTCCTTTTCCTTTTTCAGGGATGGCGGCCGATCCCATCGACCACCCACTTCTAACCACTACCCACTACCCACTAACCACTTTCTTGACCGCTTCGGTCTGCGGATTCAGTTTCAGTTGATCGCGCAAAAGTGCCCGATTGATCACTTGCAAGAACGCCAAGGCGCTGGCTTCGATAATGTCGGTACTGACGGCTCGGCCGCGCAACACCCGGCCCTTGTGCTCCGCCTCGATATGAGCCTCGCCCTGGGCGTCTTCGCCGACGGTCACGCTGCGAATTTGGAATTCACTGAGCTTGATGTCCACGCCGGTGATGCGTTCGATGGTTTTGAAGACTGCGTCGAGTGGCCCATCGCCGGTGGAGGCGTCGCGATGGATGGTGCCGTCCTGGTGCCACAAAACCACGGCGGCATGCGGGACCGAGCCGGAGCCGCCGCTGCACGTCAGCGCTTCAAGCGTCCAGACAACCGGCCCGGAATGCAGCACCGACTCCGCCAGGACCTCAATGTCGGCGTCGTAAATGTCCTTCTTGCGATCCGCGAGGGCCTTGAAACCGTCAAAAACCTTCTGAAGCTGTTGATCGTCCAGATGAAAGCCGAGGTCGCGGATGCGCTGCCTCAAGGCATGCCGCCCGCTGTGCTTGCCCAGGACCAGCTCGGTCTGATGCAGGCCGACGTCTTCAGGCCGCATGATCTCATAAGTGCTGCGCTCCTTGAGCATGCCGTCCTGATGGATGCCGGCTTCGTGGGCGAAGGCGTTTTGGCCGACGATCGCTTTGTTACGCTGCACGGCGATGCCGGTGACGCGCGACACGAGACGGCTGGTGGCTGCGAGCCTTCGCGTGTTGACGCCGGTCTCCAGGCCGAAGTAGTCGCCGCGCGTCTTGATCGCCATGACGATTTCTTCGAGTGCGCAGTTGCCGGCGCGCTCGCCCAGGCCGTTGATGGTGCATTCCACTTGCCGGGCCCCTTCCGAGAGGGCGGCCAAGCTGTTCGCCACGGCCAGACCCAAGTCGTTGTGGCAGTGAGCGCTCAACACCACGCGTTCGATGCCCGGTACATTTTCCTTCAAGAAGCGGATCGCGCCGGCGTATTGCGACGGTACCGCATACCCGACCGTGTCCGGGATATTGATGGTCGTGGCGCCGGCTGCGATGACCTTTTCGACCACCTCGGCCAGAAAGTCCAGCTCGGTGCGGGCGGCGTCTTCGGGCGAGAATTCGATATCCGCGCAACGCTTCTTGGCGCGCTCGACCGCCTCCACCGTCCGCCGCAGGATTTCGGCCTTGTCCATGTGCAATTTGAATTCGCGGTGGATCGCACTGGTCGCCAGAAAGACGTGAATCCGCGGTTTGGCGGCGTCCTTCAGGGCCTGCCACGCGCGGTCAATGTCCTCGGCATGGCAGCGCGCCAGGCCGCAGATTGTTGGTCCCGTCACTTGCCGAGATATTGCCTCGACCGCCTCGAAATCGCCCGGAGACGCGATCGGGAAGCCGGCCTCGATCACGTCGACGCCAAGTTCGGCTAGGGCATGGGCGATCTCCAGCTTTTCGGCCAGGTTCATGCTGGCGCCCGGGGATTGCTCGCCGTCGCGCAGCGTGGTGTCGAAAATGATCAAGCGGTTAGTTTTCATAGTTAGCTCCACAAAACAAGAAACCCCAGGACTTGTTGTCCCAGGGTTGCTATCTGCATTCGATACGATTGCGATGACGGCGTACCTAGGACGGTCTTCCCAGGAGGGGAAGCAGCAAGTCCAAAAGGATTCTGCCTTGTCGCGTCATCATGGTTGAGACTTCACGGTTGCCTGCGAAACCTCGCGGACTAAACAAACAGCGTAGGGGAATGAGCAAAAAAATGCAATGGGAAATGCGAAACACGTAGGACGGATTTGCAATCCGTCCGTTCCACTGGACGGTTTGCAAAACCGTCCTACGCTTGAAACCACCGGTAAACGATAGGAACAGAGGACCCGCCATGCCGTTTTCGCTGCAGAGCCACGTCGCGATCGTCACGGGAAGCTCCACCGGCCTGGGCAAGGCCATGGCACATACGCTCGGCGCGCAGGGCGCGAAGGTGGCGGTCAACTATTGCAACAACCAGACTCGCGCCGAGCGCACGTTGGCCGAGCTGCGGAAAAACCACGTCGAGGCGATCCTGGTTCGCTCGGACGTCACCACGCAAGAAGGCGTGGACCTTCTCTTCAAGGAAACCGAAGCGAAGCTCGGCAAACCGGATATCCTCATCGTCAACGCCACCTGCGCGCAGCCGCTCAAGCCCATCGAGGAATACGACTGGGACTTCTACCAGCGCATGGTCGACTTCTTCATCAAAAGCCCATTTCTGCTCACCAAGCGTGGCCTGGCGCATATGAAAAAGCAAAAGTGGGGACGAATCATCAACATCGCCAGTGAAGTCTTTCACCGCTCGGTCGAGAACTTCAGCGCCTACGTGGCGGCCAAGGGCGGCCAAATCGGCTGGTCGCGCAGCATGGCCCGCGAGCTGGCGCCGTGGGGAATCACCGTCAACGTCGTCGCTCCCGGCTGGATTCCCGTCGAGCGCCACGAGAATGATCCGCAACCCGCCAAGGACGCCTACTTGGGCCTTATCCCCATGAAACGCTGGGGAGTGCCGCAAGACGTCGCCGACGCGGTGCTTTATTTGGTAAGCGAAGAGGCGTCGTTCATTACCGGACAGACGATTTGTGTGAACGGCGGCATGACGCCTTGGTGAACGGGTTTAGCCCTAAACCAGCTCAAGAAACGATCCGCCATTTTCGAACATATCGTCGCCGACGGCGCACGTCCACAAAATGCGGACAAGGAGCCGGCAGGGCGGTGCGTCGTCGCCGAGCGGAATGTCGATGTTGACCTTTTGGCCAAGGAGGCGTTTGGTGCCCAAGAGGCGGATGCCGGTTGGGGAGATGTCGCGGCTGAGAAGGGCGAAGGCCTTGCCGTCCTCGCTGACCACTTTGATCGGCTGAATGAAGTCGACGCGCGTCTGGCCGCGGCGGTCGACTTTCTTGGCGGCTTCCTTGTGGTGCTTGATGAGCTGGCGGATGGCCTTCTGAATGACCCGTTGCTGGTCCTGCTCCTTCTGAAGGCGCGGGCTGATGGTCGCAAGTGGATAGTAGCGTCCTTGCCGATAATGCAGGGATGGTTTCGCCAGTGCGAGCACATCCTTCCACTGGTTTTCATCGAGCCCTGCCAACTTCAGCTCCGAGCGCACGTCGCTTGCCAGCACGAAACCTTGTCTTTGGGCTCGGCGAATGGCGGCATCGGCGACTTCCTGCAGAATGCTCGTCGACATGATGATTGCGTCCAGCGGAAACAGGCAGGTACCAACACCCACTGCTTGCAAGGCTATTATAGCTTGCGATCGTGGGCCGGCGCAATTCCAATCCCATGCGTCCGTGTCCGGGGACAGGAAGATTATCGGGAGAATCGGGACAACCCACAAGAAGAAATCGGCCCCGATTGGTCTCACGGCGCCAGCCGTTCCAAGAGCCAGGATCCATTTGCCTGCACCTGATAGCGCAAGCGGTCGTGCAGGCGGCTTTCCCGCCCTTGCCAAAACTCGATCATTAACGGCGTCACGCGGTAGCCGCCCCACGTCGCAGGGCGGGGCACCTCTTTGCCCGCGAATTCCCTTTCCAATTCCGCCATGCGATCCTCGAGCACCGCGCGCCCTGGAATAACCTGACTCTGCGGCGAAGCCAGCGCACCCAGGCGATGCCCGAAAGGCCGGCTCCGGAAATAATCGTCCGATTCTTGCTCGGTCACCTTTGCGACGGCGCCCTCGATGCGAATCTGCCGATGCAAGGGCGACCAGAAGAGCACGAGGGCCGCACGCGGATTGACGGCGAGGTCCGTGGCTTTCCGCCCCGTGTAATTTGTGAAAAACACGAAGCCGCTCTCGTCGTAACCACGCAGGAGCACCATCCTGGCCGAGGGCGCGCCGGCGGCGGAAGCCGTGGCCAAGCTCATTGCACCGGGCTCCGGCAAGTTGGCACGAATGGCGTCCTCGTACCAGCGCCGAAACAAGGGAAAGGGCGTTGGCTCGGCCGTCCTTTCGTCCAGAACAGGCATGGCGGCTGATAAGTCGGTCAGGGAGGAAGGAGACAACATGATTCACTGCGCAAGAAAATGTCCCGCTAAAGAGTCGTTCGGCGTCGCCCAGTCACCGAAGTCGTCATTCAGCGGGACAATGTGAATTATTATGCACCGCTATTCGCCAAGCAAGGTCATTCGAGGAAAAATTATTTCTTGTTGCTGTATTTCTTGTCAGCGTACGGATTGCCCAAGTTATTATTAATGCGTTTAATGATCTTAACCCGTTATCAATCTGCAAGCCGCCCATCTGCGAACCCTATTAGCGCCAGCGGAACCAACGAAGCGCTAGCGCGAAGGTCACAACGGCCCAAAGCGCCAAGATTCCCAATCGCCATGCGATGGCGGCGATCCCGGCCCCTTCCAACATGACGTCGCGCAGAGCGTCGTTGATCTGCGTGAGCGGCAAAGCCTGGATAAACGGCTGAGCCGCGTCGGGAAAGCGCTTTGAGGAGAAGAAGACGCCGCTTAGTAGCCACATCGGCAACATGATGAGGTTCATGAGGCCGGAAATCGTCTCGGTCTTTTCCGTTCGGCAACCGATGAGCAAACCGATGCCCGCGAAGGCGCACGATCCGGTGAGAATCACGGCGAGCAGAGCGATCCATGAACCAAGCATCGGCACGGAATAGAAAAGCCAGCCCACCATGAAAAGGACGCACATTTCCGGCAGCAAGAAAACCATGCGCGAGGTCAAGAGCGACAATAGAAAATCACCATGGTGCATCGGCGTGGCCATGAGCCTCTTGAAGAGTTTGCGGACGCGCATGTCGACGAGCACGAATCCGACGCCGAACAAGCCGCCGCCCATCAGATTCATGCCGATGAGTCCGGGCATCAGAAAATCGATATAGCGGCTGCCCGGCTTGACGACCGGGTCGTCGGTCACCAGCGTCGCATGGTTGTCGCCGCTTGCACGCGCGAGAACCGCATCGGCCCAATGACGCGCCAGGACGCTCTCCGAGCGATTTGGATCATAAACGAACTCGATTGTGCCGGCTTGCGGAATCGCATACATGGCCGTCGTGCCGCTCTTAAATCGACTCGCACACTCCGCCGGCGGCAAGACTTCGACCTTCAGCCCCGCCTTTCGGAGCGATTCCGCAGTACTTTGAACAACGGCGCTGTCCGTGCCGGATTGGACGTCAACTTTCGGCGCCTGTGGTTTGGCCTGCGTGAACGCCGTGCCCAAGCCGACCGCGAGGATAATTGGAAATCCGTAAACCCAGAAAAGTGCATGCGGCTCGCGAAAGAACTCGCGAATCCGACACACCACCAGCTGCAGAAAGGCGGACCAGCGATTCATTAGAATACTCGACACCCGCTCGCGGATTAGCATAATCGGAATGTTTTGCCGCGGTCTACGCCGCGGGCGAAGCCGCAATTGGCAGGTGTTTCTCCATCCATTGAAGAAGATCGGCCAGCCACAGCTCTGGGTTCGGTTCGAATTCCAGCGTATGATGCGCCCCCGGGTACTCAATGACGCGTTTGTCGCGGGTCGCGAACCGTTCCACAAAAGCGCGCGTGCGGCCGTTGTGAATGATGCGATCCTGTTCCGCGAGGAGCAAAAGCACCGGCACGTGAACGTATTTGGGAACGAAGCGGAGGTAGCCGTCGAGCCGCACGCTTTCAACGAGCAAGCGGGCGCTGGCGTGGAGCAATCGCTTCGGGTCGTTCCGCAAGAACTCGATCCAGCTGGGCGTGGCGGTGAACAACTCCGGGTCGCTCAATGGAACCGGGAATTGCTTGCGGGGTCGAAAGAACCGAAACAGCAGGATCTTGAGGCGTTGGCCCAAGGTCGGCCGAACTTTGGCGAAAAAGCCGGGGCAAAGCAGAATCAGGCCGTCAATCAAGCCGGGATGGCGGCATTCGAGGGCGGCTGCCAGCTTGCCGCCCCAGGAAATACCGGCGAGAAACAGCGGCAGCCGGCCGACGGTGTGGCCACGCGGCACGGAGCGAGGCAGGGCGGTCAGATACTCGGCAATGTCGTCGAGAAGGCGGCGAAAACCGGGAGCGTCGCCACGTTCTTTCTCGTTCATGCCGGCCCCGCGGCGATCGAGAAAGGAGACGTTGTACCCTTCTTGGCTCAGGCGCACGCACGAATGTTCGTACCAGCCGGAGTGACTCTGGATGCCGTGAACGAACACGACTTCGGCGCGCGGCGATCCCTGGGCGGCGTAGCGGCGGTAACGCCACAAGTAACCGTCGCCGGCGGTGTGCTCGAGTACGGTGTAGTCCGGTTCAGCCAAGCAGGATCTCCTTTGGTCCGGCGACGCGAGCCAAAGCGGTATCTTCAACTTCAACGCTCAAGCCTGGGCCTTTCAAGGCCGGCGCCCAGCCACCCCAGCCAAAAGTAAGATCGCGCTTGCCGAGCGCTTCCTTGACCAAATGTCGGTCATACGAACCTTCAAGATAGCGGATGTCGCGCACGCTCTGCGCGAAGTGGCGGCCCGCAGCTGACAGAATCGCCGTTTCGCCCACTTGGCACCCGAGCTGATATCCCAAGCCGTGCTTCTTCGCAAATTGCGCGAGCCGCAGCGCTGGGACAAAACCGCCGCACTTGGATAGCCGAATGTTGAACAGGTCACAACTTTCCTGGGCCACAGCGCGCTCTGCGTCCACCATGCTGCACAGCGATTCGTCGAGCATAACCGGGACGTCGGTTTGCCTGCGAATCTCTCTGATCGATCCAACTTCCGCATGCGCCACGGGTTGCTCCACGGAGCTGAGCGCGAACGGCTTCAGCTCTTGGATACGTTGAACCGCTTCATCGGGACGCCACGCTTCGTTCGCATCGACGCGTAGGTCTATATTTCCGCCCACCCGGCGGCGGATCGAGCCGACACGTTTGACATCGTCTTGGCCTGCGATCCCAACTTTGATCTTGAGTTGGTGGAAGCCGTAAATCCACATCTTCCACGCGGCGAAACGAGCCTTCCATCCTTGGGCGGACGTGATGGCCCCGCTATAGCGAACACGCTCTTTTGGCTCGAATAGCTCCGGCGCGATTCGTTGTGTTGCGGCCGACACCGGTTCGCCAAAGTGTTTGCCGAACGCATCCAAGAGCCCCAACTCGACCGCGCACCGGGCGGCGTTGCCTTGACAGCGGCGGTCGTCGCCGGCAACCGGCGCTAGGCGCAATCTCTCGGCCATACTCACGGCAGCGGCAAAATCGCCGCAGTCTTCGAGCTGGCCGGGCAAGTCGCTGCGTCTCAAAAGTTCGAGCCCCGACTCGATCGTTTCACCCGTCACATACTCGCGCGGCACTCCCTCGCCAAAACCAATGGCGCCGTCGGCGAGCACGCAGCGCACGACGATATTGTCAGTTTCGCTGCGTGTGTGCGACGCGTGGCGAATTGGCTTTTTAAGAGGAATGCGGACCGGACACGCTGTAAGCTCCACCACGCGCATGCTAATAAACAAGGGATTTTCAAGAACGAGTCAAGGCAACGCCAGCGTAGGTCCCGCGAGCCGAGCGGGACCCGTTAACCCGCAAGCGGGTGGACGGCGTTGTAGCACAGCCAAAAACCCATCCCTTGAATGAACAAGGCGCTAACGATCGGCAACGCGCGGATGAGCCGGCCTTCGCCCACGCGTGAGTCGGCGAAGCGACGCACCTTGACGACCAGGATGCCGATTAGGACCAGCATTCCTGCGAGACCGGCACTAAAGGCGAGGAGAAGCGGAATCGCCAAGTCGAGCATGTTCAAAGCCACCGCTAGCACGAGCATCGCGACCGCGTCCCAACATGGCACCAATCCGCCCGTGATGCCCAAGGTAACCAAACCCCATGTGGTGACCTTGGCAGCTGGTGACGGCGATGGATGATGGTGATGATGGTCGTGTCCGTGAGCATGTTGATCGCCATGATGGTGATGGTGTCCGCCGCCAATGTGAATGTGATCCGCCCGGCCTGAGAGACGCTGCAAAAGTAGATAAAAGCCAAGACAGAGGATCAGGAGCCCCATGACCAACTCGAGGCCGGACTGGATGGTCGGCCGCACTCCAGCCGGCAATACCATCAGCACCATGGCAAGGGCGAACACGACGCTTGTGTGTGTGAACGTGGTGACGATTCCAAGGACCACGGCGTGCCAGGTGGTGCCGCTTTGGCCGACGAGATAGGCGGCTACGAGCGTCTTACCATGCCCGGGCGTCAAGGCGTGCACCGCGCCGAACCAAAACGCCAGGATCGGCAGCAGCCAATATCCGTCGTTCGCGCTATGGAATAGTCGCATGAGGCCGGATTCGTGCGAGTCTTTATCGCTCGCTAGCGGATCAGCCGTCGTTTCCACCGACTTTTCCAGCGCGAAGCGAACCCGCAATTCGCGAAGCGTCTTGTCATCGCCTGGGGCGCGTTGGATTTCCGGCTTGGCGCGCAAGTCAGCGTCCGGTGCCTGAATGCTCAAAACCTTGAAGGTGTCCGCGCAAGCAAACGTGACGTCAATGATGCCGGCTTGGAGCAGATAATTTCCTTCTCGGAACTTGAGTAAATGTTCTTGGCCAAGCTGGAGTTGCGCTTCCGCCTCGAAAACGAAGTCGCAGCGCAAGTGGCCTAAGTCCTTTCTTGTTTCGTCCTTCAAGGTTTGGGTGCGATTCGCACAAGCGAAGTCGAAGGAAGCTGTGTCAATCCGCAGATCGAGCCGAGATGCGAGAATCGGAGCATAGATGCGCGTGAATTCGCCATAGTATTCAAGCGGCTTGTGAGCATACTTGGCGGTGTCGATCTCATCTTGAAATGGACGCATGTCTTCGAGATGGACGGTCAGTTCATCGACTTCGAGGCGATACTCGACCCGGATCAAGACTTTGTCTGGTGCGAGTCCCGGCAGAAGGCGCACAACGATGTGACGGTCGTGGCTCGATTTGGCAACAGGATGGGCTTGCACGGCGCTCGCCGCGATCCACATTAGCAGTATCGACGCCAAAAATCGCATATGTTTGTTGATACCAACTTTCGCGTTTAGCCGCGATCATTTCGGCCGGCAATACGAAAGCGCCATCAGCGCGTACCCCGTCACCAGGTTCGGATCGGATTCCATCCAGTTGGCGACGTTGTGGAAGCTGCCGTCGCTTTGCTGACGCTTGGCGAGGGCTTCCGTGATGTCGCGCCGCCAGTCGTGCTTGTTGCCTTTGGCGTCGACGACGAAGTCGATTCCCAAGGCGTCCAGGCATCTTGCCATGGAGTGGTAATAGTAGAACATGCCCCATTGTGAGCGCGCTTCGGGCATGCCGGGATTCTTTTCGACCGTGTAATGGTTCTGAATCCACTCGTAGGCCTTCTTGACGCGGACGTCGTCCTTGGAAACGCCGCAGTAGATCAGGCTCTTGATGCCGGCGTAGGTCATGCTGCCGTAGCCGGGCCGGCCGCCGTTGGGCAACGGCTCATCGACGACTTTCGTGACTCCGCCCGACGCCGCCGTGTAAATGAAGCTGCCGTCGTCGATGACCTTGGCCCAGGGCTGATCGTTGTACTCGCTCTTGAGGTTCTGGCAGCGGCTTACGAAAATTAACGCCTTCTTGAGCGCCGGGTCGTCCTTGCCGATGCCGGCGTCCTTCAGAGCGTCGAGAAAAAACTGGGTGTTGGAGAGATCGGGGCGCGACTTGCTGTCGTAGCCGGCGCCGCCGTAGAAATCGCTCGAATTGTCTTTGCCTTCGTCCTCGTCCCATTGAAGCTTCTTGAGGAATGCCGTTGCATCGCCGATGATCCCTTTGTACTTGTCCGCCTGCTTGGCTTCGACCAGGGCCATGACGTTGATGCTGGTCACGTAATTCTGAAGTTGGACCTTGGCATCCTTGCCGGCGATGTGGCCTTTTTCCTTGTTCACCAGGATTTCGATGTAGCCCAGTGCCTTCTCCGCTACCGGACCCTTCGCGGTCGATTGGCGGGACTTCAATAGGCCGGTAAGCGCTACGCCGGTAACGCCCGGCGTCTTCTCGATGCTCCAGCCGCCGTTCTTGTCCTGGGAATTCTTGAGGTACTGGGCGGCCTTGCCGGCGACGGCGTCCCACGTCTTCTTGTCGGGCCCGATCGATTTATCTTGGCCTGAAACACACGGGAGAGAGCATAACGTGGCGCCGACTACAAGAGAAACGAGAGCAACGAATACCGATCGCATGATGTTCTCCGCTATCGATGAGGCATTGGTCATTGTAGCTGAAAGCGCACCATCAAAGCAAAAGGCCATGGTGTGAACCATGGCCTCGTCAGTAGGTCCGGCGAGCCGAGCCGGACCCCGTTACGCAGGTCCCGCTCGGCTCGCGGGACCTAATGGTCGCCGGTCGGGATTACTCCACAACGGCAAGGATGTCGTCTTCCGACATGATCAGGTATTCTTCGCCTTCGACGGTGACTTCGTTGCCGGCATAGGAAGAGAACAGAACGCGGTCGCCTTCCTTCACCTGGAAGCTGGCCCGCTTGCCGCTCTCCAAAAGCTTGCCGTCGCCCAGGCTCAATACCTTGCCTTGGCGTGGCTTTTCCTTGGCGGTGTCGGGCAGGACAATGCCGCCGGCGGTCTTTTCCTCGGCTTCGAGACGCTTGACCACGAGCTTGTCGTTGAGTGGCACGACTTTCATTTGAGTTCCCTCAGGGTGATTGAGATTGAAATTCGAGCCCCAGGAAGAGCACAGCGTATCCTGGGGATGTTGGCCGAGCAATTATTCTATGAACCCGCTTCCTCCGAGTGCAGGCCGCCGTAAGCCTGAAGCAGGGCCCGGAGAATGGTATGCAGGAGGATGTTCTTGCTCACCGGCTTGGGAATGACGCTGTAAGCCCGAACGGAGAACGCCTGCCGAATGACATTCTCGTTTGGATCGGCGGTCACCAAGATGCAAGGGAGAATCTCGTTAATCTGATGGACGATCTGCACCGTCTCCAATCCGGTCATCCGCGGCATATGCACGTCAAGCAGGACTAAATGAACCGGCGCTTCCCGAACGATTTCGATGGCCTCTTCCCCTGAAGACGCTAGAACGGTCCGATACCCTTGGGGTTCAACGATCTCGCGCAGCGTTTCCCGGCTACTCGTATCATCGTCGGTTATCAGGATCGAATAAGGCTTGGTGGCAGTGATCATGCCGCTTCCCTCTCACATCGCAGGTGGGAGCAAACCATGTACCATCGAGTCTATTGAGGAGGCCGTAGCTTTAAGGCCTTACGAAATAGAAACATCGGGCGACGAAAAAATCAAGGCGTCTCCGCATGGGAATAGGACACCTGCCAATCCTATGCGTCCCTGCCAATATGACGCGGTTTTGCTCGCCGCCAAGACCGCCGAGCTATTTGGCGGTGAGCTTTGCTTCGTAATACCTTCATAGCATGTTAGTTACGGCAAAAAGTTTCGCTCACCGCCACACCGCCACGCTCATACACCCATGGTTGCTTCGGCATCGCGAAAGCCACCGCAATGGAAGTGTAACTACAGGCATCGCGGCGCACCTAACCCATCTATGGCCTCGAAAGTCAATAGGCGCACCCCGTAATTGCGAAGATTAGTTACTTCTTTTTTTCCATGTGTCCTCGAAGGATTGACGGCTGCTAATGTTTGCATCCGCATCGAAGGCTTGTCGGCAATCACG
>JACPZP010000175.1 GCA_016195405.1 Planctomycetota bacterium | reverse complement strand
GGGCAAGAACCAGTTAGCGACGGAAATGCCTGGGTGCAAGATCGAGTGGAGCTTCGCGAAGAAGTGAGCTGCTGTGAAGCGGGAAGCTGCACCGGCGGGACGCCGGTGCCACCTAACCCCGACGGCATTGTGAAATCGCGAAATGGCCTCGCTAAGAAGCTGCGCAAAGTTCTACAAGCTTGCAGAATTGGAGGCGACGATGCCGACCAACCAGAATCCCGGTGAAAGTCCCGGTAACAACTGCGGTGACAACGGCGGTAGCACCGCAGGTGAGAGGGGAAGTGTGAAAGCAGGTGGCACCGGCGAGAAAGCAGGTGGCACCGGCGTCCCGCCGGTGCGCGGCGAGAGAATCACGCGCCGCAACCTGCCCCATTGGCAGCGGCACGGCGCCACCTATTTTCTCACTTGGCGATGCGCCGCGGGAATTCTCCTAAGCGAGGTGGAACGCGGCATGGTGATGTCGGCACTACGGCACTGGGACGGCCAGCGCTGGAAAGTTTACGCCGCCGTGGTGATGCCGGATCACATGCATGCACTTGTCCTTCCCTTGGTAAAGGGCGACGGTGTGTGGGACCTGCAGGAACTCGTCCACAGCGTCAAGAGCTTCTCCGCGCATGCTGTGAACAAGCATCGCGGCCGGCGCGGGCCAGTTTGGCAGGATGAACGGTATGACAGGTGGATGCGGGATGAAGATGAATTTGCGGAAAAGTGGCAATACATTGCCGATAATCCCATGAAAAGCGGGCTGGTGAAAGGAACTGAGGAATATCAGTGGCTTTATCTGTTGGAAGAGCGTCCGTTGTAGAGGGAAACTGCAGGTGGCGACAGTCCGCACCGGCGGGACGCCGGTGCCACCTCTTGGGTGTCTCCAATCACGCTGAAGGTTCCGCTTCCGGTTCGATCACGCGCATTGCCTTCCATTTGCCGGCGCGGAAGCGGAGGAAGAAACAAATGGCCATCGCGAAGATATGCGCGGTTGCGAACCACCAGGCCCAGTAGACGCTGCCACCGGCTTGCACGACCAGGTAGGTGGGGATGACCATGAGCGGCCAGGCCAGGCAGAAGGTGACGGCCGTGACGAATCGAGTGTCGCCGGCGCCGCGCAGTGCGAACGCGAACGACATGGTGAATGAATCGGCCAGGGAAAACGCCGCCACGCAAACCAAAAGGCCGGGGACGATGGCCGCGATGGCTGCGAATTTTTCCTGATCGCGCTCGCTCTCGAACACGGAGACGAGCAGGCCGGGCAGCGTCAGGTAAACGAGGGCGACGACGCACATGTAGCCAAAGACCCACTTGAGGCCGGTGTAGGCGCTGCGCTCGGCAAGATCGGGACGGTTGCCGCCCAAACGCTGGCCGACCAGGATGCAGATGGCTTGGCCCATGCCCATCATGGGCAAGAAAGCGATCATGTTGAGGCGCACGGTCAAGGTGGTGGCGCCCAAGGCGGCTTCGCCGAGCCGACCGACAAGCTGCGTGAACACGTGGAAGACGAGCACGTCGAGAAAGACTTGTGTGCCGGCCGGCCCGCCGTAACGCATCAGTCGGCCAAAAAGCTCGCGCTCGAAGCGCCAGCCGGTTGCGGTCGCGAACTCTTCCCGATAGCGCTTTCGCAGAAACAGGCCCAGCGCCAAGAGCGCCGACGCCGACGAGCCGGCCACCGTCGCCCATCCTGCCCCGGCAATGCCCATCTCGGGAAATCCCCATTCCCCGAAGATCCACAAGAGAGCGAGGCCGACGTTGACCGCGGTGCCGAACGCTTCGATGGCTAAGACGGTCCAGGTTTGGCCGCGGCCGGAGAAGAAGCCGTTGATCGCCCCCATGACGAGCATCGGCAAGGCTGCGAAGGCGAGACATTGAAGGTACGTTGTCTCCATTAACTGAAGTTCATCGGTGTGGCCGGCTAAGCTGATCAGATACGGGGCGGCCGGCGCCATTGACATAAAGAGCAGCCCGGAAAAAATCGCGAAGTAGATGCCTTGCCACACTGCGGGGCCGACGCGCTGAGGCCGCTTCGCCCCGGTGTACTGGGCGACGAAGGTGGACGTGTAGCCCGCGGTTATCTGAAGCAATCCGAAAAACAACCAGTACCACATGATGGCCGGAAAAGACGCGGCCATTTCGATTTGATTGTGCTTGGCGAGCAGGATGGTGTCCACGAAGACCTGGACGGTCATGAAGCTCTGGCTGAGGACGAGCGGCGCAGCCAGGGCAAGCAGTTCGCGACTTCCGCCGGGCCGGCGAGGCTCTGGGGCGATTGGAGGTTCGTTGACTGCGGGAGCTTCGGCAAGAGCGGTCGGATCGGCTTCCATTCGTTGCACCCATCACCTCCCGACACGTGCTGCGGATTGAATAACTTACGGAGACACGCAGGGCGCAGCGAGGTTCGCGCGGTTTTTCACGGATCAGCCCAGCATCTTCTGTCCCACCACACGAAACTCGGCCTTCGGGATGAGCAAGTCTAACGTTAAAGTGTTCTCGCCTGAAGTTTCGATGGGAACCTAGAACGAAGAGAATCCGCGAGGTCCTCTTCGCGTTTGAACTCTGCGATTAGTTCTTCGCGGTTGTCAAAGTAATAGGCTAGCGCGGCATGCACATCGACCAAGGAAATCCCTGGAAACATGGCCAAGATCTCTTCGGCGGAGGCTCCCCGCATCTCGTGCTGGACGACGATGTCCATCACCCGAATCCGGTGGCCGGCGATACAGGCTTTGCCGCCGCAGACACCAGGGGTTCGGGTGATGTGTTCGGAAATGACGCTTGCCATTGATTAGCCTCCTGGGCTTTATTGTACCCGATTGAGTATATCAACGCAGTGAAACCCGCCATCGCCAAATCTCATCCTTGGGACAATCATGCCCGTTCATGACATCGCCATCGTCGGCGGCGGGCTCGTGGGGATGGCCACGGCGCTGGCGCTGGTGCGCCAACATCGGCTCTCGCTTGTTGTGCTCGAAGCGGAAAACGAGCTGGCGGCGCATCAGAGCGGGCACAACAGCGGCGTGATTCATTCGGGGCTCTATTACAAGCCCGGCTCGGAGAAGGCGCGCAATTGCGTCGCGGGCCGCGATGCGATGTTTCGCTTTTGCGCCGAGCATGGCATAGCGCACCGGCGCGTCGGCAAAATCGTTGTCGCTACTCGGCCCGAGGAGCTGCCGGCACTAGATGATTTGGAAAGCCGTGGGCGGGCGAATGGGTTGACCGGAATGAGCCGGATCGGGCCGGAGCAGATTCGCGAATATGAACCGCACGCCACGGGGATCGCCGGGCTGCACGTAGCCGAGACGGGGATCGCCGATTACAAGGCGGTCTTGGGCAAATATGCGGAGTTGGTTCAAGCGCGAGGCGGACAAATCGAGCTGGGCGCCCGGGTGCGGCGGATCGAGCGGCGGCCCGGGGAGTTGGCGGTCATCACATCGCGCGGCGATTTTCTCTGCCGCCATCTGGTTACTTGTGCGGGGTTGCAATCGGATCGGGTGACGCGTTTGACGGGCCTCGATCCGGGCGTGCAGATCGTGCCGTTCCGCGGCGAATACTATGAGCTTGTTCCCGAACGCCGCCATCTCGTGAAGAGCCTCATTTATCCGGTGCCCGATCCGCGGTTTCCATTTCTGGGCGTGCACTTCACGCGGAACATCCACGATGAAGTTGAAGCTGGACCGAATGCGGTCTTGGCGCTAAGGCGCGAGGGTTATTCGCGCTGGAGCTTCTCGCCGCGTGACACCTGGCAGTTGGCGACGTTCGGCGGCTTTTGGAAAATGGCGAGTCGATATTGGAAGACCGGCTTCGGCGAGCTGTATCGATCGTTGCGCACGAAGGCGTTTCATCGAGCACTTGCGCGCTTGCTCCCGGAGCTGAAAATCGAAGACATCCGCTGGGCGGGATCGGGGGTGCGGGCGCAAGCGGTGGCATCTTCAGGGAAGTTAGTGGACGATTTTCGCATCGTCGCCGACGGGGAGTGCATCCACGTCTTGAATGCGCCGTCGCCGGGGGCAACGGCGTCTCTAAGCATTGGGCAGACGATCGCGGAGATGGCGGGGAAGCGGTTTGATTTGGGCCGCCCGCTTGCGGGTTAGCGCGAACGAGCGGGAGGCGCGAACGCGAAACGGCAAGCCAGGTCACGGCAAGTCCGATCACTTCTTAGGCTGGGCTTGGCGGTTGAAGATTTCGGGGTCGAAGGGATCGCGCGGGCCGGCCTGTTCCGCGGATGCCGGGCGAATTGCCGTTGGCTCGGGCGAGGGATCAAGCGGCGTCGCACCGCTTTGTTTGGGCAGCGCATTCGGAGCTTTCGACTTGGCGGCGGCGACCTCGGCGCGTGCGACCGGGCGGCTGACCACCGCGGCAAGCGGATCGGTGGGCGACGTTTTGAAAGTGGAGGGGCTTTCCGGCAAGCTCGCCGTCATCGCCGAGTTTGCTCGCTCGCGCAGATGCGGATTGGTTGCCAGCGTCCGGTCGATCCATTCGCACAGACTACGGTAGGGAATCCCTTGCTGGCTCTGAATGGGGGCGTTCTGCGTGTTGCCGTGGGCACTGACGGCCTTGATCAAGAGCGGGCTTAACGCGGGCTTCTGCATGTGCAACTGAGCGAGCACCGCGGCGAGGTTGCGCTGCGTGGCGGCGCGGTGGCCTGCGTCGCCGGCGCGATAAAGCTGAAATTGTCCGCCGCGGCCATCCGTGTGACAGTTGGCACAGGTGTTCATCAGGATGGGCTGAATTTTCTGGGTGAACAAGGAGAGCGTTTCCGCATTCACGTCAATCTGAGGCGCTTGCACGATCGGCCGTGAAGGCGCTTTCGGCGCGGCGGTCGGGATGGGAGCGGACATCTTGGGCTTCAAGCCGCGTTCCAAGATGGCGATGAGGTTCTTCGTTTGAGCGTGTTCGGGCCGCATTTCGAGGGCGTAGCGTGCCTCGTCGAGAGCTTGCTCGCGCAGGTTGTTCGTCATGCACCATTTGGCCAGGCGAAAGCGCTCGTCGGCGTCGCCTAGGTTCGCCCGGCTTTTCATCTGGGCGAACGCTTCGTGGTGGTCGGCGCAGATGCAAATCGCCTTGTCCGCGGGAATCCACACTTCGCTCGTGCCGCGACGGATGCGATAGCGCTCGCCGATGCGCTCGACGTCGCCCTCCATGATGCGCTCGCTCGTGAGCAGGAGGATTTTGCCGGTGGCATGCGTCGGGGTATCCTGCGCAAAAGTGCGCACACCGGCGGCGAGGGCCGCCATGGCCAGAAAGAGAGCGATTTTGGTTTTCATAGTGGCGGGGGATATACAACAGGCCGTCGTTGCGGTCAATGCCGAAATTCGCCTGTTGCGTTTAGCCGCGAGCCAGCGTCGAGCACGGACGGGAACTTGTCAACGCCCTGCCCCGCGGCGATCCCCGCCCGGGCCGCCGACACCCGAAAAGGTCGCGTTCGCGCTCGCCGCTGGCTCGCGGCTAAACCTACGCGACTTCCGCCTCCACAGTCGGCATGGCTGCGGGTTCCGATCCAAGGGCGCGAGTTTCTTCCGCCGGTCGTTCGCCGCCGCGGATCAGGAACACGCCGAAGAGGATGACGCCGATGCCTGCGACGATCCAGCCGTGCATTTCTTCCCCGGCGAGCCAACCGGCCAAAACGGCAATCACGGGATTGACGTAGCCGTGCGTGCCAACTTTGTTCGCGGAGACGTGCCGCAAGAGCCAATTGAAAGCGATGAAACCCAAGAGAGAGCCAAAGACCAGCAAATACAGAAAGACGCCGGCGGCAGCGGGCGTTATACGATCGGGCATGGCTTCCATTTCCCCTGTGAGCGCGCCGAGCACGCAAAGGGAGCCGCCGCCGAAAAGCAATTGATGGCCGGCAGCGGTCAGATGTGGCGTGCGGAAGCTGTATTGACGCAAGAGCATGGCGCCGAGCGCCCATGTCGCGGCCGAACCGAGGACCAGCACCGGCCCGAAGTCGCGCAGGAAGGCGCCGGGATCGGAGAGCTTCGGGTAGTACAAAATAGGGATGCCGGCCAGGCCGACGGCCAAGCCGAGCCAACCGCGCCGCGTCAATCGGTCGCCGCCGGGCCAGCACATGGAAAAGAGTCCAAGCCACAACGGCGTCGTGGCGGCGAGAACGGCGGCGACGCCGCTGTCGACGGTTATCTCGGCGTAGGAAATCATGGCATTGCCGCACAAGAAGATCAGCACGCTGGCTGCGAGGATGCGCGGCCATTCACCGCGCGCGACACGCAGGCTTTGGCCACGAAGCGCCTGAAATCCCAGAACGAGCAGGCCCGCAAGAGCGCAGCGGGAGCCGCCGAAGAGGGCGGGCGGCAAGGCCTCGTCGCGCACCCCGATTCTGATCGCCAAGTACGTCGTTCCCCAGGCGACATAGATGATCGCGAAGGATGCAACCAGGGCCCAAGTCGGCGGCGTGTGTCGATTCGTCGTCATTCGAACGATCTTGGGAAATAGAACGCGGATGAACGCTGATTATCCGGAACTGCGCGGATTCGCCCAATCGGCGCGTGTCCGCAAAATCAGCGTTGATCCGCGTTCTATTGGACATCCTCAGCTCAAAGATAGCCTCATTATAGGAGACGCCTCCGCTAGAATAGGATTCATGAAAGAGAAGCGGAAAATCGAACGGGAGTTCGGCGTGCCGATCGCGGGCGAGATTTTGGAGCCTGCACAGTGGTCGCGGACGGCGCTCAAGCATTGGCCTGAAGGGACGCTCGACTGGCAAGCCCTCTTCGGACGACGGGCGCCCATTGTCGTCGATCTTGGTTGCGGCAACGGGCGGTTTCTCATCGGCAGTGCCGTATGGCGGACGGATCACGATCATTTGGGCGTCGATCTGTTGCCCGTGGTGTTGCGCTATGCGACGCGGCGGGCCAATCAACGCGGCCTTGGCAACATCCGCTTTGCGGCGGGCGAGGCGCGCGAAGTCGTTGAACGCCGTTTGCCCGCAGGCAGCGTGCGCGAGGTTCACTGCTATCATCCGCAGCCGTATCACGATCCGCGCGAGGCTCCGCGCCGCCTGATCACGCCGCGTTTTCTCGCTTGGATCGTGCGCGCGTTGGACGCGGAGGGGACGTTCTTCGTCCAAACCGATAACTTGCCTTACTGGAATTACCTCGAGAAGATCGTGCCGGAGTTTCTGGATTTTGAGGCGCAACCCGGCCGTTGGCCGGACGCGCCGAAAGGCCGCACGCGCCGGGAGATTATCGCGCTGCGGCGCGGATTCCCGGTGTATCGGGGATGGGGCAGGAAGCGTCCGGACATCGAATTCGAGCTGGCGATGCGACGCGCGGAGTCGTTGCCGGGGCCGTTGTTCGATGCGGGGCCGCCGGATCGCGAGTTGGAGGCGTTGGACGACGCGCGGTGGCGACCGGTTTCCAACAGGTCGGTTCGGCAAGTTGGAAACTTGCCGCCACATTGGCCGCGCTAAACCGCTGGCGGGAGCGATTACATGAATCTCGACACCGCGCTTGATACCCTGGCGCGCGACCCCGATGCGGCGCTCGACATCGCCGCGATCGCGCTGGGCCTGGCGCGCGATGAGTTCCCCGACCTCGACGTTGAAGCGCATCTCAGCGAGATCACGGCCATGGCGCACGAGGCGCGCTCCTACGTCCGCGGCGATCTCTCCGCGCGGGTACAGGGCCTCAGGCGCTACTTGTTCCACGACATGGGCTTTCACGGCAACGTCCGTGAATATTACGATCCGCGCAACAGCTACCTGCACCTCGTGTTGGAGCGGCGCACCGGCATCCCCATCAGTTTGGCGGCCGTGGTCATGGCGATCGGCCGCCGCACGGGGCTGACGATTGAAGGCGTCGGTTTGCCGGGGCATTTCATCGTCAAAGCGGTCGGCAGCGGTCAAGAAATCTACATAGATTGCTTTCACGGCGGCCGCATCTTGACGCCGTGGGACTGCGAGAACCTCGTCCGTCAAGTGACCGGCATGCCGTTCCATGCGTCGCGGCTCACCCTGCAAGCGCTGCCCTTGGGTCTCATGGTGCAGCGCATGCTCGGCAATTTGCGCAGCGTTTACCTGCACGATGAGGATTTCCCGCGGGTCCTGCACATCCTCAAGCGCATGCACCAACTTGACCCGCACAACGCCGGCCTGCGCCGCGACCTTGGCGTTTGCCTGGTCCGGCTCGGACATGCCGCCCAAGCCCTCGCGCACCTCCGGGCGTATTTGGCTGTGGCCGCCGAAGCTTCCGATGCCGCGGCGCTGCGCCGTATCGTCAAGAACCTTGAAAACGGCTCGACGGGCAAGAACTAGAGATGGAAATTCAGGACACTAACCCGACGCGCAAGCGAGCCTCGCTGGCGCGTCGGGTTAGTGTTAGTGTGCTGATTCAAATCGAGTAGCAGTCCCCGCCGGCATGGGTCCATTCCGTCTCGACGATGGCAGGCTGCTGTGCCGAAGCGCTCTTGTCCGCGTCACACTTCACACTCATTTCGCCGCCCGCTTTGCGCCATGCCTCGGTTCCGCCTTTGACGCTCGCCACGTCCGAGTAGCCTCGCTGCTTGAGGAATTGGGCCGCCCTTAACGAACGGAAGCCGCCCTGACAAATCACCATCACCGCTCGATCGCGCGGAACCTCATCGAGCCGGCTCGCAAGATCGGCCTGGGGCAGATTGACGGCGCCCGGAACGTGGCCGCTCGCGAACTCCTCCGGCTCGCGTACGTCGATCAGCGCGGCGTCGGCGGGCCGGGAGCGCAGCTCATCCAGGTTCACTTCGGGCACCTCCGGCGACGTGGTCATCATCGCCCACGCTATGTCGGCGCGGCCGCGATTGGTCGCTTCGATCGCCGTCATATTCAAAGGACGCGGCGGCACGCCCTTGCCGACGCGGTTGATGAACTCGCGCCGATCGAGCCGTGCCAGCGGATTGTAGAGGCGTTCGAAGCCGATGGTCGTGCTCGGCCGGCCGCACATGCCCTTGCCGCACGGCCCTTCGAAGTGTCCCGGAAAGACCGCCACCCAATCGGGCAGCCGCAGCAAATTGGTCACGCTGTCATATTGCGCCGCGACGTCGCCGCCGCCAAAGTCCGGCCGGCCCACGTCGCCGACGAGCAGCGAATCGCCGGTCAACACCATCGACGCCTCAGGGCTGCGCGGCGGGTTGACGATCAAGATCGAAATCAATTCCGGACGGTGCCCCGGCGTGTGCAGCACGCGCAGCCGCAACTGCCCCAACTCCAACTCTTGCCGGTCGCTAAGCGGCCGAAACGGATAAGCCACCTGCGCCGATTCATAGAGGCAAAGCTCAGAGCCAAACTGCGCCGCCAAACGCCGCGCCCCGGAGACATGATCGGCATGAATGTGCGTATCGATGACGTAAAGCAACCGAAAGCCCCGCTCCCGCAGGAGGGCTTCGTAAGCCTCCGTCTCAATCCCCGGATCCACAATCGCCGCCTCCAACGTCTTTCGCGAGGCAATGACATAGGAGGCACAGCCGCAACGTTCGTTTAGGAGCTGCTTGAAGTACATGATGAGGGGACCCGCTGTTCTTGATTCTTCAGAGGAAAGATGCTGATGGCGATTGTACCCTGCGGAAAGGGCGGCGTCACGGGCGTTGCTAAAGTAGAAATGCTTATCGATCAAGAGGGGAACAAACTCAACTGCGAAATTGCTCATGTACTGCAGTAGATGCTTCGGTCGATGGGACCGACGCGCACAGCGATACCATTCACTTGTTCGCTGCGCCGAGCGGCAACGAGTAGCAGAGGCGCCTACTTCAGAGCGCTGCTAGCCGGACAGTTGCCTCGGCGGGCGCCGCGGCAGCGAAGCTGCATCGAACATCGGGATGCCAAATTCTCGGTGGATCCGGCCTGCCAGCTTCTCTGTTGAGATAGTTTCGCACTCCCACACGACAACGACTCTCCAACCCATGCGCCGAAGCATTCTGTAAGTAGACCGATCTCGCTTGCAGTTGCGGGCTAGCTTCGTCTTCCAATATTGCAGCCGTGACTTCGGCCGGTGAGCGCGTCGGCAAGTATGGCAATGCCAAAAACAGCCGTGGACCAGGATGACCGTGCGCCATCGCCGCAGGACAACGTCTGGTCGCCCAGGCAAGCCGCAGCCGCCAAGTCGGAATCGCAGTCCCAATCGGTGCAGAAGCGAGCGCACCGCTCGCTCTGGCGATGTGTCTCGTCCTCGAATACGCGCCATAATCCGACTTCGTGTGTTTTGATCAAACCGATCCAATTGTGTGATCTCCGTGCGGGAAGGCTGAGATTTTGCCCAGCATTCAGTAAAGTATGATCAACTGCCGATGACGGCTCCAGCTGGAGGCCTGACTAAGTGGGCAAGATGGATTTCTCGGCGCTGTCGCTCTTTGCCGGCTGCGGAGGGAGCGACCTAGGGTTGCTCGACGCTGGCGTTGAGCCAATTTGGGCAAACGAAATCAACGAAACAGCCTGCGAGCTTTATTCACAAGTCGTAAAGAAAGCGATCGAGCACGGGGACGTTCGGAAGATCACTCGATTCAAAAAGGCTGATATTTTGGCGGGCTGCTACCCATGTCAAGGTTACAGTCAGGGCGGCCGGCGGAACAACGGCGACGGAATCAACTATCTCTATCAAGAGTTCGACCGAGCGCTGCGCCAGGTGCGCCCTCTTGCATTCATCGTCGAGAATGTCGATGGCATGCGCTTTTCGCACAATGAGCCCTTGCTCAACAACCAGCTCACAAGGTTTAGGCTGGCAGGCTATCGCGTCAGCTGGAAAGTGTTGGAGGCGGTCAAATACGGGCTAGCGCAAGAACGACGTCGGTTGTTCATCGTCGGCATTCGGTCCAGTGAGAGAAAGCATTTTGTCTTCCCCCAGCCAAGCCACGGGTCGGATGCCCGGCAGCAACGACCGCGGACCCTCCGAGACGTAATCTGGAATCTGCGCAAGGCGCCGGCGGGCTCGTATTGCGACGAGCCATTCCATTGGTATTACCTTTCTCGCAATCGCCGTCGCACATGGTCACAGCAAGCTCCGTGCATCGTTGCACACTGGAGACATCTCGGGCTGCACCCGGATTCGCCGCAATTGGTTAAGATTGGAAGGGACCATTGGCAATTCAAGCACGGGGGATTCGCAAGGCGATATAGCTACCTGGAAGCAGCGGCACTTCAGGGCTTCCCTAATCCGCACGCCTTTAGGGCCGGTTCGGTCCGCCAGCGCGTCCGCGCGATCGGGAACGCGGTGCCTCCCCCCTTGTTCGGCGCCGTGGCGCGGGCGCTGATGGCGCAACTTCAAAGCCATTAATAACGAGCTTCACGAATTCAGAGAACGGAGTGGGCGTCCCGGCGCTGATCGTCGCTCGATGCGGTTCGCTTTCCGCAAGCATTACAATGCGGGCTCGGTCGAGCGTGAGTCCCGCGCTGCGGTTGACTTCGTCAAAATACGTCGCGTTGGGAATATGGCCCGGGACACAAAAAAGTCGCATCGGGGCCGCCACGGAGAAAAAGCGGAACCAATTCTCTTCAATCTTTTGGATATTGAGATCGTCAAACTTCTCAGTCCAGTCGTCGCCGCATGCGCACTGGCCAAGCAGAAACAACACTCCTTTCCTACCATCCGGTAGTCTTTTCCAGACGGCAAAGTCGATCCCAAGATCCTTGACATCAATGTGACTCGGGTCAGGCGGCATGCCTGGTGCAGGATGCCAGACCCATTCCTTGGTTTCGTGGTTCATCTTGTCCACGACGGATTTGAACTTCGCTGTTCGCTCGTCCTCCCCATCAATCGGCCAGCCCGTGCGCATTGTTCCAGCACCGCCGCCCAGGAAGCAACCGACCACATCCCGGCAGAGCCGTTCGAATGCCGGTGGCAAAACATTGTACGGCTTGTCCCGAAGCGTCGGAGCGTTCGAGATCGCCAGACATAATTCATAAGCAAGTGTCCTAGACGGCCGATAAGTCAGTGCGTTCCCGTCTTTAACGAAAGGGTAAAAGTCTTGCATCAACTGGGCTCGGCGCTCAATTTCGACCGCGATGCTGCCGACCGCGTCGTCGGCCTTGCTGTCTTCTACGGCCCAAGGCTCGTCCGTGGCGGCATCCAAGGTACCAAAGTCGTCCATCGCGTCCGCCGTCCGGTCATCCCGAACTCCTTCATCGAGCGCGCAGGAACCGAACTTCACAGCGAGAAACTCAGACTGGTCGGCATCCTTCGCTGTGCGCTGGTCGGCCTTTCGAAATTCCCAGTCTGCTTTAGCCATCTTCCTGTTGTTCTTCGTCCTCGTCGTCGGTGAGCGCTCTCGTGATGCGACCGTAAACATCACGGGCCAAGGTCAACACTTTCTTGCTGGGATCGACCAGCTCTTTGGCTTGCTCGATTTTGATTTGGCTTTCGGATAAAGTGACCAACACTCCGCTAAGTGCCTCTTGTGCGTCCATCAGCCCCGAAACCACGCGTTCCTCTGCCGGACGGCTTAACTCGATCACTTCGTCGACCGTCTTGCCACGCTTTAGTAATCGCCGTCGCGCTGGGTCGGCGACTGCTTTGGCCAAGTCCGCAATTCTGCGGGAATCCCTGATCGCAGGCGCGCGATCTTTGTTGCCAAATAGGAAGATCACCAGATCTTCAGCATCATCGAGTTGTGCCCGATGAATCGGCCTTTCTTTCTTGCCTTCCGAAAGCTCGTCCAATTTGAGCCAGCGGCGAACCGGGCTGAAGCCAAGTGCCGTATAGACCCATGAGAACGGGTAGTCTGGATTACTTCCGCGACCTCTACGATGGCTCTCGCTCGGCTTAAAGCGGGCCTCATCCAAGAGCTGGTGGACGAAATAGTAACCTTCTAGCATGCGGGACGTCGTCCGATGCTGATCGCCGATCATTTCAATCACTTCTTCAAGGGTGAGGTCCCCCTTCTTTAGGACCTGGGCGATCCACGCTGCTTTCGCGTAAGAGTCCCAGGGTTGCGAAGCCGCAATGTGGCGAACGCCCAAGTAAGGCAGCAGTTCGTCTTTCCACTCACTTTCTTCGAATACCGAGACAGGAATCTCCGTGATCGGATCTTGCCCGCGCTGCTTTTGCAGCGATTGCGATTTGCGCGTCCGCGCTTTTTGGTTTGCGGCCCGCTTGTCCCCGGCGAGGATCAAACACGCGGCGAGGCGGCGGTTGCCTTCCACAATGCGAACGCCCGCTCCACCCTTGTCCCGCAAGCCGACTAGTGGCTCGCCGTCAAAATACCCATTAAAAGCCAGGGAGCTTAAGACGTCCTCAACCCCGAACTTATCCACAATCGTGTCAAGAATGTCGATCTCGTTCGTGAGTTTCCCTGCCTGGCCTCCGAAACGGGGATTCCGAGTGTCGAAATGAAGTTCACCCAGTGGGTGCCATTCGAGTCGTTGCTCATGGTTGGCAGTGGACGCGGACTTTTTGGCCATGGCTACTCCCTAAACCCGCTCACCGAATGTGCCAGCGTCCGGGCACGCGCGATACCACGATATATTGCTAGACTGGGCACGAAATGTCAATTTTCCGCGGCTCCAACTTTGGCCTGAACTACCCAATCGCGCAGCCGGCGGTAGCGTTCGAGGGGCCGATACGCGAAAGCCAGCGGTGAGAGGGTGCGGGGGCTTTTGATTGCGTGCGTGGATCCCCATGCGGGCGCTTAGAAGATGGCTCTCGGATGGAGCGCCCCACGCCGCTGCCTGGAGAGCGCACGAGATGGCGGCTGTCTCCGGCCCACAATCCAGAGGTGGGCGTTCTGAGCCGGACAAGGGCGCCCGTGTGTAAAACTCCACCGCGCAAGGCAACTCCATGTCGAGAAGAGCTTTCATGGATCCGAAACAATAGACGACTATTTATGCGGTCTAAACTGCGCGCGTCGGTCCGACACACCGCAGTTCAGTGGACCGAAGCTTGCGCTGAGCGTGAGCACGCCGGTTTAGATCATCGCCGTTCGAGGGCGGCAGTGAAGGATCGTCTCGGCCGCGCCTCGTCCAAGCCTTGTGATCTCTTTGCAGCAGCCGGAACGGTACAAAACTTGCAAACTTCATGTCCCGCACGCGAAAATGCCGGCTGAGCCTCTGACTGCGAACGCACGAATTACGTAATCTTCCGGCTGCTCATAACAAAGGAGAAGGATATGGCAAAGCAAGCAAAGAACACGATTTGCCTTTGGTACGACCGCGATGCCGAGGACGTGGCGCGCTTTTACGCAAAAACGTTTCCCGATTCTTCTGTCGGTGCAGTGCACCGGGCGCCGGGAGATTATCCGTCCGGCAAGAAAGGGGATGTGTTGACGGTCGAGTTCACCGTGATGGGCATTCCCTGCCTTGGCCTCAATGGCGGACCCATGTTCAAGCACAACGAAGCATTCTCGTTTCAGGTCGCAACGAGTGATCAGGCTGAAACCGATCGCTACTGGAACGCCATCGTCGGCACCGGCGGAGAAGAGAGCGCCTGCGGCTGGTGCAAGGACAAATGGGGCGTGTCCTGGCAGATTACGCCGGTTTCTCTGACGAAAGCGATAACCGATCCCGATCCCGCTGCCGCCAAGCGCGCGATCGAGGCGATGATGCGGATGAAAAAGATCGACATCGCTGCAATCGAGGCGGCGCGCCGAGGATAGGCAGGATCGCCGAGGCTAGGCTGGATCTTTGAAGTGGAGACCACTCCACCCATTTTCCCAACTGCGAGAAACGGGATAATGGCGGGTCGAGAATGATTCGTGGCCCCAGTCCACCGCGGGTAGGGCGCCGCGGCTTAGAAAACTCAGCCCCAGCCACGCTTTTCTCCGGCAGTGACCACCGCGCGCGGCATTTCGCTTTCTCCTTTGATTTCTCCGCGCGATGCTGTCTTACTTTTTCGAATGGTGACAGATGCGGGCGTTCATGTAGATGGAGGCGCCGGCATGGCAACGGCGTCGCCTCCCGGAATTGTCGGCTTGCCCGCATTCCCAATAGGATCGAACCACGAAGTAGGATTCCATGGATCCCACCCTTATGCCTAAGTTTTTTTCGGGTTCCCACGGTCCTCCTTGGGAACCCGCCTCGACGCTCCGCGTCGCAACTCGCTCCGCGCAATATCAGCATCGCTCGCCGACGCGCCGTGGAGCGGCGGGACATGAGCTCCCACGCAGAGCGTGGGAGCGAGACGCAGCTTGGCAAGTCCCGAGCGCTTTCTAAGATTTGCCCTGGCGGCGACATGCTCGGCTTTGACCGTTCTCAAGCTGTGAGGTTAACCGATGGAAAGAAACTTGATTCAGAGAGTTGTGAGCCTGTTTTCGAGGGAGTCTCGGACAGCCACAGATGCGGCTACGCGAGCTCAAGTCGCTGACTTTACGCGTGAGGTCGCGCTTAGGCTACTCCTTGCTGAAAAACCTGCCTTCGTTGGACAGGCGATTTACGATGTTGTGTATCCGGCGATAGCCCAACTTGTCGAGAGGGACAATTACGAGCAGGGCTTGGAACTTTTAGACGCGAGCAAGAAAGAGTGCGAGCGCTGGACAAACAGCGATCCATGGCAAGTTCACTGGCTTAAGGTGACTTTTTACCTGATGGAGTACGTGATCTACGATCTCTCCGGCGCAAGGTTTGAGGCCTCTAGTTCGCTTAAGGCAGCTATTCTGAAAGTCTTCGACTCGGAAGTTCCCGAGCATGAAAAGCTGACGATGCTAAAAGCCACTCAAGAGGTGGTCGTGGCAGCGGGGTCAACTCATGTTAAGTTTGCTATCGCTGTCGCGGCCGCGACGAGTCGAGCCAAAGATCTTACTAAGGCAGTGGAACTAATGAGTCTTATCTACCCTAGGTGAATGCATGAGTCACAAATCCGGACTTGAGCTACGAGTTACCCTTTATCCAAGTACAATGGCTTCAGCGATCTACGGTTTGCTTGCGGCACAGCCAACAAGGCCGGCGTATTGGCTGCTCGCGAAAATAGGTGCCGACGCGGAGGCGGAGACATTTCGCAAAACCGCGGGGATGGCTCTCCAGTTGGTCGCGGACGAGTGTCAGGTGTATGAGTACGCGACGGATGGCTACCCGTCGATTTCAGAACCAGTGCTCCAATACTTAGAGAAACTTATCCGGGTCGGAGAACCCAGTGTTCAACATTCAACAATGCCCGTTTCGTGCCTTCCGGCGGACATCGGCCTAACGCCCGAGCAAACAGATGAGTTCTGGCGCGCGATGCGTACAATTACACCGTTTTCCAACGGTGGCGCGTACTCAATCCTCGATGGCGGCCTGTTTCTTTCCTGCGAACCCGTTCTGAACCGCTTCTATCTGGAAGGGGTCAAGCACCTCAGCGCGCGGAATACCCTTGTCGTCCTAGCCGCCTCTGGCATAATGACCCGGCTTCCGTCTTTGTTCTGTAAGGTCGATGAAACCATCGACAAAGAAACCATCGACAGGATTCGCGAGAAGTTTGATACCGAAAGGAGGAGTTATACGACGTACCTTGGTAAGTATCTCGCCGAGTGCCATGAGCGTATCATGGATGAGAAATACGAAGACGCTTGGCATTATGCTGAGTTCAAGGTGAACCCCGAGTTGGATCGGCTTTGCAAGGAGTACGAGCGTGTCGTCAGTCTGTGGCCGTACGCCAAAAAGGTGATTATCGCAACATTGTTAGAAGCTGTCCCGGTGATCACCAAATTCGTGTTTACCAGACACGTCGAAACACCGTGGAAACTACTACAGTCACTTTGCAAGGAGATAAAAAAGGCAGTAGAAGACAGATCCAAAGATATGGACCGGCTTAGCGGCGTCAGCTATGTTTACCACGTTGAGCATGAATTGAAGAAGAGCCGCTAGTCAAACACCGGAGCGCACGGCCTCCGTGATGAACCGCCGGCTTATCTTGTCTTCCCTGACTAGACCTTGAATAAGCGAAGGTTCGGGCCTTTTTATTCGTTGGTTCTGGCTTTCGCCAGGGCGTAGGTTCCGCGCTCCGCTGCGTTTGCAGGGGGTGGCTTCGGTTTGGGTTGGTTGAATGGTGTCGGCTCCTTTCGGTTGCGCT
>JACPZP010000181.1 GCA_016195405.1 Planctomycetota bacterium | reverse complement strand
CGTCCGCGCTCGCCGCTGGCTCGCGGCTAAACGTTGGTCAATGGAGCGACAAAGTCATCCTTGTGACTTGAGCATCACGAAATTCGTGCCGCCTTGGGGCGACTGCACTTGGAGCACGACGCCCTTCGAAAGGTCGGCGGATTCCAGAGCCTGTCGAACGGCGGCGGCGGCTGTCACCTTCTGGTTCTCGACTTTTGCGATTAGCATACCTTTGCGCAGGCCAGCAGACTCAGCGATGCTGCCCGGTTCGACGCGTGTGATGATGGCGCCTTGCGTTCCCTTGCGAAAGCCGGAGGCCTCGGCAATCTCGTCGGTCAGATCGTTGACTTCGACGCCGATCTTGTCGATGGCGACTCCGGATTTCGGCCGGGCATCGCGCTGCGCCGGAACGCGGGCGCTGCCGAATTGCATCGGCTGCTCTTCGATGATCACCGGCATGTCAAGCGCTTGGTTGTCGCGCATGATCTTGATTTCCACCGCTTTGTTAAGAGGCAGATCAGCGACGATGGAGGTGTTGTCAAAGACTTCGGCAACGACCACGCCAGTGCCCTTGGCGATGCCGAGGCGCGAGGCGACTTCGGGATCGAGTTCGCGAATTTGCACGCCCAGGTAGCCGCGATGGACGACGCCGTCGGTGCGGAGCGCTTTGGAGACTTTGCCGGCCAGGTTGCTGGCGATCGCCAGGCCCACGCCTTGGAAACCGCCCGATCGGCTCTTGATGGCCGCATTGATGCCTACGACCTTGCCGTCGAGGTTGACGAGCGGTCCGCCGGAGTTGCCGGGATTGATGGCCGCGTCGGTCTGCAGGAAGTCCTCATACATGTTCATGTTCATGCGATCGCGGCCTTTGGCGCTGACGATGCCGTGGGTGACGGTCCCGGTGAGTCCGAAAGGAGCGCCGACCGCCAAGACGTGGTCGCCGATCTGCATGGCGTCGCTGTCGCCAAACTCGAGACTGGGGAACGGGCCTTTGTCGTCAAGCACGATTACGGCCAGGTCGGTGCGGCGGTCGAGCTTGATGCTGCGGCTGTTGAGCACGCGGCCATCTTGCAAGTGCACGGACACTTGGTCGGCGCCGTCGACGACGTGAAAATTCGTCAGGATAACGCCGGTCGGGTCCATGAAGAACCCGGAGCCGAAGCCGAATCGGGGCAGTTCTTGACCCTCGTCGAAGCGGTGTTGCTCGAAGAACTTGCGAAATTCTTCGGGGACTTGGGGATTGTCAGGCAGCGGAGTTCCCGGCCGTTTGCCGTTCGTTTGCAGAGGTTTGGCCTTGGTCTCAATGCTGACGACGGCGGGAAGGACTTTTTTGACGATGTCGCGATAGGACACCAACTCGCCGGGGACGGCCTGGGCTGCTGGGTTTGCCTGCTGGCCGTGGGTGAAGGAACCGACGAGATAGGCGCCGAGCCCGAGCCCGGCGAGCAAGCAGAATAGGGCGATGGGAAGTCGTTTCATCGTTGGCATCTCCTCGTTACGCGGAAGGGGAAAGAAAAAGCCCCTTCCATTGGTTTCTACTAAATACTACGCGGCAACCCGCGCGAGAGATCATATTCGGACAAGGAAAATTGACGCGTCCCCAGCGTGTTTTCTTCTCCTGGACGAGACAACGCCGCAGAAATATGGTTCAATGGAAACCGGCGCTGGCCACCCCTGACACTTCCCCGAGGGATCAACGCAATGACCCGCAGGCTTGCTTGTTTCCTTTTGTTTGCCTGGGCGCAGCCCGCGCTCGCCCAGACGCGGCTCGAATGGAAGTTCGCCGAAGGAGACAGCTTCGCGCTGGAGCGGATCTACACCCAGAAGCAGATCATCGACGTCAACGGCAAGACTTTCACGCAAGAAACCACCAGCAAATGGCTAACCACGGTCGCCGTCAGCGAAAAAAACGCCCGGACCGCCGTGCTGCTGCTGACCATCGACGGCGTCTCCATCAAGACGAACGGCCCCGGCCTGACGGGCGGCGTGGACGAGAAGCTGGCGGAAAAAATGAAAGGTCAGAGTCTCACGGTGACGCTCACCCCGCATGGCCGAATTACACGTTTGGAAGGCTACGACACCTTTGTCAAGAAGCTTGCCGAGAACAAGGCGGACGTCGAGAAGACATTGCGGGCGCTTCTCTCGGAGGAATCGCTCCGGGATGGATTGGAGGAGATCTTTGGATTTCTTCCGGACCGGGCGGTCGCCAAAGGGGACAAATGGAAGCGCACGGCGACGGAGGCCGCGCCGCCCTTCGGCGCATTGAAATCCGTGTTCGAATACGTCTATGAGGGAGAGAAGGATGACGAACACATAGTGAGCCATGGGGTCAAGATGACTTATCAGCCCGCGAGCGCCGGGGCCGGCACGGGCGCCGATGTTTTCAAGGTTCTAAAAGGGAATCTGAAAAGCGCCGAGGGCGGCGGCAACTTCGCATTCAACGCTCAAAAGGGCCGCCTGATCCGTGGCGAGAAATCGCTCAAAATGCAGGGCGACATCTTGATTGAATCGCTCGGCAAGCAATCCCAAGTGGAGTTTCGCGCCGAGCATGAATTGCGCATCCGCGTGCTGGACAACCGCGTGCTGGACAACCGCGTGCTGGACAACCGCGTGCTGGACAACCGCGTGCTGGATAAGAAGTGACTGATGCCTGACGCCTTTTTCTTGCGCTGGAAGCTCGATCGGCCTTGCATCGAGGCGGATAAGCCCGAAGACGTCTTCGCGCTCTTGACCATCGAGCCGAACCCGACGGTGCTGGCCGACGCCGGCTCGATGCCGACGCATCTGCTGCTCTTGGTCGACGTTTCAGGCTCGATGGATTTGTTGGTTCGCTTCGACCCGAACGCTCAGAGAATTGGCCAAAGCCTGGCGGAGGGCCGGCCGGCGCAAAAGGTGTTCTCCGACGTTCCCAGCCGTCGCGAGATCGCGTGTGCCGTCGTCCAGAAGCTGGCGGAACGTCTCAGCGCCGAGGATCGCTTGACGTTGGTGGCCTTCGACGACAAAGCCCACGTGCTCGCCAAGGCGATCAGTCCCGGCGCTCTTGACGTGCTGGCGCCGGCGATCTCCCGACTGGGTCAGGTGGGCGGCGGCGGCACCTCCATTGGCCATGGGCTTGCGGCCATTCGCGCCATCTTGCTCGAGACGGCTGATGCGACCCGCGCCGCCAAACTCGTGATGTTCACCGACGGCGAGGACCAGGAGCCGGTGCAAGCGCTGGCCCATGCCAAGGGACTGGCCAAGGAGTTCGGCTTGCCGATCGTCGCTTTCGGCACCGGCGAGTGCAAAGTCGCATTTCTGACGGAGATGGCGAAAACCACATTAGCCGGCGCCTTCAACCACATCCGCGCCGAGGCCGACGCCGACCAGCTTTTCCAGCAGGTGCTGACTGGACAGAAAAATGTCAAGGCGACCAACGTCGGCCTGAAGCTCTGGCTCTCGCCGGAGGTGCAGGTCCGCGAGCTGTACCGCACCAGGCCGGAAATTCTCTACGTGGGCGACTTGACCCCGGACGCCAGCAATAATGTCCATCTGCGTTTGGAGCAGATGGAACGCGGCAAGGCCTATGAGTTTCTTTTTCGCTGCACGCTGCCCATGCGTTCGGGCAGTCAGAGGCTGCGTATCGCGAAGGCAACTCTCACCTTCGACTTGCCCGGAATGGGGCTGGCCGATCAAGCGCTGGAAACAAACATCGTCGTGGAGTACGCCGCCGATCCCGCGCGCGTCGCCGAGCGCAGCGGCGACGTTCGCCGCGTGCTCATCCGGGCGGAAGTGCAGCGCCAGGTGCTTTTCCTGCAAGGGAAGGTGGACGCGCTCAAGAACGGCACGGCGAGCGATCGCGACCGAGTCGTCATCGCCAATTTGCTTCAGGCATTGACTAAGAAATTCGACGATTTCGGCGACCAGGCGATGGCGAATCAATACCGGGCCATGGAGGAAGAGTTCCGCCGGCAAGGGACCATCTCGCAGGAAATGCTGAACCGTTCGCTGGCCGCATCGTCGCGCGCTGAAGACGTGATCATCGCGCAGGACATTGATTTTTGACTGCGGAAAGCAAGACGGATGCCCCTTGCGGAGATTATGCAATGAGTCCGAAGCGACACGCCGAATTCTTTCTGGCCCTGCTGCTTTTGCCGCTTCTTCCAATGTCGGGTTGGGCTCAAGAGGAAGATGAGCAAGAGCGCGCAATTCGGATGTTTGGAGGTTTTGTCAGACGGGATGAGAACGCTCCTGGCAAGCCGATCGTCCGGGTCTTTTTCTGGGATGACAAGAAGTTCACGGATGCGGGTCTTGCGTGCATAGAGAATCTGTCGCAACTTCGTGTGCTTGACTTCACGTCTTCAAATGGAATACCTCTCACCGACGCTGGTCTTGAGTATGTTCGTCCTCTAGGCGAGTTGGAGACCTTACGAATAGCCTCGACGAAGGTGAGCAGCGCGGGCTTGGTGCATATCAAGGGGCTAAAGAAGTTGGAGGTTTTGGATTTACGAAGAACCAGTGTGAGCGATGCCGGCCTTTCTCACCTTCGCGGACTGAAGAACTTGAAAGAGCTCTGGCTTTCTTCCACGCCGGTGACGGATGCCGGGATGGCGACGCTTCAAGAGCTTGGGCAACTCAAGTTGCTTCTTCTAACCGATACGAAGGTGTCAGATGTTGGCCTTGCGCGACTCTCGAAGTTGTCGCAACTGAGGTTTTTGTACCTCAACGGTACGCAAGTCACGGGAAAAGGGCTGCACTCACTTGGCGGATTAAATAATCTCGAACAGCTGGATCTCGCCCAAACCCGCATCTCTAACTTGGACTTGGACGCCCTAAAAAGCCTGCGAAATCTCAAACACCTCGATCTTCGAGAAACTCAAATCGATGACGCTGGCCTGGCGACGCTTGCGTTGTTTCCCAATCTTGAATCGTTGTCGCTCCTCAAGACTAAAATCACGGACCACGGCTTAAAGACGTTGGAGAGCCTTAGGCTCAAAGGCCTTGGTGTCGGGTTTACTTCCATTACCGACAAGGGCATGGCGCATTTGCAAGCGCAGAAAAGCTTGCGCCACCTGCACCTGTCTGGTACGGAGATAACGGATCAAGGCCTGACTTACCTGAGCGGGCTTGCAGAGCTTGACCAGTTGATTCTCAGCCGGATGCGCATCTCTGACGATGGGCTGGCGAACCTGAAGGGCCTCACGACAATGAGGGTGCTGTTACTGAACGAAACGCGAATCACCGATGCGGGCATTGCAAATCTGAAAGACATGGAGAATCTAGAAGACTTAAATCTTTCAGACACCAAAGTAAGTGACGTAGGTATCAAAGTCCTAACCGGCTTGCGCAATCTCAAAGTAGTTTTCCTTGCACGAACGCGTGTAACCGAGGAGGGAGCGGCAGAGCTGCGAAAAGCATTTTTGCCGAAGATTCTGGATGTATACACCCAGGAAATTGAACGCAATGGCCGATAGTCGAGCTTATTCGATCCGCACGGAAAAATCTACTTTGGCCGGCTGCGGTTTCTCAAGATGGAACCCACACGCACTCTGATCGAGGCCATTCATCGATGCAGCACGCGCTGCGTGCTGGCCTTGACCGGCGGCGGCTCGACGGCGTCGGCGCAGCTATTGAGCGTCCCCGGCGCCTCAAGCAGCATCCTTGAAGTCCTTGTCCCCTATCATCCACATGCCCTCGTGGAATTTCTTGGCCATTCTCCCACTCAATTTTGCAGCGCCACCACGAGCCAAGAGATGGCCCAGCGCGCACTCGACCGCGCTCGCTGGCTGGCGCCGGGTGAAGCCACCCTGGGACTCGGATGTACAGCCAGCCTGGCAAGCGATCGAGCCAAGCGCGGCGAGCACCGAATCTTCGTGAGCACCGCGGATTACCAAGCCGTGCGCACGTGGTCGCTCATCTTGCTCAAGGCGGCACGTGAGCGGGCGGAGGAGGAAGCCGTTGCCGCTGCCCTTGTCCTTCATGCTCTTGCCCGAAGCTTGGGCCTTTCCCATGACGTATCCTTGCCGCTGTTACCCGGTGAGCACGTCGAAGAGCCTGCCGGCGCAGACGCTTCGATTCGACTTCGCCACTTCGAACAGCACGCCCTTTTCTTCGCGGAAGACGGACAGCTTCAAACGGAAACTCGCTGGCAGCCGGATCGTCCGGTGGTATTGGCGTCTGGATCGTTCAGCCCGCTGCACGGCGGACATTGGCGACTGGCCGAGGCCGCAAGCCTCTTAACCGGGCTGCCGTTCGCGTTCGAGCTGAGCCGCGCCAACGTGGACAAGCCGGAACTTTCCGAGGAAGAGGCGCGCCGCCGCGTTGCCCAGTTTGCCGGTCGGGCGCCAGTTTGGCTGACTCGCGCGGCTCAATTTGTGGACAAGGCTCGGCTTTTTTCGGGCGCGGTCTTCGCCTTGGGCGCCGATACGGCTGCCCGGCTCGTGGATGCGCGATATTATGGCGGCGACGAACAGGCGATGCTTGAGGCGCTAACAACGATTGGCGGCCTAGGTTGTAGATTCATGGTCGCCGACCGTGCGGTTTCGACGGGGATCGTAAGCCTTGCAGACTTGCCGATTCCCTCTGCTCATCAGGGCCTATTCGCGGCCATTCCGCCCGAAGTTTTTCGCCTCGACATCTCATCCACGGAATTGCGGACGCGCGGCTTTTTCTGAGACACGTAGGTCCGGCGAGCCGGACCCAAGCCGGGAACCCGCCCCGGTCCGGCTCGGTTCGCCGGACCTACTTAGTAGAGAGCGCCATGAAAGCTGACAAAAAGCGGGAGCTTCCCCGCGACGACTTGAGCAAACGTCTTCAAGAATCGCTTCGAAAACGCCGGCCGCGCACCTTTCCCGTTTTGATTACGGCGGTGGTGTTGACGGCGGCGCTCTTGGGCTTCATGATTTGGTGGCTCTACCCTCGCCCGGCGCCGCCGCGCATGATGGCGTTCGCCTTCGACCAAACCGGGTTGGCCGGCAAGGACGTGGTGCTGCACGGCATGCTCCAACCGATGCCGGGAGAGAATCGAACCGTACGCTTGAAAGACCTTGAGGTGATCTTCGAGGACGGCGGTTTCCGCAAGCAGGGCGAACGGCCCACGCAAATCACGGTCAAGACCACCCCCAGCGGCGCCGCGTCGTGTCCCTGGAGCTTTCCCGACGGTTTCACCCAAGGCGAGTTTATTGTCCGCAGCATCGGCACGCGCGAGGCGCCGGGAACCAATGACCGCGGCCGCGTGGTGCTCTGGCCGCAAAATAGCCGCTTGGCTCTGGTTCAGATCGAAAACACCCTGACCCTCGCACGGGAAGAGACATGGATCAAGGAGAACACGCTCGACATACCGCCCATGAAGGGGGCAGCCGATGCGCTAAGGCGTCTGGAAGCCGGCGGTTTTCACATTGTTTACCTTGCCCTCGCCGCGGAAGAGCCGTTCCTTTATCAGAAAATGCGCGGCTGGGTGCGGGTGCAGTCCGGCGATCCGTCCCCATTTCCAGTCGGTCCGGTATTGTCGAAACTCACAATGGTGCGTGACGCGAACAAGCCCTGGCAAATCGTCGGCGCCGAATTGCAGGAGAAGTTCGCCGGCCCTCACGTGGCCGTTGTCAGCGCCATCGACGCCGCCCAACAGCTTCACGCTGCGGGGTTGGACGTTTACTTTCTCGGCAAGAGTGACGATCTGCCAGCAGGGGTCAGACGCGTGGAAAGCTGGGCGGAATTGCGCGGACTTGTCGGCAAATAACGCTAAGCAAAGAGACAGGGGACAGGCTGCGAACTAGCACTGGCGGGAGAGTCCCATCAGAAACCGGTCGCATTCGCGCGCGGCTCCACGCCCTTCGTGAATCGCCCATACGACGAGACTTTGACCACGGCGCATGTCGCCGGCGGCGAAGATTCCAGGCACATTCGTGGCGTAGGTCCCACAATCGGCGGCGGCGTTGCTGCGCGCATCCTGCTTGACACCCAGCTTCTGGAGCAAGCGATTCTCTGGTCCCAGAAATCCTAGCGCTAACAACACGAGCTGCGCGGGTAAGATCTGATCGCTGCCGGGAATTTCGCGCGGCGCGGGTTTGCCATTGTCACTGGTCCATTCGACGCGCATGGTGTGAATCTCTTTGATGCGGCCGCACCGATCACCGAGAAACCTCTTCGTTTGAATCATGTAGCGGCGCGGATCGGCGCCGAAGAGCGCTGCGGACTCTTCGTGACCGTAGTCCAGCCGGTGGATCTTGGGCCATTGCGGCCAGGGGTTGTCGGGCGCTCGATCCGAGGGCGGTTTCGGCAGGATTTCGAACTGAATCAGGCTCTTGCAGCCATGCCTGAGCGCAGTGCCGACGCAATCAGTCCCGGTGTCGCCGCCGCCGATAACGACTACATCCTTGCCCTTGGCCGAGATGTACTTGCCGTCCTCGTGACCGGAGTCGAGCAGGCTTTTGGTATTGGCCGTCAGGAAATCCATGGCGAAATGAATGCCGGCAAGATTGCGGCCATCCACCTGCAGATCGCGCGGCTTGGCGGCGCCTCCGCATAGGACAACGGCATCGAATTCTTCGCGCAACTGTTCAACGGGAAGTTCGGTGCCTACTTCGCAGCGGGTGACGAAACGAATTCCCTCGGCTCTTAGGAGCGTGACGCGGCGCTCGACGACGCGTTTTTTGTCGAGCTTCATGTTGGGAATTCCGTACATGAGCAGTCCGCCGATGCGGTCGGCACGCTCGAAAACGGTGACCCAATGCCCAGCTCGGTTCAGTTGAGCCGCCGCCGCCAAGCCTGCGGGCCCGGATCCGACCACGGCCACTTTCTTCCCGCTGCGCGTCAACGGCGGCTCCGGCCCGATCCAACCTTCCGCAAACCCCTTGTCGACGATGGCGCACTCGATGCTCTTGATCGCTACCGGCGGCTCGCTGATTCCCAGAACGCACGAGCCTTCACACGGCGCCGGGCAGACACGGCCGGTGAACTCCGGAAAATTGTTGGTCTTGTGCAGTCGTTCCAGGGCCTCTCTCCATAGCCCGCGATAGACGAGGTCGTTCCATTCCGGAATGAGATTACCAAGCGGGCAGCCCGACGCCATGCCGCCGAGCAGCGTACCGGTGTGGCAGAAAGGAATGCCGCAATCCATGCAGCGGGCGCCTTGCTCTTGGAGCATGGATTCGTTGGCGTGGACGTGGAATTCGTCCCAATCGCCGATGCGCTGGACGGGCGGTCGAGCCAGCGGCAACTCGCGCGGGAAATCCAGGAATCCGGAAGGTTTGCCCACGGCTATTTCCCTCCCACCCGCGCCAAGTCGCGTGAATTCTCTTCAAATGCCGCCATGATCGCTTCCTCTTCAGATAGCCCGCTCCCCTCGTGTCGCTTCTGAGTCTCGAGAGCGCGGCGGTAATCGTTGGGATAGACTTTAACAAAACGCGGCAACATATCCTCCCAAAGCGCCAACACTTTCCAGGCTTTTTCGCTGCGCGTCGTTTCGCCGTGCTTCTCGATCATGTGGCGGACTTCCTCGGTCTCGTCGCGGTCCGCCAGCGGGAAGAGTTTCACCATTTCCAGATTGCAGCGGCTCGGAAACTCGCCGGTTTCATCGAGGACGTAGGCGATGCCGCCCGACATGCCGGCGGCGAAGTTTTTGCCGGTTTGGCCAAGGATGACTACGCGTCCGCCGGTCATGTATTCGCAGCCATGGTCGCCCACCGCCTCGACCACCGCGTGAAGTCCGCTGTTGCGCACGCAGAAACGTTCGCCAGCCAGGCCCCGGATGTAAGCTTCACCGCTCGTGGCGCCGTAGAAAGCGACGTTGCCGATGATGACGTTCTCCTCGGCGACGAACGTCGAGCCGGCCAGCGGATAGGCGATGATCTTGCCGCCCGACAGGCCTTTGCCGACGTAGTCGTTGGCGTCGCCTTCGAGGATGAGCGTCATCCCGCGCGGCAGGAAAGCGCCGAAGCTCTGCCCGGCCGAACCCTGGAAGCGAAGCTCAATCGTGTCATCGGGCAATCCCTTGGGTCCATGTCTGCGCGTAATCTCGCTGCCGGTGAGCGTCCCTACCACGCGGTGCGTGTTGCGGATCGGCAGCGTGGCCTTGACCTTTGATTGATGGTCGAGAGCCGGCCGGCACAACGGCAATATCGTCGTCCAATCGAGCGATTTTTCCAAACCGTGATCCTGCGCGCCCTGGCAAAAGCGCCCCACCGCCCTAGGCAAGTCCGGCTGCTGAAAGATCTTCGAGAAATCAAGCCCTTGCGCCTTGTAATGTTCGATCGCCTTACTCATTCGCAAAAGTTCACTTCGGCCGACCATCTCGTTGAAGCTGCGAAAGCCGAGTTTCGCCATCCACTCGCGCACCTCTTGCGCGATGAAGCGCATGAAGTTGACGACATGATTGGGATCGCCCGTGAACTTCTTGCGCAGCCTGGGATCCTGCGTCGCCACGCCGACCGGACAAGTGTTGAGATGGCAGACGCGCATCATGATGCAGCCCAGCGCGACCAAGGGGCCGGTGGCGAAGCCGAATTCCTCCGCCCCCAACAGCGCGGCGACGACCACGTCGAGCCCGGTCTTGAGTTGGCCGTCGACCTCGACCACGATCCGACTGCGCAAGTCATTGAGGAGCAACACTTGCTGGGTCTCCGCCAGACCGAGTTCCCAAGGCGCCCCGGCGTGCTTGATGCTGGTCAGCGGCGATGCGCCCGTGCCGCCGTCGTGTCCGCTGATGAGCACGACGTCGGCATGCGCTTTGGCAACCCCGGCAGCGATGGTGCCGACTCCCACCTCGGCCACCAGCTTCACGCTGATGCGCGCCTGCGAGTTGGCGTTCTTCAGATCGTGAATCAGTTCCGCCAGGTCTTCGATGGAGTAGATGTCATGATGCGGCGGCGGCGAGATCAGGCCCACCCCCGGCGTCGAAAGGCGCACCTTGGCGATCCATGGATAAACCTTGTGCCCCGGAAGCTGACCGCCTTCTCCCGGCTTAGCGCCCTGTGCCATTTTGATTTGCAGCTCGCGGGCATTGACCAGATACTCACTGGTGACGCCGAAGCGGGCGCTGGCAACCTGCTTGATCGCGCTGTTCTTCGAGTCGCCGTTTGGCTCGGGCTCATACCGGCCCGGGTCCTCGCCCCCTTCGCCCGTGTTGCTCTTGCCGCCGATGCGGTTCATGGCAATCGCCAGCGTTTCATGGGCTTCCTGGCTGATCGAACCATACGACATCGCCCCCGTCTTGAAGCGCTTTAGGATTGTCTCCACCGGCTCCACTTCCTCGATTGGAACTTGCTGTCGGCCTTCCAGATTGAAATCCATCAAGCCACGCAGCGTACACAGCCGCTTCGCTTGGTTATTGATCAGCTCGCTGTATTCCTGAAAGACTTTGAAGTTCCCAGTCCGGCAAGCGTATTGAAGCTTGTGCACCGTCTCGGGGTTGAACAAGTGATATTCGCCGTCCCGCCGATATTGATAATGGCCGCCGACGTCGAGGGTGTGGCCAATGGTGGGCCTCTCGGAAAAGGCGTGTTCGTGCCGGGCACGCGCCTCGGCGACAATGACATCCAGGCCGATGCCGCCGACGCGCGATGGCGTTCCGGCGAAATACTTGTCGATCACTAGGTCGGCGAGTCCGATCGCTTCGAAAACCTGAGCCCCGCAATAGCTTTGCAGCGTCGAGATGCCCATCTTCGACATCACCTTGAGCACGCCCTTATCGATGGCCTTGACAAAGTTCTTGATGGCCGTCTTCGAGTGGATTCTTGTCAGATGACCCTGGCGTACCATGTCTTCGAGCGTCTCGAACGCCAAATACGGGCAGACCGCGCCGGCGCCATAGCTGACAAGAAGCGCAAAATGATGCACCTCGCGCGGCTCGCCCGTCTCCAGCACCAAGCTGACCTGCGTGCGCGTACCCTCGCGAATTAGATGATGGTGCACGCAAGCGATGGCCAAGAGCGCCGGAATCGGCGCCTGGTGTTTGTCGATGGCACGATCGGACAGAATGAGAAACTCGGTCCCTGTGGCGATTGCATTACTGGCCTGCCGGCACAGGGCGTCTAACTCACGCTCCAACCCCGCGGCGCCTTCTTTCGGATTGAACAGGATCGGCAGCGTCCGCGATTTGAACCGCCCATTCGTGGTGCCTTCGAGTTGCCGCAGTTTGTCCAGCTCGGCCGTGAGCAGCATCAATGACTTGAGCTTGATCTGCCTTGCTGAAGCGGGCGTCGGCTCGAGCAGGTTGTATTCGCGGCCAATGGTCGATTCCATCGACATGACGATTTCTTCGCGGATGCAATCGATGGGCGGATTGGTGACCTGGGCGAAGAGCTGCTTGAAGTAACTGTAGAGCAGCTGTGGCCGATCGCTGAGGACGGCCAACGCCGCGTCGTTGCCCATCGAGCCAATCGCCTCGGATCCATCGTTGGCCATGGCGGCGAGAAGGATGCGCAAGTCCTCATTCGTATAGCCGAACGCTAGTTGGCGCAACAACACGGTGTCATGTTCGGGCTCATGCGGCGCCGGGGCGTCGGGCAAATCCGCCAGCGAGACGATGTTGTCCCGCAGCCATTGGGAGTACGGCTTGTCGGCCGCGATCTTTTCCTTGATTTCGTCGTCGGCGATGATGCGGCCTTCCTCGAGGTCGACGAGCAGCATCCGGCCCGGTTGCAGCCTGCCTTTCTTGAGGACGTTCTCCGGCGGAATGTCGAGCACGCCGACCTCGGAAGCCATGATGACCCGGCAATCCTTGGTCACGTAATAACGCGACGGGCGCAGACCGTTTCGGTCGAGCACCGCGCCGATGCGGACTCCATCGGTGAATGCGATCGAGGCCGGCCCGTCCCACGGCTCCATCAGACACGAATGAAATTCGTAGAACGCCCTCTTCTCGGGGCTCATGGTCTCGTCGGCCGCCCACGGCTCCGGGACCATCATCATCATGGCGTGCGGCAGTGAGCGTCCCGCCAGAACCAGCAGCTCCAGGACATTGTCGAACATCGCCGAGTCGCTCCCGCTCGGGTCGATGACGGGCAGGACTTTTTCGAGGTCGGAACCGAAGAGTCCGGACGCGAGCATGCTTTCGCGGGCGCGCATCCAGTTGATATTGCCGCGCAGGGTGTTGATCTCGCCGTTGTGGGCGATGTACCGATAGGGATGGGCGCGCATCCAGTTTGGGAAAGTGTTGGTGCTAAAGCGCGAATGAACCAGGGCGAGCGCCGATTCCATAGTCTTGTCGCAGAGGTCGGAGAAGTAGAGCCGGACCTGTCGTGAGTTGAGCATTCCCTTGTAGATCAGCGTCCTCGACGAAAGGCTGACGACATAGAACATGTCGCGCTCGCCGATGTCGGATTGCTTGATGGACCTTTCGGCCAGCTTGCGAATGACATAGAGCTTGCGCTCAAACGCCAGGTCCGGCGAGCCATGTAGGTCCGACGAGCGGAGTAGGTCCGGCGAGCCGAGCCGGACCCGTTCACCCGCTGCCGCTCGGCTCGCGGCACCTACTGGCAGACCGACCTTGCGAATGAAGATTTGCCGCATGAATGGCTCACCAGCCTTCGCGGTAGCGCCGAGAGACGAATTGTCGGTCGGCACGTCGCGCCAACCGATCATCTCCTGTCCTTCAGCTCGAACGGCCGCTTCAAAGAACTCCTCACAACGGCGGCGGTCATGCGGATCGCGCGGCAAGAAGACCAGGCCGACGCCGTACTCGCCCGGCGCAGGAAGCGTCATGCCCCGCTTGGCGGCTTCGCCTGCCAGAAAGCGATGCGGCATCTGCACGAGAATCCCAGCGCCGTCGCCGGTGTTGGTCTCGCAGCCGCAGGCGCCGCGGTGCTCCAGGTTGAGAAGAATTTGCAAGGCGTCTTCGATGACGCGGTGCGATTTTCGATTGCGGAGATCGGCAACGAAGCCGACGCCGCAGGCATCGTGCTCGTACCACGGATCATAAAGCCCTTGCGGGCGCGGTTGCATCTGCGGCATGACGCGATCCTTCCTTCGCCGCTTGCGGGTTAGCGCGACTTGAGTTTATGCGCGCCGTTCTTGGCGAAACCGTTGTGGCCGGTGTTGCGGGCCGACTTGGGCGAGGTGGTTTTGTCACGAAGGAGTTCGAGGAATCGGCGGGCGGCGAGGTTCAGTCCGGGACGCCGCCGATGGATGATGCCCAGAGGCCGCCACAAGCGCGCGTTTCCCAGAGCTAGCGCGGCCAGCGTTCGCGCTTCGATTTCGCGGCGCAATGTCGGCTCGGGCAGAAGCGACACGCCGGCGCCCACCGCCACGGCCTGCTTGATATTCTCGATGTTGTCGAATTCGGCAATCACATCGACAGTTACGTCTTGTTCACGGAGGAAGCGGTCAATCTCCTTGCGGATCACGAGATTGCGATCGAAATGGACATACTTCTCGCCGCTGAGCTGGGCGGGGGCGACGCTGGACCGGCGGGCCAGAGGGTGACTGGGCGCGGCGGCCAACACCATTTCTTCGTCGCGCCAGGGCACTGCGATCAGCTTGCCCGACTGTCGCGGAAACGACACCAGGCCCAGGTCGGCGGTCCCTTCCAGCACACGTTCATAAACACGGTCGGGGTGCAGGTAATCGACATAGACGAGCGCATTGGGCAACGCGGCCTGAAAGCGCTCGACATAGTCGCCCATGTCGCCCAGGCCCACCGAGTAGATGGCCGCCACCCGCACCGTGCCGGCTATCTCCGCTTCGGCGTTGCGAATCGTCGCTTCCAGAACGCGATATTGCTCGAGAATCGTCTTCGCGCCTTCGTAGAAGGTTTGACCCTGGGCGGTCAATTGCAAAGGCCGCGTGGAGCGATCGACCAGCCGCGCCTGCATGCGTTTTTCGAGCTGGGAGACGATCTGGCTGACGGCCGACTGGGTGACGTGGTTGGCGTCGGCCGCCCGCGAGAAGCTGCGGCAGCGGGCGACGTCGCAGAACACTTGCAAGGACGCCAGGTGCATGCTGTGGATTGTAACATGCCAGTTACTAATATCAATAGACAATACAATTAATAACACTAATAGTTTGATCGCCCTTATCGCGACGATTGGGATGGGGGCGATCGGCCGGGACGACCAGAGGCGGGTTCAAGATGCCTTGGCAGAGATGCCAATTGGCAGCTATGATAGACACCTATGGCAACGCTTAAGGGAAAACGCGCAGGGCAGCCGATCGTCTCCAGAAAGGTTCTCGCGAGCCTTGAATTGGAAGACCATGACATTTTGGCGCTCGTTAAGCGTTTGAACTCGGGATTGCCGTTCTCCAAACTGGCTGGCTTCGCAAGTAAGACCGGCCTGACCTTTGCTGACGTTTCCCGAGTCTTGCGGATTCCGCCGCGGACCTTGGCCAGGCGCAAACGCCAAGGCGCCTTGACCCAACTCGAGTCAGAACGCCTACTGCGGCTGGCCGGACTCTTCGACAAAACAGTCGAGCTGTTCGAGGGAAACAAAGTTGCGGCCCTAAATTGGTTGCGCGCCCCCGCCAAAGCCTTGGCACACTAGCCTCCTTTGGAACTCGCGGAGTCGGAAATCGGCGCCCGTGCCGTAGAAGACCTCATCGGCCGGCTCGAATTCGGGGTCTATTCTTGAATGTCATCGCCTGGCGAATCTTCAAGAAGAAACACCGAGCGTCAGCGTTCTCCGGCGCCGGCGCACGCCGTTACGGCGGCCGCTGGAACAGCAAGGGCGTCGCCGTAATGAATTTCCAATTCAGGACACTAGTGCTAGTAGCGTCTGCTAGTAGCGTCTGCCGCCGCCGAAACTAGCACGGCTACCGCCGGACGTGCTGCGGCCACCGCCGAACGAACCTCGGTTGCCGCCGCGATCTTCGCGCGGCCGGGCCTCATTGACGGTCAACGCTCGCCCCTCGACCTCGTGGCCATTGAGGGCGGCGATGGCGGCCTGCGCTTGGTTGCCATCGCCCATCTCGACGAAGCCGAAGCCCTTCGAGCGGCCCGTGTCGCGGTCCTTGATGACCTGGGCGGACTCGACGGCGCCGTGCGGCGCAAACAAGTTTTGGAGATCGGCGTCGGTCGTGCCATAGGATAGGTTGCCGACATAAAGTTTCTTAGCCACTTTGGGGCTCCTTCAGTGAAAATCACGCAAACCAGCTACGCCCACAGTAGGCTAACGCCGCCGCATGAATTGCTTCAATCAGTTCTTAGAAGCGGTTTCAAAACCCGTGGCCGCTGCCTTCAGGCTGCGAATTTCGCAGGTTGAAACCTGCGGCTACAAGGTTTGAAACCGCTTTTGGTGATCTGGGAAAAGAGAAATGCAAGGGAAGAGATAACGGCGAGGTCATCACGGCCATGAATATTCTGCAAGACCCACGAACACTCCTAATGATAGGACACTGATACGCAATTGGCAAGTGTTAGAAATTCTCCGGCGACGCGTCGAAACCTTGCTTTTCGTACGGCGTCTCTGGATAATGTGAGCGTACTTGCTGGTTTCCGCAGCGGTGTCTTCATGCATTGCTCGACACAACCCCTTGTTCCTTCCTCGGAGCGCGCTCTGCGCTCTCATTCGCAACGAACGGGCTTTACCTGAGTTCGCTAAACGGCGACGGCGTGCCCGGTCCGCTCCTACAATCGCCTTCATCGCCGCAGCGGACCTACTCCGTAATCCCAAGTGACGTCACCTTATCGCGAGCATCCACACCTTTAGGAGAACTCTCATGATTCGCAGTTTGATTGGTGCCCTGGCAATTGCCTTCTTGGCATTTGGCTTCTTGGCAGCGCTCCCTCTTCCCGCCGTTCTCGCGCAGGACAAGCAGGCCAACGGCGCTCTGAAAGTCGAGGGCAAGCTGACCGATGAAGATCCCAAGGACAAGGTCTTCAAAGGCAGCCCGCACAAAGTCCATGAATACAAGATGAAGGCCAACACCATTTACGTCATCGACATGGCGAGCAAGGATTTCGACTCGGTGCTGCGCCTGGAGAATTCCGCCGGCAAACAGGTGGCCCTCAATGATGATTCCGGTCCGGGCACGCTCGATTCACGGATCGTCTACAAAGCGCTCGAGGATGGCGCCTATCGCATCATTGCCACCTGCCTGGATAAGAAGCCGGGGAGCTACACGCTGACTGCCCGCACAGGCACCGAGGAAGAATTGGCCAAGGCGGACCCGTTCTTCGAGCTGATCGGCAAGCCGGCGCCGCAGCTCGTCGGCCAGTTTGCCCTCAACGGCGAAACCAAAAAGCTGTCCGAGCTTAAGGGCAAGGTCGTCTTGGTGGACTTCTGGGCGGTGTGGTGCGGCCCCTGCATCCAGACTTTCCCCCACCTGCGCGAATGGACCAAGGAATACCAGAAGGATGGATTCGAGATTCTCGGCGTTACCACCTATTACGAGCAGCTCGGCTTTGACAAGGAGAAAGGGAAGCTGAAAAAGCTCGAATCGCCCATGACGGCCGAAGAAGAGCACGGCATGCTCAAGGAGTTCGCCGCGTATCACAACCTGACCCATCGGCTTTTGGCCACGAGCAAGGAGAACTGGGGCAAGGCCGGCAAGGACTTTCGCGTCAACGGCATTCCCCACGCCGTGCTGATCGACCGCACCGGCATCGTCCGCATGGTGCGCGTGGGCTCCGGCCAAGCCAACGCGGAAGATCTCCACAATGAGATCAAGAAACTGGTGGCGGAGAAGTAATTCTGTCGCGGCGCCGCGCGAGTTCGACCGATCTCGGGACAGGCAGATTCCTCCGGGAATCTCCTGTCCCTGTTCTTTTGATAAATTGAGCACTTAATGTTGGCATTCCGGACGCGACACCAGTAGCATATCGGGTGTTTCAATTAGCTACAATCCGGTGTGCCTATGCCCCTTCCAAGCCCCGCGGAGCTTTTGACATTCCTGCGGGAACACGCGTTCTTGACGCCGTCTCAGTCGCAAGAACTAGGCGTGAACGGCAACACAGGATTCGCCGATGCCCGAGCGCTTGGCCGCGCCCTGGTTGACCGCAACTGGCTCACACCTTATCAGGCAAACCAAATTCTCCAAGGGCGGGGCGAAGACCTTGTTCTCGGCCCGTACCGTCTTTTGGATAGGCTTGGCGAAGGCGGCATGGGACAGGTGTTCAAGGCATTCCACGTCGGCATGGACCGCATCGTCGGCTTCTATCGCGAGGTTCGGGCGGTCGCGAAGCTATCGCATCCAAACATCGTGATCGCCTTCGACGTCAGCCAAATCGGCGAAACGCACTTTCTGGTCATGGAGTACGTGGAGGGCATCGACCTTGCGAAGTTGGTTCAGCAATCCGGTCCCTTGCCGGTAGCGAAAGCTTGCGATTACATCCGCCAGGCGGCGCTCGGATTGCAACACGCCCACGAGAAAGGCCTCGTCCACCGGGACATCAAGCCCGGCAACCTCATCGTGACTCGGCCCCATCCCGAAGAGCCGCCGGTCATCAAGATACTGGACTTTGGGCTGGCGCGCATAGACAGTGAAAGCACTAATGGGCATCGCTTGACCCAGCTAGGCAACATCGTCGGCACCGTGGACTACGTCGCCCCCGAGCAGGCGGACAATGCGCTCACGGCTGACATCCGAGCCGACATTTACAGTCTGGGCGGTTCGCTGTTCTATTTGTTGACGGGCAATCCACCCTTTCCCTACGACGATGCCGTTGAGAAGATCAGCGCGCGATTGATGGGGGAGGCGCCGCCGGTGCGCAAGAGCCGGCCTGATGTCCCAGCCGCATTGGAGCAAGTCCTCGCCAAGATGTTGGCGCGCAACCCTGCGAATCGATTGCAGATTCCGGCCGAAGTCACAACTGGGACAAGATCATCATGGCCAATGAATCAGAGAACCGTGACCAGATTGAAGCCGACTCAATCCTACAGATACTCGAAATGGATGCATGGAACGATCCGGGAGCAGACGGATTCAACATGAATTGCCCAAGCGGGGGCAGCTTCAAAGGCGCCAAGACGGACCAAGGATGGGATTGGAAAGTGACGCTGCCTGGAAATGAACTAGCTTCTGTAGCTCCTTTTGCCACGCTGGAAGCGGCCAAAGAGGACGCACGGCATCGACTCAATGAGCGCCGTCGAACATTACTCGGACTGCATCCCTAGGGTCGAAACAATCGGCAGTACCAACTCAGCGGTCGTCGTCGAGACGCGCAGCCGGGCAACCGTTTCCTCATCTCACTCAGCTTGAATTTCCACGCAACGCGTAGCAATTTCGGCAGGTGACGGCAGCGAAGTCGGATGCCGAAACGTACGGCCTCAAGTGCAAAGCACCGAAAGAACGGAAGAGCATGAGCGGGTACAGAATTCTTTGTTGACACCGACATTCCGCTGACTTCAAATTACCGGCAGGTTCCGCAAGCCGCCCCCCGGGGCAAATTTCGAAGGTGCGCGCATGTCAGCACGGGAAGATGAACTTTTTGCGCGGCTTCGCGAGTATCCAATTCGGATGGAAATACTGGAGCGGCGGGTTCGCCGCCTGAAATCAGTCCGTTTCTTGCAATCGGTACGGAAGCCGCTTTCTTTTTTCGGTGAAGGTCGCTTGGAGCGGCTTTGCGCTGGCCTGGTCCTTGGCGTTCCATTCTTTATTTTCGCCTTCTTGTTGTGCCAACCATTTGAATTGCCAATCGCCGCTACAATTGCTTTTTCGCTTCTGGTTTTTTGGGTCCCAATGTGGGTCACCGCCGTGTTGGTGCTAGGAAAAACCGATGATGACCTAGAAGAAGAGAGACAGGAATTGGAAAGGGAAATGCCCAAATTGCAACATCAAATTACGGGCATGAACGAGCGCTGGGCTGAGGATGACCAAACGGCACGGAAATTAGCGGCGAAGGCAAAAGCTGAAAGGGAGGCAGAGGAAGAAGCCGCGAGGGCGCCGGGCCAGAGAGCACGTGAAGCAAGCCGCCCAGCACCCGGCCCCAAGCCTGCCGCGGTGTTATTTATTGTGTTTGGTCTCATTATTTTTGTTCTGGGGGTCGGCGTCATCATCTACCATCTATCTTTGGAAATTGACCCGGTTGCCCGCGCACTGAATCGCGCTATCTTTGGCGGAGGCGCAATTCAAGACCTAGCCGATCAAGCACGTCTTGAGGCTCGACGAACGCAAGGCGTTATGGTGGGGAGCCTCGTTACGATTTTGGGTTTCAGCTGTGTGATAGTGGGGGGCTTTTTGCTTAGAAAAGGCAAAGAGAGCGGTCCGCATCCGGGTGACTCTCAATAAAATTGAGATAAAGGAAGGGCGGCTGATCCCTGCCGGCTTGCCCGGTTGACCCCGGCAGTACACTCCGCGACACGTTATGCGGCAAGCGTGCAAACCTTTTCCCTCCAACCGCGAGCTATCACGTTTTTCTTTCCAAGGAATCTTCAGCTTGTGAATCTTCAGCGCCGTTGCGCTTTTGAAAGTTCGGAATCAGTTCGAGTCGGGTGCAGGGGGCAATTCGACTCTCGGTTTCAGCCGGTATTCGTAAGCGCCCTCCTGTCCTCGACGTTCGACCAAGCCGGCTTCCGTGAGATAATTCAACTCGTCTTCAAAAAGGGCCGACAGGAGGTTGGAGATCTTCACACACCTCCTGCCGGGCTCGCGCCACGTGGCGGTGAAACAGGGACATTCAGGTTTTCCGAAACCTTGATCCGGCCACCGGCGGCGGCGAACACCCCGATGATCTCGTCGAGAGACGCATCCGACGCCGCCCGCTCAATCTTGGCGACGCGGGGCTGGCTCGTCTTGATCCGATAGGCCAATTAATTGCTCCAGAGACAATTTGCGCCTGCCGGTGTCGTCGGACGACCGTAATTGACGAGGACGTGCGGTCGCTAGCTTGCGCCGGCCAAGGTGGCGCGCGGTTGAATGGTTTTCAGTTCCTGAGCTTCCCTTTGTTGAGCTTGGTGCAAATCCCAACGCAACTGGAGATTCATCCAAAATCCAGCTGACATCCCAAAGAACTTCGCCAATCGCAATGCGGCGCCAGGCGTCAGGCGTCGGCGCCTATTGACGAGGTCATTGACGCGCTGATGCGGAAAATGAATCGAGTCTGCCAATTCACGTTGCGTTATTCCCAACGGTTTCAAGAACTCTTCCATGAGCATTTCGCCAGGATGGGTGGGCCGTCGGTGGGTTGGCACGCGTATCATGTTGGGCCGCCTTGGGTCGCTTAATGATAGTCCACAATTTCAACTTGATCGGGACCGGAGTCCGTCCAGGAAAAACAGAGCCGATAGCGGTCGTTGATTCGGATGGTGCTTTGCCCCTTCCGATTTCCCGTAAATGCCTCCAATCGATTGCCGGGCGGAATCCGCAGGTCATCGAGCGTGGCTGCTGAGTCAAGTTGGTCAAGCTTTCGGCGGGCAACCTTCCAAAGCGAGTCCGGGCAAGTCTTCCGCGCGGCTCTGGTCTTTTTACCGTTGAAGATGTCAGCCGCGCCCTGGTCCTTGAACCCAGCAATCATGGCGCCAGGATAGCACGGAAGCCGTGTTATCGCAAGCGGACGACGAAACGGGAACGCAGTTCATGCGGCTGGCCAGCGTTATCTTACAATGATAGCGATAGCGACTCCGGGCATGGGCAAGCCGCGGGCAACCCGGCCCCACGTCGCCATGAACGTCTTCGTCAATCAGCAGCCGAAGCATTGCCGCCATTTTCCTGGGCCCTGACGGCGTCAAAGCGAGCCTTCAATGGCGCCAGGCGGGCGGCGTTGGCGGCTTCGATCTGTTGGCGCAATTGTTCCGGTTCTTCGTCGCGCCGACCGAGGTATTCGTCTATTTCGCTCTCGTGGCGGAAATAGTACGCCACGGCGCCATGAACATCGGCGAGGGTAAGCGTGTCCAGGCCAAGCGCGATCTCTTACGGCTTCATCCCCAGGCGCCAATACTGAAGCAAAACGTCAAGGGTAACTCGGGATCTCTCCTGAAAGCGAAATGGGAGTTTCGCGGGCGTGCGCGCCCAAAGAGGACTTCGCGACCGAGGACCCAGCCGGACCGGCAATTCATTCGGGCCGTTTGGCTTGGCGTTCATCGTTCGGGAGCTGTTTGCGGAGTGATCGAATCGCGATACAATCCATCTTGGAGGCCCGCATGAACGCCCAATCCCGCATCACCATCGATCCTGCCATTTGCCACGGAAAGCCGACGATACGCGGGTTGCGCTACCCCGTGGAAACAATTCTTGAGCTGCTCAGTTCCGGCATGACGACCGATGATATCCTCGCGGATTACGAGGATTTGGAACGCGACGACATCCTGGCGGTCTTCGCATATGCGGCTCGCCTCAGCCAGATTAAGAAGGTGGAGATGGTCCCACCATGAATTTCTTGATCGACGCCCAATTGCCGCGTCAATTGGCTCGAACCTTGACGGCGGCAGGCCATGATGCCGTGCATACCTTGGATTTGCCGAACGCCAATCGCACGACCGACGCGGAGATCAACGCGATATCGCTTCGGGAAAAGCGAGTCGTCATCACGAAAGACAACGACTTCGTCGATTCGTTCCTCCTGTCGAACAAGCCGTACAAGCTCCTGCTGATTTCAACCGGCAATATCTCGAACAAAGATCTAGAAGCGCTGTTCACGCCGCTCATCCCGAAAATGGTTGCGACTTTCCAGTCGCACGATTACGCCGAGCTGACGTCCTCTGCCTTGATCGTGCATGCCTAAACAGCAGCGCGATGGCTGCGTTTCCCCAGCGCCGTTACTGCAGGCGCTATGAACTGCAAAACGCCATAGAGTGTTCCCATGCCCGTCCGTGCCCATTGCCCCCACTGCATCGCGCCTTGCCAAGTTGCTGAGGAGCACCTTGGCCGGCCCGTAAGATGCCACAAGTGCGGCCAGACCTTCACCGTGCATCCGACTACTCTTGTCAGCAAACCGCCCACGACGGAGCCGATTCCGACATCGGCCGGAACGTTGCGGCTCGACGTCGCCGGCATTTCGTCCATCGGGCGTGAGCGCGGCCGGAACGAGGATAGTTTCCTTGTCCAGCATTTGATGTGGTCCGACCTGAACCAGAATCATCAGCTTGCCTTGGTCATCGTCGCTGACGGCATGGGCGGACATGCCGGAGGCGACCAGGCTGCGCGCCTCGCCTTGCGGACTATCGGCGCCATCTTGGCGCCTCTCCTCACCAACGCTTTGAGCGCCCAGCAGAGTAAGGTGACTCGGGCAGGATTGACAAACTCGATTGATGCGGCGATCAAGGAAGCCAATCGCGTCGTCCAGCAAGCTGCCGCGGCCGAGCGACGCTTCAAAGGCATGGGAGCTACCGCGGCTGTCGTGGTCATTTGGAACGGTCGCGTGGTCATCGGGCATGTTGGCGATTGCCGCGTTTACCACTTTCACGCGGCCAAAGTGAAACAACTGACCCGCGACCAAACCCTCGTTAACCGGATGGTGGAACTCGGCAAGCTGACGCCCCAGGAGGCCGCCAAAAACCCGGCCAAGAATGAAGTTCTCCAAGCCATCGGCATTCGGACAACGATTGAACCGGCCCATTACAAACTGAATCTCGTCGCGGGTGATTGGCTCCTGGTCACCTGCGACGGGTTGCACGGCCAAGTCGACGATCACACGATTCAAGAGACGCTAAGAAGAGCCCCGCCCTCTGCTTTTCTGGTAGCCAATCGGCTCGTCGATCTCGCCGACCAATCCGGCGGCATCGACAACTGCACGGTCGTGGCGGTGCGGTGCTGGTAAGGGTGGGGTAAATCGGCATTTGATGAAAAACTTGCTACCCGCGTTACTCAATCCATCTCCTCTCCAAGCCAATTTGCTTTGCAGGGCTGGCGCGCAATGAATTTTGTGCCGATCTTGTAACGACTTACGCCAAAATCCGCAAAAAAACGGTTTGCAGGGCTGTCCACCCCGGAGCGCAGCGCAAATCATTTCTCCCCTTTGGCCAACTCCGGTTCGCCCGGTATCCCACACGCTCGAAGACTCGCGTGCGGGCTTGCGTGCTTGGGATTGGCGCGTCCATAAAGCGCCTTTCCCGCCAGCCCCTAGGAAAACCCGTCAGGCTCCGGTAGCATACAAAGGGTTACGAGGAGCGAACGCGGGGAAACGACGGGTGTTTGGGTTCGACGACATCGAGTACGCAAGTCTGAGCGACGTGGGCGTCCGCCGCAGTCACAATCAGGACTCCCTCGCCACCCTGCCTGCGACCGACTTGGAACAGTGGCGCATCCGCGGTCACGTTTTTCTGGTGGCCGACGGCATGGGCGCGCACGCCGTGGGCGAGTTGGCCTCGAAGCTCGCCGCCGACAGCATTCCCCACATCTACTCCAAGCATGCCCATGAAGGCGCCATCGCCGCCATCCGCCGGGCGTTTGTCGAGGCAAACCTGTGCATTCACAATCGCGGCCAGCAAAACCGCGAGTTCGCCGGGATGGGCACCACCGGCACGGCGCTGCTCCTGCGCCCCGAAGGCTTGTGGGTGGGCCACGTCGGCGACAGCCGCTGTTACCGCATCCGCAAGGGCAAGATCGAGCAGCTCAGCTTCGATCACAGCCTGGTCTGGGAGTTGGCCCGCCGCCAGAACAAGCCGCCCGAAGAGTTGTTAGGCGTGCCGAGCAACGTCATCGTCCGTTCCCTTGGCCCCGAGCCTTTCGTGCAGGTCGATGTGGAAGGGCCCCATCCGATCGAGCCGGGAGACGTGTACGTCCTGTGCTCGGACGGGCTGTCGGGGCCGGTCACCGACCGTGAGATCGGGGCGGTCGCCGGCGTGCTGCCGCCGGAGGAAGCTTGCCGGTTCCTCATTCATTTGGCGAATCTGCAAGGAGGGCCGGACAACATTACGGTGGTGGCGGTTCGCGTCGCTCATCCAAGCGAAAAGGACGCCGCTTCCAGGGGTGGGCCGAACCCGGGGAACGCCGCGGCCAATCCGCTCGCGGGATCCGATGCTTTGAGCGCGCTCAAAGCTTCCCCGGGGGCAAGGCTCGTAGGGCTGGTCCTTCGCTTTCCTTGGCCTTTCTTTCTGCTGGTGCTGGGAATCGCCCTGGCGGTGATCGCCATCTATTTTACCGCGTTCGATATTCACGCCGAAGTGCCGGCCTTCGTGGGAGCGGCGGTGGCCCTGATGGCCGGGCTGGGCGGTCTGATGTTGCAGAGCGTGCGTGAGCGCCACGAAGAATCGAACCCCGCCGAACAGCCGCGTCCCCTCAATGTCTACCGCCAAACGGACTGCACCGTCGATGACGTGGTTCTGGAACGCTTGCAACTGGCCCGGACCACGCTGGAGGAGCGTATCCGCGAGCGCAATTGGCAGGCCGATGGGAACGCCGTCCAATATCATCTCCAAGTGGCGGAAAGCTTGCGAAAGCGCGGCGATCGGCAGGCCGCCTTCCGCGAACTCTGCCGGGCGGTGCTGCACCTGATGGACGCCATTGGCCGGCAGCGGAACAAGGAAGAGTCTTTCAAGCCGCTCTACGATCAAACGCCTTTGGAAGCGGATGTCAAAGGCGCACCGTGAACGGTCTTACCGTGAACGGTCTTACCGTGAATGGTTTTTCGGTGTGATTCGTCAATTGGTGTGGTTCGTCAATTAGCCTGGATCGCAATACCCATTTCCCGTGGAGGTTCCCCATGAAACGCGTGATGACGTCACTGGCTCTCCTGGCGGTTTGTGCATTCGTCCTCGGCGGCGCCATCGCCGGCGGCGACAAGAAAGAGGAAAAGACCCACACCGTAGGTAAGGACGGCCTCAAGATCGAATCCAAGCTCACGGAAGACGAAAAGCGATTCGAGTACAAGATAGTCTTGGAAGGCAATGAGTTGGACGAGAGCCAACGCAACATGCGCCACAAGAGCTACAAAGTGAAGCTTGACGGCGGCACGAAGTACATCATGACCGTCAGCGCCGGCGACGATGAATTCGACTCGCTGCTCGTCGTGCTCGACGGCACCGGCAAGATTCTCGTTTACGACGACGACGGCGGCGCCGGCGAAGGCAAGCAATGGGACTCGAAGCTTGACTTCACGCCCAAGGACGGCGGCACTTTCACCATCCACGTCGCCGGCATGCGCGACACCGTCGGCCCCTACACCCTAAAGATTGCGGCGGCCAAGAAGTAATTTGCAAGATGCAACGGACACTCCAGGGGCGCGGGTCTTTCGACTCCGCGCCCTCTTCGCGCGCAAGGAAACCTTCATGCATCCGATGCTCACCACCGCCCTGGTCGGCGGCGGCTGCGTTCTGCTGGCTTGGCTGCTCTGGTTCATCTTTCGTAGGTGGGACCGAGCCAAAGCGATCGTGGCCGCCGCGTCGCCTTTGCCCATCAAGCTCGTCAATGTCTGGGATCCGGTGTGGATTCGCGGCCAGATCGATTGCCCGGAGCCGCTTTTCGTTCCCTGGTTCAATTATTCCTGCGTTCACTTCACGTACCGACTCGAGGAAGAAGTCGTCCGCACTGAGAAGGACGAAGAAGGCAACACGAAAACGACGCGCACTTGGGAGACGCGCGAGACCAAAGACGGCGCCATGCCGTTCCACGTTCGCCAGGGCGACGACGCTTTGTGGGTGGATGCAGCCCGCGCCCAGTGGCACTACGAGCAGGCGGAGACGCGCCAAGTCGGCAGCTGGCGCTATAGCTGCACGTATCTGCCTTGCCCAGGAATGGTCAGCGTGGTCGGCGTAGTCGGCGAGAAGAAGCAAACCCTGGAACCGCTCCAGCATGTGCCGCTCATGGTGACGCCGCGCGACCGGGCCGATTATCTCAAGTCGGCCGAGCGTTCGCAGCGCTGGATCGGCCGCTTCGGGCTAGTTTTTCTCGTAGCCGGTTTCGCCCTGGTAGGTTTCGGCTTGGTTCGCTACGCCCAAACCTCCGAAGGCCTCCCCCAGGGCGCCTGGTGGAATCCGGTCGCGGGCTTGATAGCGGCGCTGGTGGCGATCTTAGCCACGGCGGTCTTATGGGGCCTGCGGACCTTTAACAGCCTGGTGATCTACCGCACCCGCGCCCAGCAGAGTTGGAGCCAAATCGACGTGCATCTTAAGCAGCGCTACGACCTGATTCCCAATCTGGTCGAGACGGTCCGCGCTTATATGGCTCACGAGAAGGGACTTCTCGACAGTTTGACCGCCGCTCGGAGCAAAGCGCTTTCAGGCGGCATGACTGCGAAGGTTGGGGCCGAACAAGAAGCGGTTGCGGGCCTGTCGCAACTGGTGCTCCGCGCCGAGAAATATCCCGACTTGAAGGCCAATCCGCTGTTTCTCAAGCTCGCCAACCAAGTCACTGCCCTGGAGGACAAGATCGCCCACGCCCGCGGCTTCTTCAACGATTCGGTCGCCGAATACAACACGCAAGCCCGCGTCTTCCCCGCCCGCCTGGTCGCCAAGATGTGCAAGTTCGAGGATTACCCGCTGTTCGCAGCCGAGTTGAACGAAAGGCCGAAGATTTGAACCACAGAGACGCAGAGACACAGAGCCAGGATTCGTTACATGAACGAAAAATGCGTTTCAGGAGTTGCCTGTGTGTTCTGAAAAAATGAATTCTTGTGCTTACGACGCGCTTCAGTAAGCACTCTTCTTGCTCAGAGACGTCCGCAATTCCCACAGATCAGGGAAAAACTTGCGATCGACGGTCTGTCTCAGATAGGCCGCCCCTTCGCTGCCGCCGGTGCCGGTCTTGGTGCCGATCATCCGCTCCACCATCTTCACGTGCGTTAGCCGCCATAACAGGAACGCCTCGTCGTATTCGATGAGACTCTCGGCCAGTAGAAACAAATCGTAGTGGCGATCCGCGTCTTCGTAAATTCGCCGCAGTTCTTCCAGGCGTTTCGGGTGATCGTCGGCAGGCAGCGTGAAGCCGCGCCGCCCCAACAAAGCATAAAACGCGTCGGCCAAAGTCGGCGCCGCCAACCGCGCCTCCAGCCGCTCTCTCTCTCCCGCGAACCCGGCTCATAATTGGCGAGGAAACGCGGCTCTTTGAGGCCCGAGACAAACTCCAGCTCGCGGAATTGCCACGACTGAAAGCCGCTCGCCGGCATGAGATGGTCGCGGAAGGCGAGGAAGTCCATCGGCGTCATGGTTTCGAGGACCGCGATCTGGCTGACCAAGACGCGCTCGATCTCGATCGCCCGCCGCACCAGCCGATGAGCCGCCAACGTCTGGTCCCGGTCGAGCCGGTCGCGAATGGCGTCGGCCTCGTGCAAAAGCTGCTTGAACCAAAGCTCGTAGACCTGATGGATGATAATGAACAGAGTCTCGTCGTGCTGAGTCGGCTCGGACAAAAGGTGTTGTAGCGTTAGCAGTTGATTGATTTTGAGATAGCCGTCGTAAGTTAACTTGCGCTCGGGATCTTTGAGATTCAAGCCGAAAGACATAGCGGACTCCTGATCGGTGGTAGGTTTTTTGGCCCTGCGTAATTGTGTGAGAACCAGCCTGACGATGCAAGCCGCATCCGTGCTCATGGGATACGACGATCTTCACCGAAACGAGTTGCCCACGATACCGAAGCTCATGGCGAATACCGCGATCCACCAAAGCCATCGCCTGCGCGTCCGCATGTAGATCACGAAACACACGAGCCCGAACAAGAACAGACCTGCCGAGGCCAACCAGATGGCAATAAGCATTTCCACGAAAAATTCCCATGCGATGTCAGCTATTGTTCATGCCTCTGGATCTTACTGGGTTAACGGTACTCGTCGCAATTGCCCATTTTTGGCTAAGATACTCTGTCCAGCCCAAGAGTTTTCCCCTCCACGCTTACTCCGGTGAAAGAGCCTGTGCTCTCGAGCGAAACGCATGGATCATACCTTCTTCGACGATCTGAAAAACTCCGCCTCCACCGGCGGACCTACCGCGGCCATCGACCGTTTGTGCAGCGAGTTGAAAAACCGCAAGGACTACAACGCCCTCTTTTATGCCCTGCTCATGAAGAAGCGTCACGAAATCGGGGCCTCGCCCGTGCCGACCGGATCGAATCAAGACATCCCCGCCGAGTTGCAGCCCGCGTTCGAAGACGGCATTCGCGAAGCGGGGCGAACGGTCGGCCGACTCTTCCTCGACGATGGCAATATTCCGCAAGCTTGGGCCTATTACCGCATGCTGGGCGAAACCGCGCCGGTCTTCGAGGCGCTCGACGCCGCCGGCCCCGGCCAAAACGACGACGCCCAACCGCTCATTGAGATCGCCTTCCACCAAGGCGTCCATCCCAAGAAAGGCTTCGACTGGATCCTCGAGCGTTACGGCATCTGCAGCGCTATCACCACCATGGGCGGCGGCGAATTGCCCTTCCCGCCCGATGTCAAAAGCCATTGCATCAAGCGCCTAGTGCACTGCCTTCATGATGAACTTACTGCCCGTCTCAAGGCTGAGATCGAGCGGCAACAGGGATTCGCACCCACGGCCCACACCATTCCAGAGTTGATCGCCGGCCGCGATTGGCTTTTCGCCGACGACGGCTACCACATCGACCTATCGCACTTAAGCTCCGTGGTGCAATTAAGCTCGCAGCTCGACGACGTGACGGAGTTGCGCCTGGCCCGCGTTCTGTGCGCCTACGGCAAAAAGCTCTCGGGCCGGTTCCTGGGGCACAGCGATCCTCCCTTCGAGAACTTCTACCAGGATCACGACGCGTACCTGTCGATCTTATCCGGCGAGGACATCGAAGGCGGCCTTGCTCACTTTCACAAGAAAGCCGAAGAAGCCGACCCGCAAACCATCGGCACCTATCCCGCGGAGGTGCTGGTAAACCTTTATTTGCGACTCAAGCGTCCTCAAGACGCACTGTCGGTTGCGAAGAAGTTCCTGTCCCATCTCGGCGACACGCGTGTCTCGTGCCCGAGCATCGTCGAACTCTGCCAACAAACCGGCGACTACCAAACCCTGGCCGAGGTGGCGAAGGAGCAGGGGAATGCGGTGAATTATGTGGCGGGGCTGATCGCGGAAAGGGAGCGCAGTCCGGCTTGAGCCTGCCCGTTCGTTGTAAACGTGATAAAATGGTGACAACAACGTTTGTGGGAGTCGCTGCCCAATGGCACTTCAACTCGAACAACAAGCTCAAGAGGTACTCAATACTTTGAACGCGCAGGCGGAAGCCCGCAACATGCGCCTCGCCGAGTATTTGCAGCTTTTTGCGGAAGCAGGCCAGATCGCTGCCCCCGGCGTTGCGCCAACGATCGAGGAGTTTGAATCTCTTCTTGAACAGATTTCAGAGGGGCTCGCTCTGTTTCCACCTTTGCCTTCGGACTTCTCGCGCCAAGACATTTACGCCGGGCATAATTAATGCTTGTCCTACTCGATTCCGGCATCCTCCTCCGACTGGTGAACCGTTCGGACCCCGAGAATGCATCGGTCCGGGCGGCCCTGCGCCTCCTCAAGCAACGGGGAGACTCGCTCGTCGTCGCCCCGCAGAATGTTGCCGAATTCTGGAACGTCTGCACGCGGCCTGCATCCGCTCGCGGCGGTTACGGCCTGTCGGCGGCCGTGACCGCTCAACGGCTCCGCCTCCTCGAACGACTTTTCAAGATCGTTTCGGAAACCCCGGCGGCGTATCCGGTATGGAAACAGCTCGTGGTCAATCACGCGGTGATGGGAGTTCAGGTTCACGATGCCCGACTCGTCGCCCTCATGACAGCCCAAGGCATCAGCCACATTCTGACCTTCAACACGGGCGACTTTGCACGCTATACGAAGATTGTCGCCCAATCGCCTTCGGATGTTCTAAAAGGCCTGTCGGCATCGCAAAGTCCCTAGCGCCGGCCGAAGTAGCGCGGGAACAGGGGAATGCGGTGAATTACGCGGCGGGGCTGGTCGCGGGCAAGAAAAAGGACGATCAGCCAAGAGCGGTTGCGGAAACTTCTGCGCGATGAGGCTTACTGAGCGATACGTTGGAGCGGGTGTTCTTTGGAATCCTCCACTTGGCCGGAACCGCTTGTTTTCCGCGGTCGTCTCACGGAAGCAGACGCGGTAGCGCTACAGCGCTGCTATTCACGTGTGGTTCTTCGTCCTTGGATCAGGTGGTTGGCCCGTGGGTTCGCGGCGACTCTTGGATCGCTCTTGACGTGGTTCATGGTTGAAAAAGGACCCGAGTTTTTGGCCATGTTAGTAGTGATATTCTGCATATTGGTTGTTTTTGTCTTCCCTTTTGAGCGCACGTTGCGGGTGCGATGGCATTACCGTCGGCACCCCGAAGTGTACTTGGAAAGCGAGGTACGGATTAGCCCCGAAGAAGTATTTTTAGAGAATGACGCGCTCCGCCTCCACTTGAAATGGGAGCTGATCGGGCTGGTGGCCGACGCCCGAAATGGACTCTTATTTTGCAATAACGCCATACAACCTCTGTTTTGGCTCCCGGATCGGTTGTTCGTCGGCAATGAGCTGCGGTCGCGGCTTTTTTGTTTCTTCGCGGATCGCGGCATTCCCGTAAGGCGAGTGTAATTCGTCATGCCAACCGAAGTCCAGAGCGAGAAATTATCCCGGTCGATGACCCTAGCGAGCCGTGCTACGAATCCGACACGGTGCAGTTGCTCCGCGAATTCAAGGAGCATGCCGAACGGGGAGTTTTCGCGTGGTTGACCCAAAAGGGCAAGTCTATGCCGCGGTGGACGCCGCGTGAGAGCTAACCCCCTGATCAGACGGCGCATCGTATTGGGCCAAGAAGTCCGGGAACCGACGCTGCTTGCGATGGTCCTTACCGTAGCTGCATATGCCCTTCTCCTCGGCGTCTGCGTCGTGGCGATTGCCGGCCTCCCCGCGTTTGGCTTCATTTGGTGGACTTTTGCTGCGGTTGCCGTGTTCCTTGTATGGCTTACCCTGGGCCTGCAACGTAAAGCTCAGCCTCTTCCCACGTCGCTCACCAGCCGCCAGCGCTGGTTCCGGCGGATTCGCGGCTGGGCACGGCTCTTGTTCATCGGTGTCCTTGGGTGTTGGCTTGGGCTGATCTTGTGGTTGGCGTTCTGCCCAGGCGGACCCGTCCCGCCGCCGAAGGCCGACCCGGCATTCATCCGGGTGGTCACTTGGAACATCCATTGCGGCCAGGACGAAGGCCTGCCGTGGAAGCGGTTCGACTGGCCTGCGCGGAAACACGCCCTGCGGGCGGCCCTCGACGAGGTCCAGCCCGATATCCTGTGCGTGCAGGAAGCGACTCCGGAACAGGTGGCGTTCCTCGAGGAGACATTGCCCGGCCACCACCGCGTCGGCATCGGCCGCGATGGCATCAACCCGAATGGCGAGTCTGTCGGCGAGCACTGTGCCATCTACTTCAACCGGCAACGCTTCGAACAGATCGATGGCAACACGTTTTGGCTGGAAGAGCCCATCGATCAACCGCGCGCCGGCTCGGCGCTCGACGTAAAACGGATCTGCACCTGGGTTCGCCTGCGCGATAACGTCGTGGGCCGCACTTTGCGGGTTTACAACACCCACCTCTATTTGACGGAGTCGCCCCGCATGACGGCCGCCAAGCTGATCCTCGCACACATGACCGCCGGCGACCGTGCGGATGCGATCCTGCTCACCGCCGATTTCAATGCCTCGCCCTCGGTTCCGAGCCGCAGGCTCTTTCTCGAGGCGGGGTTGGCCGACAGCGCGGAGCGCGCCGGCAAACCCACCGGCAAGCCGACCTTCCAGTTGTACGGCATCGGCCTGTGGTGTATCGACGGCATCCTCGTAGACTCGAAGTGGGGCGTCAACGATCATCGCGTTCTGGACGTTAAGCCCAAAAACATCTTCCCATCCGACCACTTCGCCCTCTTGGCCGACCTCGTGTTGCCCGAGAAATCCCCATGACTACCGCCAACTGGTGGGTGATTTGCGCCAAGAAGGCCGAGACGCGCATGAAGCGGCTGAAACAGCTGATCGAGGATTCGGCAAGCGGACGGAGAATTCGGCAGTTTCTGGTAAGAAAGGGAGCGAAGTGAACGCGATAGATGCGAGGGACGTGAAATGAGCAATGCCGCAAAGTTGAAACTGCAGTTGGCGAGAGGCCCAGGCCGACGCAAGCCGTTCCATGTGACAATCGGAATGCCGCGTCCCTCGAAAGTCGATTGGTATTGCCCAGTCCGTTTCACTGGTCTCGATCACAGGGGCCTTCGAGTATTCGGCGTCGATTCGTGGCAGGCGTTGATTCTTGCACTGCGCTTTGTGGAGATAAATCTGCGGTATGAAGTTCGTCAAGGTGGCCAGTTCTACTACCTGGGGCGTAAAGTTTCCGTGGGAAGCTTGTTCGCGACAAGGGTTCGCGCATAAACAGCATTATTTGTCTTAGCATTCGTCACCACAGCGACGTTTCGAGAGTGGTGTATAGTTGAGCATGGAACCACTGCACGCCATCGAATACGAGCTAACGAGCGAACTGGCGACCAAGGTCCAGCGCACGCTGGTGCCCTGGGAATTGCGGCGCGGTTGGCGGCGCGATGTGCCGCTGTTCGCCGGCGCCGTCGTTTTTGCGGCCCTCATCATCTGGTTGGGACTGGAGGGCTGGATTCTGCCTGGGGTCGGCGGCGGCCTGATATGCTTGCTGGCGCTGTTCGTAATCGGCGCCATCTATCGCCGCGTCTGGAGCGCTCGCGGGGCCGCGATGAGCGCGCTTTTGGCGCTGCATACGAGCGATCGGCGCGTCCGCATCGAGTTCAGCGACGAGCGCGTTCGCCTGGAAGCGGAGTCCTTCCGCGGTGAAGGCGCCTGGACAGAGTTGGACGAAGTCAATGTTTTTCCAGGCTTTTGGCTCTTGCAGCTCTCCAGCGGCGGCCAGATCCTCGTGCCCGACTCGCTGGTGTCGCCGGAGCTGGAGGCGTTCATTCGCGCCAAGGCGCAACAGGTAATGGCGCCCGTCCGGCAGGGATAGTACAAAGGTTATGACCCGAAGCGCCGTCATACGTCACAGCCATTTCATCCCGCGCAGATCGTCGCGCGGCTCGTCGAAGCTGCAACTGCCGAATGAAGTGACGGACTCTCGCCGCGCCTGTACGATGTCTGCCATCGCCACACGCAGGTCCTTCCAACGCAGACCATCCTGGTCGATCGAGAAGTGAGTCGAATCCTCGTCGGCGATGATCTCCTGAAGCTCCATTTCGCTTAGCTTGTGCGCATACGCCAGGCAACCGCCGCCGAAGACGTTGAGGAAGCCATGCATTTTGGTCTGCACGTCGGCGTTGTAATGGCGGACGGGATGGTGCAGTCCGGCCGTCGCCTTGAACGGAACGCCGGCAGACCGGCACGCGGCGAGGACGTGGGCGACCTCATCCACCGCGGGAAAAGCGCCTGCTTCGAGGCCGCCCGTGCGCAGTTTGAAGCCGGAACAATGATCGCGAGCGAGCGCGCCAATCACCGCATCCAACGAGTTTCGGTCGGTGTTGGGTGATTCGAAAAACGCAACCGCACCGCGTTCCCGATCACCTTTGAAGAGTTTTGCAGTGGTGCCAATCAAGTTCACCAAGGCGCTATCGGCTAACTTCACCGTCGGCAATTTCACTTCATAGGCTTCGACCAGCACGTTCGAACCAAATGTCTCGCGGAAGCCCTCAATGTCTGTCAAATCCTGCTTGACGGCCGCTTGGAAGTCGGCGTCGTTTCTCCCGCTTCGGCCAAGCACCGAGAAACAGAACGGTGTCTGCCCGCGGAATAGCTCCCGGCCCAGAGGCGTCAGCTCCGTCAGCTTGCTGGCCGGGATGATGAACCGCCCAAACATCCAGCTTTCCGGCTCGGTGCGGTAGCGGGCGTAATTGCGGATCGCCGGCTCGAGCGGCAACTGCGCCGGCGGAAAAAGGCCCGCGTAATCGACGATGCCGCCCAAGAGCGCCCGTAATGCAGGATTCATTGCTATATCCGATTATTCGAACCGCGCCTTCGATCAGTTTCGGGTCATAATATCAGAAGTGCCGCGGCGCGGACTCAACATTGCCAGAAGGACATTCATGCAGCCCGACTTTGACGAACCTGAAGGCGCGTTCTTCGATCAAGAGATCTGGTCGCCTACGCCAGCCAAGAGGAAGGGTTGGACGCTCACGGCCTGGTTCGTGATTGTCGTGCTTCTCGTCGGCTTTGTTGCGCTGCAAAACATGGCGGACGAGTCGCCCCAAACCAAGCCACAGCAAGAACGGCTTGAGTTGATCGTGTTCGAGATGCAGGCGCGCTATATCGTTGGAACGGAAGCAGTCTTTCACGCTGGCAAAGAGGACCAGTTAAAGCAAGCCGAATCGCTGGATAAGGGAGGATTGCCGCAGCGACTTCGCTTTGCAATTCTCGCTGGGGAATTGGGCGGGCCCAAAGACGCGCTTGTCGCACTCGATCAATTGCCTGACGATGATGAATCGATCCGCGCTATCCTCATCCGGCTTTACGGCGACTACGAGCAGGAGCGTTGGAAGGCGCCATCGGTATCACAAGCCGAAAGAGATTGGTTGCGCGATCGCTTGGGTTGGTTTGGCGAGCTGGCCTTGAATCCAGCAACGCAACAGTCGGCCGCACGCGAACAAGTAACGGCAAAAGCCAATTGGACATTTCTCACCTTTGTTGTCGGGTTGGGCGTCGCCATCGTGGTCGGCTTCGCAGGCTTTGTCGGCCTGGTCGTATTTCTCGCGCTACTTTGCAGCCGAAAGTTACAGGGCGGCATCGTTACGGGTTCGGGCAACGGTGGCATTTACGCTGAAACGTTCGCACTTTGGCTTGCGCTCTTCATTCTCCTGCAGATCTTTCTGCCGCTCTTGCCTTGGCGCGCATCAATGTTGGTGAAAGGCGCGGTCCTTTCGGTCGGCAGCTTGGCCGCCCTCGCCTGGCCCGTCGCCCGCGGCATTCCCTGGAGTCAGGTCGTCCGCGACATCGGCTGGACCGCTGGACGCAGCCCGGCGCTGGAGCCTTGGATCGGCGTCTCCTGCTATGTCATGTCGATGCCGATCATCGCGATCGGATTGCTCCTGACGTTGCTCTTGGCATCGCTACGGCAAGGGATCTTGGCAGGATTTGGCCAACAGGATGTGCCCATCCACCCGATCGTGGAACTCCTGGCCGACGGCGATGCTTGGACGCGCGCGCAAATGGCGATCCTGGCGTGCATCATTGCACCGATCGTCGAGGAAACCATGTTCCGCGGCGTGCTCTATCGACACATCCGGGAACTCACGAGACACTGGGCTTGGCTGGTGAGCGTGGTTGCCAGCAGCACGGTGGTCAGCTTTTTCTTCGCGGCCATTCATCCTCAAGGCTTCGTCGCCATCCCGGCGCTCATGTCCATCGCATACGGGCTAACGATCGCGCGGGAATGGCGCGGCAGCCTGGTTCCCTGCATGGTCGGACACGCCCTCAACAACGGGCTGCTCGTCCTGTTCGTGATCCTCGTGCTGGGAGGTTAACTGAACTCAATGCTCGTATGCGGCGCCGATGACGCTCCACACCGCTTCCGCCATGCGCTTATGCCCCGAAGTTGTGAGATGAATGGAATCGATAGTCGCTCCGTCGCCGGTGATTACGCCTATCAAAATGCGCTTTGGGATCAGGCGAACGCCATGCCGTACAGCGAGGCGGCGCTGCGTGAGGCCATAGTCGTTGCAAAAGGGCGGCGTCGGCAATTCAAACATGAGAACGAAGCGGTTCGAGCCGCAAACCCGACTTAGCAGTCCTTCCAGGCCGCGTTCAAAGTCCGCCACGGGTGTGCCGCCGAGCACATCATTTCCGCCGATTTCCAGAAGGACAAAGTCGTCGTCTCTCAACAGCTGTTCACCGACTCGCTTCGCCGCGGAGCGCACCTTGGCTCCAGGGTGGGAAAGGTCGAGCATTTCGAGGGAATGTTCGCGCGCCATCAACGCGGGCCAGGGAGTGACTCCGCTTTCTCCGGCGCCGGCTGCAACGGAATCGCCGACGAGGACCAGGCGCGGCTTGCCCAGTTGCGGCACATTCGGAGAAAGCTGATGAGGCAACTCCCATAGCAGGGCGAGCAACCAAACGCCGCCGGCTAGCCAGCGGAGCGGCCGACGAATCCGCGCTAGACGCTCCAAGCGCTCCGCACCGAGCCAAGCCAACGACGACGTGAACGCAATTGCATACAGCCAGTACGGCAACGGCGCGGCCGAAAGCAACACGAGGATTAGACCGAACACGCTCAGCAACGTAATGATGCGGCTAAGCCACTTGCCGCGCCATCGCCAGGCATTGACGATTGCAAGGAGCTGTAGCCCGACGCCTGTAAAGTACGCCAGACCGGTTCCGAAGAAGAATATGACCCACGTCATGAATCGCCTTGCGGATTCAGATCCGTAGAAAAAGGCCGCGCCGGTACATCCAATACAGAATAAGCCAATAGACGCCTAGCAGCGCTATGCCTGTTACAAGCGGCTCATAGTTAGGGCCGAAGACTTTGAATAAATCGCCGCCAAGATGCTTTCGGAATGACGTGAGCACAAAGCCCCCGATCAGGTGGGCCATGCAATAGGCGGCGATGGAGTTCATGCCGATTACTTTGAGCGGAAACGCCCACGCTTGGAATCCGGCAATGTCCATCACAAGGTAAAGTGCGGCCAGAATTAGAAAGCACCAGCCGCCGCTGTAGAGGACCCAGGCCGGAGTCCAGATGCGCTTGACGCTCGGACAGATGCCGGCCGCGTCGAGACCCCAGCCGGCGGCGAGGCAAACAAGTCCCGGGAGAACAAGACGCAGGATTTTTCTGGCTGCAGTGCCTTCTTCGCGCAGCCAGCCCCCCGCGATCAAGCCGAGAATCATCGTCCCCAAAGTCGGAATGAAGCTCAAGGTTGCATAACCGCCGCCGTTGTGCGTAAACGGATGCTGGCGCGCGAATAGGTTTAAGAACCAGGTGTCGAAGCGTGACGCAAGGTTTGTGTTCTTATCCCAATGGGCCGCGAATCCTCGCAGGTGATGTGGCCAATCCGCGGCCACGCCCACCGCCTGATAGTTGAAATCAGAGCCCGGCACCGGGTAAAGCGCGAACGCCGCCCCGTATCCAACAAGTATGGCCGCCAGCGCCACCCACTGCCACAGCGGCCTGACAAGACCGATCAAGTAGAGAAAGAAATAACCCAACCCGATCTGCGTCAGTGTGTCTTCGAAAGTGAAGTTCGTTTGCGTTTGTCTTTCACCGGTTGAACGCAAGAAGATTCCCAGAAGCACCAAAACAATCGCCCGCCAGGCGGCGTGGAGCGTCATCCGCCACATCGGCTGGCCGCGGCCAATCCGACTCGCCAGGGAAAATGGCAGGGCCACACCGACCAGAAACGAAAACGACGGCTGTATCAGATCATGCAGCGAGCAGCCTTGCCACTCAACATGGGTTTGATGATACGCTAGGAACGAGCAGAATTCACTTTGGGGAAAGGCGCGCGCCACCCTGCTCAGGTGCAACGCTTCGGCCATCATCAGGAACATGACGAAGCCGCGGTAGGCGTCGATGGAGCTAAGCCGACCCTGGGGCTGCAGACCTTGGGGCTGCATCACTTGTTCCCGATGGCGTAGAGCGCGTTGAAACCTCGCCAATAGATGCGTCCATCCGCGACCGCCGGCGATGCCGTGAAAGAATCGTTCAAGCGGTTGGTCGCCAGTAGCTGAAACTTCGGGCCGGCTTTGATCACGCTGAACGTGCCGTTGCGCGAAGCGATGTAAATGCGGCCATCGACGTAAACCGGCGAGGCGCGATAGCGGTCGCGTTCAAGGGCCTCTTGATAAATTTGGTTGCCGCTCTTGGCGTCCCAGCAATTCAACACGCCGTTCTCGCGGCAAAGATAAACCAAGCCATCGTGGATCAGCGGCGTAGGAACGTCGGGCGCGCCCTTGGCTTTACGCCACAGTTCGAATTCACTGCCGCTGTTGACGGCACCTTGCGCTCCGGGCTTGAGCGCCACGACCAGGCCGCCGCGCGCCGTCGGCACGACGAGCAGATCGGGGCTTGGAACCGGCGAAGAAATAATGCGAAAAGCAAAGGCGGAGCGATCCTTGGGGCTCAAATCGCCTAATCTCCACATCTCCTTGCCGTCCTTGAGGCGATGGGCGGTGGCATAGTCGCAGCCGCTTACGATTAAATGCGTTTCTTTGCCGTCGTGCCACAAACACGGTGACGTGTACGCTTCGCGTGCTTCCCCTTTGGCATCGCTCTTGCGCTCGACCTTCCAGACCTCTTTGCCGTTGGTCTTGTCGATGGCGATGACCCAATGGCCGTTGGAATGCAGCAGCGACAAGTACAACCGGTCCTCGTAGAGCAACGGCGTCGAGTGCAGGCCGTGCTGGATTTTGAACTTGCCGTAGCGGTCCTGGATGTTGACGTTCCAAATCTCCTTGCCGTCGAAGTCGAAGCAGGCGAGATTGCCGGTGCCGACGAAGGCGTAGACGTGCTTGCCGTCGGTGCTGGGTGAAGCAGAAGCTTCATTGGCTTCATCGCCCTTAATGCTGGCACGCCCGCCGGTGCCGACCTTGCGCTTCCACAGCTCTTTGCCGGCGGTGCTGATGCACAGAAGCACCTGATCGTTTCCTTCGCCGCTCGTCAGAAAGATGCGATCGCCCCAAATCACGGGCGTGGCGCCGCCGCGGCCCGGCAAAGGGAGCGTCCAGACGACATTCTTGGCCTCGTCCCACTCGACGGGCAGGCCGGTTTCCTTGGAGATGCCGTTGCCCTCCGGCCCGCGCCAGCTCGGCCAATTGTCGGCCTGTGCGCCGCCGGCGAAATTCAAGACGACAAAAAGGCCGAGGTGCGCAACAGTGGCAAGCTTCATGGAATGCTCCGGTCAGGTTTGGCGAGCGGCGCGGCGTAAGCCCGCCGTGTAACAAAGATGCAAAAAGGAAGGATGCCGGGCGCTGCCCGGCATCCTTCTTTCTATCAACTTCGCAAGACACTTACTTGCTCGATTTCGCGTTTTTCAGCGTATATTCCAGGTACTCCGAGCGAACGATTCTCGGCCGCGCCGGATCGTCCGGATTGGGCTCATCGCGCAGGTAGAAGCTGACTTGCATCGTGCCGTCTTCGGGCACATACAGCGTATGCCACAGCGTCCGTCCCAACGCCCGCTGCGTAGTCTTCGGCGGATTGCCGACGGCGTCGACCAGCTTGTGCGTCTCTTTGATGAAGTCGAGCGTCAGCTTGTCGGGATTGGCGGCGATCTTGTCGCAAAGCTTGCAATAGCGCGGGCAGACCTTCTTCGCGGTCTCCGTCGAGGGCGGCCTCTTTCCCTCCAGGTAACGGTGCAGGCTGAAGTTGGTCGTAACCAACGGCTTGCCCGGGTTTTCGATGATGTACTCTTTGTTGTGAGCGTGCGAGTATTCCCAGACGAATGCGCTGCCGTGACGGTCGGCGATGATGTAGTGAACGGGAATGGCCTCGTAGTATTGCTTCGTGGAGAGGAGCGCTTCCTTGGCCTCTTCGACGTTGGCGCAGGTGTCGAGAAGCATGCGCTGCGTCTGCAGCGCGCCTAGGCCCGCAGTATCAAATCCGGCCGGCTCCATCTTGAACTTGCTGGCGAGTTCATCGTCCGCCAGGAGTGCGACCGTCAGACCCTCGGAGTTCATGCCGTCGAGCACGCCGCCCAACAGGTCGTAGGAACAAAGCGCGATCGACGAATAGCCGCGCTCGGGATGCATTTCGATGATGTAAGGCCTCGAAGTACAAGGGAGTTCGCCGTCTTTGGGCTTGGCGCCGCGGAAAGTGCCGGTGGTGAAGTCGTAGTCGCGGCTGATGATGCCCTTTTTCGTCGAGGTCACGCCGGGAGGAAAGTACATTACTGAGCATCCCGCCCCGGCCCCAATGAAATTGGGATAGTGAAGGCCGGTGAAATTGTGCGAATCATCGTCGAGCTTGCCGCCGAACGCCCCTGCTACGCCGCGCATGCGGTCGAACAGGATGGGGTAGTTTTTCTCGATGAAGCGGCGCTGGACGCGCGCCCGAAGCGGGTCCGGGCTGGGAATAAGTTTGCATGCGAAGCGCTCCTTGGCGATCAAAGCCAAAGCCATGCCGATTTCTTCGTTAGAGCCTTTGAGAATAAGGTAGCGCGCCTCCATGAAATCCTTGGGGCCGCCGGCGACGACCTTGTCCTCGACGATGGCCTTTTTGGCTTTGGCGAGGTCTTGTGCTCGCGCGGCACCGGCCATGAGACCAAGCACCAGCACAAAAAACAGTGCGCCGCGGAAGAGTTTGGCGCGGTACAGCACGCGGTTTACCATGGAATGACTCCTCAATGGAACGAATGCGAATTGGCTTTCCGAGAAAGCCGCGATACGGGGTATTCGCCGGTCAGGCGCGAATATTGGACCCGGCGGAGACATTTCTTATTTCAACGGAATCGCGGGCAAGCGCTTGAGCCGTTGGCTCGCGGGATCGACCATGATACCGACTGATTCCAGGGCGGTCACCCCCAGAAGCGGTTCGGCGTCGTCGGGCCCGAATATGATACGGCCGGAAGTGATCTCGCCCATGAACTCAATGACGGCGAGACCGAATGGGAATTCTACTGTCCTGCCGTCGGCGAGTTCGTAAGCCATCTTGCCAATGGGTTCGATCCCGGCCTTTTTCAACTTCTTGGCAGGCGCCATCGAGTCCGTTGCGCCGGTGTCCACCAAGAAGTCCTCTTCGTACTTCTTGCGACTTTTTGGCAATGGACGAAGTTTGACCGTGACGTGAGTAAGGCCCATCGAAGTGACACCGTTATTGGCGGGTGATGGTTTCATAACCATATTCTAACGCCGATTTACACCGTTGGGCATCGGTACCGCAACCACGATCAGCCGCTTGGGCTCCTGCCCGGCCTGAATGCTGGCCACGATCTGCCGAGTCTTGGTGTCCACGACGGCGATTTGGCTCTTGCTGCGCACCGAGATGTATGCCAACTTGCCGTCGGGGCTGAACGTGAGCCAGTAGACCCGTCCGCCCATGGCGATCTTCCCGCTTTGCTTCGGCGTTTCTCCAGAAAGATCGAATATCTGCACCTCATGATGTTCGACATCGCAGGTCCAGATTTCGTTGGAACCTGGTCGCAAGCATAAACCGTGGCTGCGGCTCGGGACCTTCTTCTGTTCGGGCGTCAACTCCGATTCAATGCGGGCGACAACCTTGCGCTTGCCGATGTCGGCCATCTCGAAGCCGATGAGATTATCGACGTTGGCGAAGAACTTTGTCCCGTCATGGGCAAGCGCGATCGGTCGAACCGACTCGCCGAACGGAAGCGTGCCGATGACTTTGTGGCCGGCGACTAGGGCGATGGTGACCTCGCGGGTTTTGCCCATAGGAGCGAGATACATGAACTTGCCGTCGGCGCTGGCCACAGTGTTATGGGGCCGGCCGCCGGTCTTGATGCGCTCGACGATTTTAGCCTCTTTGACGTCGATCACTTCCCAAGTGCCGTTGTCGACCGGCACGTAGGCGAACTTGCCGTCGGGCGTGACTGCAAGCTGGTTTGGCGCCGGACCAATCGGCATCCGCCGCGTGACTACATCCTTGACGGGATCGATCCACACCAATTCGCCGGGTTTGGATCCCTCGATGGAGACAAGTATGAATCCACCGGAATCCGGGGCCGCGATGCCGTGCGGATGCGGACCAACTTCGAGCGTCTTGATCACCTTGTTCGTAGCGACATCAACGATAGTGACGTCATTGCCGGCGCTGTTGGTGATGTAGAGCTTTTGCTTCCGGGAAGGTGACTCCTGGGCCTGCACGCTCATAGCGAATGTCAAACCGAGGAGGCCGGCAGACAGGTAGGTACGCATGGGAGTTCTCCAGACCATAAAGTCACATCGATTACAGATCGCGCCGAAAGCGGCAAGCGTTGAAAAACATGACGACTGCCCTGCTCAGGTTTACGAGTGCCAAGAGGATACCTACAAATGCCATGAAGAGAATGAATCGCTCCCATTGGTCGTATGCGGCAGGCCAGCTAAGAACGAGAGCAATCGCAGCCAGTACTAGATACAGAACTGGAATGGCGACAATGACGCCCGAGCGGTCGCGCCCGAACAAAACTCCCAGTTGTAGCGCGGTCCAAGCGAAACTGGCGACGGGGAGAAACACGTAGAATCCAACGCTCCGCCAAAAGATCGTAAGCGCATCTCCCCAGCCACCATCCATGTCGGCCTCGCTTCATCGCATCGGAACACAATCACAGTCAGTCTTTGCGAGCTCAAGCGCACTACGCCTCGAAAGATTTTCGTCTTTGGCCTTTTTCCAATGCACTCGAAAGTTCGTTCATTCTAACATCCCAGCAACCCCGGAATCACCTCACCCTGCGCCAGCACGGGAATCGGCCGGTGCTGGCGGTCGTAGAGGATCGTCTCCGGGTCGATGCCGACAGCGCGGTAGGTTGTGGCGGCCACGTCCCACGGGCCGTATCGCGCTCCGGTGGGATGGGCGGCGTGGCGATCGGTTCCACCGATAACCTGCCCGCCGCGTACGCCGCCGCCGGCAAAGAAGAGCGAACCGGCGTTGCCCCAGTGATCGCGGCCTCCTTCGCGGTTGATGCGCGGCGTGCGGCCAAACTCCGTCAGGAAGACGACCAGCGTTTCTTCGAGCAAGCCGCGCTGATGCAAGTCTTCGATCAAGGCCCCGCAGCCGCGGTCCGTGCCGGCCAAATGATGAGGCAGCTTCGCCATTTCGCTGATGTGCGGCTGATTCTGTCCCGGAGCGCGATGATTGTCCCAAAGGTTGCCGTACTCTGGATCGTAGCCGTAATCGACTAGGACAAAACGGGCCCCGGCTTCGACGAGCC
>JACPZP010000180.1 GCA_016195405.1 Planctomycetota bacterium | reverse complement strand
GTTGCTGCCACATAACTGGAAACCCTTCAGCGCCACCGTCCAAGCCTAAGGGCGAACCCCCTCATTGTCGAACGAAGCCGGGCCGTTGGGAAAGGCGGTTCATAAGCCGCTTACGACATGGTGACCGTCGTGTTGGCCGAACTCGCACTGGCGACGGGACCGGTCCAACTCACAAATCTGTAGCCTTGCGACGGAGTCGCCGTAAGAGACACAACTGTCCCAGTTGCATAGATCCCTCCTGCGGGCATCGCCGTAACCGTCCCGCCGCTCGGAGATGGGCTCACCGATGTCGTCAGCACATACCCCACCGCAAAATTCGCGGTCACGTTCTGCGAACCGTTCATCGTGATCGTAGTGGGATTCGCAAACGTGTTTGCTACGTTGCCCGTCCAACTTGAGAACACATACCCTGCGTTTGGCGTCGCCGCGAGCGTTACGATCTGGCCGCCGCTGTATGACCCACCCGACGGGTTCAGACCGACTCCGCCAGAGCCGGCCGGGCTGGCCGACGTCGTCAGCGTGTAGTATGACGCGGCAGCTGTGTAGTTCACGGTCAGGGAAAAGCTGCTCAACGTGGCGGGACTTGAATAATACGGCGGCGGCGGGTCCTGGAAGTACCGGTTGCAGTCCGGACAACTGCCAGTGAAGTTGGTCACCGCTGCCCGTGTGATCGAATTCGTTGGAGCGGCAACGCTATCGCAGTTCATTGGGGAATAGAACGTAGGTCCGCACGTCGCCATCTGTACGCCATTGTCTCCGCTGACGGTGTAGGTGCCGCCTAGGTTGCCCGTGATCATGCTAACCAGAACGGAATTAATCGTGGCATTCGCTGGGATTGAGGACGTGTCCATCGTCCAGGTCGCGACGTCATAGGTCGATGCTCCAAACCGCGTGTCAGTGTTGGCCGTGAAAGACCCAGGGGTACAGGAAATCTCCGATCCACTGGACGTCCAATACCGGCAGGATTGGAGGTTGTCAACCGACGGCGTCAGTACGGGATCGATGACATAGGGGAACGCAGCCTTAGGCAACCCGGAATCGTCGCATGAGAAACTAAACGCCGAGTCCTTAATCGACCAGGCACTACACTGCTCAGCCTGTCCATCGGCGCGAATCATCGTGGCGCGTGTCAGCGACGTTGCATCGTCAAACACCACGTCGCCCTGCGCGTTCACCGACGCCTTCAGTCCATGTCCGTCAAAGGGGAATATGTAGGATTGCGCTCCCTGGCGCGATTTCACTACCGTGCTGAAGGATGTCGAGTCTTCGTCGAGATTCACACTCCAAGACTGGCCCGCTAGCGAGAACCCAAACGTCGTTTCCTTCTGCCATGCCACGTTGGGAAAGCTCAAGGTCACCACATGTTTGCTGCCGCTGGCAGTCGTGTAAGCGTGTTGCACATCGTGCCCACTTCCAGTTCGGGCCACATTCACGGTGAGGGCCCCGGCGTTCATTAACCATCCGCTCGCACTTTGCGAAAGCTGCCGGGTGACAGGCGTCAGCTTACCGCTCTGGTCCGGAGCGTTCAGATTCCTGCCAATGACGGCGGTCCATGAACTGTTGGCGTTGCGAAAATGGCGCGCGCTCCTGGTGCGCTTGCTCACATCTTCGATCCCGCCCACTCTCGCGGCGATGGCGTCGGGCGCCGTGTATACGGGTACGTTCTGCGCCCAGAACGTAGGCGTAAAGAAAGCCAGCACTACGCCAACCGCGCCACATGTCCGCACAAATAGGCAAGCTGCACTCGCATTACTGGACATTACCATACACTCCTCCAAGATGCTCACGACATTCGCCGCGAACGGGAATGGCTTCCCCATTACGAATTACTGGACAATGCTCTGAGATCCAAAGAACGTAGCGACACGAACTCAAGGGACTCCTTAGAAATGATCAGGAGTCACGCGCCGATGTCGCACTTGTGATGCAGCGCATCCCACGCTACTGAAGGCCGAGGCGTGGAACAACCACACGCAATGCGAAATAAGCGAACTGAGAGGCTCATTTCACTTGCCTTCGATCGGAAAGCGGGTGTGACGACTGAGACGCCTTAAGGCGATCCGTGCACTTCGTGGATGGAAATGAAGAGGAGACTGAGGATGGGCGCTGGAAGCATGTGACTCCGATATCGCATGTATCAGAAAACAAGGCTCTCTTGACAGATCACCGAGCTATTAAGGACGTACAGAGCTTCTTGCCTTAAACAGTAGTGTACTTCTATTCCGCGCGATGTCAACGGTTTTGTGATCCTTTTTCGTCACAACTATTCGCCTCTCACCATCCGGCGGCTTCACGCTCCCGCAACAGGAGCGTTGTCACTGCACGATAGTTACAGCTTTAGCACTATTATTGACGGCAGTCGCGCCACGGGAGGCGACCTGCACTACCGAAAACAAGATCGCCCGCCATTGTCGCCCTAACTAATTGGTGGATCTTGGCAGGCCGGAATCGAGAGAACTTGAGTAAACTGTTCCAAAAACAGAACAGAGTACGTGAACTTCGTCATTATTTGTAGCCATGGCTGGTCCAGACGCGAGAGTATCGAAGAACTCTGTTCTGAAAACAGAACAGACAGTGAGATTCACAGGTTCCTGATAGCTATTTGGCACACACGTTCTTGGGATTGGCCTGCAGGATACGGACACCTCCCGGCACGCTTGGTTGGCTATTCTCCGAAGTCAGGCTCGCAGATTGGACAAGATTCCCGCGACAACACCGTTGCGACACCATCACCAGCACCGTCGGAAAGGCAGATGCGGCGGTAATTCCAGACGCGTCTTCTGGTCATGAGCAGCGTATCGACCGCGTAGACTGCCAGCGCACCGACTGCCTGGAGAACGTCCGCGACGGCCGGCGTACCCGGGCACGGGAACCGGTCATCGTCAACCATATCCGGAAACAGACACGCGATGCAGGAGCCGGTCCGCTCCTGGACAAACACATACCCGTGGTCGGCGTCGGCGCTGACCGCGCAGAAGACCACAGGGATACCCGCTGACCGGAAGAAACGACTCGCGGCTATGCGGGCTGGGTTGTTGTCCACGCCGCAAACAGCCAAGTCACACGTCAGGTCGAGGCCACCTGCAATCGCTTCTTCCAGTCGGGAGGCATAGCCGTAGATGTCGGTGGCGGCGATGCACTCGGGAACGAGGTTCTCGGCAAGAGCAATCGCCTTGTTCTTGCCGATGTCCGAGGAATAGAAGCGCTGACGATTGAGGTTGCTCGGTTCGACGATGTCACGGTCAATCAGAGTGATCCGGCCGATTCCCTTGCGGCAGAGCGTGGGCGCGATATGCGAGATGATTCCGCCCGCCCCGACACAGCAGACTGAGGCCTTGGAATAGATCCCTTGACTGAAGCCTGCGATCATATGTTGACGGTCCTCGGCTCCGGCGACCACCTCCCCCTTAAGCCTGATTGAGGTTTGCGAGACGGAAGATGCCCGGCGCATGTCTTTCTACCCCCTCTCCGTAGATTTCGATCTCAAGGTTTTGGTCCAGCCTGACAAAACGAACGAATCCGTCCCGGCTAAAGATTGCCATGACCGCCACGTGGCCGGCAGCCTCCAGCCTGCGCTGGAAGTTCTCATCGATCCCGGAAGGATTGGTCGAGTCCGGACCATTCCCAGGGTGGCTGTGGAAATGTGCCAACAGCTTGTGTCCGAACTGCTCCAGTTTGATGAGCAGCTTGTGCGTAGACCGAGTGTCCGCGGTAACGCCCACAAGGCTGCGTTTCTGGTGGGAAAACTCCGCCCACTGGTCGAGCACAAACACGCCATCAATCTCGTTGCCGGTGATGAAGAAGAACTCCTCATCTCTGTCCACGGTCAGCTTGGTGAAGCTCTCGTGCAGGAACAGCGAGCTGACAGCATATCGGCGATGCCCTGACACTAGTTCCTTCTCCTTACTGCCAATTTGGTTCAGCGATTTGAGGAACTCATTGGTCTGGCAGATTTTGACGAATAGTTCGGACAGTCGCTTGGATCTGCCCGTCACGGCTGCCTTGGAGAAGGAACCAAGCAGCGACTCTCTCTTCTTGATGAGCCGCTGCCGTTCGGTTCGTACCTGATCTATGACTTCTCTGTCCATTGTCTTTGCTCCTTGCTGCTTCAGGATTCGTAAGCCTCAGTGATCAGCCGTTCAATGGCCAGCATGCCGGAACTGACGTCCTTGGGCCGTCGGCCCATATGCACCAGATACCAGTCGCTGCCCCGGTGCTGGAAACAGGCCCAGTGGCCGCAGCGGCGGATCTCATCCGAAGGCTGGTAGAGGAAGAAATCAATGTCGGTGGCCGAATGCTCGATGATCTCGCCCCAGAACGCGGCGTAGCGGGTTTGGTAGGTACCGTTATAGGTGTTGCCGCTCTGATTCCAACCCCGTTCCTGCCAATACGGAATCTCACGGCGCTGGACCGGCTCGGTGGGGCCCCGGCCCCGCACCATCCGGGAGAGGAGGTCCCGGACGGATGCGGGGGCGGGGCGCGAGGTGATGAGCTTTATGCGCATGCGCGCAGTCCCACCTCAGCTTTGGTCGATGCGAAGATCTTCTCGCCGTCGTTGACCTTGTCGTACACGGATTCGGCAGCGGCGAGGAACGGGTCGTTCGGCCCTTTGGACAGCAGGTAGTCTTTCAGGGCGAGTTGATTGAGGATATCGCCGGCGGTGGTGCCGGGTTGGATCTCGACGTCACGGATCTGGCCAGTGCCGGCCACAACAACAGAAAGGCGTTTCATGCGTTTCATTTCTCCTATATGTTTTGAGTTTTGTCTTTAGGGAAGCGCGGCTGCCTCCCACTACCATTGAAGCGAGCAGGTGTAAGGAGGTCGCTCACAAGGTGCAGTTTTCGGGACCTGAACGGCCCGAGTGGCAACATGGAGGCAAGGTCGCGCGCGACGCCCGTCGCCGCCCCGGCGTACCAGCTTTCCGAGCCCCGTAGCGACGCCCCGGCCGACATCCAGGTGAACGTTCTCTTCTTTCTGCGGTAAGTGCTCATGAGTGCTCCTGATTCCATTGCACCTGAGCGATGCAAGGAGGTTTTGCCAAAAGAAAAGAGACCAAGAGAAAGTCCTGGTCTCAAAATCCCGGCGCCTTAAGATTCGGGCGCGGGCACTACATCGGTGAGCCTGCCTTCTGTGAAGGAGAGGTCTCGTTGTACAGTCTCGCCGCCGGGTCCCCGAACCGACTCAAGCTCCGATAGGCGGAAGTAGCCGAATTCGGCATCCAGTCCGTTGACGAAGCCGAAGAACAGGAAGTCCTCATCCTCGGGTTCGCCTTCGGTCGGGTACCACGCCCAACGGGTGGCTGGCAGGAAATACCGGGCATATACGACAGGCTCGTCCGCTGCTTCCTGACTGTACAGAGGCGGCAGACGGCACTTCAGGTTCTCCGGGAGAAGTTCCATATGAACTACGTCCCTTCGAACAGCTTCTTGGCCTGCTCGAACTTCTCGAGTTGCCGGCGTTTGGCTTTGATATTCTCTTCGGCCTCCGCGATCTCGGCGCGCAGCTTGTCGGCCTGCTCCAGGACAATTTCAACGGGCGTCTTCTTCTTCCACGGCTTGCGTCCCTCGGATTTCGCCGGGGACGCTGCTTTCGGATCGTTCTTTGGTGCTGGCATTCTTCTGCTCCTTGTCTTTCTTGAGTTCTTCCTGTTGCTGGTTGACCCACGCTTCGAGCTGACCGATCGCTTTGCGCTTGGCCGGCAATTCCACGTGGGTGTAGATCGAGTGGACGTTCGAGCCACCGGAGTGGCCCATGAGCGCCATGCGGACGTCGGCGATTACGCCGGCTTCCATCAGGCGCGTGTTGAAGGTGTGGCGGAGGTCGTGGAATCGGAAGTGGCGCAGGCCGGCACGCTTGATGCCGCCCAGGTACCCTTTACGGATCCACGACAGAGGTTTGCCGTTGAGGGTGAACACAACGCCTTCTGGGCGTGAGTTCGCTTCGAGCAATCCCTGAACGCGCTTCGTGAGAGGAATCTCGCGAGACTCCCCGCCGGCGGTTTTCGAACTGCTGACCAGCAGCAGTTTTCGGGAAAGATCTACGTCCTCCCACCGCTGCTTGAGAACTTCGCCGCGTCGCATGCCGGTGTCCAACGCAGCCGTGACAATGCCTCGCAGGTAATCCAGCAATGCAGGAAGCAGGAGTGCTTCCTCATCGAGGGTCATGACCGGCCGTTTGATTCGCCGTTCCTGGACCAGTGGCACGCGCGCCATCGGGTTAGTTTCGATGAGCGTCTCGTCCAAGGCCCAGAAGAGAATGTGGCGAAGGACGCTCAGCGCCCGGTTGACCGTGGCATCCGTGACGTCCTGCTTCTTGCGCCACAGCCGAAATTCCCGGGCCATGTTGCGATTGAGGCGAACCACAAGCGTGTCGCCGAAGAACGGCAAGAGCGCCTTGAGATGCCAGATGTGGTGAGGACGCACTTCGCCGTCGGCAAGAAACCGCGCGGCAAGCGCAGCGACAGTCAGGTCGAGATCGTACTCGACCAACTGGTGACGCCGGGCGCTGGCTTCGGTTCTGAGCTTATGCTCGATGTTCTCCGCCAGGTGTTTGTTACTTGTTCCGGTGCTTTCCTGATGCCGGACTCCGTCGATGTAAAAGTACGCCCACCATACGTTGCCCCGCTTGAAGAGGCTCACCGTTTGGTCCTCCTTGTTGTTTTTCGATCCAGCGCACAACTTGGGCTTCGTAGAAGATCAACTTGCCGCTGGCCGCGAACCGGAAGTGCGGAAACCCTCGGGGGAGAAGTTTCTGCCTTACGGTCCATGGCGAGCAGCCGATCAGGGCGGCAACCTCGTTCAGACGGAGCGGCCGGCCCAACTTGCTCTCAACCGTCGGGGCGGCCAAGGTATCGGCCAACGGTCCGGCCAACCTCGCGTCCAAACTGGCCGGGGAGTTGGCCGAGGAACGAGCAGATAACGCCTGTGAAATCAGCCTTTCGGCATCCCGGCGTTTGTCGGCGAGTGTCAATGTTGATGCCTGTCTTTCTTTGGTTTGCGCCATAATGACCGGAACATGTTTTGAATGAAGTGCGGCAGCAAAAGGAATAGCCACCACAGCACCGCTAGAATGAGCACGGTTGCCATCAGTTGAGCCTGGACGGCCTGGTTCGTGAGGACCGCCTGCAACAGGCCAATGGCGACCATAACCAGGAGGAGCGCAACCAGTACGCCCGGAAGGAGCGAGCCTGCCAGCAGCAGGGGCTTTAGCCACCACGGCACGCGCGGAGCCGGCGTGCTCAGCTCACGCGAGCCGCACTGGGAACAGACGGTGGCCCAGCGCGGGTTGATGTGACGACCGGGACAAAGCTTGGCGTCGTACGTGAAGCCGCAGAAATGGCAGAAGAGCGGATCGCCCGTCGTTGTTTTGTGGCAGTAGTGACAATAGCGCATGGGAGTTTCACAAAAGGGATTGTCTCTGATCGCCGGTCGGACGCAGCCACGAAGCGGCCCAGAACCTCTCGGGCGAAACCGCATCGAGTGTCCCAAACCAGAAGATCTTGTCGGTCAACTTGGCGACTGCACCGCGGATGTTTTGCAGCCTGCGATCCGAGGTGGTAATCAACAGCACCCGGAACTGACTGCGTCCGAAGAGCTGGGAGAACTCGCCTGACGTAGCCAATTGCAGATAGAGGCTGGCCTTCCTGGCAAGAACTGGAACGGCCTCCGTGCCAAGGTCCACCTCCACGAACACCGGCCGGAATCCTTGTTGAGAACCGACTTCGAAATATCCGTCCGGAATCAGCGGCACAGTCGCGGAGGGAGGTCGCTGGAAATCCTGCCAGCGGACAAACCACCAGCCGCGCACCGGAATCGCGGCGTACTGAACCAGGAGGTGAACGCGGTTGATTTCCAGTTGATGATTCAGAAAGAGAGCCGCGGGTTCCGATGAGACACCGTCACTTTTACGCCCTCGCTCCTGTAACGTCTTGCCGGGCAGCCAATACACCGCTTGGCGGCTGCCGATGAAAGCGCGTTTGAGGAATCCTGCGCGGGCCAGTATCAGGAGGCGGTCATTGGCACGCCTCGTGGATCGAAATCCGGCCACGACCTTGGCCTGCTCGCGGTTGATCACGCGCATCGACTCCAGAGCCTCGAGTAGTCGCCGATCCCGCTCCTGCAGTACGACACTCGTGCGATTACTCCCAGCCATGGAGGGCCTCCCTGGTTTCCAGGCCGTTGTCAATACGCGTGCGATTTCTGATTTCCCGCTCGACATCGGCTCGCCGTCTGGCCCACCGGGCACGGCAACGGTTGTACAAATCCTGGTAGTTGGTGTCCGCAGGATCAAAGGAGGGCACGACCACGCGGGCATAGTGATGATGGCCTGTCTTGACCACGAGATTTCGCTGCGGGAGGTTCTTGAGGGTTTCCGCCAAGTGCTTGCCGCCGTCAAGTGCCGCAGCCATCTTGTCGGCGTCCGCGCTGGAGAGCTGAAAGAGAATGTGCGTGCCGATGGCCATGATGGCGGAACGCATCTGCGGCGGGTACTGATCGAGGAACTGATTGGCCGAAACAATCCCGATGGCGAACTTGCGGGCTTCTGAAAGCAATGTGTCCAGACCGCTATCGAAGGCAACCAGATTCTGTATCTCATCGCAGTAGAGCGTGAAGAGCTGCCGCCTGCGTCGGGCGAATAGTGCGTTTTTGACTTTGGTCAGGAGCAGGCTGCCTAACGTAGCGGCGTGCTCACCGAGTCTGCCCTTGTCCAAATTCAGAATGATCCAGTAGCCGCTGTCGATCGCATCAATCAACGAAAAGGTCGAACGCTGCTGCCCCAGGATGTGCCTGAAGTGCGGATCGGCGGTGAACGCCGACACCTTATTCAATACGGCGTCCCGGAACATGGTCTGCTGTCCTTCACTGGCCTGGTTGTAGCGGATGGCGAAGTAATCGCGAGCTTCGCTGTTGCCGGCTCCCCGCAGGCAGCGCGCCCGGAAAGCGTCATCGGTCAGCAGAGGCGCCAGTTCCAGCAGGGTCAGCCGACTCTCAGAGAGCAGCAAGAGGCTGTTGCGCAGCAATTCTTCGGTCCGTGCTCCGAATGCATCCAAATGCCAGCGCTGCTTGAGCAACCCGGCAAACTCGGCGATCTGCACGAAGCTCTGCTGCGCGGCAGTCGGTTCAAGAACGTTGAGTCCAACTGAGACTTCCGGATCGCCGGGTTCGATGACGATGATCCTGGTGCTCAGATCCTGCCTGGTCGCCTGTTCGTGCTGAGCCAGCAAACCCAGCAAGGTGGTTGTGGCATCTCCGTGCAGGTCAAAGAACAGGAAGCCGCGATCGTAGGCGATGTCTTGCGAGGCCATGAATCGCAGCAGTGAACTCTTGCCGGTTCCCGTCCTGCCCAGGATGGCCATGTGTTCGGCCCGCTTGAGTTGGGGGATGATCATCCGGCTGGCCGTGGTCTGCCCGTCGATGACCAGAGAGCCCAGGCTCAGCGAATATGGATTCGTCGGGTGCGCGGGTTTGGCAACAATACGGTTCCAGCTCCAGGCAAAGAATTGTTCGAAGAGTGAATTCATAGGGCTTTGGATTGAAGTTCTGCGCGCCGGGCGGCGATGCGGGCCTGCGCGATTTGGAAGAAGTCCGGGTCGAGTTCGAAGCCGACGAAGTTTCGGCCGGCATTCAGGCAGGCGATGGCGGTGGTACCGGAACCTATGCAGCTATCGAGCACCAGGTCGCCGGGCTTGGTGTATGTCCGGATGAGGTATTCAAAGAGCGCCACCGGCTTCTGCGTCGGATGGACCGGGCGGCCTTCGGAGTTGATGCGCAGCACGCTACGGGGATAGCGGTAGCCGGTGTTGGTGGTCACCACGGCGCCGACGTACTTGCCGAAGTTGCGTTGGTAACGCGCACGTCCGCCGGTCACGTACGGTTTACCCTCGGTGAACTGCGGATTGTAGCGGGGGTGCCTCTGGTAGAAGACGAGGACGTTCTCGTGAGCCTTGAGCGGGGCATGTTTGGCATGCACGAATCCGCTCGCCCGGCTCTTCTCCCAGATCCATTCGTAGCGAAGCCACTCGCGATTGCTCATTCCGAGCAATTTGTCGAAGGGACACTGAGCCGTCAGCACAATCGCGCTGCGAGGCTTGATGATGCGCTTGTATTCAATCCACAGTCGGTCGAGATCGATGATGGAGTCCCACGGATTCGCCGTCACGCCATACGGCAAGTCCGAGAGGATCAGGTCAATGCAGCGGTCAGGCAGCAGGGGCATCGCATCCAGGCAGTTCATCCGGTAGATCTGGTTTGGCTCAAGGTTCCGGCCGACTCGTAGCGCGGCGCTCATCGGGCGCCTTCGGTCATGCGTCGGCGGAGCCGCCACCACAGCAGGCACCAGAAGTTCTTTGCGATCATGCCGCCGTGTCCGAATCGGTTGCCCTGAATCCGCTCGTAGATGGCGGCGCGGCTCACGCCGTCCTCGGCTGCGATGGCAGCGATGCTGGCGCCTGCAAGAATCCGTCGCCAAGTCCGGCACTCGGTGGCGTTGAGATTGACATAGAATCGCGGATCGTCAAGCCATGGACTGGAGGGCGCTCGCCGTGGTCCGCCATCTGCCCAGATGGCAGGCAGGGCGACAACAACGCGACCTCCGCGTTTCGCGATAGCGAGAGATTCGGCGTGTCCGTCCAGGGTCCGGCAACTTCGATAGGCGAGGGTGATTGGATCCGAGGTGGTCACGGCTCAGGTTGCGGCCAGTGCAACTGCTCCGGGAAGGGCCACAACAGGCAGGACCACAACCGGACCAGTGGAGGTCCAGTCCATCGCCGTGTTAAATGGGGCGCGAAAACTCGATCTTGTAAGCCCAGCACTCTGCGGCTATACTTCGGCTAGGCGTGGCCTCTTCTCCTGATTCCAAAGTCTTTGGCAGAACAATAGCCGAAATCCGCCGGGCACAAGGGATAACACAGAACGAGGTAGCCAGGCGAATTCCCTCGTATTACCGTGACGATCGCGCCTATCGTCGAGTTGAAGCCGGTGATCGCCTGCCGGAGAGAAGTGCCGCAGTGGCAATCCTGGCCACGGGATTGGCGATCGTCGACGTCCAGAAGATAAACGACGTCCTGGACCTCGCGGGGTATGCCCCGCTCACGACAGCCGAGGCCCAGATGTTTCACCTCGCGTTGCCACATGCGTCCGTGTCCCTGCCGGTTCGGTCAACGACACCGCCGAATCACAGGCGATCATTCCGCACAACCAAGGCGAGGCTTCCGACCGCCGGGATATTACTCGCATCGGTCACGATCTCATGTCTGATAGCCGCCTCTTCTGGCCACGGGCTGTTTCTCATCGTGACCGGGATGCTATACGCTGCGCTCTACGCGGACTCACTACTGCAAGAAAGCGCACTCGACACCAGTCGCGCCGACGTCTGGCCGGTCGCCGCCTGGCTGTCTGCCCTCATGCTGCTGAGTTCGGTGGCTGCTCTCGCAATTGATGAGTGGCTAGCCAGTATCGGCAATCCAGCCGCATTGGCCCTGTCCTTGGGAATTACCCTGATCGCAGCCGCTGTCCAGTGGGTCATCTCCCGAACGGTCCTGTCCGAATCCGTCGTCGTGCCACTGCGTTTCCAGGCCCACACCGCGCAAGCTGCACACCTGAAGAACACTTCTTACTTCTTGGTGATCGTCGTCCTGTTTTGGGTCCCACCGTTTCACTGCGTTGCGGCCATGCAGCGGGAAATCCGAACGGGCCACAGTCTGTGGGCCAAGTCAGCCCTGGCGCACCGTGTCATCGTCGGTAAGGATTTCGCGGCGCTCAATCCGGAATTGCTGTGGTTTGCGTTCGCTGGACTTGGACTTCTGGCGCTCGCCATGGCGGTTCGCTTGTTGGAGAACCTCAGTTCCCACCCTTCGCAGAACCGGTATACCGCGCTCCTCTACCTGCGCGCCGTTCTCTATTTCCTCCTGGTGCTAATCTGTCTCTTCTGGTACTCATCCGAACTGGGATCCCTGCCACTGGGCGAAGTTGGTCAGCCCTAATTTCGTGATTCGCGCCTCCCTGCCCTGGGGCCGGCCCGCAGCCAAAACAACGGCGTGCGGGCCGACCCGAAGGAGGGAAGGATGGAAAGTCACGAACAAATGAACGTGGCGGTGGATGTCGGTGGCGGCAGACAGCTCGACGTTGAGCTCGCCGGAACAGATCACCTTTGGGTCATGATTGGATCGGGTTTTGCTGTCATCGACCTCTGGCTGAGATCCGGCGAGCACCTGATCGACATGCGCCTTCGGGTTCGGCAAACCGCTGGAGGCTTCGAGGTTGCCGTGGACCGCGGCGACTCGCACAAGGGCTGGTGGAACGCCGAAGGCGCGCCACGTCTCCGCATCACGATCGATCAACCTGCCCGAATGGCACAGGTCGCCGCCAGTGTTGGCGCCGGTCAGGATTTCCAGGAAGTCCTGCTGGGCCGCACGGCGATTTGAGAGGCATAGGTGCCGGAGACACCCGGGCAACTCGCACACAGGGCCGAAACCAGAAACTACTGGTCGGCCCTTTTCTCTTGCGCTGATTCTGCTGCCGATGGCTTACTCGCCGGATCGAAGTTGAGAATCAGGAGTTCACCGTAACGCTTGCCGGCGTTCGTCCGGGCCGTATAGGCGATCTCCGTCCGTTCCAGGCGCCAATTCGCAAACAGTTTTCGTACGTCGGGATGGTCGTCAAGCGACAGAATGAATCGTCCGCGAATGCCGTGCAGGCGCGCCTCCAGGGCCCGAAAATCGTCGTCGCTGAAGTTAAATCTGTAGAGTTTGCGTCGCCAGTACGGCGGATCCAGATAGAACAGCGTGGTCGGACGGTCATACCGTTCCAGGATCTGTTCATAAGGTAAGGACTCAATCTGCACGCCCTGCAGACGCGCGTGTACCGCCTTGATGATCTCCGGGATCCGCCTGGGATTGTAGTGCTTAGTTGCATAAGTTGACTATCGTGTTACGCAGTTGACTGCCTCTCACCTCGCGTTTGCGCCAATGGAATGGCTTCGGGTGCTGGTTGGTCATGGAGACGAAGGCTTCGATAGCTGAGCGGAGTTGGTCTTTGCT
>JACPZP010000179.1 GCA_016195405.1 Planctomycetota bacterium | reverse complement strand
GATCATGGGCGACACCCTGCGCACGTATCGCCGCTACAGCGCGCCAGCTGCCTACAGCGCGCCAGCTGCATAATGACACCACGCTAGAGGCCCCAAATCTTCTCCGCAAACGCAGGAGATGGGAAGATGAAAGATACTAATTCTCTCGACTGGAGTCCTTATGGCAGCCCACAATCCCGGGACAGGCGACCGAACCAAAAAGGATCCTTCCAAGGGCGACCTCGACAAACTCCAGGGGACGTGGGTGACCTTCTCGTTGGTGAATAACGGCAAGACGCTTGTGGACGAAAAGACGCCGCCCAAGGAAGTTCCAACATCGAAACTCGTCTACGACGGGAACAAGTGGATGATCAAGGTGGGAGACAAGACGGTCGCCAGTGGAATCTTCAAGATCGATGCGTCCAAGAAGACGAAAGAGATCGACATCTTGGACGAGTCCGGCATGAAAAACGACCAGACGAAGCTCGGCATCTACGAGTTGACCGGCGACATCTATAAATACTGTCTCGCGCCAGCCGGCAAGCCCCGGCCCACGGAATTCACGAGCAACGAAGCGAGCGGCCATTCCCTGGGCGTGAGCAAGCGCGCTACGCCTTAGAACCTGATTCAGAGTTGGTCCCCGAGACCGCACATCCGGGGAACCCACCGCGAAGCGGTTGATCCGTTTACCGACCTGGCGAATGCGTTTACCTTACTGCCGGATGCGGTTGTCAATTGCCGGATGCGTTTAGTAAAAGGTCGAATGCGTTTGCCGGGGTGTGTGTTCGGGAGTCTCGGGACTTTCTCAGAACGACTGTTGAACGCCAAAAACAGGTTGACACTTCAGTCGAGTGCACGCTGCTATGGCGTAGTTGCAAGACGTTATCGCCAAGGGTCTTAACTGCGTTCACTTGACCGCATGTTCATACCCCAAACTGTCAACTGCTCCTGAGCATCCTCGAGAAGGTCCCGGGAGTCTCAGTAGACGCATTTCGTTAAACCGCACGGCCTAACGACTTATCGCCAAGAAATGGGAAGAGAATAGATTCGTCGGGGGGGGTGTCTACTCACCCAGTTGCTCACCGGCGATTTTTTGGGCCAATTCCAGCGCCTCGCCGAGCTTTCCAGGTTCTTTGCCGCCGGCCTGGGCCATATTGGGCCTACCGCCGCCGCCGCCGCCGACCACCTTGGCGATTTGGCCGACCAGCTTGCCCGCGTGCACGCCTTTCTGCACCAAGTCGTCGGTGACCGCGGCGATCAGACCGACTTTGCCGTCGTCCTTCCAGCCGACCACGACCACGGCGCTGCCGGCCTTCTGCTTGATGCGGTCAATTTGGTTGCGGATTTGCTCGTCGGGACCGGCCGGCATCTCACCGACGATGACCTGCGCCCCGTTCACCTGTTTCGCGCTTGCAAGCAACTTGTCGGCCGCGCTACCCATGTCGGTCGCCGCTCCCTTCTTGACCTGAATTTGCAGTTTCTTGATTTCTTCTTGCAACGAGTCAATGCGCGCGGCGATTTCTTCCGGCCTGCACCGAAACCGAGTCGTCAGATCATCGACGACCGAAGCGATCTTCTGCACGGTGGTGACCGCTTCCTTGCCGGTCACGGCCGTCACGCGCCGCACGCCTTTGCTAACCAGTTCCTGACTGACGATCTTGAAAAAGCCCGCTTCGCCAGTGTGCGTCAAATGCGTGCCGCCGCAGAATTCGACGGAATTGTCGATCGTCACGTCGGCCGGTTTCTTCGCGCCGATCAGAAGAACTCGGACGGGATCAGGATACTTTTCACCGAAGACGGCACGCACCCCGGCAATCTGCTTCGCTTCCACCAGCGGCATCTCAATCGGCGTCACCGGCAAATCGGCGTAGATCTTCTCGTTCACCAAGCGCTCGATCTCGCCGATCTGCTCGGACGTGAGGGGGATATCGTGGGCGAAGTCGAAGCGGGTTTTTTGGGCATCGACGAGCGAACCCTTTTGCTCGACATGCTCGCCCAGCACTTTGCGCAGCGCCCAATTAAGTAGATGCGTGGCCGTGTGGTTGCGCATGGTGTCGGCGCGGATGCCCGAGACTTCCAGCGTCGCCGGCTGCCCAACCTTGATGGTGCCCTCGTAAACTTTGCCGACGTGAAGGATCGCGTCACCAAGCCGCTGCGTATCGTCGACTTCGAAAGTACCGGTCTTGGAGCGGATCCAGCCCTTGTCGCCGACCTGGCCGCCCTGCTCGGCGTAGAAGTTCGTTTTGTCGAGCAAGAGCGCCACCTGATCGCCAGACGCCAGTTTGCCTGAAGTGCCGACGAGGTTGTCCTTCATCCAGCCGACGATTTTGGCTTTGGCGCCTAGACCCTTGTACTTGAGGGAATCGTCGGTGGAAGGGAGGTCGCCGTGGACGGTGGTTACCTCAAACCTCTTGCGGGCGCCGCGGGCTTTCTCTTTCGCTTCTTCGAGGAGCGTCTCAAAGCGAGCCCGATCGACGCTGAGGCCCGCCTCGCCGGCCATCTGTTCGGTGATGTCGATATACACGCCGTAGGTGTCGTGTAGCTGAAACGCATCTTCGCCGCTGACGAGCTTGCGGCCTTCCTTCTCCGCACGGCCGGCGGCTTCTTTGAACAGCTTGATCCCGCGGTCCAGCGTGCGAATGAAGCTCTCCTCTTCCTCGCGGATACAGTCGATCACTCTGGCTAGGTTTTTTTCCAATTCCGGAAACGCCCCGCTCATCACACGCACAATGGTCGGCGCCAAATCGCACAAAAACGGCTTCGTCGTGCCCAAGACCTGTCGGCCGTAGCGCTCCGTCCGTCGCAAGATGCGACGCAGTACATATCCTCGACCTTCGTTGCTCGGTTGAGCGCCGTCGGTCAAGGCGAATGTCAAAGCGCGCACATGATCGGCGATGACGCGATACGCGGTGTCCTTCAGATCATCGAGCTTGCCGGTGTACTCCGGAGCGCCGGTTATTTTCTGAATGGCGTCGAAGATCGGCATGAACACGTCCGTGTCGTAATTGCTCGACTTGCCCTGGAGGATCGCTGTCACGCGTTCGAAGCCCATGCCAGTGTCGACGTGCTTGGCGGGCAAGGGCGTTAGCGTGCGGTCGGCGTTGCGGTTGAATTGGATGAAGACCAGGTTCCAGATTTCGATAACGTCTGCCGAGCCTTTGTTAACGAGCGGGCCACCCGTCTTGTCCGCAGTGCGGTCGATATGAATCTCGCTGCACGGGCCGCACGGTCCGGTGTCGCCCATCTCCCAGAAGTTGTCCTTCTTGTTGCCCCAATGGATGTGGGAGTGGTCGATGTCGGTGACGGTCTTCCAGTATTCGAGAGCCTCATCGTCGCGCGGCACGCCTTCGTTTTCGCTCCCTTCGAAGACCGTCGCGTGCAGGCGGCTTTTGTCGAGGCCCCAGACCTCGGTCAACAGTTCCCAAGCCCACGCGATTGCTTCCTTCTTGAAGTAGTCGCCGAATGACCAGTTGCCGAGCATTTCGAAGAAGGTGTGGTGGTAAGTGTCCTTGCCGACGTCGTCGAGGTCATTGTGCTTGCCGCCGGCGCGAATGCACTTCTGCGTGTTGGCCGCCCGCTTGTAAGGCCGCGTCCCTGTGCCGAGGAAAATGTCCTTGAACTGATTCATCCCGGCGTTGGTGAAGAGCAAGGTCGGATCGTCGTGCGGCACCACCGGTGACGACGGCACGAAGGTGTGGCCGTGTTTCTGCACGAAGAAGTCGATGAATTGCTGGCGTATTTCGTTGGCTGTTGGCATGCAGATTCTCGAAGGTGGGTGGCACGCCCTGAATTTTCGAAGGGCGTGGGCGCTTCGCACGCCCTTCGCGTCCTACTCAGGGCGTGCCACCCAATGAATTCGAACGGCGCGCGGCGTCCATCACCTCGCGCAATGGCACCTTGTGTTCGCGGGCGATACGGGCGCAATCGTCGTACTCTGGCGTGAAAATGGGCGGTTTTCCTTTCAACCATCCGAGTTTTCCCTGCACCTGGCCCCAAGGCGTGTCAACCGAGACGTGCTGGCGATAGAGCTTGCTGCGTGTCACGAGATATCGCCGGATGCCGAAGGTTTGTGTCTCATTGAAGATGATGGCCTCAATCGCCTCGAGGTTCACATGGGGTGTCAGCACGCTAAGCATAACGCCGGGCCGATTTTTCTTCATGGCAATGGGAACCGTGAAGACATCAAGCGCGCCCGCAGCGAAGAGCTGCTCCGTGCAATAGCCAATGACCTCTCCAGGCACATCATCGAGATTCGTTTCCATCATCCACACCGTATCTCGATCGGCGGTCGGAATAGTGTCGTCACCTAAAAATAACCGAAGAACATTCGGCTGTTCCAGTAAATCGCGCTGACCTGCACCGTGACCGATCTGATCCACGATCATTTCCGGTGCATCAGTCCAGCGACGGACAACCGTCGCCAAGATCGCCGCTCCGGTCGGCGTGGTGAGTTCGCCTTGGATGTTGCATGGTCGCAGCGGGGCGCCTTTGAGCAATTCTGCGGTCCCCGGCGCCGGAATCGGCATCATGCCGTGAGCGCATTTCACCATGCCGGTCCCGGTCGCCACGGAACTGCTCGTGAATCGCTCGACGCCAAGCAAATCCAAGCCGACGGCAACGCCGACGATATCTGCGAGGCTATCCAAAGCGCCGACTTCGTGAAAATGCACCTTCTCAATAGGCATGCCGTGTACGGTCGATTCGGCCTGGGCGAGCTTGCGAAAAATGCTAAGTGCCAGATTCCGCTGCTTCATTAAAAGTTTGCCGCGCGAAAGAATCTCCTCGACGTCCGGCAGGAAGCGGTGCGTCGATTCCTCCGGCGCTTCGACGATGACCTGCGTCGCCGCGAAGCCGCCTTTGCAGACCTTCTCGACCGTCACCTTTATGGGCAGCCCAAGTGAGGCGATGCCGTCGAGCACCGGCTGCGTGGGCACGCCGGCGTCGAACAGGGCGCCGAGCGTCATGTCGCCGGAGATGCCGCTGAAGCAGTCGAAATGGGCCACGCGCATGGACCGAGGGTCTCCTTTCCCTCGATTTTACAGAAACGCCAAGCCCGCAGGCGAGTCTTCGAGCCTGCGCGGGTTCTTCTTCACCTCGAAGAACCCCGCAGATTCGCTGCGCTCATCTGCGGGCTTGGGCCAATGCACGGCGACGGCGGAATTCGCGGACTTGCCACATGACAAAGATGCCGACGACGACGCCGGCGCCGAAGCCGACCAGAAGCGTTCGAATCTCGGGCAGCGCTGCAGTCGGTTGGTCCTTGGGCTTGTCCTCGGGCTCGAAAGTCTGATTGACGGCGACGTCGGGCTGCGCTGGGAGCTTGGCCTCGTTCAACGCACGATGGCGAGCGCGCACTTCAGCAGTCCGCAATTTGTGGTCTCCGAATAACTCATTGAAGATCATCCGCGCACCGGCGATGTCTCCCTCGGCATTGATCAGCTCACCCAAGAGCCAATAGAGCCGAATGTCTTCCGGCATCCAAACCAAGAGTTGCTCCACGATTTCGACGGCCCTTTTGGGCAACTTTGCCTTTTCGACGGCGGCGATCTTGCCCGGTTCGAATTTGCCGCTCTCGCCGACAAACTTCACCGCGGCTTTACCGTCGCCGAAGAGAGCATCGACCGTGTCGAAATCATCGGACTTTTTATCCTTGAGACGGGTTTCGCGGGCGCGCAGCTTCAGGAGCTTAAGCAGGAAGGTTTCGGACTCGCGATAGAATTCGTAGGCGCCTTCGTGCCATTTGATGTTGGCGAGGTAGTCCTGTTTCTCCTTGGGCAGTTGATTGAAACGCGACGGCCAATGCGCCAGCGCCTCCTCGAGCGTCGAGATGGCGCGCTGCTCCTGCTCCTGTCGGCTAAGGGCATAGGCGGTCGCCAGATTGGCGAGCACCAAGAAATTGTCGCGCTCTTGTGCGGCCACGGGCCGGAGGATGTCGAGCGCGGCATCGAGCTTCTTGCGGCGGATCAGCACAGCGCCGAGATTGAGCTTTTGCTCCGCCGAGAGCTTTGCGATCGGCGCTTGGGCGGCATGCTCGGCGAGCAGGTAGCGTCGCCGCAAGTCATTATCGAAAGGGACGGCGTCCATGCCGATGCTGCGCAGCTTGAAGAGCGTGTCCCGAAAGACGAGAAAGCGCTGAGCGAGTGGAAGCTCCTGCGCGCCCAGCTTTCCTTCATTGGGTTCGGAAGTGTTGTACAGTCCAGCGTCCGCGGGCTTGGCCCAGGCGATCCAACTGAGGACCAGCATGCCGGCCAAACATCGTCCTTGCAGCTTTCGAAGCGCGTTCATATTGGCCCGAACTTGCCCGTTTGGGTGAGAATTCGCAAGCAGGGCTCATTTTAGCGAATTGGCGTTCTACTTGAATGAGAAGAAGCCGCGCCGTTCTTTCTTGGCGGGTTCTTGCGGGCCTCTGCCGGAGAGAGCCTGCGCCAGAGCGGCGATGCTGACTTGCGTCTTGCTCTTGGGAGCATGGGTCAAGAGCGGCACGCCGGCGTTGCGGGCTCCAATCATCGCTTTGAAGTCGTTGGGGACTTGCCAGAAGATTGGACGGCCGATGGTTTCCTCGGCCTTTCTTAGGGTGATGTCGCCTTCGTCGGCGCCCACGCGGTTGACTACGACCTTTAGCTTGTCGGCCATGCCGTCTTCGTTCCCCAGCGTGTGCAAGAGGCGAACGATGTTGCGCAGACTGGTCAATTCAAGCTGGGCGACCAGCAGGATGACGTCGCTCATGCGCATGGCCGTCAAATCCGTGGGTGTGAAGCGTTTGCTGAGATCGAAGATAAGGTGGGAATAGCTGGCTTTCAGAAGTCCGATCACCCGGCCCAGATGGTCTTCGTGGATGAGGGAGATGTCTTCCATCTGCACCGGATGGGGAAGCAGCGAAAGCCCGCTGGCATGTTTGCAGAGCGAACGCCGCAGAAAGGTCATGTCGAGGCGGTCGATGTTCATGGCGACGTCGGCCAGCGTGTAGTCGGGGATGAGATCCAAGGCGACGTCGGCGTCGCCCAGCGCGAGGTCGAGATCGACAAGGGCGACATTGAGCCGCGTATCCTGGGCCAGGTTGCAGCCGAGGTTGACGGCGAGACTGGTGCAGCCGACGCCGCCGCGCGAGCCGACAACGCAGACGCTGAGCGTGTCGACTTTCGGGGCGCCGTTGACCGAAAGCGTGCCGTCGGCGGCGACCGTCGTGCGGGTTTGCCGCAGCCGGTTCAAAGCGAGAAGCAGCTCTTCGAGCACGACTGGGGCGGTTAGAAACTCCTTGGCGCCGGCGCGCAGGGCTTGCAAGATCGACTGGCCGTCGCCGCGCGCGGAGACGCCGAGGACTGGAATATTGGGGAATTCCGCGGTGAGTTGCTGAATGAGCTGGAGGTCCTTGGCGTGATCGGCGTCCAAGGAGACCACCACGAGATCGGGGCTGGATTGCCGCGCCACGTCGATGAAGAACTCGTAGCGCGAGCACTCGGCTTCCAGCCAGACCGATTCAACGCCGAGGAGAAGATTCCGCAGTGGTTCGCGCGTGGAATCTGAGGGATCCACGATCGCAATGCGAAGCACATCCTTCATGAGCCACCACCGAGTCGGGGGACAATAAGGGGTATATCTTTGTTATCGTTGGTTTTGGCGAGGGCTTGCGTAAGCTTTCCCGCTTATAGCTCGTATTTCCACTTAGAAGCGTTTTCCAACTCGTAGCCGCAGCATTCAGGCTGCGGTTGTCCGCAGGTTAAAACCTGCGGCTACGGGTTTTGCTGGCGCTTCCACGGAAACGCCGCAACGCGCTCGCGGAGATCCGCGAGCGCGAAGCTGCGAGTCGGCTTGGCATGCGCATTCGGCGTTTCCCGCGTCCGGCGTTTACCTTGGCGGAGGCGGCGGTTGCGATCCGTTTGGCCCGTCGTTACGCGGCGACAACGGCGGCAGCACCGGCAGCTCTGTATTCGCCTGTTCGCGAACCGGAGGCAAATCGACGGGCGTGCGAGTTTCTTGCGACACCGGAGCTGCGGGCGTTTCCGTCTCCGCCATCGGCCGAGTGTTGCCGTTGCCCATGGGCAGCCTGGCCCCGGGCAGCGCGCTGCTCACCGGAGCGGCGAACTGGGCGTTGCCGACGCACCGCCCTTGTCCGACGCCGCAGGCCCCGTTGGCACACGGAAAGACGCTCGCGGTCGGGCCGTTCATGTGCGATGCCGTATAGGGGGGGCAAACCTGGCGCGGACCGCGCGGCGCCTCCATGATCCCTTCCAAGAATAGCTCAAAATCGTCGGCGCTGCGCGTTTCCCGGCCCGGAAGATACTTCGGCAGCTGCGTGCAGCCGAGCGGATGGACCAGCCGCGGCGTGACCAGAATGATCAGTTCCTCTTCGGATTCGGTGTACTGCTTCACGCTGAAGGCGGCGCCGAAAAAGGGTATGTCGCCGAGAAGGGGAACTTTGTTGTTCGTGGCATTGACGATGCTTTGCACCAATCCGCCGATTGCCAAGGTCTGTCCGTCTTCGATCTGCACGGCGACTTGGGCGCCTCGGACGTCGAAACCGGGGACGTTGGTGGTGCCGACGGCGGAGGGCAGGTTGATGCCGTTGGCGGCGTTGATTCGGCTGATCTCGGGACGGACTTCCAGGTGGATTTTGCCGTCCTCCAGGACGATGGGCAGGAAGCTGACGATCGTGCCAAAGGGCTTGTAAGTGACGTTGGGCGCTCCCGTGCCTGACGTGGTCAGGATGGGCGTCTCCCCGCCGGACACGATGTAGCCGGGCCGTCCGCTCAAGGTGGTCGCGTACGGCTCGGAATAGATCTTGGCCAGGCCTTCGATGCGGAGGGCCTGCAGGAAGCCGACGAAGCCTTGCTTATCGTTGGTGATGCCGAAGATGGCGTTGGGCGAGGCATTGAGTGCGGCGGCAGGATTCAGCACGCTGGTCAGGGTGGCGGCAACGAGACTGCCGGCTGCGCCCGGTTGGCTGGCAACGAAGTGCTGCTTGCCGGTTTCGAGGAAGCTGAAGCCGAAATTACGGATTTCGGAGCGATTGACGGTGGCGACGATCACTTCAATTTGCACCTGCTGCACGCCGCCGATTTCGATGTTGTTGATTAGGATGGCGTTGCCGCCGAATACGCTCCGCGCCAAGTCGGCGATCACATTCACGGTTTGGGCGTTGGCGACGTGACCGGTCAAGGTGACGGTGTTATTCGGCGAAGTGAGGACGCCGACGCTGGCAGTGGGAACGGCCTTGCGAATCAGCTCGATAAGGTCCTTACGCTGTTGCTCGCGGGCGGTTTCCTCGTCGGCGAGCACGCGGACCTCGAAGGACTCGGTGTTCTTCTTGTCATCGGTCAAGGTGACGCGGGTGCTGCCGGGATTGAGGCCGGTGATCAGGACCGCACGCGGGTTTTCGAGCATGGTTTGCACGCGGCAAACCTTGGGGTTCTCGACGGCGACGCTCGTTAAGAGCGCATTGGTGCTCATGCTTACCTGCTTGGTCGCATTCGTTTGTAGGACGAGCACCCCGGGCGGGGGTTGATCGGGGCCTTGGGCGCGAGGGGCCGACGTGATGGCGCCCAGGCCGATAAAGAGAGCTGCAATCCCCAAAAGGGTACCGGGCTTGAAGGTCGCGCGGTGCATCCTTTCACCTCTTCTTAAAGATATGTGAGGCGGGTTGGGCCCCCGCCGTGAGTGCCGAACTGGGTACGCCTTTCCTTCGATCCTTTTCCCCAACGAGGCGGCGAAACGTTCCGTTCGCCCCGTTGGGGCACTTTCCCTCGCTTGCGCTTTGGGCGCAAACTCAAACGATTACTTGTCTTCCTTGGGCGCTGCCTCCGGTTGCGGCGCTGGGTTGGGCCGCGGCTGCGTCGCGGGCGATTGTAGTTGCGGTTGTGGTCGGGGCGGCGCCGGATCTGATCGGTTCACGTCTCCCCCCCCACCGACGACCTGTCCATCCTTGTCAAGAAGGTACTGTATCTTCCTTTGCTTGTCGCCCTCCGTGATGATCAACTCGTGCGAGAACTGGGGCTCCATGTACGGCGCTGGGATGATCTCCTTAGGAGCCGGCTCCACTTTCGCGACCGTGGTCTCTTTCGCTTTGGGTAGCGTCGGCAGCGCGACCGGCGATTTGCCCGTCGACGGCTCGCCCGCGTTGTCCACAAAATCTTCGCCGACCTTGTCGGTCTTGGTCATGAGTTGTTCCACGGAGACTTTCACGTCGCCGGCTTTGGTGCTGTCGTTGAACTTTCGCAGCACCAAGCTTAAGGGACCCAACTCGCGCGCCAGAGTGACTTTTACGACATCCTCTGGCTTGAGGGCCACGGTGACCACGTTCGCGGGCATCGGCTGACCCGATTCGGTGCGAATCGTGTTTTGGTCGGCCGCCAGCACCAGGACGTTCTCCAAGAGAATCTGCGAGAACGAGTCCTTGTCGCTTCCCCGTCGCACCGTCGAGATGATATCGACGCGCGAGTGCGGCAAGCTGGCAAAGCCGGAGGCGATGGACTCGGCGTTCACGCGAATGCCCAGCGCTCGAAAGCCCTGAGAAATCCTGCCTTCCAGGTCCACTTCCTTGTCGCCGCGGAAGTCATCCTGCCGGATCGGATCGTTGGCCCGCAGTGCGCGCTTGAGTTGGCGACCCTTAAGCTGGTCGGCATCGCCGGGGCGAAGTGAATCGCGCTCCGCCATTTCCGCCGGAATTTGCTTTACCACAAACACGCTGTCCACATCCTTAATGATCATGCCCTGGTCCAGCCCCTTCTTGGCGACCAGGATTTCGACTTTCTCTTGCGTCTCGCCGCGATCGGCGAGCAGGCGGCTGGTCATGTAGCTTGCGCCCAGACCGCAAGTCACCGCCACGACGGTCAGAATCAGGGTTTTCGGCTTCATGGTGCGAACCTCAGGAGAAGAAGGGTTGGTGCCGCCGCCCTGTCGCCCAGCGAGTCTGGAGGGACATTCTTGAGCTTTAAGGCTGCGACCCCGCGCCTCCCGGTTTATTTTCGACCGGGCCTTGCGGGGAACTTAAACTTTTACACTTGCAACGAACGTAACAAACAAAACGATTATTCCTGCCGCTTGCGGCTTCGCATCTTACGATTGCGAACCCGCCAGCGGATTAAAACCCGTGCAGGTAAAACAGGTAACCCAGGAAACCTATGCACAAAGGCACGCCGTAGGGCAGTCGATGCCAGCGCGGCCGGCGGCGGTTGGCCTTGTCCGCAATCTCGCCCACGCCTGTCGACTGGAACATATCGCCCACGATTTCGCGAACGTGGCTGGCGTTCTGCATGTAGTTGCCGCGAAGCACGATCATCACAAGGGCGATGACGCCGCCGACGATGGTGCCTGCGCAGAATGCCCAGAAGATGATCCACAAGCCGTCCGGCATGCCGAAGAACGCGCCGATCCACGAGCCAAAGCCCATGGTCATTTTCACGTCGCCCGCACCCATGCCGCCGATGGCGTAGACCGGCAGGAGCAGCCCCATGCCGACGCAGGTGCCGGCGAGGGCGCTGCCTATGCCGCCTCCAATGCCGTCGACGCCCGCGCCCAGACCGAAGTTATTGGCCAGGCCAAGGACCCAGCCGCTCACGATGAGCGGAAACGTCAGCTTGTTGGGAACCTTGAATTTCCACCAATCGATCACTGCCGCCGCAATCATGCCGACGCAAATTACGTGGATCGGCCAGTATTCGGGAGTGAACAGTCTCATGAGCCGGCATCCTCACTCGAGGGGAAGGGGAAAAACGCTTGCAAAGCACCAACGAGCCGCGAAACGCCAGGCTTCGCGGCTCGTTGATGCTCGAAGCCGAATCGTTCGATCAGCTGGAAGTCGTGCTGATCGCGTTGGAGACCTTGGTGAAGGTCGCATTGGCATTGGTGCCCAGGGCCGTAATGGCGGTAATGCACACCACGATAATCAGGGCGAGCATGACCGCGTATTCGACGGCGGTCGGGCCATCTTCACGCTTGAGGAAATTAACGACGCGTTCGGCGAACTTACTCATAATTCTGCTCCTTGGTGGTGGAATGAAAAAACCGAAGTCTCGGTGCCGGCGCCGGCTCACGACGCAGTGACGGCGGTGTTCAGGGCGACGTTGTTGAAGACCTTGTTGGCATTGGTGCCCAGAGCAGTAATTGCGGTGATGCAGACGACAATAATCAGCGCCAACATCACGGCGTACTCGACGGCGGTAGGACCGTCTTCGGCCTGCAGAAACCGCTCGACTCGTTGCAACCAGGTACGCATGGACGATATCCCCTTTCTGGTTCCGGATTGCACCCGGGTGCCTCGTGTTAGGGAATCAGCGTCCGGTCCGCCTGGACGTTCCGGAGGAGGGGATCAGCTTCCCAAAGGGTGCTTAGGTTTAATGGGGTATTGATAATTGCCGCGGGAAGAGCCCATCTTATTGCCCCGCGGACATCCTCGTCTCGACACCAGAAACCTAGTTCGAAGACAAAGGCCAGTCAAATCGGTCCCGCGCGATTTTCAGGATTTTCGGCTTGAAGGGGCTCGGAGCGGCAAGGGAATTGCGATGGGGGGAAGGATCGTGGCGAACGGGATCCAACCGGTCGATTCGGCAAGTTGGAAACTTGCCGCCACAGTCGGTTAAGTTCCCCTCTCCCCCGGCTTCGATGTGAATCGACGTTGCGAGAGTCTTTGAGCCGAGGGAGAGGAGTTGGAGGCACGGGCGGGCGTACCGCTTCGGGCAGGTTCGAGAAGCCTGCCCCGCAGATTCAATCCAAGTCGACTTTTCTCTTGCCTTTCTTGAATTCGCCGCCGAACCCGGGACGCTCAATCTTGAATTCGTCGCCGAGCAGTTCCTTCCAGGCGCGGCGTTGTTCGGTGCTCAGCACTTCCTGAATCTTCTCATTGGTTTCCTTCTGCAAAGCCTGGAATTTTTCACGCATGCCTTGGAAGCCGCCGCCTCCACCTTTGGCCTCATTGAACAGTTCCTGCCGCTGCTTGCCGGAGTCTTCAAGGATGGTCTTGATGCTCTTGGATTGCCCCTCGGAAAGCTTGAGGTCTTTTTGAACGCCGGCGTCGGCCAGGGCGGCCGAGCCACGCTGCTGCAGCTCGATCTCTTTGAGGCGTTTCAGCTGTTTGCCGTCGAGCACGTTCGCCACGGCTTTGAGGACGGCGTCCGGGAGCTTGGCGGATTGCTCGTCGGTCATATTCAGCTCTTTTTTCACCGAATCGTTTTGCAGGAGCGACAACGGGTCATTGCCGAAGCCGGGGATCTGGAAGCGGCCGCCGCCGCCCGGCTGTTGCCCGCCGAGCAGGCTAACGAACAAGAACGCTCCGGTAAGGGCCAGCGATAATTTGCCGAAAGTGCGCATGCCACAACCTCCAAGGTTTTGATGTGAATGGGGTTGATGGTTAGTCCATCAGAATAGGCAGAGACGGGCAAGCCCCCCAAGAAAACTCTCAGCGATTTCTCATAATTTGGAGACGAGTTAAGAAGCGCGCCAAGGCCTGATTACCACCAACCCAAGATCGTCATCACGGGTCTGAACAACAAACCAGCAACGCCCGTGACGATGGCGACAACGATCAGAAGCAACCACTTGAGCCATTCGGAGGAGGCGCGGGCGGTGCCGATGTCGATATGCGGCGCCGGACCGGGAGGCAGCAGGGGAACAGGAACCGCCGGTGACGCGTGGTGTGAAACGCTGTCCGGCGCGGCAAACACTGGTAACGGGACGGGGTTTGGCGTGCTGTGTTTCGTGGGCGAAATCGCTTGCGGCGCCTCCTGGGGCGCCACTGCCAAATCGCGGAATTCCGGGTGGTTGCGGAGCGATTCGAAAGGGCCGTCCTTCATGCGGCTGATGCGGATGTTCATGGCATCTCCCAGGAGCCCTTCCTTGAGCGAGCGCCGAATGCCGTTCATCGCGCCTTTGACGGTGTGGACGACTCCGTCCTCATCCTTGTAAACGAGATACCAGAGGTCCGATGCTGGAATGCTCGCAGTATTGGAAACCGTGATCCGCCGCGTGCTGTGACCCGTTAGATCCTCGACAAATTCGCGACAGTTGGCTGCGCGCGTGGTGGGGTCGGCGCTCATGGAGCGGCGGATCGCCCAGTCGACGCGCTCGGACAGACTAGGCTGGAGCTGTCGGGGCGGCGGAATGTCGTGATTGATCTTTTTCATCCAAGCGTCGAGCGGGCCACACGATTTGAAGGGCAGCTCGCCGGTCACCATCATATATAAGCTGGCGGCCATCGAGTAAATGTCGCAGCGGGCGTCGGCGTTTTTGGCATTGCGGAATTGCTCCGGCGCCATGAAATGCGGCGTTCCCAGGCCGCGATTGGTACGGGTGAGGTTCAGGTCCGCATCGGTTTCCTTGACCAGGCCAAGGTCCACGAGCTTGGCGACTCCGTCCGGCGAGAGCAGGATGTTGTCGGGTTTGACGTCGCGGTGGATGAGGCCGAGCTTGTGCGCTTTGTGCAAACCCTGGGCCACCTGAACGATGATGCGCACGGCCTCGCTTTCCGGGAGGCGCCCGGCACGTTCGAGCTTTTGGCCGACCGATTCTCCTTCGACGAATTCCATCACCAGGTAGGGAGTATCACCTTGGCTGCCGAACTCGATCGCCTTGACGATATTCGCATGATCGAGGGTTTTGGCGGCGTTGTATTCCCGTTCGAAGCGCTTGAGGAAGTCGGGATTGGCGACGAGATGCGGCGGCAGGACCTTGACGGCCACGATGGCGCCGCTGACTTGGTGGCGGCCCTTGTAGACCGTGCCCATGCCTCCTTCGGCAATCGTGGCCACAACGTCGTAGCTGCCAATCGTTTGCAGCTGTGGCGCTTTCGACGACTTCGTCTCCGAAGACATTGCCCGCTATCCCCCGCCGGTGCAGCCGCGGCTGTGCGTCAGGCTGTTTGATACACTATTGTGCGTTGGGACGGGGACCTTGTCAAAGTCCCAGCGGGCGCGGCGTGTGGGCGCGGGCGCGCTGCACGCGTTAACTTCTTGCGGGCGCCAACGATTCGGCGCGCGGCGCCGTGAAGAGGGACGCGGGTGCATGCGTCTTCGTCAAAGCGTGTTCGACCAAGCGGACAATGAACTCGCGGTACGATAAACCGGCCGAACTCAGACTGCCTGCGAAGCCGGCGTCGTCGCTAATTTCCGGATTGGGATTAACCTCGAGGATGCTCGGCTTGCCGTTGGGGCGTACGCGGAAATCGACCCGTGCGTAATCGCGGCAGCCGATGAGCCTGTATGCCTCTGTTGCAATGGCGCAGAGGCGGTCGGCAAGCCTTGGGGTGATGTCGGCGGGATACTTGGGAGGCGTGGCGTCGTAATCGGCGGTGCCGGGCTTCCATTTGCATTCGTAGGTGAGAATGGGCCAGTACCCGGGCCGGTCCGTGGGGAAGATGACCTCCGAAGGCGGCAAGGCGCGCAATTCGGGCAGCTCGACCAGAGCGACGTTAAACTCGCGGCCGGCAATAAACTCCTCGACCAACACGGGGACGCCGTAGTTGTCCAGCACGAACTGAACACGCGATTCGAGTTGTTCCTGGTTCGTGCACACGCTATCCTGCGCGAGTCCGACGCTGGCATCTTGCTGGGCGGGCTTGACAATCACAGGCCATTCCAACGGGCAGTTCATCACGGGCAGCTCCGAAACCACAAAGAACTCTGCCGTGGGCAGCCCGGCGCCGCGCAGAAGCTGCTTGGTGAGGTGTTTGGCGCGGGCCAGGGCCAGCGTGCGCAACGGCGAGCCCGTGAACGGGATTCCCTTCCACTGCAGAAGCCCGGCGACATACGCCTCGGTCTCCGGATTGTCGGGATTGCCCTCGAACAGATTGAAGACCACCGCCGGTTTGCGGCGTTTCAATTCGGCCCAGAGATAGGTTGGATCCTGCTTCAGGCCGAGCGACGTGGTACGAAATCCCGCATCCTCCTCGAGAATTCGGCCCAATGTCTGGGCGATCTCGACCACGGAATGCTCGGAGGCGGCGTCGGGATGATCCAACGGCAATGTAGGATAATTGTGCAACATGAGAACGAGCGGTGGCGCCATGGGTCCTCCAGGATTAGCCGCGAGCCAAGACAGAGCGTGGCTCTCGTGGGCGTGGATCTAGTGAGCGTGGCTCCAGCGGCCGCGCGTCCAAGTGTTTATGCCGAGTCATCGTCGCGGTCACGATGGTCTCAATGAGCTGGGCGTAGCTCCAACCGAGCAAGCCGGCCATGATGACCAGGTCGCTGTCATCGGGGTTGAGGCCGGGCAGGGGATTGACTTCAAGGAAAAAGGGATTGCCCTCCCGGTCGAGGCGAAAATCGACCCTGGCGATGTCGCGACAGCCCAAGACGCGATAGGCCGTCAAAGCCGCCGCCTCCACCTTTTTCAGGGTTTCCTGGGGCAAGGGCGGCGGGCATTCGTACTTCACCAACCGCCGGAAGTCACGCTTGATTTCTAGGCTGTAAAGAAACTCTCCCACTGGGAAGGTGGGCGCGATCCGCATGACGCCCAGAATTCGCGGCGGGTCATTGCCGTGGATGCCGACCGTCAACTCATCGCCGGGAATGAACTCTTCAATCAGGATTGTCTGCTGGTGATCGCGGCGGAGCGAATCGACCACTTCCGGCAACTCGTCCCAGCTCTTTACCAGACATCGATTGCGAATTCCTTTGCTCGATCCTTCCCAGGCGGGTTTGACCACCACGGGCAGCCGGATGCGTGAATGGTCGCTCATATTATTGCGGGCCGAGTCGTTGGGCGGGACCGACCAACTGCGCGGCACCGTGACGCCGGCCGCCGCCACAAGGCGCTTGGCGCAGTCCTTGTCGAGCGTCACCGCCATGGTCAGAGGGTCGGAGCCGGTGTACGGAATGCCGAGCATTTCGAGAACCGCAGGAACCCGAGCTTCGCGGCTGCGACTGGTTCCGAGGCCTTCGGCGATGTTAAAGACCAGATCGGGGAGATCGCAAAGTGTTTTTTCAAGGAATTCGCGGCCGTCGCCAAGGAGTACGACCTCGTGGCCGAGACCGCGCAGGACGGCAGCGATGGCATCAATCGTGTGCGGGCTGTCGAACTCCTCTTGAAGGTCGTCGGGAATAGATGGATCGGCCGGCCCGGCGCTCTTCAAGTCGTAGGTGATGCCGATTTTCATGCGGTGTTATGATTCCCGCCTGCGGGTTAGCGCGACTTGTAAACGGTCGCGTTAACCCGCATGCGGGTCAGCGCTCGCCTGCCAAGACCGGCAGCGACAACAACTCCTCCATGCGGGGACGGGATTCCGCACGGCCGTCTCCACGGCCAGCGGCGTGACCATTGACATCCGGGCCACATCCGTTGGATCTTCTTTGGGCGGCAATCGTGCGCACGCTCCGGCGGCGGCGGGCCATGCGCTCGCTGCCCTCCGGCATCAGCACGCTCTTCGCGCCGGTAAGCAGCTGGCTGACGCCGCGCGTGGGTGTCCGCCGTACGGTCGTCGGCTTGTCTTCAGCCTGGTAGCGCACCAGCATGCCTTCGAAGTTGCGCAGCACCACGGCGTCGTCGCTTGCCGACACGAGGTAATTGGGCATGAGCGGTATCTTGCCGCCGCCGTGCGGGCTATCGACCACATACGTGGGGATGGCCAGCCCGGACATGTGGCCGCGCAGCCCTTCCAGAATCTCCAACCCCTTCCAGACGCTGGTGCGGAAGTGGCCGGCCCCGGTGACGGGGTCACAGTGAAAGATGTAGTAGGGCCGTATCTTGACGCGCAACAAGGCACGCAAGAGTTGCCGCATCGTGGCGAGGTCGTCGTTGACTCCCTTGAGAAGCACACTGTGGTTGTTGAGCGGCATTCCGGCCCGCAAGAGCGACTTGCAGACGCGGGCCACCTCCGGCGTGATCTCGCGCGGGTGGTTGAAGTGCATCTGGATCCACACTTTCTCCGCGGCGGCCAGGATGTCGATCAGCTCCTTGTCATAGAGCTTCTGCGGCAACGTCGTCGGCACGCGCGTGCCGATGCGGATAACGTCGACGTGCGGGATGTCACGCAGGTTCTCCAGGAAGAAGCGGAGTTTGTTGTACGGCAAGGTCAACGGGTCGCCGCCCGAAACGATGACGTCGCGGATTTCCGGATGCTCGCGGATGTAGTCGATCATCCGCTCGTCATCGCGGCTGATGGCGTCCCAGCCGCCGCGCACCATGGTGGCGCGTTTGCGCGTGCAGAAGCGGCAATACATGGTGCAGACATGGGTCGTGACCATGAGGACGCGGTCCGGGTAACGATGGGTGATGCCCGGGACGGGTGAGTCCTTGTCCTCGTCGAGCGGATCGGCCAACTCGTAGGAGGAATTTGCCTCCAAAGGCGAGGTCACCGATTGCAGCCGGATGGGATCGTTGGGGTCATCGACGTCGATGAGAGAGAAATAGTAAGGCGGGATGGCGAGCTTGAACTCGGCTTCCAGTTCCCCCATCGCTTCCAATTCTTGGGGGGTGAAAGGTAGAAGTTCGCGAAGTTGCCTCACCGAGCGGATGGCGTTTTGCGATTGCCAACGCCAGTCGTCCCACTGTTTTTTGGGGACGTTGCGCCAGAGCGGATGGCGCCTGGGCTTACCGGGAGGTTCGTCTTCCTCAATCCCGCACTCCATTACAGGGACGCGCTGGCCGCCCAGCCCGGTCCGCTCCTCGGATTCGTTCATAAAAAAAGAAGCCTCCAACTAAACATCGGATGTCCTGTGTGCAGCTGAACGTTCGACTCGAAAGCAGAAGGACAGCGACACACCCGTTGAAAAAAATACTAACCGCATGTCGCGAAAATACAAGAGCTAACGCTGTGCCTTGATCCTTTTTTTTGAAAATATTTTTTCGCTCGGCGCGCTCGCAAAGCGCGCGCATGCCGCCGAACACCGTTTGCCTTTCGCGCTCTCAGGCGAGCATGCGAGTGCGAAGCATAAACAAGCGACGTTCCATGAAAGTGAATTCGCCTGGTTTTTTCGCGGTATTTTCACGTTCCATCGTTTACACTGGTGCGCATGAATCAAGACTCCAAGACTGGTTTGGTCCGTGCTCTCGGACCTTGGATCGCGATCGCCATCGTCGTGGGCACGGTCATCGGCTCCGGCGTTTTCAAAAAGCCGTCGGTCGTGGCGAAAGAAGTGCCCGACTTCGGATGGGTCGCGATCGTTTGGATCGCGATGGGATTGCTCGCACTTCTGGGCGCTCTATCGATTGCGGAAGTCGCCGTGTTGTACCCGCGCTCCGGCGGCAATTATGTCTTCCTGCGCGAGGGTTATGGCAGGCTCGCGGGCTTCTTGTGGGGATGGGTCGAGTTCTGGATCATCCGCACGGCGTCGATCGCGGCACTAGCAACCGTGTTCATCGAGTCCTTTCACGACTTACTTCGCCAATTCCATGAAGTGCCGCGCGAGGCGGAAATTCTGAGCTTTTGGGAGCAGCGAATACTCACAGTAGGCGTCATCGGCGTCTTGACCTGGGTCAATGTTCGCGGCGTGCGCTGGGGCGGCGGATTGCAGTTCTTCATTACGTTGGTGAAAGTCGGGTCTCTCCTGGCAATACTCCTCCTTCCCTTCTTACTGCGCACGGATTGGAGCGTGGCCACTTCTGATTCCAGCACGGCGCGGGAGTTCGAACTGGCCGGCTTGGGAACCGCCTGCTTGGGCGTGCTTTGGGCCTACCATGGTTGGATGAATGCGGCTCCAATCGCTGAAGAGATCAAGAATCCAAACCGTAATCTGCCCTTGGCATTCATCGCCGGCGTCGGGATTGTGATTTTCTTGTACTTAGGGGCTAATCTGGCGTACCACCTGATCATTCCGCAGGCCGAAATGGCCGGTCTCACGAATACCAGCGTCGTGGCGGAATTCGGCCACCGACTCCTTGGCCCGCTCGGCCTGACATTAGCTGCGGGAGCGGTGATGTGCTCGGTATTCGGCGCTCTCAACGGCAACCTGCTCGTCGGCCCGCGTTTACTCTATGCCATGGGAGAAGACCGTCTGGCGCCGCGAGTACTTAGTGCCGTCCACTCGCGATATCACACCCCAGCTGTTGCCATCACACTTGTCGGCTTGTGGTCCTCTTTGCTTGTCATCGCCGGCGCTTTGATCTACGTCCCGGGCGGAAAGTCCCTTTTCGACCTTCTTACCGACTATGCCATGTTCGGCGCGGTTACTTTTGAAACGCTCGCCATCAGCACCATCTTCGTATTTCGCATTCGCTATCCCGACGCGGAACGGCCCTATCGGTGTCCGGGGTATCCTGTGGTTCCGCTGCTGTACTTCGCGCTGCCCGCGTTCATCGTTTGGAACATGATCCAGAACCAGCGAACGGAAGTGGCAATCGGAACGGGCTTCGTTTGCTTGGGTGTGGTTGTGTATTTCCTGGTGGCGCGCCGTGACGTACCCCCGCATGGGGGTTAGCGCAATTTGAGGGGTTATCGGTCGCGCCAATCCGCACGCGGAGCGATGCATGTCCTCGACGACGCAATTACTACACGACCTCGTCAAGCTGCCCAGCGTCAATCCGATGGGCCGCGATTTGCCTGCCGGCATCTGCGGCGAGCAACGCGTGACCGACTACCTGGAGACTTTTTTCCGCGATCTCGGCGTGCCTCTTGAACGGCAGCTGGTGACGCCGGGAAGGGAGAACATCATCGCTCGATTCGATTGCGCGAGCGCCAAGGCGACTTTGCTTTGGGAAGTGCATCAGGACACCGTGCCGGTCGACCACATGACCATCGATCCGTTCGGCGCCGTCATTGACGGCAATCGGCTCTACGGCCGCGGCGCTTGCGACATCAAAGGCGGCATGGCGGCCATGTTGACGGCATTCTCCCGGCTGGTGCGCGAGAAGCCCGAATCCGCGAACGTTGTTCTGGCTTGCACTGCAGACGAGGAATACACGTTCCTGGGTGTTCAGGAGCTTGTAAAAAGGGGTATTCGCGCCGACATGGCAATCGTGGCGGAGCCGACGGGCCTCGACATCGTGCTTGCCCACAAAGGCGTGGCCCGTTGGTACGTGACCACAGCCGGCCGAGCATGTCACAGTTCCAGCCCCGAGCAGGGAGTCAACGCCATTTACTGCATGAGCCGGATCATGCCGGCGATCGAGTCGTACGCCGAGAAGTTACGGAAATCAGCGAACGACGCGCTGCTTGGGCCGGCGACTTTGAGCGTCGGCCGCATTGAAGGCGGGACGAGCGTGAACACCGTGCCGGACCGCTGCCGCATCGAGGTGGACCGTCGCTTGGTTCGCGGTGAAAGGCCGGAGGATGCCCGGTGCGATTTTGTGGGGGCGCTTGAAGCGCAGGTCGATGAGAGCTTCGAATGCTCCAAGCTGCATCAGGGGAAAATGGCGCTCGATCCCACAGGGGCCGACGAGCTGATCGACATCCTCGGCAAAGCGATTGACGGCGTGCGCGGCAAGCACAGCGTGCATGCTGTTGCCTATTGCACGGATGCTCCTTGCATTGCGGCGACAGGCATTCCGACGGTGGTGTTTGGTCCCGGCGACATCGCCCAGGCGCACACCAAAGATGAGTGGGTGGCGCTTGACGAGGTCGAAATGGCCGCCGAAGTCCTCTACCAGCTGGCCCGCGCCGCGCCGCTAGCCGGCTGATGCGATCGAACTTCAAACACTTGGCCCTTGTATCCGCCCACTCCATTTTCGATAATTGAGGGATTGATCCCACCGGAAAGGGCGACAGCTGATTTGGCATGGGCCGCGGCTTGTTACGTGCGCGCTCTCCGGAAGGCGACATTTTCGAAAGGTTTCAGACGTGAGCATCGTTCGGATCGGCCTGGCCGAGACCAAGAAATTCGCCGAGGGCTATGAAGCGATCTTCGGCAAAAAGAAACAGAATCAAGAACAACTGGCGCCCAAGGCGCAAAAGGCCAAGGCGCCCAAGAAAAAAGGCAAACGGAAGTAAGCTCGCTTGCGGTTTCGCGCATCCCGTAGGTCCGGCGAGCCGAGCCGGACCCATTGTCGCCTGGGGCCTCCAGACGCCGCGAACCCGCCGGCTCTATCCCGCGTATCAACAGCAGAGGCTTTGTGCTCTCCTCCGACGATTTGACCGAATGTTCGGATGAAGAATTGCTGGCCTATTTTCGGCGCGGACAACGCGAGGCCTTCGGGGTCCTGTTGCGCCGCTACGAGGGGGAGCTGTATGGCTACCTGCGCCGGTATTTGGGCGACGCCGAACTCGCGGAAGACGTGTTTCAGAACACGTTCCTTCAGGTGTTCACCAAGATCAACCGGTATGATCCCGATCGACCGGTGCGGCCTTGGCTCTACACCGTGGCCACTAACCAGGCGATCGACGCGTTGCGGCGAAGCGCACGTTTTCAGGCGATGAGCCTCGACCAGGAGCGCGAGGATGCCGCGGCCGACTCTCCGCAGTTATTGTCGCTCTTGGAGAGCCGAGGCCCTAATCCGCTCGACCAAGTGCAAGGCGAGGAGCGTGGCCAGCTGGTAAGGGCGAGCGTGGAGCGCCTGCCCGAGTTTTTGCGGCAGGTGGTGTTGCTCGCCTATTATCAGGGCCTCAAGTACAAGGACATTGCCGACATCTTGAGTATTCCCGTTGGAACGGTGAAGTCGCGGCTCCATGCCGCGCTGTGCAAATTGCAAGAATCATGGGCAAACATGCCCGCGTTAAAAGATTGAGCGAGGTTCGCCATGCGTGAATCCAACTCGCAAATCGACGCTCAACTCCTCGGTTTCCTCGTGGGAGGCCTGGAGGAGAAAGAGCTGCGCCAGGTTGAAGCCGATCTGGAGGCCCATCCGGAACGGCGGCTGCGCCTCGACAAGCTCCGGCTCGCCTTGGACCCGTTGGCGGCGGACAAAGACGAGCCCGCGCCCCCGCGCGGCCTGGCTGTCCGCACCATCGCATTGATCGCCGAGCATTCTTGCCGTCAGCTGCCGCGCGCCCCGGCGACCAGTCGGCAGTCCGGCGGCGGCGGCCGGACATGGTGGCGCCGCGCCGACGTGCTGGTCGCGGCATGCCTGCTGTTAACCTTCCTGGGGCTCGGAATTCCGGCTGTTGTCAGGATGCGCGCCGGCGCCGCCCGCGTCGAGTGCCAAAACAACCTGCGTACCTTTGGGTTTGCCCTCCAAAACTACCACGAACTCCGAGGCCATTATCCCAACATTGCCGAGGAGGCGCCCCACAATGTCGCCGGGATGGTCATCCCCATTCTCGCGGACGCCGGCGTGCTCAAGGACACGGCCAGCATTCGCTGCGCCGGCAATGGCGCGCACTTGGCCAACTCTCTTACGCTCGACGAGGCCCGCGCCATCCCACCCGAAAATCTGGATGATCGTAGGTTGACTCCATCCTATGCTTTCTCGCTCGGCTTCAAGGACGACACCGGCTATCATCCGCCCTGTCAGTGTGAAGGCCAGCCGGCCAATCTAGTCGCTTTGATGTCGGACGGACCGCCTCTTAACGCAGGCGCCGGCAACAGCCCCAACCACCGTGGTGATGGGCAGAACGTTCTTTTCATCGACGGCTCCGTCGGCTATTACAAAACCCGCAACGTCGGATTCGACAACGACATTTTCACGAACAAGGCCAAGCAGGTCGCAGCCGGCCTCGATTGCCTCGATATCGTTCTGGGTAGAAGTCTGGCGCGGCCTTGAGATCACGCAAGAAACGTGAGTGGATCCGCTTCGCGGCGGCTGGCCCAAACCTGGGCGGAAGGGAACTGCCGCTGCAGCCGCGCTGCCAAATCTTCGACGCCCGGCCGTTCCGTGGCGTAGTGCCCCGGGAGCGCCAGCGCAAGCCCGTAAGCTATCGCGGCGAGGCAATCGTGAAAGCGCGCCTCTCCGGTCAGGAAGACATCGGCCTTCTTAGCGGCTGCGTCGCCCAACAGTTCGCCGCCTGATCCGCATATCACGGCGATTCGCTCCACCTTACGCTTGGGATCTCCCACGAGTTGAATGGACGCGACGCCGAGTTTTACCTTTACAACGCGGCCGAACGCTTCCAGCGACATGGGCGTCGGCAGTTTGCCGAGCCGGCCGACTCCAACCGGGCTGCGCTGGGCTCGCAGCGGATAGACGTCGAACGCCGGCTCCTCGTAAGAATGGGCCGACCGCATCGCGGCCACGACCTTTTCGATCAGGCCATCCGGGCAAACAACTTCGAGACGCCACTCGCTGACTTCCTCACGGCGCCCCTTTAGGCCGACGGCGGGATTGCTCGCGTCGGAGCCGAAAAACGTGCCCGTGCCCGCCAGCCGATAGCTGCACTGGCTATACTGCCCGATAACGCCGGCGCCGGCCGCGAACATGGCGCCGGCGACGCGGTTCAGGTCCGCTTCCGGCACGAAGACAACGATCTTACATGTCCCGGTGGAGTCCAGCTTCTTCAAGGGCTCCACATCGCGTAGCTCAAGCTTATCGGCCAACAGGTCATTGATGCCGCCCGGAGCGTTGTCAAAGGCGGTATGGGGGCTGTAGACGGCGACGCCTGCGCCCGCCAGCGACCAAAGGATGCTGCCTTCGATTGTGGCGGTTGTCAGCCTCTTGCTCGGTCGGAAGAGGATCGGGTGATGGGAAACGATCAGTTTTGCCCCGGCTTCGATCGCCTCGGCCGCCGACTCCGTCGTCACCGTCAGGCACGTCATGATGCTTGCCGCCGGCGCTGCTGCATCCCCTAGGAGCAAACCGACGTTGTCCCAGTCGGCAGCCAAGCGCGACGGCGCCAGCGCGTTCAAAAATTCGACGACGGCGGCGATGGTCGGCATCGGAGCATTTCCGGCTGGCGGCTGAAGTTAACCCTTACGGCTCGGCATGCACAGAATGAGCAAGATGAGAACAGTGCCCATGAAAGCGAGCGCGTGTTCCGTCACCGTCACCCGGGATTCAGGTTGGGCAGACGGTTGGCCCGGGATTTTGGGCTGCGTCTGCGGCCCTTGGCCCAATGCGGGGCCGCACAGTGAAAGCGCCACGACAATGGGCCCCAGCCAGCGCCACAAGGATTGAAGCATGGGGCCATTATAGTGCCAAGCATCGTGCCAAGCGAGCTTCGGAATGCGGCAACTGGTCGCCGCTTTGAGATTCTTAGAAGCGCCCATACAATGGAGCCACATGGATTATTTGCACGCACAAAGGCATCTCAAACGCCGGGACCACGTTCTCAAGAGCCTCATCCAGCGCATCGGGCCATGCACGCTCCGGCATGATTCGAATGGATTCCGGGTGCTCGCCCAGGCTATCGTTTCCCAACAGATTTCCACGAAGGCGGCGCGGGCCATCGCCGCGCGGCTCGTCCGCTCTTTGGGCCGCGGCGGTCTGCGTCCGCGAGCCGTCCTCGCCGCGTCCGATGAGAGCCTGCGCACCGTGGGCCTGTCGCGGACGAAGGCGCTTTCCCTGCGCGATTTGGCCGAGAAATTCCTTTCCGGCGCCGTCCCTCTCAAGAAGCTGTCGGAGATGCCCGACGAAGATGTGATCGAGGCTTTGCTGCCGGTGCGCGGCGTCGGACGGTGGACGGCGGAGATGTTTTTGATCTTCTCGCTGGGAAGGCTCGACGTGCTTCCGGTCGCCGACTACGGCCTGCGTGCCGGCGTCCACAAGCAATACGAGCTGGAAGAGCTGCCGGACAAGGACACCGTGACACAGATCGGCGAGGCGTGGCGGCCGTACCGCAGCATCGGCACCTGGTTCATCTGGCGTAGCTTTGGCGAAGTGCGGCAATCGAAAGGGAAAGCAACGCGAGATTCTTAGGACACTACAATGTCGTTCGCGAGAATCGGCCGATCCGTTGCCTCCATGACTGCTTGTTGCGCGAGCTGTTTGGCATAATAGGTGGACGCGTGCCCGTTCAGCACCAGACCGTTCCCGTTGTGCCGGAGACGAAAATCGCGTACGCGGCGGCCCAGCCGGCTTTGCAGGTGGGCCTCAAGCACTTCAATTTCCGAAAGTCCGGCGGACAATAAGACGTCATCGCTCTGGGCGAAATCCGGCACAATTACCGTCGCAGTTCGAATCATGGCGCCGCCTCCCTGGCCGCGATAGCTCGAAAAAGAAAGCTGTCTTGTTTTCGATTCAACGAATCGGTTTCGTGAAATGTACGGCTTCCTGGTCACGAAATCGGGCCGATTTGGGGTGCGCCGCACGCCGACGGAGTCGCACAGCCGGACGCCATGGCCAGGATTGACTGCCCGGTCTTGGGCAGACAAGGTTGATTCTAGATCATTCCGCCAAAGTGTCAAACAGAAAACAAGTTGGCCGCCGACGAGCCGGCCGACTTACTCTCTGCCGGTCAAGCGTTTGATGACGGCTTGTGCCGCCTGCCGGTTACTATCCAACGGGTCGTATTGTGCGGCATATCCGAGCGAATAGGCCGCGTCCTTCGAGGTTTGGCCGACCTGCCCGAGAATTTCAATGCAGGCAAGCCGCGCCTTGCCATGGGCGTTGCCTTTAATGGCGGCGTTGAGCTTTTGGCTAACGAGCGTGGCGGTGCTCTTGCCGATCTTGAGCAGCGCCTCAGCGGCGGCGACACGCACTTTGTCGTCGTCGAGTGCAAAGCACAGGTCTTTGGTGGCCAAACTCGCTTCGCCCTTGAGTTCGCCCAGGGCATAGGCGGCGGCCTTTTTCTGCGGATCGGATCCATTCTTGAGAGTTCCCACGAAAAAGCCGACGGTGCTTTTGCCGTCGCCCAGCTTGAACAAGGCGGACGCCGCTTGCATGCCGACTTCTCTTTCGGCTTCCTTGGCATCCTTGAGTGCTTCGACCAGAGCGGAAATCGCTTCTTTGCCTGCAGGTCCCATCGCGTTGATGGATTTGGCAGCTTGAATCTTCATCGCGCGATCGCCCGATTTCAGCACGCCGGTGATCTCGGGAAGGGCCTTCTTGCCGTCGGGGCCCATGCGAATCAACACGTCGAGCGCCAGCCGCTTGGTTTCCAGAGACCCGGATTTTAGCGCCTTGGCCAACTCTGGAGCATGCTTGGCGTCCGGCACGATGGCTTGCAGCGACACCAGGCCCGCTCGGCGCAGCTCGTCGTTAGCGCCCTTGACCATGGCCATCAAGGCCGGCACCGCGGATTTCGCCTGGGGGCCGAGCTTGCCGACGTCTTTGGCGGCTTGCAGGCGCACCGGCAACGGCTCGTTCTCGTCCTCGCAGATATTCACGAGCATGTTCACGTCGTCGCTGCGCGGCGGCACAAGGGCGAGAGCTTCTGCGGCGGCGCGGCGAACGCCTTCGTCGCCGTCCTTCAGCAGATTGAATAGCGGGCCAAATGCGGTCGAAGAATCGACGCCAAGCTTGCCAAGCGTCTCCGCGGCTTGGACGCGGACCTTGGCGTCTTGATCGGCGAGCTTCTTGATGAGGTCCGAGGTTTGCCCGGGGTTGCCGGTGTTTTCAACTGGTTCGGGCTCCGCGGCCCACGTTTCGGAATGCGTGGCGTAGTATTTTTCGATCAAGGCCCGGCATTCGCCCACGTCAATGCAGTAACTGGTGTTATGAAGCACGGCGTCGCCGCCATGCGTGACGCCCACCAAACAACCGCGCTCATTCATGAGGGGGCCGCCGCTGTCGCCGGGGTTAAGGGCGGTGTCCGTCGTTACTTTCGTGGCCTCGTAATTCACCATGCGATAGGTGTGGGGATTGATCGCTTTCCATTTGTCAGGCAGAACTTGGCGCACGTTCCCCTGGGCGTACCTCCAAAGCGTCTTCTCCGCGCTTGGGTTTCCCATGGAATGGACCGGCGCAGCGGGCGGACTCGACAACTTAGCCAGCGGCATCGCCTTGGCGTTTTCCGGCAGGCTTTCGAGTTGGAGCAAAGCGAGATCGGCCTGATCGTCCTGGGCTACGATCTTGGCGATGACGCCGGCTTTGGTTTTGTAGAAGTCCCGATGTGTGATCAGGTCGCCCTTGGCGTCCAACTCCGGGAAGTGGATCTTGATGACCTGGGGATCATTGCCGACGATGTGCAAGCTGGTGAGGACCAGCCGGTGCTTCATGTCGACAAGGACGCCGGAGCCCGTGACGGTTTCCGGCTTGGGCGGCGCGGTGGGAGTGCCGGCTGCGCCCCCTTGCGCTCCAAACGCGCCCTGGGCGCCAGCGGCGCCTTGTGCGCCGAACGCACCTTTGCCGCCTTGTACGCCAAACGCCCCCTGAGCGCCGAATTGTCCCTGTGCGCCAAATGCTCCTTGCACGCCGAAAGCGCCTTGGGCGCCACCCTGGCCGCCGATGCCCGGCCGGCCGCCTTTGCCCTGATAAAGGATGACGGCGGCGCTGATGGCGCCGCTGACGTCGCCGTCCAGGTCTTCGATGTCCTTGTTGCCTTTGCCTTTGCCGCCGGGGAATTTCGGCCGCGCGGAGGCCTCTTGCACTTTTTTCAGTGCCCATTTCCAAGTTTCCGCGCCGCCGGTCGCATCGCCGGTAATATCGGTGGCGTTTACATTTCCCTTGCAGGTGACCGCGGGCGCCGCGAACGTGACGGTGAGGATATTGCCCACCAGGCTGTAGGTCCCCTCGATGATTAGCTTTTTGCTTTCGGTTTTGGTCACGTCCCGGGCGCTCTTGAACACGTAGTCCACGACAACTCCCTTTTCGATTCCCGTCCATGTGCCGGCCAAGATAGAAGGCACGGTATCCAACGCCGCCTTGGGCGGTTGGGCGTCCTTTGCCGGTGTGTTTGGCTGTACGATTACCCCGCCGCCCAGCTCCTTGTTGAGAACCCAGTCCCAACTCAGTTTGGCGCCGACGGCCGTGCCTGCCATGGTGGTTCCCGGGAGGTTAAACGTTCCGTTGTAGATGGCGCCCGAAAACGTCAATGTGATGGCGTTGCCGTTGATGTTCCAACTTCCTGTCACAGTTTGCCCGACGCTGTCTTTTTTGGTGACCGTATTGTTGGCGAAGAATTCGCACTCGATGCGGACGCTGGCCTTCTTTTCCTCGCCGGCCCATTTGCCGATGACAAAGGACTTGTAGTTGGCTGCTTTGGGCGCGGTGCTCGTCCCGGAGTCCTTTCCCGTCGGTCGCGTGGCCAGGTCGACTGCCGGGCCGGCTTCAATCCAAACGGTGGATTTGAGCAAGCTTTGCAGCGCCGGGCTGCCCTTCGGCGCGTTCACGACCGGCGCGGGCTCTGGCTCCGGGTCCTTTTTCGGTGGGTCTTTCTGTGCCGGCTCCTCAGGTTCCTTCTTGGGTTCCGGCTCAGTTTTGGGCTCTTCCTCTTTTTTCTGCACGACCGGATCGGGTTGCCTATCGGGAGGGTTTTGCGCGACCGGGCTCGAATTGGTATTGGAAGCCGGCGTGCCGCCGCCGCGCAAGATTAGAAACAAAGCCACCCCGATCACGATCACCAGCCCGCCGCCGATGGCCGCGATCAACGCGGTCTTCTGGGATCCGCCGGCGCTGGCGCCGGCGCGGCGGGGGCGGTCCTCGTCACCGTCGTCGTCGTCTTCGTCGTCCTCATCCTCGCCCCGGAACCGGCGGGCCGCCGGCTTCACGGGCTTGCGCCGCTTCTCTTCGATGAAATCGCTGTCGTCGGCATCGCGAGTCGCGCCATCGCGAGGCGGGGTTTCGCGAGTCGCGCCATCGCGGGCGGCGGCGCCAACTTTGCCGCCGGGCACCGGCACCGACTTGCCGCACTCACGGCACAGAATCTTCTTGCCGCGCAATTCCTCGGACACGGAGAGTTTCTCATCACAGGAGGGGCAGATGACGCTGATGGCCATAGCGATCTCGCCAAACGAGAATGGATCGTGGTTTAGGGACAACAGGCTCGTTCCGTTAGGCTACTCCAAAATAGCGTGCTTTGGCAACAAATTTTTCCGCCCTATAATGGTCGGGGTTGTAGACCATCGCTTGTCAGAGAGCTCGACCCGCCATGGACAACCCTTATTTGCTGATCGCGGCGACGGTGCTCGGCCTGTTGGGTCTTTTGGGCCTGTACGCGCTCGCGGTCTCCGGGGGAAGCCTGGGCCGCTATTTCCAAGCGCGTCGCCTCGCCCTCCGCTGGCTGCGCGATACCGAATTCGCGGCCAAAGTCGATGCCCTCAAGGAGCCGCCAAAGCCTCTCAAACCAAACGCCGAACCCGTTCGCTTCCTCGCTCTGCTCCAGCGAGAAGGGCGGCTCCTGGACTTTCTCCTGGAAGACATAGAAGCTTATGCCAACGATCAGGTTGGGGCGGCGGTGCGCGACATTCATCGAAGCTGCCATAAAGCCCTTCGCGACCACCTTGTCCTGGAGCCGGTGCTGAAGGCCGCTGAAGAAGAGACGGTCGAGATTCCCGCCGGCTTCGATCCGTCCGCGATTCGCCTGACCGGAAACGTCACCGGCGACCCTCCGTTCAAGGGAACGTTGCGGCACCGTGGTTGGCGCGTCAAAGAGATCAAGCTGGCCCCGTTGCCTGAAGGCCAGGACCAGTTCGTGCTCCAGCCCGCCGAAGTGGAATTGCCCTGACTCTCCGCCACGAGACGCGAATGAATGACAAATCGACGGCCCTCCCTGGACAGTTGAACATTTCTCCGCGGTTGTTGCTTGGTCCAGGGCCGGGCGACGTTCATCAACGAGTGCTGACCGCGATGGCGACGCCGCTTTTAGGCCATCTCGATCCGCAGTTTTTGACGATTATGAATGAAACGCAGGAAATGCTCCGACTTGCGTTTCAAACCAAGAATCTTTTGACGTTTCCCATCAGCGCCACGGGCATGGCCGGGATGGAATCCTGCGTCGTCAACTTGATCGAGCCCGGCGACCGCATGGTGGTCTGCATCAACGGGTTCTTCGGCGGCCGCATCGCCGAGATCGCCGAGCGCGCCGGGGCCGTCGTGACGCGCCTTGAGGCGCCGTGGGGCCAGGTGTTTGAACCTAATGTTATTCGCGATTTCCTAAAGAAGGTTCGACCCAAAGTGCTCGCCATCGTGCAAGCCGAGACTTCGACCGGCGCCTGGCAGCCGGTGGAGGAATTGGGAAAACTCTGTCACGAGTTCGACGCGTTGTTGCTCGTGGACGCCGTCACGGCGCTCGGCTGCGTGCCGTTGCACTTGGATGCCTGGGAGATTGACGCCGTCTACAGTTGCTCGCAAAAGGGCCTGAGCTGTCCACCGGGATTGTCGCCGGTGTCGTTCAGCAAGCGAGCAGTCGAGGCAATCAACCGCCGCAAGACGAAAGTGCAGAGTTGGTATCTGGACGTCACGCTGCTGCAGAAATACTGGGGCGCCGAGCGTTTCTACCATCACACGGCGCCGATCACCATGATCTACGCCATTCGTGAGGGCCTACGGCTTCTGCTCGAAGAGGGGCTGGAGGCGCGCTGGACCCGGCACATGCGAAACTATCGCGCGCTCAAGGCCGGTCTGCTGGCGTTGGGTCTGGAATATTCTGCGGCCGGGGGCCATCAATTGCCGCAGCTTAACGCGGTCAAGATTCCGGCCGGTGTGGACGACGTAAGCGTGCGCAAACACCTCTTAAGCGAGTTCGGCATCGAGATCGGCGGCGGCCTGGGTGATTTCAAGGGCAAGGTCTGGCGCATCGGCCTCATGGGCCACAACTCGCGGCCCAATTGCGTTCTGGAAGTGCTGGCGGCGCTGGAGCAATGCCTGCAGAATCAGCGCTACGTGTTTGAAGCGGGGGGAGGGGTGGCGGCGGCGAATTACCAATACAACGGCAGCGGGGAGCCGCAGGCGACCGCGTGCACGTCGCCTACGGCTCCCCGCTAGACGACAAATCACGGATCGCATTTCACCATGTTCCCCATCCATCGACCGCGCCGCTTGCGACAACATCCCGTCCTCCGCGATCTCGTCCGCGAGACAGCGCTCACTGTTAATGACCTGATTCTTCCGCTGTTCGTGCGCCCCGGCCGCGGCATCAAGAAGGAAATCGCGTCCATGCCGGGGAACTTTCAGCTCAGCGTCGACCGCCTCGTCGACGAAGTCGGCGCCGCCGTCGATCTCGGCATCAAAGCGTTCCTCTTCTTCGGCATTCCATCTCATAAGGACGCCGACGGCTCCAGCGCCTGGGCCGAGGACGGCATCGTCCAGCAGGCGCTCCGTGCGCTGCGGCCGGCGTTTCCGAAGATCCTGCTGATCACCGACGAATGTTTTTGCGAGTACACGGATCATGGCCATTGCGGCATCATCAGCGAGCACCAAGGCCGGCCGGACGTGGACAACGACCTAACCTTGCCCAATCTAGCCCGCCAATGCGTCAGCCACGCTCGCGCCGGCGCCGACGTGGTGGCGCCCAGCGGCATGATGGACGGCATGGTGCGGGCCATTCGATCGGGCCTGGACGAGGCGGGTTTCACGACGTTGCCGATCATGAGCTATTCGGCCAAATACGCGTCCGGCTTCTACGGCCCCTTCCGCGACGCCGCCGAGTCGCCGCCGCAGTTCGGCGATCGCTCGACGTATCAAATGGATCCGGCCAACGGCGACGAGGCCCTGCGCGAAGTCGCCCTCGACATCGAGGAAGGCGCCGACATCGTCATGGTGAAGCCGGCCATGGCGTACCTCGACATCATCCGCCGGGTGAAGGATCGCTTCCAATTGCCGGTGGCGGCCTATAACGTCTCCGGCGAATTCGCCATGGTGAAGGCCGCCGCTCAGAAAGGCTGGATCGACGAAAAACGCATCGCTCTGGAGATTCTCACTAGCATCAAGCGCGCCGGCGCGGATATGATCTTGACGTACTTCGCGCCGGACGCCGCCAAATGGCTGAAGTAGGCGTTGGGGACGAATCATGCTAGTGGGTCGCGAGATTGGGCCGTTCCTGGTCGACAAGGAGGTCGGCGCGGGCGCCATGGGCGCGGTCTTTCGGGGCCGGCACAAGAAGACCGGCCAGACGGTCGCCATCAAGCTGATTGCGCCCGGCTTGGCCAGCAACCCCAATGCCATGGAGCGCTTCAAGCGCGAGATCTTCATCCTCAAGCAGCTCGAGCACCGCAACATCGTCAAGCTAATGGCCAGCGGGAAGCTGCACGGCACCCCTTTCTACGTCATGGAGTTCATCGAAGGCGAGTCGCTCGACAACGCCATGGAGCGCCGCGGCCGGCTTACCTGGGAGGAACTGGTTCCCTTGGGCCAACAACTCTGCGCCGCCCTGCAATACGCTCACGATAAAGGCATCATTCATCGCGATCTCAAGCCGTCCAACATCATGATGCTCAAGGACGGCACCGTGAAGCTCACCGACTTCGGCATCGCCAAGGACACCGACGTCACGGCGCTCACGGCCGCCAATTCCACCGTCGGCACGGCGGCCTACATGTCGCCCGAACAGTGCCGCGGCGTGCGCGACCTGACCCACAAATCCGACCTGTATTCCATGGGCGTGATGTTCTACGAATTGGTCACCGGCCGCAAGCCGTTCGTCGGCGATTCGGCCATGGAAGTGTTCACGCTGCACTTGACCGGCAAGTTCGAGCGGCCCTCGCGTTTGGTGATGGAGTTGCCGATCTGGCTCGACACGCTGATTTGCCAACTCATGGAAAAGGATCCGGAAAAGCGGCCCTACAACGCCAAGCTGGTGAGCGACGCTCTCGGCGCGATCAAGGACAAAGTCGTGACCCAGCAAAGCGCCGGCGTCGACGCCGTCAAGAAACGCCGGGTGGATCGCGGCGCGCACGACGTGAAGCTGGATGAAAAGGATAAGGAGGCGGCCCGCACGTTGCTCGGCAAGAAAAAGAAAAAGAAGAAAATCCTGATCTATCAAAAGGGATGGTTCACGGTCGCCGCCGTGAGTCTGATCGTGGCTTTGCTCGGGTTCGGCTTCTATTTGGCGTTCCTGAAGCCGCCAAGCGCGCACAGCCTTTACACGACGGCGCAGGAGTTGAAAGATTCAAGCGACCGGAAGGATCGCGAAGCCGCGCGTGAGGCGATCACACGGTTTCTCGAGCAGCATCCGGACCATCCCAAAGGCGCTGAGATGCAGGAATGGGCCAACGCCATCGACTTGGACAATTGCGAGCGGGCAATGCACAATCGCCGCAATTCCAAGTTCGCGACCGAGGGCGACGCGGAGCCGATCGCCCGCGACGCGCTCGACTACGAAGATCTGGGCAAGCTGGCCGATGCGCGGGAATCGTGGGAAAAACTGAAGTCGTTCAAGAACAAGAAGGACGTTGACGAGCGCGCTTGGGGATTGGTCGCCGAAAAATACTTGGCGGAGTTGGATGCCGTGAATGAGCTGGCAGCGACTCTCACCGACGAGATCGCCAAGGAAAAGGAGACCGGCACGAAGGCGACCGGCACCAGCAAGGGCGAAAAGCTCGCGCTGGAGGCGGCCCGCGCGGAGACCCCAAGCCAGGCGCTCAACGCTTGGAACGATCTCAAGGTCGTCACCAAGTCCGACGACGGAAACCGGCGCTGGCACCTCTTGGCCGCCAAGATGCACCGGGAGCTGAGCGAAAAGCAGAAATAGTGTTCGCGGCCCTGCCGGCTTGTCCGGCGGGTGAAGGAGTTCGCAGGCTAATGCGGCTTGTCCACCCTCCGCGCTCCGACCCCTGCCGGCTCGTCCGGCAGGTGAAGGAGTTCGCAAGCTAATGCGGCTTGTCCACCCTCCGCGCTCCGACCCCCTGCCGGCTCGTCCGGCAGGTGAAGGAGTTCGCAAGCTAATGCGGCTGTAGCTCTCGAACTCCTTCACCTGCCGCACGAGGCGGCAGGGGTCGGCAGGGCTTCATGAGACCTGTCTCTTAGCAGTCGAACTTCTTCACCTGCCGCACGAGGCGGCAGGGGTCGCGATTCTAGTGTCCGCGTTCCACTTCTTTGAGCCTTGGACCGTCGGTCTTGTAGGCGCCGACGCCGCCTTGGTAGCGTCGGCCGTGCCACCAATTCAGAATGACGCGGCGCTTGATGAGCCAACCCTGATAGTCGTATCCCCAGGTGCCCTCATCGAGCAAGGGGCCGTCGCTGTGACGGTACGCCGCCGCCCCGCCGCCGACGTAATAGCCGACCTGATGCGCGTTCTCACTGGGATGCGCTAATCGCGACTGTTCGAGCGGATAGCCGGCGCGCCGTTGCTCATCAACCTGCTGCCACCAGCCATGGACCGGGCACGCGAAAGCCGTTCCCAAGATCGCGACACCGAGCCAGTTAATGAATCGCATTCGTTGTTCCCTCACCCCTTCACCCCATCACCCCTTCACCCCATCACCCCATCACCACTCACCACTCACCACTCACCACTCACTCCTCATTACCCCTCCGGGTTCCGATTGAACTTCTGATACGGCAACCGGACGCCGTTGAAGCCGAAGTTGTCGACGCGCAAGCTATTGTTCGGCTCGAATCCCTTGATGCCGAAGAACGTGGTGACGTCGTCCTCGTCGACTCCGTCGCCGGAGACGCCGAATCCGCCTACTAACACGCGTTGGCCGCCGAGGGTCTTGTAAACCGGCGAAGCGCCGGGGAAGAAGATTACCCCGCTCTGGTTGGCGGGATTGAAGGGATCGCGAAAGTTGCTGCCCGGATTGAACGAATCGAAACCGAACACGCTCTGAAACGCCGAGGCCGGCTGGGGCGCGCCGGTGTTGAGCCCGGTTTGCGAATTGACGCCTGGGTCGTTGAGAATCGAGAACGGGCCCGGCTGCACGCCGACGCCGACGGGAAAGCGCGGATTGGCGAGATAGCGGAACGTGCGGCTCGTGAAGGAAATGCCCGCGGTGAATCCCGCGAGCTGATCGACTGCCTGAAGCTGAGCCGGATTGTCGTAATAGGCCAAGTTTCGCGCCTTGCTGACCGCGACGTCGAGGGAGAACACCGTGGCGTCGGGCGTGCGGTACAGCCCGAGAATGTTGCCGTTCGTGTCGGACACCGCGAAAGCAAATTTGGTGCGGGTTCCGTTGGGCAGGCGAATCTGGGCGCGGACGTTCTGCTCCTCGTTGATCGCTTGCTGAATGATTTGCTGCACGTCGGCCGCCGAGAGATTGCCGCCTGCGGTCGGGCCGACGAGCCAGCCTTGAGGCACTTGCATTCCGGGCAGCAAAGTGTGCGCGGCGCCGTCGAGCGGTTCATTGACGCCGCTGTTGGGATTACCCAGGCCGACGCCGAGATTGGCGTTGGCGTAGGCCACGAGGTTGCCCGGCCCCTGCGTGCCGCCCGGACCGATGATGTCGAGGCTGACTCCAGCAAGCTCGATGTTGCCGAACGGTATGTCGAATCCGGACAACGGCGGAACGCCGTTAAGTGTGCCGACCGGAAATCCTGCGCCCTGGCTGCCTCCCGCCGCCGCCAAGGCGATGAACTCGGCCTCCAACGTGCGATCGGGCTTAGTCGGATCGTAATTGCTGTTGAGGCTGGAATTTTCTTCTGAGGCAAAGCCGGTCGCGCCGGGGAAGAAGACGCCGACGCCGCCGACCACGACGCCGTTCTCGATGAGAGGAATGCCGCCGGGCAACGTGGCGATGCCGCGAGCCTGGTAGTGATTCATCGCCGGATTCACGAGGTTCGGCGAATTGCCTGCGGTAATGATCGGGTTGGCGAGCCGATCGGCGGTGAGCAGGTATTCGCCGTAAGCCAAGGGCGGATTGACCGCCTGGCCGGCGTTGAATGTCGCATTGAAGCGTCCGGCGAGAGGGATGTCATCGGCGGTTCCCTTGAGGTGATCGGGACCAGGACTCAAGAGGCTGTCGCGATTGGTGTGCTCGATGCCGAAGAGATCGACCAACGGCGTGTTGTTGACGCCGGGCGGGAAATGACCGCCGACGCGGATCGGGGCGACGAAGCCCGGGCCGCGCACGGTCGAGTTGGGATTGTTGATGTTGGGGTTCGAATTGACTTCGCGCTCGGTGACGGTGGTTTGGCTAATGAAGCCGATGGTGCGCGAAGTGAGCGGCGCTTGGTCGTTGCCGAAGAACGCGCCGGTGCGGGCCTTGGCGATGGCGCCGTCGATGGCGAAGTCGAGCAATTGTTGGTTGCCGGTGATGGTCGTGGAGACGTTGCCTTCGACGCGGACGCCGAGGAGGTTGCCGCCGCGATCGACGATGGCGACGATGGCGTCGTCGCTCGTGGTGGCCGCCGCCGCCCGCTGCAACAGCAGTGAGACTTCGGCAGTGTTCAATAACGGCGGCGCTACTGCGATCTGGCTCACAATGAGCGCCGGCGCGGTGCGGTCCTCGAGTATTTCAACTTCCGGATGATATAGGTGTTCGGTCATGATGCTTCCTTGCTGACGGTGTCAGTTTGGGGCCGTCTTTGACTCGTGAAGTACCGAGAGTGGTGAAAGAATTAAGTCCTTACGTCAACAAGATTGATTTACCGCACAATAAAAGAATTCGCGCCGGCCCAAGGAGAGTTCCCGTCAATACCGCAACTCAATCCCGAAATTGAACCCTTGCGCCCAAAAGTCGCTGGTTCGAAGCAGTGGCGCCGGCCGCGCTGGACCGCCTGCGGTGTTGAAAGTCGCGCTCGTCGATATCAAGTTTGGATTAATGGTTCGGTCGATCTGTTCGCCGGGACGCAACACGCCGTCCCAAATCACGAAGGTGTATCCGAAGACCAATTTGAGATGGTCCGTGATGTTCCAGGCGAGGTTGACGTTCGCTTCGGGGATCGCGGTGAATTCGCTGTGGCTGAATCGGCCGCTATTGCTGCTGAGTGCCAAGAGCCCGGAATTCACCTGCGTAATCGGGTTGGTATCGATGAAGGTCGAGCCGCGTACGTTCAGGATGTCCTGTGTATAGCCCAATGCCAGCTTGGCAAGGAATTCGAAATCGAGCCGCTTCCATTGCACGATGCCCCGCATGCCTATTTGTGCGCCGTAGAAGTTGTTGTTGGTGGTGAACAGGTCGTTGACGCGGATGTTGTTGCCCGCGAACACCGGCGATGTGGGACTGACGGTCGTATTCTCGAATATGCCGAGTCCTTCTTCCAGTCCCCAATAGCGGAAGCCAGCTAAACCGTCGAGCCGGGCCTTCGCTCCCCGCCAAAGATTGAACGAGAGGTTGGCCTCGGCGCCTTGAAAGAAGTTTGACGTGCTGACGGTCACGGTGCCGGAAATCACGCCGGGATAGCCGACCAGCGACGCGTCCTCACCTTTGGTGACGGCGTTGAAGAACGGCCGGGCAATGACCAGCGGCCCCGGCGAGGTTGAGGGCGAAGTGAACGACACGTCGAATTGCCGTGTGCCCAGGAACAAGTAGCTGCCTTCGAGGGACAGCGTGTTTTTGTTGTTGAAGAAGTAACCCAGAGCGAAGCGGCCGCCGTTTCGATCCTGGTAGTCGATCTTGCCGCCATAGAGGACCGACGTGCCCGATTGGCCGATGACGCCGGGCAGCGGGTCGGTGGTTATGCCGCCGGTGACCAAGGGTGGAAAGCGAGCGTCCTTGGTGAACCACAGCAAGTATTCGCCACGAAACCAGAAGCGCAGCGGGCCGGCGCCCTCGTGTTCCCCTTCGATCGGCTGTCCCGGCGCAGGCGTGTCGTCCGGGTAACCTTCGCCGGGATGCAAGATTTCCACTTTGGCCGGAGTGATGATGACCGGGGCGTCACTCGGTGGTCCCGGCGTTTGGCCGCGGCTCGCCGGGAGCGCGACGAACGAGGCTGTCAGCAAACTCAAGACCCATTTCGTCATGGTGTCTTCCCGGAAAATGGCGGAACCTTACCGAATCTTCCGAGAGTATCGGCCTCCGGGAGTCGCTTTCTAAAGAATCGCCGTTGGTCGGCCGCCTTTTCCCAAAGAAAAGGGTCACAAAACACGACTTGGCAAAGTCGTCGCTTTCCTAAACCTCCGCGCAATCCACATTCCCGGCACGACCCTAAAGGTCGCTCCATTGTCCGCCCGATAAAGACGAAATAGCGGAATCGCATTTCAGGCCGGGATACGCGCCATGCTTCGAAAGCCGAGCCCGATAGCGAAGTGGATCCGGGGCAGCACGATTGCCGCGCTGGTGGGCGCCGTCTGCGGGCTGTATCATCTGTCCGCATCCCCAGTCGCCGTGAAAATGCCCGCTTGCGTTTCGCGCTCACAGGATGCGAAGAACGACAACATCCAACCCGCGGCTCCCCGGACCGCCGACGATCCACCCGCCCTCCCGGAGCTTCCCAGCCTGCCGGAACTTCCACAAATCTCCGAGCCGGCCAAGACGCCCGCGCAATCACATGGTGTGGCCGGGGCTGAGGCTTTGCGAAGCCCCGGTGTGCCGGTGAGCCTGCCGGCCGTCCGGGGCTTCGAAGACTCAGCCCCGGCCACTCAGATGGTCGCTAATCCTGAAACCAGTCCCGAGCCCGGCCCGATCTCCGGACTCTTCACGCCGATCTTCGCCCCCAACGGCTTCACCGGCCGCTCCAGCGTGGTGCCGCGTGACGTGTCTACGGACCCGCACTTCATACCTATGGAAGATCGCTGGCGCACCGGCTTCCCGGAATACGATCGCTACGGCAAAGGCCATCCGATCGCGGACGATTACCTCTACAAGCAGGGGCACTGGTGGGACCCATACAACCAGAACGTGCTCAAGGGCGACTACGCGATCATCGGGCAAAACGTGTTTTTGGAGATCACCGCGACGACTCGCACCGTCGTCGAGCCGCGTCTGGTGCCCATCGCCACCACGCCGTTTGAGAGCACGGCGCGACCGTTTGAAGATCCTTTCTTCGGCCGTCCCAACCAGCTTGGATTCAATCAATTCTTCATTCTGTCGCTCGATCTTTTTCGCGGCGACGCCGCCTTCCGGCCCGTGGATTGGCGATTCAAAGTGACGCCGATCTTCAACATCAACAACTTGGATCTAGAAGAGCTGGCCGTAGTCAACCCCGATGTCCGCCGCGGCACTACGCGTTGGCGAACTTTCATGTCGCTGCAGGAATGGTTCTTTGAGACCAAGCTGGCCGACATCAGCCCCAACTACGACTTCGTGTCGATGCGCATCGGCTCGCAACCGTTTGTCAGCGATTTTCGGGGCTTCATCTTCGCCGACACCAACCGCGGCCTGCGTATCTTCGGCAACCGCAACTCCAACCGCGAGCAGTTCAACCTCGCCTACTTCAATCAACAGGAAAAAGACACCAACAGCGAACTCAACAGCTTCAACACCCGCGGCCAGCAAGTGCTGATCGGCAACTACTATGTCCAAGATTTCATTTGGCCCGGTTACACCGCCCAGCTCAACTTCGCCTATAACCACGAAGACCCCAGCTTCCATTTCGACACCAACAGTGTCTTGGTCCGTCCCGATCCGGTCGGCGTCTTTACACCCCACGGCCTGGACGTCGTCTATCTCGGTTGGACCGGCGACGGCCACATCAACCGTTTTAACATCGACCACGCGTTCTACTGGGCGCTGGGTCGCGATTCGCTCAATCCGCTGGCCAACCAAGGACAGGACATCAGCGCTCAAATGGCGGCGCTCGAAGTTTCCTACGACCGTGACTGGGCCCGCTTCCGCACGTCGTTTTTCTGGGCGTCCGGCGACAACAATCCGAAAAACAGCCATGCGTGCGGCTTCGACGCCATTTTCGACAATCCCCAGTTCGCCGGCGGCGAATTCAGTTATTGGCAGCGGCAAGCGATTCGACTCTTCGGCGTCAACCTGGTCAATCGCGAGAGCCTGCTGCCTGATTTGCGCTCAAGCAAGATCCAAGGGCAGAGCAACTTCGTCAACCCGGGTTTGTTCCTGGTCAATGCCGGAGTCGACTTCGAAGTGACGCCCAAGTTTCGCATTGTCAACAACGTCAACTTCCTCTGGTTCGACAACGTCGCGCCTCTGCAAACCTTGACGTACCAGGCCAAGATCGCCCAGGCTATCGGCACCGACCTAAGCATGGGTGTCGAGTATCGGCCGCTCCTTAGCAACAACATCATCCTGAAGGCGGGCGTGTCGTCGCTGATCCCGGCCCAGGGATTTCGCGACCTTTACAACAATTTGCGCAGCACCGTGAATCCCCTGTTCGCCGTTTTCGTGGATGTGGCGTTCACGTATTGACCCACCGGTTTAGCCGCGAGCCTGCGGCGAGCGCGGACCGGGTCCTTGCAGACAATTTGAGACATCGGCATGGCACCATGCCCGCGCTCGCCGCAGGCTCGCGGCTAAACGAAGTGCACACGGAGGTCGTCGTGAGAAACCGCATCTCAGTCGCGCTGTTCGTAGGCGCTCTGGCGCTCGTTGGCGCACAGCCGTTCGTTTTGCCGGGACTCGGCCAGCAGATTCTCAAGCCGCGCGTCGAGGTCGATCCGTATCCCATGCCCGACGACTTGCGCAATGTCGATCTCATTCAGCAGAATCGGGTCGCCGCGGACCGAAAGAGCGCCGGCTGTATCGCATGTCACGAGCATGCCCACGATCCGCACTTCCCGCCGGTTGACAAGCCAGTGCGAACGTTCCACTTGGGCTGCGTCGATTGTCACGGCGGCGACCCGAATGCCGGCTGCAAGGAAATCGCCCATGTCCGGCCGCGCTTTCCCGACGCCTGGAAATCGTCGGCCAATCCGGTTCGCTCCTACGCGCTTCTGAACCACGAGGCGCCGGAGTTCATCCGCTTCGTCAACCCCGGCGATTTGCGCATCGCCCACATTGCTTGCGGCAATTGCCATCGCAAGGAAGTCGAGCAGAACCGCATGAGCATGATGACGCACGGCTGCATGCTCTGGGGCTCCGCTCTCTACAACAACGGCGCCTACCCCATCAAGCGAGCCCGCTTCGGCGAAAGCTACAGCATGCACGGCGTGCCGCAGCGGCTGCAAACCATTCCGCCGCCCAACGAATATGAGATCAAGAAGAAAGGCGTGTTGCCGTATCTCGATCCGTTGCCGCGCTTCGAGATGAGCCAGCCCAGCAACATCCTGCGCATCTTCGAGCGCGGCGGCCGCTTCCGTCCCGAGATCGGCATCCCGGAGCGTGAGGAAGAATCCGGCCGGCCTCGAACCAGACTGTCGGTCCGCGGCCTCGGCACCGAGAATCGCACCGATCCCGTATTCGTCAGCCTTTTGCGCACGCGGCTGCTCGACCCGACCTTGAATTTCCTGGGCACCAACGATCACCCCGGCGACTATCGCTCCTCAGGCTGCACCGCCTGCCACGTTGTCTACGCCAACGACCGCTCGCCGGTGCATTCCGGACCGTACGCGCGCTTCGGGAACCTCGGCCTTTCAAGAAACCCCGACCCGACCATCCCGCAGGATGAGCGCGGCCATCCGATCCATCACGCGTTCACCCGCGCCATTCCGAGCAGTCAGTGCATCGTCTGCCACATTCACCCCGGCACGACGGTCATGAACAGCTACTTGGGTTACATGTGGTGGGACGAGGAATCCGACGGCGAGTTCATGTATCCTAAGAACCAGAAAAACCCGACGGCCGAAGAGTGGACCCGCGCCGCCATGAACAATCCGGACGAGGCCAGCGCCCGCGGCTTGTGGTCCGACCCGGCGTTTCTCGATAAGGTCTGGGAGCTGAATCCGCAGCTCAAGCACAACCAATTCGCGGATTTCCATGGCCACGGCTGGGTGTTCCGCGCCGTGTGGAAGAAGGACCGCCAGGGCAACTATCTCGACCACAAGGGCAAAGTGCTGACCGACGTGGGCACGCCGGACCTGATGGACGCTGTGAAGATGCCGGAGCAAATCCAGGCCGAGCTTCGCTCGACCGTCCGCAACGACAGGCTCGAGCAGTGCCCGCAATCGAAGATCAAGCGCGACGGCGTCCCCGTGCACCTCATGGACATCCACCTCGAAAAGGGCATGCATTGCGTCGATTGCCATTTCATCCAAGATGTTCACGGCAATTCGAAGCTCTACGGTGAAGTGCGTGCGGCCATCGAAATCCAGTGCATCGACTGTCACGGCACCGTAACCAAGAAGGCGACCCTGCGCACGAGCGGCCCCGCATCCGAAGAGCCATCCCAGCTCAACAAGGAGGGCGGCCGCGACCTAAAAACCTTGCGCACGCCGTTCGGCAAGCGCCGCTTCGAGTGGCGCGGCGGCTTGCTCGTTCAGAACTCCATGGTCGATAAAGATCTCGCCTGGGTGGTGAAGCAGACGAAGGACGTGATTACGGAAGGACACCCGCACTACAACGAAAAGGCGAGCCTGGCTAAGACGGTCCGATTTGAAGCCGCGAAAAGCGACAAGATGGTCTGGGGCGCTGTTCCGAAGAAGGCGGATGGCGAATATGACGAGAACGCCTGCGCTCATAATCAGAAGAACATGAGCTGCATCGCATGTCATTCGTCGTGGAATCCGAGCTGCTTCGGCTGCCACTTGCCGCAGAAGGCGAACAAACGCATGCCCGGCTTGCACAACGACGGCGAGGTTACCCGCAACTACGTGGCCTACAACTTCCAGACTTTGCGCGACGACGTTTTCATGCTGGCCAAGGACGGCGACGTCACCGGCAATCGCACCGGCCCGGCCCGCTCGTCGTGCGCGATCCACGTCGGCAGTTACAACGGCAATCGCGATAACATCTATATCCAGCAGCAGACAATCTCCTCGGACGGCCCGTCGGGCATCGCCTTCAGCAGCAATGTGCCGCACACCGTCCGCGGCGGACCTCCAGTGGATAAATTGGGCAAACCGCTCGATCCCGCAACCGCTTACCTGCCTGGCCGCAGCGAGACTAGGTCCTGCACCGATTGCCACGTCTCCAAGAACAACGACAACAACGCCATCCTTGCTCAGCTCCTCATGCACGGCACGGGCTACGTGAACTTCATTGGCCGATTTTCCTGGGTGGCGGCCGGGGAGCACGGCCTGCACGCCGTCATCGTCACCGAGCAGGAAGAGCCGCAAGCAGTAATCGGCAGCAACCTGCAAAAGCTGGCGTTTCCGAATAACTTCGCCAAATTCGAGAAGCACGGCCGCAAGCTTGAGTTCGCTCACGAGCACCCCGGCATCGACATTGGCGAAAAGCTGAAGCACCCGCGCACGAAAGCGGAAATCTTGCAGGTGCAGAATCGCGGCGAGTATCTCTACGCGGCCTGCGGCGAGGGCGGCCTGCGCGTCTTCGACATCGCCTTCATCGACAACAAGTCGTTCTCCGAGCGGATCACGACGGCGCCGGTTTCGCCCATCGGTCAGAAGTTCTATGTCAAGACGGCCTACGCCGCCGGTGTCGCCGCCCCCTGCACGCCCGCGCCTGATCCAACGCGCAATCAGAATCCCGACAACGAGGAGCCGAAGATTCACGGCCTGTTCGGCTACATCTACGTCGCCGACAAATGTGAAGGTCTGATCCTCGTTGGCGCGGCCACCACCATCGACGGCAACCCGACCAATAACTTCCTCAAGCGCGACGTGACCTTCAACCCCGATGACATGCTGAAAGGCGCTTGTGCGGTCACGATCGTCGGCACCTACGCCTATGTGACGTGCGACGCCGGCCTGGCGGTGGTCTCCATCGACAACCCGAAGGAACCGAAGATAACCACGATCGTCCGCATGGATCACGCCCACGCGGTGGCCACGCAGTTCCGCTACGCCTACGTTTGCGCGGAAGACGGCATCCACGTTCTGGATATCACCGACATGGCCCGGCCCATGCCCATCGCGATCTTGCCGATGGAGGACGCCCACAGCATCTACCTGGCCCGCACCTATGCCTACGTCGCCGCCGGCAAGCGCGGCCTGGTGATCCTCAACATCGAGAATGCCGCCAGGCCGAAGATCGACCAGGTCTACACCGCCGGCGGCCGCATCAACGACCTGCACGACGTGAAGCTCGGCATCACCTACGTGAGCGAGTTCGCCTACCTGGCAGACGGCAAGAACGGCCTGCGCGTGGTGCAGCTCACTTCTCCGGACACGCCGGGCAACATCGGCTTCAGTCCGCGTCCTACGCCGCAGTTGATCGCTACCTATCCCATCCCGGAAGGCGGCCATGCCCTGTCGATCGCGCGCGGCCTGGATCGCGACCGGGCTGTCGATGAAAGCGGCAACCAAATCGGCGTCTTCGGCCGCGTCGGCGCTCGCCCCCTCAATCTCGAGGAGCAGCGGCGAATGTTCCTCCACAATGGCCGGCTATGGACGGTGAGCGATGATCCGGCGGATCGAGAGTATCATCGCGTGAAGTGAGCGCCTTTTTGAGACAAGCGGCGAAATCCTAGGTTTTCTCAAAACGGCAGGAATACGATGCGATTAACCCATTCTTCTGCCTCAGATGCCGTCCATATCATTACGATCGATTCCGCAACCGGACGCGTGGGCTAGCGCTGAGCGACGAGGAAAACTCCTGTCACTGCGCGGCCATCCGCAATTCGTGACTCGGCTTCTGCCTTCATCGTGTTAACGTCGTGGGAAACAACCAGCAAATCATGCCCATGAGCGAACTCTAGGATATCACCATCCGACGATCCTGATCGACCAAGTTCGCTTACGGTGGCGATCTCAACGGCTGGCTCCAAGCGACGGATGGCGAGGACGATTTCGAAACGTAAGTCCTCGTCTGCCAGAAATCGAGGCCGGCTCACAAATGGCTCCCAGCCGAAGTGGGCTGTCTGGCGGCGTGCCGAATGCGCTCAAGCAAGGGGCCGTGCCGGGCGGCGCTTTCCTGTTGAAATTGCTGCCAGCGCGCGTCTTGGTCGGAAAGGAATTGATCGACGGCGGCCCTGTGGCGCAGATAGAAAGCGATGGCGCCGTGAACCTTTTCCAGGGTTAACAGGGGAAAATCGGCCACGATGGCTTCCGGAAGCCTGCCCGACCAATAGGCATACACCACGGAATCGAGGGATACGCGCGTGCCGGCGACGCGCCACCCTCCCGATGGGGATTGCATGACGTACTCGGGCTGGTTCTCGGCCATGTATGATCCTCTCATTCCTCACCTTACCAAAGCGCGACGCGACGTGATATGTCACGGCTACGGCAATTTTCCTTTTGCATGCGCGGCTGCCAGTTCTGCAATGCGGCGGTTGACGCCACCGAATACAATCCTATTGTAAGGCGAACGATTCGAGGGAATGGGAATGTTGCCCCCGGCAAAACTCGCGCTCGAGGATGGAACCGTCTACACCGGCCGCGGTTTCGGCTTTTCCGGCGAGACCGCGGGCGAAGTCGTTTTCAACACGAGCATGACCGGCTATCAAGAGGTTCTGACCGATCCGTCCTATAAGGGCCAGATCGTCACCATGACCTATCCGCTCATCGGCAACTACGGCGTCAATGCCGAGGATCGTGAATCGCGCCGGCCCCAGGTCGAAGGCTTCATCATCCGCGAGCTGACACGTGTCCCAAGCAACTTCCGCTCGCATGAAACGCTGGAAGCCCATCTCATTGAACATCAAATCATCGGCCTCGAGGGCATCGACACCCGCTCCCTGGTGAAGCGGCTGCGGGTGCGCGGGGCGATGAACGGCATCCTGTCGACCATCGATCTCGACGATGCCTCAATCGCCAAGAAAGCGAAGAATCTGCCGAGCATCGTTGGCCGGGATCTGGCGCGGTCGGTCATGCCGGAGAAGCCGTTCGCCTGGCGGGAAGGTTTCATCAGCCCGTTTGCATCGCAGGAACTGAAACCGGGCGGGCGCAAGCATCGCGTAGTCGCGCTCGATTTCGGCATGAAGTGGAATATCCTCCGGTGTCTCACGCAAATCGGCTGTGACGTCACGGTCGTCCCCGGCACGGCGTCCGCGAAAGAAATTCTCAATCTGAACCCCGAAGGCATCTTCCTCTCGAACGGTCCGGGCGATCCCGAACCACTTTCCTATGCGGTCGACACGCTGCGCCAGCTGATCGGCAAGAAGCCAATCTTCGGCATCTGCCTGGGACATCAGCTTCTCGGCTTGGCTCTTGGCGCGAAGACGTTCAAGCTTAAATTCGGCCATCGCGGCGCCAACCATCCCGTTCTGAACAAGGCAACGGGCCACGTCGAAATCACCACGCAGAATCACGGTTTCGCCGTGAGTACGGAATCACTTCCAATGGACGTGACGGCAACGCACATCAATCTCAACGACGGCACGTTGGAAGGCCTGCGCCATCGCCGGCTGCCGATCTATAGCGTGCAGTATCATCCCGAAGCCTCCGCCGGACCGCACGACAGCACGTATTTATTCGAAGATTTTCGGGCGATGATGAGGTAACGGCATGGACAACGGTCACTCTTTCATCGGATGCCGTTCGAAGAACTCCCAGATCAGATCGTTGGCGTTGATATTGAGCGTATAAGCGCCTAGGAGGTTGCCGCCGCCGAAGGGGCGTCCGGGCCAGGTGTGGCCGCCGCCCTCGACGACGTAGAGCACCACTTCCGCGCCGTCCTTGCCGCCGCTGTAGACTTTGCGGGTCACTTCGTGCTTATCTGTACTGGCGGACAGAACCGAGATCTTCGGCTCGGTGTCGCAGCCGTCGAGCTTGACCCAGGCGTTGATGCTGTCTTCGACGCCGGCAAATTTCATGACCGCCGCGACTTTCTTGTCGGGTCCGGAATAGGGAACGAGCTTGTCTTCGGTGCCGTGAAAATGCAACACGGGGACGGCCCGCTTCGGTTCGGGTTTTTCGATGGCGATGGTGCCGGCGACAGAGGCGATGGCGGCGATGCGGTCGGACAATTCGGCGGCGAGGCGGTAGCACATCATGCCGCCGTTGGACAAACCACAGGCAAAGACGCGTTTCTTGTCGACGTTCACCACTTTCTCGACGTCGTCGAGCACTTTGGCGATGAAGGCGACGTCGTCGGGCTTCTTCTTAGCGAGGGCGGGAGCGAAGCCGCCGGAATTCCAAGTCAGAAACAGATTGCCCGGGCCGGTGCCGTTGGGATAGACGACGATGAAGCCGGCCTCGTCGGCCTTCTTGTTGAGTCCGGTGAAGCTTTCCATGAGTGACGCCGTCATGGTGGCGCCGTGCAACGCCAACACCAGGGGTGTCGGCTTGCGCGGATCATACGTCGCCGGTACATGGACGATGAAGCTGCGCTGGACGCCGGCGATTTCGATCGTACGCGTATGCTTGCCGGCATCAAGCGGCTCCGTCTTTTCAAAGTCCCCCTGACCCAAGAAGAACGACAGAATGAACACGCCCAAGCTTTTCATGACGAACTTCCGTGGATTGGATAAATGCTAAAGAATTACTTCCGAATAACTCCAAGAGTTTCAAGAGGCAACCCCAATGAGCGTCGAGAGCACCAAGGAATTCCGGTCACCGGTCCAGCCGCAAGGCACGCGTCCCCGGCTTCTGGACTACCTGCTGATTTGCGCCGGCGCCGGCATTTCCGCGATGTTGGCGGATTTTAGCGGCGTGCGCGTACTTGCCAGTGAATCGGCTTCACCGCTTTTGCAAGCTTTCGCAAAAACGATTCCCTTTCACCTTTTCCTGCCCATCGGCATTCTGCTTTTTTGGCCCATCTTTCAAGCCGGCCAGCGCGTTCTTGGCCGCGAGCAAGGATTGACGGCTGGCGAATGGCTCGTCGGCCTGTCGTGGCTCGGCGCGCTGGGCCTGACCGGCTATCTTGCGTGGAAGGGCGCCGGCGCCGCTCCCGAATTCCTGACCGGGCACGGGATCATTCAGAGTCTCGTCAGCGGCTACATCTTCTGCATGATCGCGCTTGGCAGCATCGCGGCTTTGCTCATCTTCGTTAATCTGCTGACATTGTGGCGGCCACGACCCTGGACGCACACCTTCGGATTGGTCCTGCTGATGTGGCCGCTCGTTCCGCTGGCAGCCTTTTGGTGCTTGAATCTCAAGCTGGAATAAGCCACAACAGCAGCATGGCATCCGTTCTTGGTATCGACATCGGCGGCGCCAATCTCAAGGCGGCCCACACGAACGGCGCGGCCCGATCCGTGCCATTCGCACTTTGGAAGGACCCGCACAGTCTCCCAGAATCGCTTCGAGAGTTGCTGGCCGCCATGCCTCCACGCGATCTGCTGGCCGTTACGATGACCGGGGAGTTATGCGATTGTTTCGCCACTAAACGCGACGGGGTCAACTCCATTCTCGAAAGCGTCGCTGCGGTAGCCGGCTCATCTCCCGTGTGGGTTTGGTCCACTCACGGCCGTTTTCTGACGGTCGATGAAGCTCGCGCTGATCTGCTAGCCGTGGCGGCGGCGAACTGGCTAGCCCAGGCGACCTGGGCGGGTCGCTTTGTCTCCAAAGGCGCCGCGTTTCTCATCGACATGGGAAGCACTACCACCGACATCATTCCTCTCGTTGACGGCCGGCCCGTGCCTCATGGCCGCACGGATGCCCAGCGTTTGAAAACCGGCGAGTTGATCTACTTAGGGTGGCGGCGCACGCCGGTGGCCGCGGTGCTTGGCCTCGAGTCGGGTCTCATGGCGGAGTTTTTCGCGTCCACCCTTGATGCCCTACTCCTCGAAGGGATCACGAACGAAACCGCCACCAACTGCGACACCGCCGACGGCAGACCGGCGACTCGCTCTCATGCCCACGCTCGCCTGGCGCGGATGTTGGGTCATGACGGCGAAACAGCGACGCGGGACGAAACGAAGCGCCTGGCCCAAAACGTTGTGGACCGAATGCGCGCTTTGTTTTGCGCTGCATTTACGCGCGTGAGCGCACAATTGCCGAAAGGTCAGGGTCCTCCGGTCGCTTACGCTCCCGGCTCGCCTTTGTTTGTGCTTTCCGGGTCCGGCGAAGGCGTCGCGCGACGCTTATTGGGAGAGAGCCCGACCGGTTGCACAATTTCGATCACGGATAAGCTCGGACCGGGCATTTCCGAGGCCGCGTGCGCTTTTGCGGCGGCGGTGCTCGCGGTGGAGAATCTCCCACTTGCGGGATAGCGCGACCTCGACGATTCGTTCGCGCAAACTCGCCAACGGGAGGACTAGAACAGCGCTTCGGTCGCCGGTATTCCGGGGTCCATCCCCGCCGCACGCAACTCCAGGCAATGTTCTTTCAGCTTTTCCCAGTCTTCTTTGGTATCGACGTCGTACCAAGGCTCCAGAATTGTGATCCGCAGCTCGGCCTCCTTCGCAAGGCGAATGGTTTCTTCAAACACCTTGGCCGAGCCCCAGGGAACGCCCTCGAAAATCGGCGGCGTCCGATTCGCACATCCCAACAAGTAGTATCCGCCGTCGGGTGCCGGTCCGAGCGCGATATCGGCCTTTTCCAATTCGCGGAAGGCTCGTTCCACGAACGCCATCGGTAGAGTAGGACTGTCTGAGCCGATCACAACCACGCGCTTTGCCTGCGCGCCGAAGCGATTCCTCAGAAAGCTGTACAGGCGGTGGCCGAGGTCGCCGGCGCTCTGAGCTTCCATTTCAAAATGACGTTGGGCGAGTTGTTCGAAGTACGCCTTGCGATTCTGGGGTGCGTAGACCAGAAAGCGCTCGACATCCAGCTCATGGGCCTTGACGATCGTGTCTCGAAGGAAAGCATCCGCAACTTGAGCAGCGAAAATGGGATCGGTTTGAGCCGCCAGGCGCGTTTTGACGGACCCCGGAGTCGGCGCCTTAGCGAAGATCGCGAATATATCAGGGGCTTTCATTCTGTGACAAATTTGCCTAAAAGTACGTGGACAAAGAGAGACGCAGCGGACGCAGCTCTCTATCTTGACCCTCCAATGTTCTCCAATGCCGTAAGCCATTCGTTAAAATGAGGGCATTCCTCACGAATCGTCTCGATCCCGATTCGCTGCGCTGCAATTACGCCATGCAATGGCTTTTGAAAAACCGGGCTGAGCTTGTCGATGCGTTTTGACGGGGCCGTCTCCGGGCTGTCGTCAATTTCTTCGGGCGCATCGAAATCGGCACGGATTGCTTTCAAGTCCTCCGCAATTGCTGGATTCATAAGGACCTTCGAGATAACCTCGGGTCGCGAAAACAGCAGCCCTTCATACTCGTGCATCTGGACATATGGAAAAAACCGCCGCCTGTCGAACCTGCCGCCGAAAGTCTGGGCGACGTCGTTGAGGATCGCTACTTCGACCGTGGAAGCCTTCCGTGCGAATGCCAGTTTCTTTGCCTTCTTGCGCCCCGGCCAGCTATCGGGCATGCGGTAGAAGTCGAACATGGTCGTGACGAACGTAACCGAGTCCTGCTTGAGAAGCGCTATCATGTCTCTCTGGGCGCGCGGATACTCTCCGACTCCTCCCTTGTGACCGGGCTTTCCCACCAATCGGGCGGTGAGCCCGACGTCACGGCTTCCGAGCCACGGAGCCAGCACCTCCCGTACGAATGCTTGTTCGGTGCAACCTTCTACCACGGCGATGACCCTATTCATGCACCGGGCCCCCTCCGTACACTTCCTTCTGCCATAGCTCGCCCAGGGTGTACTCTTCATCCAGCCATGTCTTAAGTTCGTCCTCCTCAAGGCGGCGAAACAGCGATTCACCCTCCTTTCGTTCCATCACCACGATCTCTTCGGGCTCGAACGCATTGAGCAGCTGGGCTGACTGCGTGGAAACGATGAGTTGTGTTCGCACGCTGGCCTGTCGAATTAGACTCGCCAATGCATTCAGAGCGAACGGATGGAGGCCCAACTCTGGTTCGTCGATGAGAATTGTCGCCTGTGGCTTCGGTTGCAGTAGGGCCGTCGCAAGCGCGATGAACCGGAGCGTTCCGTCCGACAATTGGCTCGCGTGGAAGGGGTAGTCGGTATTTTTCTGTGTCCACTCCAGTTCGAGCGACGTGTCGTCCTTCCGTTTCTTCGGGCGCAGCTTGAATTCCTTGAAGAACGGCGCGACCAGGCGAATGGTGTCCACGATCATGGAGTAGGTGGCTGCTTCCTCGTCACGTAGGCGGTACAAGAAAGCCGCAAGATTCTCGCCACTGCCACGAAGCCGCTCATTATCGCGGACGGGCCACGTGCGCCGCATGGCGGCGGTGTTGCTCGTGTCGTGAAAATGGTAGACCGTCCAACTCGACACAGCGTCGTAAACATGCTGCGCGACCGCCCGATTCCATCCATCTTTCGCGTGCTGCTTCAGTTTCGACTCGCTGTGGCCCTGACCAATGGAAGCGTTCACGGGCTGCGTCCGCATCCCGGGATCTGCGTGGTACTGGATCCGTTCGTCCGCAAAGATCAGCCGATTATCATCCGTTGGCTCCAGCACGCACTGGTAGCCGTTCATCCCGAACTCCAAGTCCGCTTCGATCTTGTCCGTCACCTTTGGGCCAAGAAACAGGTGAATGTCGGCCCCTCCCGCTTTGTTAATGGCCTTCTCAAGCCGTCCTTCGACGAGTTCATGGAATAGCGTGAAGAAGCTTACGAAGTTGCTCTTGCCCGACCCGTTCGCCCCGATCAGAACGTTCAGCGAAGCCAGCGGGAAATCCTCAAGGGATCGAATGGATTTGAAGCCCTGGATCGTGTGATTTTGCTTATCGGCTTGGACATGGTTAATCGGTAGTGCGCCCTAAAGCTGGAACACCAAGATACGCATCACAACCAGCGGCAATTTCCGGGGACGCAAGGCTGACTGTGGATTTTGCGCATCGGCACCACTCAGGTTGAGGGTATCCTAGCAGGCACCAGCACGGTTCGCCATTGTTCTTTGAGGTCGCGCGGCGCCTGGCAGCCAAGCGAAGTGGATTTGTTCAGAGTTGTAGACGTCGACACAGAGGGGACGAAGCCCATACAAGTTATGAGGAAGCACGTACCTTCCATTGCTTGCATCGCATGAATCTCATGGGTTTCTCAAATTGCTCGCGTTCCTTACATCTCTTGAATCTCACCGATCTCATGGATCTCATAAGGTGTTCAGTTTGTTAGATTTAGGCGTGTGGTGTGACGTGAGATGATGATGAAACGGCTTTCAGCGCGTCGCAATGTCGAGGTCCGGCCGGGGCCGAGTGGGTAGGTGTGTCTTAACCGGGGGGGTCATCGTTTCGTTTCAAAGGCAGCTTGACGATGAATTTCGAGCCTTTCCCAACGACGCTTTCCACGCGAATGCGGCCATGGTGCTGCTCGATGATCTGCCGGCACACGCTCAAACCCAGGCCGCTGCCGCCGTGGCCCTCGTCATCGGGCTTTTTAGTAGTATAAAACGGCTCAAAGATAAGGCGAAGTTGATCGGGCGGAATGCCGACGCCGGTGTCGCAGATGCGGATCTCGGCCATCTGGGTGTCCGGGTTTTCGCGCACCTCGATGGTGAGGCGTCCGCCGCGCGGCATCGCCTGACGAGCGTTGATGAGCAGGTTGATGAGGATTTGCTCAATCTGTCCGCGCACCACCGGCGCTTTGGGCCGGCCCTGGAACTTTTTCTCCAACTGCACCATGTGCTTGCTTAGGTCTTTTTCGGTCAGCACTAGGACTTCCTCGACCAGGGCGACGAGGTCGATCAAGTCACGTTGGGTCGAGTGGTTGCGGGCGAAGCCGAGCATGCTGCTGATGATCGCCGCCGCCCGCTGGCTGCCTTTGAGGATCTTTTCGAGCGATTGCATGCGGCTTTGTTCGTTGCAATCGGGCTTCATGCCGAGCTTGGCGTAGTTAATGATGGTGGTGAGGATATTGTTGAACTCGTGGGCCACGCTGGAGGCCAAAGTGCCGACGCTGCTGAGACGCTGTGCTCGGAGAAGCTGCTGGCGAAGCTGGTCGGTCTCCGTGCTGGCCAAGGTGTCCTCGCCGATCATGCGTTTCTCTCCCGAGGGGGGCGGGCTGGACGAATTCGGCTTGCCGGATGGATGTCGCATCCGTGTCAACAGGTATCGGCAGCGCTAAAGGATGCACTTCATCGGAAGTGATTGGCTTTCAACCTGTTATGCGCTCAAACTGGCCGCGATGCCGAAGCCTGCACAACGAGGGGCCCTTGTCTACGAGGAGGTGAGCATGGCAAATGTGGTAAATCAGATCGCCTACATCGCGCTCGGAAGCAATCTGGGTGATCGAAAAAACTATCTGGACCGAGCGCTCGAGAGACTGCGCTCGCATCCGGACATCAAAGTGACCAAGGTGTCGCCGTACGAGGAAACCGACCCGGTCGGCGGTCCGCCCGGCCAAGGGAAGTACCTCAACGCGGCGGCCGAGTTGGAGACCGCCCTCGATCCGCACGATTTGCTGCAGCTCCTGCACCACATCGAAGCGCGGCTGGAGCGGGTTCGTGGAGAAAAGAATGAAGCGCGCACCATCGATCTCGATTTGCTTCTTCATGGCCAGGCTGCTCTCGAGTCGTCGCACTTAGTGCTGCCGCACCCACGCATGCACGAGAGGCTCTTCGTGCTGCGGCCGCTGGCGTCGATCGCTCCCGAAGCGATGCATCCGGTTTTGAAGCGGTCGGTCGGTGAATTGTTGCGCAACCTGCAGGTTGTGAAGGGAGATGCGAGCCCGAAACACGATCGGGAGCTGGCAGGTCTGCGGGCCCTGGTCACGGGGTCGACGCGCGGGATTGGGCGGGTGATCGCGCTGGAATTGGCTGCGGGAGGGGCCGATGTCCTGGTTCACGGTCTTCGTTCGCAGGAGCGTGCGATGGAAGTTTCGGCATTGTGCCAGTCTGAGGGCGTACGGACCAGCGTCCTGTTGGCTGACTTGCGTGAACTCGATCAGCTGGATCAACTCGCGGACAATGCCTGGGACCAATGGGGCGGACTCGACATATGCATCAACAACGCCGGCGCCGACACCTTGACCGGCGAAGCGGCCGGGTGGTCGTTCGAAGAAAAACTCGGGGTCCTGTGGTCGGTAGATGTCGAAGCGACCGTGTACCTCTCGCGTCGGATCGGCGCGCGCATGAAGGAGCAGGGCAGGGGGGCGATTGTGAACATAGGTTGGGATCAGGCGGAGACCGGCATGGAAGGCGACAGCGGCCAGCTGTTCGCGGCCAGTAAAGGGGCGGTGATGGCCTTCTCGAAAAGCTTGGCGCTGACTCTGGCGCCGCAAGTGCGCGTGAATTGCTTGGCGCCGGGCTGGATTCGCACGGCTTGGGGAAAAGGGGCGTCGCAAAGTTGGCAGGAGCGTGTGCGTCGCGAGACGCCTTTGGGGAGGTGGGGCACGCCGGAAGATGTGGCGAGGGTGGCCCGCTGGCTGGTGTCGCCCGCGGCTGAGTTCATCACCGGGCAGGTCATTCGCATCAACGGAGGCGCCGTGCGAGGCTGATGCGATGGCTGGCCAGAGTGCCCGGCAGCGGCGTGGGTTCGTTGACTGCGGGCAGTTTCTCGGGTTTCAGGGCCCGTCGCGAAGAGGAAGCGGCGGGAACGTCGTGTTCGGCGTGTGGCGCCAGAACCGCCGCCAAGGCCGCCGGCGTTTGGTAGCGGTGCGCGGGGTCTTTGGCCATCATGCGCTCCACGATTGCAATCACTTCCTCGGGGACATCCGGACGGACCTTAGTGATCGGTGCGGGTCGAGCGCTCTTGTGCTGCATGAGCTTTTCGATGAGTGAGCCGCCATCGAACGGTGGCCGGCCCGTCAACAAAAAGTGGAAGGTGCAGCCGAGGCTGTAAATGTCGCCGCGAATGTCGACCGTTTCGTGGTCGCGGGCTTGTTCGGGCGCCAAGTAGTCGGCCGTGCCGATGATGCCCCCGCCGCCCGGCCCCTGTCGCTCCGCTCCGCTGTGCCCCTTGGGATAGCGCAAGCCTGCCAAACCCCAGTCGAGAATCTTGATGTGCGCGCGTGTCTTGGCGCCCTTCCCGCGACTCCTGTCGTTGGCCGCGACGTGAGTCAAAAAGAGGTTCGCGGGTTTGATGTCGCGATGGACCAGGTTCTTCTCGTAGGCGTGCTGAAGCCCCAGCGCCGTCTGGCGGATGTAATCGCACGCCTGGTTTGCCGGCAACGGACCGCTGAGATCGACGTGTTTGCCGAGGTCAATGCCGTCGATGAACTCCATGGTGAAGTAGAACGTTCCGCCGGCCTGGTCAAGATCGCAGAATTGAACGATGTTGGGATGATCGAGCCGGGCCATCGCCTGCATTTCGTGCAGGAACTGCTCTCGGCCCTGCGCGCAGGCAAGCGCCGCGGGCCGCAGCACCTTGAGGGCGAGGATCCAGCCTTCGTCTTCGATGTGTCGGGCCTTGAATACCTGGCTTAGACCCCCTTGGCCAAGCCGATCGAGGACGACGTACGAGCCGATGACCAGATCGTCTCCTTCATCGGCGAGCAGTTGATTGATCTGGTAGACCGTAAGCCAACCGCGCTGGACAAGGGTCTTGGCTAGGGGGCGGGCGTCGCCGGAGCGGCCTTGAACCAGGTGCGGCAATTGGGAAAGCTGCGCCGGCGTCAAGAGGCCGCGCTCGCGCAAAACGTCGCAAAGTGCCCCTGTGGAAGCGATTGCCATGTCAGCGGAGGTATGTTTTGGGGAATGCGCATGCGGGGGAGGGGACTACGGTGGGCTACTCGCCCTCAAATGTAGGTTATTTTCCGGCGCGAGGCAAACTAATCGCTCCTTTTGCTAACGGGGCGGTCGTTTGCCGGCCAGACGATGGCGATGCCGATACGGTCGGGCGGTATCCCGGCGCGCGTTTGGTAGGGCAGAACTATGGGATTCTGCGTGTCGGCGCTTGGGAAGCGCGCGCGGATGGCGTCGGGCAGCAGGTCGCCGTCTTGGCGCGCGTCCCAAAGCAAGACGCCGCCGCGGCGAAGCAGATCGGCGTCATCGGTCCAGGGGGTGTGCTCGGGATCGAATGCCATCCAGCCCATAAATCCCGCGGAATAAATGACGGGTCGCTGAGGCGCGTAACAGCAGGCGTTTCCCGCTCGCCAAGCCTCTCCCGCCACGATGGGAAACGGTTCGGCACAATGGGAGTGCCAGCGCCGGGCGATTTCATCGGCAAGAGCTCGCCCGGGGTAGGTGACCCGCGTCGGTCTGTTCAGAACATATGGCGCCGCGACATTCTTAATGGTGCAGCACACAAGCATCGAAGTGGCGACGACCGCCCAGGCACGGCAGGCCCAGCGCATTCGGATCGGGGAATCAGTTCCCGCGAGCGCCAATATCCACACGCCGACAAACGTCCATAACGGCGAACCCCATACAAGTCGCAACTGACATCCCGTCGCCAGCGATAAGCCCAGCAACAAGACAACCGGTCCCAACACCACCCAGTGCAATACGTTGGCCTCACACTCCGCGTGAAGATTCGCTGCACGCGGAGCGCGAGGTCTACGTACCAGCGGCGCCAGTACCAGAAAAACGGGTATCAGCAAGAGCGCTTCTGCAACTAAAAACCCTACTGGATTCTTCAGGTGGCCAATCCAGCCCGTGACTGGGGAGCGCTCCGCAGCGGAACGTTCCGCGGCGTACTGCAAAGTAATGAAATCATTCTGCAAGAGCCAAAGTGCGTGGGGCGCGAAGAGTGCGAGAGCGAGAATCGCGGCAAGGTATGGCCCCGGCCGCTTCAAATGGCGACGAGCATTCCCATTGAAGTGCATGTAACCGAAAAGCGGCGCCAGAAGCACGCCGAGCGTATATTTGCACAAAATCCCAAGGCCAACCGACGTGCCCAGGCCGAGCCACCAGCTAAGTTTTCCCGTTCGCACGGCGCGGACGAAGCACAATACGGTGAAGGCCCAGGCGACGTTGAGGGCGACGTTGTTGCTGAATTCCGACGTGTCACCGGTCAAATACATGAGGCCGTCGAGGCACAGAGCGCCCAAGAGTGCCTGGCGCGGCGCTAGGAATTCCAGCCCAACCCGCCACGCGGTCCAAAGGCAACACGCCGCCAAAAGGTAGCTGGCAATGTAGACTCCCCAAACATCGCCCGGAGACAGTGTCGCAAATACGCCGGCCACCCATGCGGGCAACGGAGGATGTTTGGGATAGCCCCATGCGAATTGATTTCCCCATGCGAGCCATTCAATCAAATCGAGCGGCGCGTTCGGTTGCGTGGCAGCCGTAGCCACGACCCATACGACCGTGCGAATCAACAACCAAAACCAGAGCAAGCGACGGCACAAAATCAGGTCGCTGTGGGTGTGGTCGTTATTCGCCGTTGACATCATGGAGCGATTAATCCGCCGCGGATTTGAGTGGCTTGAAAGCTTTCAACACTAAAACACGGCCCATGAGGCGGGAAAGGACGCTGAGATGGACCCAGCGCCAAACGTGCGGGACCTCCGAGCGGCGGAGCTGACGCTTGTGGATGCGATGTTCGACAAAGCGGCCGAACAGGCGACGCAGCTTCCGGCCCGAGTAGGTTTCCTCGGGGCGGGCGGCGCTTCCGGGTTTGCTGCTCACGAAGCGGAACCACCAAAAAATCGTCCGGAACCAAAAGTCGACGTCGTAGCGTGCCGGGGCCGCTGCAAGTACTTTGCCACCGGGCTTGAGCACGCGGAATACTTCTTCCACCATCGCGCGCGGATCGTCGATGCCGTGAAAAAGGCTGCTAATACAAGCCACGTCGACGCTGCACGAATCGAGCGGCAAGGCGCGCGGTTGGGCGTTCACGAATTGTCCGATGAGATCGCGCACTTCGAAATTGCGGCGCACCAGCTCGAGCTGCGAGGGCGACGGGCTGCACACAATCACATTGGCCCCGTGCCGGGCATACTGCGCCCAATCGGTGCCCAGGCCGTGTCCCAGGCCGAGCAGCGTTTCTCCGGAGTGCTTGGCGAATTCAAGAAGCTTCGGAATCCAGCGGCCCTGTTTGCTGTGGCGCTGATTTTCGATATTGAGAAACCATTGAAGGGAATACGCTTCCGGCTCTTCTTCGGGACGGATGGGCGTGGGAGGATGAAGGGCCTCGAATGCATAGAGCTTTTGGGCGAATTCACCGGGGTTGTGCGGGCCGTGCGCGGTAGAGACGCGTCCGGCCAACTCCGGCAGCCCGAAAAAGTCCTGCATCGCGAGAGCGAGGCCGTGGGGCGAACTACTGAGTGTGGGAAATGACCTTTCCATGCCTCCCTCCCCGGCCTCGCTTCGCCAGTTTGACGCTGGCAATGTTCGTGAAGCCGGTGAAAGATCGATTAACCCACGGCCAGAGGGGAATCAAGGTCATTCTTTGGGATTCATTCCGAGCATTTTCATTTTGCGATAGAGATTCGGGCGATGCAGGCCCAGAAGTTTGGCAGCGTCGCCCATGTGGCCTCGGGTGCGCTCGATGGCCTGTTGGATGTGTTCGCGCTGAAAAGCGTCCGTGGCGTCGGCAAGGTTCAACTCGGTGAACCGCACGGCCTCATCTTTGCCGGGTCGGAGGATAAAGGCGAGGTCCACCGCCTCCACTTTGTCTCCTTGGCAGAGATACGCAATGCGTTCGAGCAGATTGCGCAGCTCGCGGACGTTGCCGGGCCATTCGTGTTGCTCCAGTCTGCGCCGCGCCTCGGCGGTGATCTTGAGAGCTTTGCGGCCCGCATCCTTGCAAAAGACCCGAAGGAAATGCTCTGCAAGGACCGGGATGTCGTCGCGCCGGTCACGTAGCGGCGGCAAATCGAGCGTGACGACCGTGAGCCGATAGAAGAGATCCTCGCGGAACTTGCCGGCCCGAACCGAGTCGCCGAGATTGCGGTTGGTGGCGGCGACGATGCGTGTGTCGACAGGGATCGCCTGGCTGCCGCCGACCCGGTACACGATTTTGTCCTCGAGGACGCGCAAGAGCTTCGCCTGCCCGCCGGCGCTCAAGTCGCCGATTTCGTCGAGAAACAGCGTCCCGCCGACGGCGGCTTCGAACTTGCCGGCGCGCGTGGTGTGGGCGTCGGTGAACGCGCCCTTTTCGTGGCCGAACAGCTCGCTTTCTAGAAGCGTCTCGGCGATGGCGGCGCAGTTGACAGGTATGAACGGGTTTTGCTGGCGGGTGCTGGCGTAGTGGAGGGCCCGAGCGACGACTTCCTTGCCGGTGCCGCTCTCACCAAGGATCAGCACGGGAAGCTCCGTACGGGCGACACGCTCCACTGTGGCGCGGAGGGCGACGACGGCGGTGCTGTCGCCGACGATGCGAGCCGCCAGACGGGCCTGGCCTTCCAGTTCGTTGTGGCTGCGAACCAAGGCCTCGCGCTCACGGACGTTGGCCAGGGATGTCGCGGTTTGGCCGGCGAGCGCTTCCAACGTGGCGACGTCAGCCGGCGTGAACGGTCCGTTCTTGTTCATTACCTCCAGTGCCCCAAGACGTTGGCCGGAAGCGTCGTTCATCGGCACGCACAGAAGATTACGCGTCTCGAAGCCGGTCGCTTGATCGGTCGAGGCGCTCCAGGTCTTGTCGTCGCGGACGTTGTCGACGATCTGATATTGCCCTGTTTGCACCACCTTGCCGACGACGCCCGTGTTCTCGGGAAGCCGCAATTCGCCGCTGGGCATGCCCAGGGCGGGCCGGCCGACAAGTTCTTGGCGGCTGCGGTCCCAAATAAAAATGCTGGCCCGCTCGCAACGCAATAGCTTGGCCGATTGAGCGGCAATGTGTTCGAGAAGAGGCACCGTCTCGCGTTCTTCGATCATCTGGCGGCTGATTTCAACCAGGGCATGCAGGCGTTCCTCTTTGTCCCGGGCCTGATCGAGCAGTCCGCCACGCTCCAAGGCCAAACCGAGGTAGTGTCCTGCCGCTACTGCGTACTCCAGCTCGACCGGGTCAAACGCGTCACGCGGGCGGCTGACAAGCAGCAGGCGGTTAGGCCGATCCGCGGTGAAACTGAGGCAGGCGGCCGCGAATGCAGGTTGCCCGGACGCGGGCGCGACGCCAACGCCGGCTTGACGGTCGAGAATGTCACTTAAGAGCGTGCGCGGCGGCAGGTCGGCCTTGGCGCCGCGCCGCAGGTACTGCCATCGCGGTTTCCATTCCGGCGTCGCTTCCCAGATGCCGGCTTGATCGGCCCGTACCGCCGAGGCGATTTCCTCCAAAAGCCCTTTGGCCAAATCGTCGCTCGTGGTCTTGAACAGCGCAATTTCCAACAGCCGCTGCACCAGCCGCAGCGACGCCGAATCGCTTTCGGCGTTGGTCTGCAAGAGTTGACAATCGACGGCTTTGAGCCACGAATGCGCCGACATGAAATGCGATCTCCGACTCACCCGCTTGCGGGTTAGCGCAACAACCAAGTTGCCACGTCTTCTGCGCTGCTCTTGGTCTCCGAGCGGCGCAGCTGATCCTTCTTCCCGGCGGTCTCGTAAGCCCCGTCTAGGAACTGGGCCGAACCGGTGCCTTTCGCATTGTGCAGATACAGCTCGCCCGGAGCGCACAAGCCGGCGAGCGTCAACATGCCGCCGTAATTCAAGGCGCCCGGCAGCATCATGTCGTCGTCCATGCTCTTGACCTGTTCGAAATTGAATTCGCTCAAGTCCGCCGCGGTTCTACCCACGGCGTTGCCTGCGAGTGCGCGGGCCAGCATCACCCATGGACCCGCTTTTTCGAATCCCACCAGATCGATCTTCTTGTAGCCCCGCGCCTGCGCATGGCTGATCGCTGTCAGAATGTCGTGAACTCTCTCCGCGACGAGGGGACGATTGTACCCGAAGGTGTAGCCCGCGAAATCCTTATTGATAGGCGGCCGTTTCTCATCGGCCTGGGCGCCGGTGCGAAACACCTCGACGCCGAGAATGTCCGAGCCGCTGTCAAGGATCTTGTCGGCTGCCGGCGCCCATTTCCCCGCTTGCAATAGGCTGTCGGTCCCGTCGGGATGCACCCAGATGACCACGGATTCCTTGGCATTCGCCTTCCGGGAAAAGACGTTCCAGCAGCGAACAGCCTCTCCTTCGCCTTTGCGGCTCAGCCAGCGGATGTTGTAGGTGGCCCGGTCCAGGGTTCCTTTGGAGACGCGATCGCTCACGGTGATGTCCTTCGCGCTGGGCAATTCGTCAGCGATCATCACCCGCAGTGCCGTGCCGATTTTTTCTCGGAACGCTTCCAGGCCCTGCTTATCTATCGGCATCAGCGCTTTCAGTTGACGCTCCGACTGGTTCGTCCACCACTTGCGCACTCCGTTGGCGTCGATGGCGTCTTTGGGCAGGGGATGCTTTTCGTCGAAGACGCGCAGCTCTTGAGGCGGCACCGGCACAAACGGTTGTTCTTTGACCGGCTCCTTCTCCCCCAGCTTGAGGTGCTTGTTGAAGAAATTGTACATCAGCTCGCGGCTTACCTGGTTGTAGTTGTGCCCGAACTGAAGGTATGCCTTGGCCATCACGTTGTCCGGAGCGCCAAGCATCTTGTAAAGGACCTTGAGCTGCGGCAGTCCGTCGCGTTCGATGTCCTTGGTCCAGTCGTTGGCGGCGCTCATGCCGAGTGGCCGCGGCGCGAACAAGCCGGCCAGCTCAATGTTGCCGGTGCCGACCCGCAAGTACGAGCAATTCTCGCAGATACAGCCGCCCTGCATCGCCGTCGACACCATGACGGCCGGGAACTCCGCCGCGGGACGATCGTCGATGGCGCACAGAATGAAAGTCTGCGTGCCGCCTCCCGACGCCCCGGTGACGCCAACGCGCGCCGGATCAACTTCAGGCAGGCTCAGCAGAAAATCCAAGGCGCGGGTGCTGTTGAAGGTTTGCAGCCCCATGAAGTTTTGCGAATGCAACTCCGCGTCGACGCTCAAGAAATCCTGGAGAAGGTGCAGGTTCTTACCCGGACGCGGATGCGGAATCTGCTGACTATCGGCGACACCGACCATGTCGTAAAAGAACACCACGCAACCCATCCGCGCGAGTTGGGCGCAGCGCGCTTGCAAAGGATATTGCGCTCCCTCGCGAGTCTGTTCCGCTCCTTGCTTCATCTGGATCTCGATTTCCTTGTCTTTGGCCTCATAGAGCCGGCCGTTTTCCCAGTGGCCGTGCGGGCACAGTACGGCCGGCATCTTATCAGGGAGCTTACGGTCCGCGCTCGCTTTGGGCCTGTACAGGTTGCCGCAGACGTAATGGCCGGGCAGGCTGGCGAAATAGACCTTCTCGATCGTGTAGCCGTCGCGCTCGATCTTGCCGTGGATGGTCGGCTCTAGCGGAATCTTCTCCGGCATGGGCCAAAGCCCGGTGGCGACCAGGACTTGCTCGCGAACCTTGCGGCGGCGCACACTCCACGACTCCTTCGAATCCGGCGCCGCCCACGGAAAATCGCCATTGTAGTCCTTAACAATTCGAATCCGCCTATCGATCGGCGTCTTCGTCTGTGCAGTCGCCTCGCCTTGGAAAAGCAACACGGCGGTAATGAGTGCCAGTACGATGCGTATCATGTCGAATGCTCCTTGAATTCAAAGGTGATGCTCGCCCAGCGTAAGGCACGCAAGCACAGCCGTCAAGCGCTTACGTCACGCCGCTCGCCTTGGCTTGCCGTAAGATGGTTTGGAAGACAAACTTCACTGGAGCCTTTTCTATGCAGCAAACGTTGATCCTTCTCAAACCCGACGGCGTGCAGCGCCGCCTTCTTGGTGAGATCATCGGCCGCTTCGAGCACAAGGGCCTGCGCTTGGCTGGCCTGAAGCTCGTGAAGCCGAGCCGCGACCTGGCGGAAAAGCACTACGCCGTCCATAAAGGCAAGCCGTTCTACGATTCTCTGCTCGATTTTCTTACGAGCGGACCGACCGTGGCCATGGTCTGGGAAGGCCGCGAAGCGGTCGCCGTCGCTCGCGCGATGATGGGCGTCACCGACGGCACGAAGGCCGCGCCCGCCACCATCCGCGGCGACTTCGCGCTCAGCGTGCAGAACAACCTGGTCCACGGCAGCGACAGCCCCGACAACGCCAAGTTGGAGATCGCTCTGTGGTTCCGCCCGGACGAGTTGGTATCCTACATTTCGGTGGACGCGGAGTGGATCGGATAATTAGGTCCCGCGAGCCGAGCGGGACCTGTGGTGAGCAGAACGTTTATTTTCGGGAGTGTTTGCACCTCTGGTGGGGGCCCTGGTCTTCAAAACCAGTGGCGGGTTTGAACAAAGCTCGCAGTGGGTTCGATTCCCATACACTCCCGCTTCTCTTCTTGACTATGTCCAATGCGGCGTGTTTTCTATTTCCCGCTGTCATATCGCTGGCTCGGCTGGGCGCTTTTCGCTGGCTTTTTGGGACTGGTCGGCGTATGTCTTTTCCTCTTTCTGCCGCCGCGAGCGAATTGGACTGTGGATATCCACAACAGTGCATGGCTAAGGCTACTAGTCCAAAAGAATCCAGTTGTGCTCGTGTTTTATGACTCGGCGGAGCTCGGGCTGCCGGGTATTGAGTTCCGATCGCTCGATGATGGCCAGGTGCGCAGTTCACATCTGCACGACAGACCTCGATACCACCATAGCGCATTCGTAGGAAAGGGTCTTCTACAGGCCAACGACGACACCGGACGCCATGATTATGTTTCCTTCGAAAGTGGTAGCGAATGGACCTTGAATTTCCCGAACGCAACGGGCCTTCATTGGCCCTCTGAAGGAGAGTTGGTAGTCATCAACGGAAAAATGCCATTTGACGGTAAGCATGTTGTTTCCGGAGAGTCCACGACCGACAACCTCTGTTTTATGGTGACCAGCCAAACCACCAAAAGAGAACAAACGTGGCTGGAACAGTTGCTCGACTTCCTTCCGGTCGCCTCTTCTGAGCGAAATCAAACTCGAATAACCCTCGTTGACCTGGAGGATGCCCAGGAATTCTGGCATATGGTTCTACCCGGAAAAATGAACACCACTCCTTTGCTCACCGAGGACGGACGTAAGCTCATCACCGAATGTGAAGTGAACGGAAAAGTGCGCCTCCAGTGCTGGGATGTTCCTCCCAAGCGATGGTGGCACTGGATCGTTGGCGTACCGGCGGGCCTTGTGGCGGTTGGTGTCGCTTGGCGAATGTGGTGCAGTCGAAGACTGCTGCTGCGCTTCTCCATAGTGTTTGGCAAATAAAAAACCCTCCAACGACGCGCTAGCGCACATCGGGAGGGTTGCGTTTCACAGCGAGAGATCACGGGGCGGGCTTGACGACCACAGTGGCGGGGGCGGGTTCGGCGCCGGGCTTGCCGTGGATGGCTTCGAAGACTTCCTGGCGGTGCACCGGAACTTCCTTGGGCGCGACGATCCCGAGCCTCACCTTGTCGCCGCGGATTTCAACCACGGTGACGGTGATGTCATTGTTGATGACGATACTCTCGTTCTTCTTTCTGGAAAGCACTAACATCGCCGCCTATCCTTCTTGGAATCAAGAGACCAAATCCTGGTGAGCGGGTCCTACGTGTCAGTTTGAGCACGCCGGTGAAGATCCACTTCCCCTGCTAGGAACCCGATAAGAGTCTCGGCGGTCGGACCATGTTTCTGCGGCTGGGAGTAAGCATGGACTCCAGGCGCGACGAAGGCTCCTCTTCCCCGTAATCGTAACCGCCTAATTATCAACCGTCAAGGACTACAACTGCAATTTGGATATTTTTCCCACGCCTTTGGCATGACTCTTGGCTCCGAAGAAACGACTTGAAAATGGCGACGAAATGAGGTTTCTGCAAAAACCAAATAAAGGACGCAAATGTCCTCTCGTCCAATCGGACGATCTAGCTCGAAATGCCTATATTTCCTGACTTTACGCTCTTGGAGCGAAGGAATATTAAAATGTCGTTATATTTGACGCGCCGCCATCGAAAGCCGCTTTTCCTCGCCACAGCTGACGTGCACAGCCCGCCGCGCCAATAAATCCGGCGTCGCTTCCCAGCTGCGCATAACAAATCTTCGCCCTTGCAGCTGGAACCGGGAATGCCAGCCGGCGAACGTGCCCGCGTATTCGATTGAGAAAACCCTCGCCAGCTGCTATCATACCGCCTCCGAAAACCACGATGTCCGGATCGATCGTGTGCAGCATGTTGGTGGCGGCGACTGCGAGATAAAAGGCTGTATCTTCCACGATCTTGTCCGCCAAGCCGTCGCCCTGGGCCGCGGCCTCAAAGACATCGCGCGCCGACATGCCGCCGGTGCGGGTCAATGCCAGCGACAAGGTTGAGCGCGCTCCCGGTTGCGCAAGCGCCTCACGCGCCCGTTTGACGACGGCCGTGGCGCTCGCGTATGCTTCGAGACATCCCCAGCGCCCGCAGCCGCACTGGCGGGGATTGGTCAGTTCAATCCTCACGTGGCCAAGTTCGGCGCCGTGGCTGTGTTCGCCTTCGATAACCAGGTCACCGATGATGATGCCGCCGCCGACGCCGGTTCCGAGTGTGAACATCACCAGGCTGTGGGCCGTCTTACCGGCGCCTGCCCAGAATTCGCCATACGCGGCCGCGTTGGCGTCGTTCTGAAAAGCCGTGGGCAACCCAAAAACTTTGTGGACGTGATCGCGCACGGGGACGTTCTGCCAAGGCTTCAGGTTGGGCGGATCGAGAATGACGCCCGCGGGAATGTCCATAGTGCCCGGCGTGGCCACGCCGATGGCGGCAATCTGATCCATTCGCACGCTAGCGGCGGCGGCGGCTTGGCGGATTGTTTCGCACATCCGTTCCAGGCCGAATTCTTGGCCGCGAAAAGCTTCCGTCGGCAGGCTCACCGAGCCAAGAGGCCGTCCGGCATCATCCGCGACGCCGGCTTTCATGGCCGTGCCGCCGACGTCGAGCCCGATGAACAATGGTGATGCCATGGGGTATCTGCTAATTTTGGGTAAATACGCTGGATAACTGGACTCGTCAGGTTTCGGCGTTGTTTTATAATGCGGCGGCACGGATGCCTATCGTCTACGGACGGCCTTTGTATGTCGATTCATTCTCGATTTGTTCATTATCCGCTGTTGCTCGCGGCGGCGGCATTTCTCTTCCTCACCAATCTGGGTGGGGCGAGCTTGTGGGACGTGGACGAAG
>JACPZP010000173.1 GCA_016195405.1 Planctomycetota bacterium | reverse complement strand
GCGCCACCGCCCGCAACATGCTCGACGAGGCCAAGAAGACCGGCAATCGCGAACTTTTGGCCGAGACCGCCCAACGCTACATGCACACCAAGGCGGGCATCGAGGCCAACGATCTTCTCGCCACCTATTTCCTCGACCGCGGCCAATTCTTCATGGCGGCCCTGCGCTTCGAAAAGCTTCTGGCCATGAACCCGCAACGCGTCAAGGTCAGCGAATTGGCGATTTTCAAAGCGGCACTTTCCTATCGCCGGGCCGGCGATCTCAAAAACTACGAGTTGACCTGGAAGAAGTTGTTGCCGCTCATCAAGGGAGACGGCGGGCTGAAGTTCGGCGACAAGTTCGTGTCCGTCGAGAAGCTCGAAAAGTTCCTTGAAGAGATTCCGCGGCCCCTGTTTGCCAACCCGTTCGATTGGCCCTACATTCGCGGCAACGTCACCCACACCGCCCAGGCCACAGGAAGCCCGCCGCTTTTGGACATGCCGCTCTTCGAGCGCCGCAACGTCCTCGATAAGAGCGACGACGGCGAACAGGAAGAAAAGGGCCGCGAAGCCGAGACACGCCTCAAGCAAGCCATCGCCCAGACCGAGAGCTTCGCCAACACGCCGGTGCTGCCGGGCTTCTTCCCCATCGCCAGCAACAAGGTGCTCGTCTATCGCAGCTACGCCGACATTCGGGCCATCTACTTGCAGGATGAAAAGGACGCTTCGGGTAAGGTCGTCGCCAAGGCCGGCTCCATCGCCTGGAAATCGACCGACTTCGACGGCGCCCTGGCCAACGTGCTGGCCGACAACAAGATGCGCAACACCCTGGAGCGCTGGCTCACCCAATACAACAGCATTCCCGGATTCGGCGCCCTTGTCTATGAGAACTCACTCGTCGGCACGCTGTCGACCGACCATCGTTTCGTCTACGCCGTCGACGACCTGACCGTTCCCTGCCCAGGCAGCGAGTTCCAGCCGTGGATGTGGAACCAGCCCAATCAGATTCAACAAGAAGTCAAGCCGCTCGTGCTGCAGAACACGCTCTACGCCTTCAACCTGCTCAATGGCCGGTGCGAATGGCGGCTCGGCGGCGGCATCAAAGAAGACCCCTTCACCGACAGTCACTTCCTGGGCGTGCCGGTGTCGGTCGGCGGCAAGCTCTATGTTCTCAATGAAAAGAACAACGGCCCGATGGGCGACGGCGAACTCCGCTTGGTATGCATTGATCCCAACAAGATCACCGCGGGCAAGCCGCTGGTTATTGAGCCGATCCAGAGCCTCGGCATGGTGCTGCAGCAGCATCGCATCACCCACGATGTCAGCCGCCGTGTCAACGCCGTCCATCTGGGTTACGGGGAAGGCATCCTCGTCTGCCCGACCAATGCCGGCGAGATTCTCGGCGTCGATCTTCTGTCGCGCAGCCTTGTGTGGTCCTACCCCTACCGCGAACAGAGTCCGCCGGCCATGCCGTTTCAGGTGCCGCAGCCGTTTCAGCCCCAACCGTTCGGTCCGCGCAACAACCTCAACATGGGGACGGCGACCCTTTCCAATTGGCGCTCCGCTCCGCCGGCGATTGTTGACGGCAAGGTCGTCTTCACCGCGCCCGACGCCAACTCCGTCCACTGCATCAATCTCCGCGACGGCACGCCGATTTGGAAAAAACGCCAATCCGAAAGCGATCTTTACATGGCCGGCGTCTTCAACGGCAAGGTGCTGATCGTGGGCAGGAACGCCGTGCGAGCCTTGAGCCTCGACGACGGCCGGCAGCTGTGGTATTTGCCGACTGGCGACCTGCCGTCCGGCCAAGGCGTGGCGAGCAAGGACATCTATTATTTGCCCTTGAAGAAGGGCGAAATCATGGCCATTGACGTGGACAAGGGCGCCGTCAAAGCCCATAACCGGGCCAAGGTCGCCGGCGCCGCTCCGGGCAACCTGGTCTTCTACGAAGGCACGGTGGTTTCCCAGGGTCCGATGCAAATCACCGGCTATCCGCAACTGGTCGCTCGCCTGGACGGCGCCCACGCTGCCGTCAAGAGCGATCCGAACAACGCGGACAAGCTGCTCGATCGCGGTGAATTGCTCTTGGCCGACGGACAGGTGCAAGGCGCCGTCGACGATCTGCAAAAAGCGCTCACCGCCAATCCGCGCGACGCCGTTCGCGATCGCGCCCGGGTCAAGCTTTATGATGCGCTCACCGACTTGCTGCAAATCGACTTCAAGAGCGTCAGCGACAAATATTTAACTGAGTATCGCGACCTGTGCAACGCGCCCGGCAGCGACGCCGAGAAGCAAGCGCGGCTGGCGAAGTATTTCCGCATCGTCGGTCAGGGTCGCGAGGCCCAGGGCAACTTGGTCGAGGCATTCCAGATGTACCGCGAATTCGGCGCCCTGCCGATCCATCGCGAAGGCGGCATCGCCTCCTTAGACGATCCGACCCACAAGATTCCGACGGCAGTGTGGCTGCGCGGGCGAGTTTCGGCCATGATCGCCAAGGCCACACCGGAGCAGCGAGCGCCCTTGGAAAAGAAGATCGCCGAGGAATGGAAGACGGTCGAGGCCAAGAAGGACATCGACGCCATTCGCACTTTTGTGGGCATGTTCGACGTACCCTTCGATGTTGGCCGCGAAGCCCGCCTGCAATTGGCCGAAAACATCATGGAGCGCAACGACAAGGCGTCGTATCTGGAGGCCGAATTGAGCTTGCAGCAGCTTTTGAGCGACGGCTTCCGCACCGATCCGAAAGTGGGGGGCAGAGCGTTGGCGGGGCTGGCCGCGCTCGAGGAGAAAAAAGGGACGGTCGATTCCATGAAGCTGGCGTCGGCGTATTACCGGGCGCTCCATCGCGATTTCACTACCGCTCCGGTCCGCGGCAAGAATACCGGCGCCGATCTCTACAACAATCTGGCGACCGATCCGCGCTTCCGCCCGTACCTGGAAGAAGGCGGCACGCTGTGGGCCAACGCCAAGTTCAAAGCGCAGCACGTCAGCTCCGGTGGCTACAATCCGAGCCTCCAGGGCTTCATCTTCCAGCCCGAGGGCGAGCTGAATTCGACGTTGCGAGGCCTTCGCCTCGTGCTCGACGCGAGCAACGGCAGCAATCCGAAAGTCCGCCTCATCGACCTCAACACCAATGAAGGCCATTGGGAGCAGGCGCTTGGCTCAGGGCAGGTGAATTTCAAGTATTTCGAATATCTCTACACGCAAGGCCAGGCGAACTCCGCCTACCATCCCAACGCCAAGTTCCGCTTCTTCCAGGTCAAAGGCCATCTCGCCGTCTTCCAAGTCGGTACCCTGGTCTACTGCTTCGATTTGGATTCCAAGAATATCCTCTGGCAACAACCCTTGGCGGAAAGCCAGGCCGGCGGCAACCCGCAGATGACGGTGCAACAAGTCATGCCCGATCAGGACGGCTACCTGCAGCTTGTCGTTTGGAACCAGTTCAACGGCCAGCGCTCGATGTCGCCCATCGGCAGCGTCGGCGCCGTCCAGGCGAATTACGTCGCCCTGGTCTCGCACAAGGGCCTGCAAGTCCTCGATCCTCTGCGCGGCACCATGCTGTGGAAGAAAATGGACGTGAGCAGCTCGACCCGGGCCTTCGGCGACGAGAACTTCTTGTTCCTCGTCGAGCACAGCGACGGCGCCGCCGGCTCCGGCCGGGCGCTGCGCGCCTCCGACGGCATGCAGCTCGACGTTCGCGATTTCGGCGGCGTCTACCAGAACCGCATCCGAATTCTCGGCAAGCGCATCTTGGCGGCTTATCCGGGCCGGGACAATCTCGTCCTCAAGCTCTACGACATCCCCGCCGGCAAGGACATTTGGACGCGCGCTTATGACGCCAAGGCGGTCGTTCTGCAAACCGAAGATCCAAACATCACCGGCGTCATCGATCGGTCCGGCAAGGTGCTGGTTTTGGACGTCGAAAGCGGCCGCGAATTAATGAGCGGCAACGTTCTAAAGGGCCGCATCACCCCTGACGACTTGACGAGCTTGAAGGACCCACTGCTCTTGCAAGACGCCGAGCGCTATTACGTCGCTCTCAACAAGGCGGTCGACAGCACGAAAGTGGCCGGCGGAGTCTTGTCGACCAACTTCAGCAACGGGCTGCGTTGCGGCGCCGTCAACGGCTGGTTCGTCGCCCTGCACAAGCACCCCGGCCAAAGGAAAGTCGGCGACAAGACGCTTACATGGAAGGCCGGCGACTTCGCGTGGCACAGCTACGTGCCCATGAACCATCAGATGGTCGTCCTGGAGCAGTTCGAGCAGCTCCCGGTCATTTTGATGTCGAGCCGCTTCAACCTGCTAATGAATGCGGGCGCCGCCGGCAACCGCTGGGTGTCGCTGACGCAAAGCCTCGATAAGCGGACCGGCAAAGTTATCTTTGATGAAGGCGAGAAACCGTCCAACAGCGTCGCCCAGTTCTATGCTTTCACCATCGACCAGCGCGGCGGCGCCATCAATATGTTCGGCATGCAGAGCGTCCTCCAGCATTACATCGACGATGGCCGCAAGCCCGCGGAGCTTCCCGTGGGCGCCGGACTCGGATCAAGTGGACCGGCGGGAATTCCGGGGTCGGCAGACGTCATGCAAATGCAGCCCGGCTTATTCCCGCCCGCGCTGCCGGGCAACGTGATCATCCGCCGACCGGTACGCATAGCGCCGGTGCCGGCAGAGGCGCCAAAGGACAAGGCGCCGCGATAGTGATTCGTTTAGCCGCGAGCCAACGGCGAGCGCGGGCTTGGCCCCTCGCGGTTCGCAACCAATCGAAAAGGGGCCGCGTCCGCGCTCGCCGTTGGCTCGCGGCTAAACTCGCGGTCAGGAAATGACATAGCGCTCGTCCTTATACGTGAAGCCTTTTTCCGGTTTCAAGGTCTACGTGGGAGAAGACCATGATGAAGCTGAAGTTTCTCGGAGTGGTTCTGGGTTGTTTGGCCTTGGCGGGAATCGAGACCGCGACGCCCGCCGTCCGTGCCGAAGAGCTTCCCGAGAAATACCGGGCCACCGTGGAGAAAGGGCTGCAATATCTGGTCAAACAGCAGTTCAAGGACGGACACTGGGGCGCCAACGGCGACCAGTATCCCGTGTCGATGACGGCTCTTGGCGGAATCGCCATGCTTTGCGAAGGCAGCACGGTCAAGGAAGGCAAGTACGCCAAGCACATCCGCAAAGCCGCCGACTGGCTCATGGAACGCAGCATGAAGGGCAATCAACGCGACGGCCTGATCGGCAACCCCGATCATCCCACCGAGACCGGCCGGTATATGTACGGTCACGGCTTCGGCACGCTCTTTCTGGCACTGGTCTACGGCGATGAGGACGACCGCGAGCGCCGTGAAAAGCTGAAAGACATCCTCACCCGCGCGGTGAAGTACATTGGCGCCGCCCAGTCATCCCAAGGCGGTTGGTTCTACACCTCGAAGGTGGAAGGACACGATCAAGATGAAGGCTCGGTGACCGTGACCCAAGTTCAGGCTCTCCGTGCTTGCCGCAACGCCGGCATTCCGGTTCCCAAGCAGTTCATCGACAACGGCATGAAGTACCTGAAGAACTCGACGACGGCTCGCGGCGGGGTGGTCTATAGCTTGGGGCGTGGGGGCGGCGGCGCACCGGCCGGCGGCGAGAGGCCTTCCCTCACCGCGGCGGCAATCGCCTGTTACTTCTACGCCGGCGATTACAAGAACGACCTCGTCAAGAAGTGGTTCAAATACTGCCAAACCGCCATTCCGATCACCGCGGTCGGCGGCGGCGTCCGCTTGGGCCACGACGAATACACGCACTTCTACTACGGCCAGTCGGTCTACATGCTCGGCGACGACGGCTGGGAGAAGATGTTCGGCGCCGCCCCCAAAGAGCAGCGCGTCACCTGGGCCGACTACAAGAAGCACATGCTCGACCACCTCGTGCAGACCCAGAACAGCGACGGCAGCTGGCCGGGCGGCGGCGGGTTTAGCGTCGGACCGGTCTATTCGACCTCCATCTACTGCATCCTCTTGCAACTGGAAAGGGCCGCGGTCCCGTTCTTCTCGAGGTGATGACCGAGTGAGGTGATGACCGTGGTGAGCCCGCCTGCTAGCATTGTCCGTTACCGTTGAAACTCTTGGCATTCGATATACCAAACCGGTATCTGGAAACCCTTGAAGGTCCCTAGCCTCGTGGCGCCGGACCCTGGTTTCCTTTTGTCCATTAACCCGAAGAGAAAACATGAGCGACGCTACCGACACCCTGGCGGCCAACGATCTGGAAGCCGTCCGCAAGCTAAAAGACGCTTTCCTCGAAATCAAGAATCAACTCGCCCAGGTGATCGTGGGACAGGATCAGGTGATCGAGGAACTCTTGATCGCGCTCTTCAGCCGGGGGCATTGCATCTTGGAAGGCGTTCCCGGCCTGGCCAAGACCTTGATGATCAGCACGCTCGCCAAGTGCCTGTCGCTGGCCTTTAGCCGCATTCAGTTCACCCCCGACTTGATGCCGTCGGACATCACCGGCACGGAAGTGATCGAGGAGAACCGCTCCACCGGGTCCCGCGAGTTTAAGTTCCTCGAAGGCGCCTTGTTCGCCAACCTGATCCTGGCCGACGAGATCAACCGCACGCCTCCCAAGACCCAGGCCGCCCTGCTCGAAGCCATGCAGGAGCGCCAGGTCACGGTCGGCCGGATTCGCCACAAGCTGGGCGATCCGTTCTTTGTGCTCGCAACCCAGAATCCGATCGAGCAGGAAGGCACGTATCCTCTGCCCGAGGCCCAGCAGGACCGCTTCATGTTCAAGGTGTTCGTCAAGTACCCGAGCTTCAAGGAGGAGTTTGAGATCGCCCGCCGCACCACGGCGCTGCAGGTTGAAGATGTCAAGCCGGTGCTGTCAGGACAGAACATTCTCGATTTGCAGAAGTTGGTCCGGCGCGTGCCGGTGACCGATCACGTCATCCAATATACCCTCGCACTAGTCCGGCAAACGCGCGTCAGCGAGCCGGGCGCTCCCAAGTTCATCAAGGATTGGCTCTCGTGGGGCGCGGGGCCCCGGGCCGTGCAAAACCTTGTCCTTGGCGGCAAAGCCCGGGCGCTCTTGTTAGGCCGAACCCACGTGCAGTGTGAGGACATCCAGGCGCTGGCCCATCCGGTGTTGAGGCACCGCATCCTCACGAACTTCACCGCGGCGTCGGAGGGCATCACGACGGACGTGGTCGTCGATCGCATCTTGAAGGAAACGCCTAGCAAGGAAGGCGAATTGTTGAAGGACGAGCGGTTCAAAAGGATATTCGCAGCGTAATGAACCCCGCTTGCGGTTTCGCGCTCGGATAGCCCCAAAAGATCGCGAAATCGCAAGCGAGCGTCGGAGGTTCTCGTGGCAATAAAAGAAGACGACCCCAGACGATTTCTGCACCCGGACACGATTGCCCGCATTTCGCGGCTCGACTTGCGTGCACGTCAGGTCGTCGAAGGCTTCATCTCCGGCATGCACCGCAGTCCGTTCTTCGGGCATTCGGTCGAGTTCGTCCAGCATCGGGATTATTCGCCGGGCGACGACATTCGCCATCTCGACTGGAAGGTCTGGTCCAAAACCGACAAGTATTACATCAAGCAGTACGAAGAAGAAACGAATCTGCGTAGCCATCTGGTGGTGGACGTCAGCAACTCGATGCATTATGGCCGCAACGCTAAGGGCCGGCTCAACAAGTACAACTACGGCTGCACGATCGCCGCCTGCCTGGCGTATATGCTCCTCAGGCAACAGGACTCCGTGGGCCTCATGACCTTCGACCAGGACGTCCGCCAGGTGGTGCCGCCGCGCAGCCAGCACAACCATATCGACGCGGTTATCCAGGCTCTGCACGTCAGCCGGCCCCGCGACAAGACCAACATCGAGAAGATCCTCAAGCGCGTGGCCGAGAACGCCCCGGGCCGCGGCCTGATCGTGGTGATTTCCGACCTGCTGGTCGAGCGTGAACCATTGTTCCGGGGCCTGGAGATGCTGCGCCACGGCCGACACGACGTCCTGGTCTTTCACGTGATGGACGAGGAAGAGCTGACATTCCCGTTCGCCGGCACGACCCGCTTCGAAGGCATGGAGGAAATCGAGCAGGTCTTGTGCGATCCGCGCGCCTTGCGCGACGGCTACCTGGAGGCGCTTCAGGAATACCTGGTCGAAGTCCGCCGCGGCTGTGCCCGCAAAGGCATCGACTATCAGCTCGTCCACACCCGCGAGTATTTGGACGCGGTGCTTTCGAAGTTTCTGCACCACCGCATGGCGATGTTCAAAGCGTCAGCGAAAATTGGGTAATCCATGCTCGAATTCTTCACCAATCCAGGTTACTTGGCCGCCGCGGGGGCGCTCATCAGCGCTCCCATCATCATCCATCTCATCAACCGGATGCGGTTCAAGCGGATCGCCTGGGCGGCCATGGAGTTTCTGCTCAAGGCCCAGAAGAAGATGCGCAAGCGGCTCATCATCGAGCAGCTGATCCTGCTCGCCCTTCGCTGCTTTCTGGTCGCCCTGGTCGGCCTCTTGGTTATGCGTTTCGTCGGTTTCGCCGGTGAGACACCGGGCAAGCAAGCCATGCACATCGTCGTCTTGGACGACACGCTCAGCATGACCGACGAGTGGAAGGAAGGCGACGGCGCTCGCAATTGCTTCACCGTGGCCAAGAACGACGTGCTTCTGGGCAAAATCGTCAAGACGCTGGGCCAAACCGCGGCGACCGATCGGCTCATGCTAATTCCCTTGTCGCGCTTCCTCACCGAAAAAGGCTATTCGCCCAAAGTTTACGAAAAGCTGAACGATGGGGCGAAATTCAAGGAGTTCAAGGACGATCTCGACGCGCTCCCCTGTTCGAAGCTGCACGTGGACATGGTCCAAGGCGTCAAGAAGGTTCGCGAGATCATCAACAACAATCCGGAAGCGGCCATCACGCTGCACATTCTCAGCGATTTCCGGCAGCGGGACTGGGAGGTCGCCAAGACCGAACAATCCGACGGCGCCGCCGCCGAAAGCAAGGACGCAGAGGAGAACCTTCACAGCATCATCGCGAAAATGACGCACGATCGCAAGGACTTGAAGGTTCGCCTGGTCGATACGGTGTATCCCTATCGCGTCGCTGGGCAGGGGGGGGTGCCGGTGGCCCATGAAAACGTCGGCATCGTCGACTTGCGGGCCGGCACGCGCATCGCCGGCCGCGACATGCCGGTGCCCTTCACGATCACGCTGGCCAATTTCAGCTCGCGCGAGGTCGAGGTCTACATCGGGATCTATGACGACGCCACCAACATCGAGTTCTTCGAAGCGGCCCAGAACTTTAATCCGCCCATGCCGCTCAAGATTCCAGCGGACAAGCGCGACTTCACCGCGACTTTCGAGTTGCGTTTCAACCCGCAAATCAAGCCCGGCGAGCCCTACTACGCTCAAATCTCCGCACGGCTGGAAAGCGGGCAACGCGGCAAGCTCGAGGGCGACGCGATTTCCGGTGACAACATTCGCCACGCCGCCGTCGAAATCCGCGACAAGGTGCCGATCTTGGTCATCGACGGCGAAGGCTCGCGCGGCCGGCAAGAGAACCAGGACAGCTTCTTCCTCAACACCGCCATTATCTCTGTGCCCGGAGCGAGCTACGAGCTGGTCAACGGCGACGAATTGGGCGGCGGCGTGGCTACGAAGGCGCTCGAACGCCCCGACATTCGCCAATATCCAAGCATCTTCCTGCTTAATGTCCGCGAGTTGACCGACAAGCAACTCGCCAATCTCGAAGCCTACGTCAAGGAAGGCGGCGGACTGGGCGTTTTCCTCGGGCCGCAAGTCAACCCGGCGTTCTACAACAAGAAGTTCTACAACCAGGGCAAGGGCGTCTTCCCCGCGCCTTTGCGCGAGACCTATTTTCCGCCGCCCAACGAGGACCCGCTCAAGCTTGAGTTCACTGGCTTGCCCCAGCTCCACATCCGCGAAAAACTTTTCGGCAACCTGGACGCCGTGCCCATCTTCGGCCAGGTTTTCAAGGACACGGAGCAATTGAAGCGGTTGCAGGACTTACCGATCAAGCGCTACTTCCAGGTGCCGCGCTCGGAATGGCGGCAAATCCCCGGCAAGACGTTCGAGCTGGCGACGTTGCCTAACCGGCAACCGATCACCTCGTTCGCTAAGGCGACCCTCGACGTCTTTCGCGGCAAGCAGCTCGAAGAAGTGCTAAAGATGGACGAGTTCCAAAGATATCGCACCGCCATGGACCGGCATCGCCTCAGGATCGAGCGGCTCGTCAGTCCGTCATCGGAAGAGCAGACCGGCGCCTTGGCCAAGGCGCTCGATGATTTGCTTCACGACAAAGGCAAGGGCGACGGCAGGGACAAGGACTTTCCCAACCTCACGGAGTTCTGGAGCAATTCGCTGCCAAAGATCGCCGGCCTCCGGGAAGACATCACGCGGCTCGCCGAGCAGGCCAACTACGGCGATCCGTTCGTCGTGACTTCGCAATACGGCAAGGGCCGGGTGGTGGCGGTCATGAGCACCGCGGGCAAGGAATGGAGCGATTGGGGCGGCGGCTCCGACGCTTCGCTCATCTTCCAGCCGTTCATTTGGGAAATGCAGAACTACCTCTCCAGCCAAGGCAGCGACGCCAATCTCACGGTCGGCACGCCGGTGGAGGTCGTTGTTGACAGCGAACCGTATAAGCAGAAGGGGACCACCCGTCTGAAGATGGCCCGCATCTTCTACCAGATCGAGCCGGGCAAATCGGCCAAGGCCGTCAAGCAGAGCGAGCAGTTCGGCGTCGAGGCGCCTGCCGACGGCAAGGGCAAGAACCTCGTCTATTTCAACTTTGACAAGAACAACGAACCGGGCTTGTACGTCGGGCTCCTCAAAATTGACGACGGAAGCGAACGGCAGCCGGTGGTCGCCTCCTACGCCCAGACCTTCAACGTGGACACGCTCAAGGAAGGCGCCCTGGGCCGGATCAGCTCCGAGGAAATCGAGCGCGGCATCATCCGCGCGGCGGCGACAGATTCGGTCCTGTTTGAAGGCCCAAGCATTCCGTCCGACAGCCTTGTAAAGCGCAAGAGCGATTTTTCCGAGTCGCCGTGGTTGTATTTGATCTTCATCGCGGTGCTGATCGCCGAGCAAGCCCTGGCCGTGCATCTAAGCTTCCATTTGAAAGGAAGCGAGACCGACGCCTTGAGCCGGGCCACTGCCGTGAAACAAGCGGCGTAGGATCGACTGTAGCCGAACTCGTCAGAGTTCGGAGCGAGCAGACCGAACCGAACTCTTACGAGTTCGGCTACGAGTGCAGGACATATGTGATGAACGAGAATCTCTCGAAGGACTTTCTCTGGCGGCGGCTCTTGGAGAGCTATAGCGACTGGGTCATCGCGCTGCCGGTCTTGCTCGCGTTCGTCGTCCTGGGACTCATGGTCCTCTTCCGCAAGGAACGGCGCTTCTCCGGCATGCTCGTTCCGTTCGTCGTCGTCACGGTTCTGTCGGCGATCTACGTTCCCTTGGCCCTGTCTTTCAAGCCGATCTTCTCGTGGTGGGTGGTGCTGGCGCCGCTTCTCGTGGTGGCGCTCATCTACGTCGTCCTCATGTACGTCAAGGACGCCCAATCGATTCATCCGCTTTTGGCGGCGTTTCTAGGCGGTCTGCGCTGCGCGGTTTACGCCATACTCGCCTTCGTATTTCTCCTACCCGGCTGCCAGACCTACGATCGCACCGAAAGCTTCTCAAAGGTGATCTTCCTGTTCGACGTTTCCGGCAGCATGAACACCATCGACGGCACGCCGGAGATCAGCCAAGACCCGACCAAGCTGCCCACCCGGCAGGACCTGGTCATCGAAGCGCTATCCGGTAAAGCGGCCCTCATGCAAAAGGTTCTCGCCAAGTCGCCCATCACCGCTTACCGATTCGGCGGCGTGGTCGATGAAACCAGCGTCATCAAGCTCGAGGCCGGAACGCAATGGAACGCCGCTCAGTGGGCGCAATGGCTCAAACCCGACAGGGCGGACATCGAGCAGATCAAGTTCGATCCGAAGATGTCGCCCGAAGACCAGCTCAAGGAGAAGAACAAGCACTCCGACCTGATCGACACGCTCAAAGACAACACCAACGTGCCCGGTTCCGCCCTGCAAGTCGCCAAGCTCGAAGGCGGCAATTTGATCCAAGCGCTCGTCATCTTTTCCGACGGCCAAAGCAACACCGGCAGCGACGAATCGGTCACGGAGTTCATCAACCGCGTCAACAATCCGCGCAGGCCGATGCCCGTCTACACCGTCGGCGTCGGCGAATACCGCCAGCCCGCCAGCATCCAACTTCAGGAGCCGCAAGTCCCGCAGACGGCCCGGCCCGACGACAAGTTTTTGGTCCGCGAGGTCGTGGTCGGCCGGGGGCTCAGCGACGAGGAAACGCAAATCACCCTCGAAGTGACCCGCATTGAGGACGCCTCGGGCAAGCCGGTCACCGGCGAGCCGGTTTACACAATGGGGCCGAAAAAGGCGGTCTTCAAAGGCGCGGGCGACAATCCGATGGACACGGTCGAGTTCGAAATCGACATCCAGGCGCTCAAGGGCCTGAAATCGAACGAAGACAAGACCGGCGAGTTGGAAGGCACCTGGCAATTCACGGCCAAAGCGCCGCGCCATCCGCGCGAAGCCTTCGCCAAGAAGGAGCACGTCACCGAGCCGCCGGCGCGGGTGCAGGTGCTGAAAAAGAAGCTGCGCGTCCTTCTATTCGCCAGCGGGCCGTCCCGCGAATACCAATTCGTCCGCACTCTCCTTTACCGCGAGGTGATCGAAAAGCGCGTGGAGATGTCGGTCCTCTTGCAAACCGGACGCGACGAAAAGAACATCGACCAGGACGTCGAGGCCGACCGGCTCTTGTCGCGCTTCCCCGATCACATCGGCGAAGGCGGCAAGGAAAAGTTCATGAGCCTGACCGACTACGACCTCATCATCGCCTTCGATCCCGACTGGTCGCAGCTCGACAGTAACCAGTTCAAGCTCCTCAAGGATTGGGTGGGCGGCTATTCGGGCGGCATCATCTTCGTGGCCGGCCCGGTGCACACCCACATCATCGCCCGGCCCGGCGGCATCGACATCGACGCCCTCAAAGTGCTCTATCCCGTTGTGCCCAAGGACAGCCGGCTCGAAAGCTTGATCCACGATTCGTCGCGGCCCTATTACCTGGGCTTCACCAATAAGGCCAAACTGTTCGACTTTTTGAAGCTCGATGAGACCGGCGAAAGCCCGACTTCCGGTTGGGACGGCTTCTTCTGGGGTACAGGCAAAGCGCCCGAGCCCGGCAAAGACGTGACCCCTCTGCGCGGCATGTTCAGCTACTATCCGGTGGAAAAGGTCAAGCCCGGCGCCACCGTCGTCGCCACTTTCGAAGGCCCCGAACGCACCCGCATCAACGACGGCAAAGACGCCCAGCCCTACATCGTCACGATGCCCTTCGGCAGCGGCAAGACGGTCTACATCGGCTCGGCGGAAAGCTACCGCCTGCGCACCTACAAGGACAATTTCCACGAGCGCTTCTGGATCAAGCTGGGCCGTTATGTCTCGGCCGGCACCACGCAACAAAAGAAGTACGGCTACTGGCTCACGAGCAAGAACGTTCCGGTCGGCATGATCGCCGTCGAGGCCCAACTCAAGGGTGACGATCTCTTGCCCATGTCGCGCGACGCCCGTCCCACCGTGTTCGTGCACAAGATCGGCGACGACTCCGCGAAACCGATCACCTTCGACCTGAAGGCCAAGCCGACGAGCGGCGATTGGATGGGTTGGTTTAGCGGCAACGTCAAGATCACGCAAGACGGCGAGTATGAGCTGAAAGTGCCTATCGCGGGCACCAATGAAGTCGTGACCACCCGGATGACCGTCTTCAAGCCGAACCGCGAATTGGACAATCTGAAGCACAACCACGCCGCCCTCTACTTGCTCTCCAGCGACGCCAAACCGGTGCTCGACCGGCTCAACGTGCAAACGCGTAAGGAGGTCGAACGCGCCTTGGCCCGGCCGACCGGCGAAGAGGTGAAAGAGGAAGGCAAAGACACGCAGAAACTGTTCTTCCTATTGCCCAACGCCGAGGCGATTCCCAAATGCCTGGTGAAGGTGGACTCGCAAAAGGAAGACGTCAAAGGCCGGCTCGAAGATCTCTGGGACGACGGCCTCCAGAGCGGCTGGACCGTAAACGCCTACTACCTGGCGATGCTTGTGCCCATAATCGTCGGCATCTTCGGCGGCGTCATCCTGCTCGTGCTAAGGCAAATATCTTCCGCGGCGGCGTTCTTCGGGGCGGGGTTGCTCCTTGCTTTGGTGGTATTTTTTATCGGTAGTACAGAATGGCCGGCATTGCCTGTTAACTTCTCCTATGTGCTAATTGCGGTGGTTGGGCTTTTGTCGCTTGAGTGGTTGACCCGAAAGCTGATGAAGTTAGCATGACCTGCCGCTTGCGGCCTAGCGTGACCCGTTACTAGTGTCGCGCTAACCCGCAAGCGGGACATTAGGTGATTTATGGCGAGTGTGATCGAACAACCCCGAACTTTCGACCGCGACCAGACTCAGCGCCGCGTGAGGCATCCGCTGGAGGCTTTGCGCGGCTACATCCGCTGGTACGTCGTCCTTGAAGGCGCCGCCATCGCCGTCATCTTCCTGGCGCTTTGGTTCTGGATTGGACTAGGGCTCGATTTCGGCAGCTTCAAGCTCTGGGCGTTCGATTGGATTCAGGAATTGCAGCAGGCGACTCTCGACGCCAAGACGGGCCAACCCAGCCAGCTCGACCATTACATTCGCCTGGCGCTCCTAGGCGCTTTGCTGGCGGGGCTTTTTGGCTTGGTCGCTTGGAAGGTGTTCCTGCGGCTCTTCCGCGAATTCAGCGATCGCTCACTTGCGCTCGTGCTGGAGCGCCGCTTCCGCAAAGAGCTGGGCGACCGCCTCATCACCGCCGTCGAATTGGCCGACCCGCGCGAGGCCGAGAAGCTCGGCTATTCGCGTCTGCTCGTCGAAAAGACGATCATGGACGCAGCGGACCGCGTCGAAAAGGTGCCCGTCAAAGAGGTCTTCGATTGGCGGCGGCTCCAGGTCCTGTGGATGTGGTGCGGCATTCTGACGTTGGGCATGTACATTTTGGTCGGCGTGGTCACATGCGTTTATGGGGCGGCAAGCGGCGGCTCGGCGTCGCCTTTCGATTACATGTGGCGCTTCCACGAAACCGCCGGCATCTGGGCCGAGCGCAATCTGCTGCTGCAAAACTCATTCTGGCCGCGCCGCGCCTATCTCGAATTGGTCCGCTTCCCCGAAACGCCCGAGCACCCCGGCCAGATGCGCGTGCCGCGCGACGAACAGCGGCCCGACGTGCTCATTCGCTCCGTCCAGTGGGTGGTCGCCGATACAAGCTCACCCGACGGCTGGCGGCCCTTGCGCTGGAACGACCTTAAGGATTATTTGCCGAAAGCGTTGCTTGAGAAAGTCACCATCCCAGACGACTTTCCTCATTGGGAGATCGACCTCGACGATCTCGATGCCAACGTCCCTTCCGGCGTGATACCGTCCGCCTGGCAGGGCAAGACCAGCGGCGAAATCCGCCACGCCTTGCACTTGGGCGCTTATCGCGAGGCCTTCAAGAATGCCGGCCTGGAGACGCCCGCCGAGGAAATGTTCGAACTGGCGTTCTTGGACCGCCAGCTGGGCCTCGAAGGCTTGCGCCTGCGCGAGGCCGATGCCGCCCTTGCTTTCGAGACCCTGCTCGATTGGCACAACTGGACCGTCGATAAGCTTTTCTTGCAGCACTTGCGCAACAATGTCCGCCAGGCCCTGCGCAAAGATTACGACGAAGCCAACAAGGCTCTTGAGAAAGTCTTCAGCGAGCTGGAGGGCCTGGCCGACTCCGCCCGCATGAGCCGCCGGCTCCGCAAGCTCGAAATCCCCGCCGACGTCACGGTCCAGTTCCGCGGCGACAACACCAAACTCTCCAAACCGCTCACCAGCCAAGGCGACAACAAGTACACCTGGAGCCTCAACGAATTGAAAGAGACGGTGCACTTCACCGTCCGCGGCGACGATTACTACACGCGCTCCAAGCAGATCATTTTGGTGCCGCCCCCGGGCCTCACCAGTTTGGCTATCGACAAGGAAGAGCCGGCTTACATCTATTACCGGCTCCAGGGCGACCAGATGCCGCTCAAGGGAAAGCGGCAAATCTTCAAAGCTTTCAAGGTTTCCGTCGACGGCGACATGAGCACCATTCGCGTGCCCATCGGCACCAGCCTCACGCTCCACGCCACGCTCGATCGACCCTTGAAGCCGGGCCTGCGCGTCCGAGCGCCGGTCCGGTCGGAGGAAACCGGCTCGCTCGTGCCGCAAGCGCCCGTGATCCTGGGCCAGGACAAAAAGTCGTTTTCGTTGGCGCTCGACCGCGTCGTCCGCACTTACGATTTCTTCGTCGAGTACAACGATCAGGACAGCGTCAAGGGGCGCCGCCGCATCAAGGTCGCGCCCACGGACGACCGCCCGCCGGAAATCCTCGACTTCGAGCTGGACTTGGTCCTGCGCAAGCCGCGCTTTAGCGCCGAGCCTTTGCGGACCTCGCGCGGCGTTCGGCCCGACGGATTCCTGATCACGCCCGACGCCCTGTTGCCGTTCAAGGGCATCGTCAAGGACGATTACGGCCTGACCCGCGTCGCTTGGGCTTATGAGGTCGAGCAAGTTTCCTTCGAGCTGATCGGCGGCGGCAGCCTGTTGAGCTTCAAATCCAAGGATGGGAAAGACGATCCCAAGCTTGACGTGAAAGGCGATGGAAAACCTAACGGGACGGCCGGCATCAAGCAGGCCGGCTTGGTCGTCGCCGGCATCCATTTCGGCAGCGGCAATCCCGTCCTGGCGCTGACGGCGCCCGTCGCGCTGCAAGCGCTCTTAGGCGACCTGGCGCCTGCGCCCTTGCCGCGCGCCCCGGAGCTGGAAAAGCTCATGGAGGATTGGGAGATCGCGCTTGCCGGCCGGGCTAAAGACGAGATTCCCGCGAGCGCGCTGGCCAAGCTCCTTACGGAAAAACCGCCGGGCCGCGCGCTCCTCAAGGAGCATCCGCTCAAGAGCGAGCGCGGCTTCGATATGTTTCGCTTCGTGCCGGCGCTCAAAGTCAGCGATCCTACCGACGTCCAGCGCCACTACCAGATTGAGATCGGCGTCAAAGCGACCGACAACAACGTCGAGACCGGTCCCAACGTCGGCAGGCCCAAGACGAGTTACTCGTTCCTGGTCGTCTCCGAGAATGAGCTTTTGAGCCAAATCGCCATTGAGGAACAAATCCTGCTGGAGCGCTTGGAAAAGGTTCACAACAAGTTGACGAGCGCGAAAATCAACATGGAGGAACAGGCGCGGAAGCTCGATAGCGCCGGCGCCGACTTCAACCTGGTGTCAATCCGCGTGGAGGCCGCCCGCAAGGACCTGCTCGACGCCGCCAGCACCTGCCGCGACGTTCACAACGATTACTTCCGCATTTTCCGCGAGTTGGAAGTCAATCGGGTGCGTTCGAAGACCGAGAAAGTTTTCACGAAGATTATTCTGCCGCTCGAAGAGATCAACCGCGCCAAAATCGAGAACGAGTTCGGCACTTTCGCAACCGCGGACGAAGCGTTCCAAAAGCTCTACCAAGGCATCGACGATGACATCACCAACAAGGTCGGCGACGCCAATCGCGTGGCCCGGCTAGGCGACGCCAGAATCACTTCTGACAACCTAACCCGCCTCGCCGACAGGGTTAACGCCATCCTGAGCGAGATGCAAGAAGGCGTCACCGATGCTCAGGGGTTACAAAAGATCTTGGAAATTGAGAATCTCCAGCGCCGCTTCCGCGAACAGCTCGACCGCCATAAAGCATACCTCGACCTGAAGACCCTCGAAGGCGTAACTGGCAAGTGAGCCAATTGGCAGTGAGCCAATTTGGAGTGCGGCGAACAGTCGCCGCACTCCATATCCCAAAGCGCTCTTCTTTCGCGAATTCCCGCGTGACAACCTCCCCGCAAAACGGTTTAATGATGTTGGTGAAAAGGGCGGCATTCGTCATACTAGCGTGCCGGCCGAGGGGATCTGACATGTAGCCGAACTCGTTGGAGTTCGGATTCGCGTGAGGATTCGGGTGACTCTGAATTCTCACGAATTCAGCTACCAAGCTGACCGGGAGGACTCTTCCATGAAGTCGCGCATCATTCTCGCTTCCATGCTTCTGGCGGCAATCGGCATCTTCTCCTTGAGCGCTGCCGCGCAGCAGGGCGACAAGCAGTCAGCCGATAAACAGTCCGGCGACGCCAATAAGCTCCGCGATGAACTTGCCATTCAAGAGGCCATGCTCAAGCGCCAATACGCCGAGTTCGAGGATTCCGTCTTGAAGCTGGCCCAACGCCTCAAGCGCAGCAGCAAGCTGGAAGACCGCGACCGTGCCGCCGTCTTGGAAAAGGTCCTGGAAGAGTCGCGCAACAGCTCGATCTTGGTCCAGTTCGAGCAGATCGTCGATCACTTGAAGAAAGCGCAGCTAACCGGTTCCGGCGAGACGCAGATCGCGCTCCAGCAAGCCAACAAGCTGGCTGACGATTTACGCCGCATCCTCGACCTCTACCGTCAAGATCCGCGCTCGGCCAAGATTCGCGATGAGATCGCCACGCTAAAGAAATTCATCGAGCGCATCGACAAAATCAGGCGCGAGCAACAGATGGTTCAGGGCCGGACGGAACTCGGCAAGGACAAAGCCGACGTGTTGGGCAATGCCCAAAAAAGCGTGACCAAGGCGACCGGCGAGCTTCACAAGGACATGGAAAAGTTCAGCAAAGGCGGCGAAGCCAAGAACATGAAGGGCGACGCCAAAGAAGGCGGCAAGGCCCCCAACAAGGGCGAAGCCAAGGGCGCCGAAGCCAACAAGGGCGAAACCAAGGGCGCCGACAAGGAATCGCAAGGCCAAAAGGCCGGCGCCAAGGGCGGCGACAAAGCCCAGGGCGATCCCAAGCCGGGCGAGCCGAAACCCGGCGAGCAAAAGCCCGGCGCCAAAGCCGACGATCCAAAGGGCGGCGAGGCCAAAGCGGGTAAGGGCGGCGACAAGTCCGGCGAAGGCAAGGAAGGCGGCAAGGGCGGCGAATCGAAGCAAGCCGACGCTAAGGGCGGCGACCAGAAGGGCGGCCAAGGTCAGGCGAAGGAAGGCGGCCAGAAGGGCGAGCAGGGCGCTCAAAAGCCCGGCCCGCAGGACCAGGGCAACCAGAACCCCAAGGACGACCTCGCCCAGAGCCGCAAGAAGGTCCAAGACGCCGAAGGCTATGAGAAGCAGGCCGAGAACAACATCGAAAAGGGCAACAAGGACGACGCCAGCAATGACCAAGGCGAGGCAATCACCAAGCTCGACCAGGCCAAGAAGAAGCTCGAAGAGCTGCTCCGCCAGCTGCGCGAGGAAGAATTGGAACGGTTGTTGGCGGCCCTTCAGAACCGCTGCGAGAAGATGCTCCGGATGCAGATTGCCGTCTACCACGGCACCGAGGGCCTCTACAAGGTGATCGAGGCCACCGCCGACAAGAAGCCGCGCCGCGAGGACCAGCAGCAATCGATCAAGCTCTCCGACCAGGAAAAAGACATCGTTAGCGAGGCGACCAAAGCCATCGAGATGCTCGAAGCGGAAGGCTCCGCCGTCGCCTTCCCCGAAGTCTTCCAGCAGGTGCGCGAGGACATGAAGCACGTGCAGCGCCGCCTGGAAATCACCGACGTCGGCATCGTCACCCAGGCCATCGAGAAGGACATCATTACCTCCTTGGAGGAAATGATCGCGGCCCTCAAGAAAGCCAAGCAGGACCTCGATAACAAGAAGAACCCCTCCGATCCGAAGAACAATCCCAACGTGGACCAGAAGCTGCTCGACCAAATCGCCGAGCTGAAGATGATCCGCTCGCTGCAGCTTCGCGTCAACGCCCGCACTGAAACTTACGGCAAAATGTACGTGCCCAAGGAAGGCGAGCAGACCGCCGACCCGGCTATCCGCCGTGAATTGCAAGACTTGGGGATACGTCAGGAACGTATCTACGACGTCACCAACCGGATCGCAAAGGGAGATAACAAGTAGCCGCAGGCTTTAGCCTGCGGCTGGGGACAGGGGCCGCATTACGCAGGCTGAAGCCTGCGGCTACTCTCACCAAACGGAGATAGCAGATGAAGCGATTTGTGATGGCCGTGATTGTGTTAGCTCTCCTTATTGGGAGCAATGTGGGGTCCGCACAAAACGCGTCCGCACAGGATAAGGCGCTCAACTTCGGGGCGCTGGAACCCCTAAGCGTCGAGGCCGCACGGGCCAAGGCGCTTGCCTGGCTCGGGGAGATCGGCAAGACCGACGCCGTCACCCGCGAGCGTTTCGATGCGATCTGGAGAAAGAACGACAACACGGTGCTCGACCGCGTGACCGAGACGATCGTGATGGCCGACCCCGCCGCGGCACAACTCTTGGCCGAGGCCCGCGACCCGGCGATCCCGGCGCCGACTAAGGTTCCCGACCTTCTTAGGAGCGAAAAAGCGTCGGCTTTCTACCGCGCCAACCTAGGTTTGGCGTACGCCCGCGCCTTGTCCAATCGCCGCGTGCACGAGGAAGCGCTCGAAGTCATCAAGAGCGTGAAGGCCGAGCAAGTGGTCGATCCGGCGGCGTACCTGTTCCATCGCGCGGTAGCCGAGCATGCCCTCCTCAATAAGGGTGAGGCGACCAAAACGATCATCAGGCTCTTGGAAGACGCGGCCAGTTCGCCGGAGCGCTACAAGACGGTTGGTGCCTTGATGCTCCTGGATATGCAGGCGTGGAAGGTGAAGGACCTCAACTCGATCGCCCGGACGATGGAGAACATCGAACGGCGCTTGGACCTGGCCCGCGGCGGTCCGCACACGCAAAAGTTGCAGAAGGAAGTGATCGCCCGGCTCGATGAACTCATCAAGGAGCTGGAAAATAAGGCCAACAGAAAGAAAAAGCCCGGCGGCGACGGCGATGGCAACGATGGCGAATGTCCCGACGGCGACACCGATGGGAACGGCAAAGGCAAGCCCGGCAATCGGCCCACCAACCCCATGCAAGATAGCCAACTCGGCGGACCGGGCGGCAGTGGGAACGTGGAGCAGGTCAAGAATATCAAGAAGCTAGTGGACCAATGGGGCCGCATGCCGCCGCGTGCACGAGAAGCAGCCCTCCAGGAATTGACCCAGGGCATGTCCGGCCGCCACCGCGAAGCCATCGAGAATTACTTCCGCAACCTGGCATTGGCCGGAAATAAACGGTAGAATTCGTGTAGGTCAGGATTTCCATCCTGACATTCGACGTAGCAATGAACCCCGTCAGGATGGAAATCCTGACCTACACAAGAAGGGGGATCACCGTGAAGCGAATTTGGATTCCTGTCTTCGCACTGCTTCTTACGGGAAGCGGCGCGATCGCACAGGACAAGACGCTCAACTTCGGGGCGCTGGAGCCTTTAAGCGCCGAGGCGGCCCGGGCCAAGGCTCTCGCCTGGATCGGGGAGATCGGCAAGACCGACGCCGTCACCCGCGAGCGCTTTGAGTCGATCTGGAAGAAGAACGACAACACGGTGCTCGACCGCGTGACCGAGACGATCGTGATGGCCGACCCAGCCGCGGCCAAGCTATTGGCGGACGCCCGCGACCCGGCCATCCCCGCGCCGACCAAGGTCCCCGACATCTTGAAGAGCGACAAAGCCTCAGCCTTCTACCGCGCCAACCTGGGTTTGGCGTATGCCCGCGCCTTGTCCAATCGCCGCATTCACGAAGAAGCGCTCGACGTTTTGAAAACAGTCAGGCCCGAGAACGTCGTCGATCCGGCGGCATATCTGTTCCATCGCGCGGTGGCCGAGCATGCTTTGCTCAACAAGGGCGAGGCGACCAAGACGATCGTGCGGCTCCTGGAAGACGCCGCCACTTCACCGGAGCGATACAAGACAGTGTCCGCTTTGATGCTCTTGGATATGCAGGCGTGGAAGGACAAAGACCTGGCCTCGATCGCCCGCAAGATGGAAAACATTGAGCGGCGGCTCGACTTGGCCCGCGGCGGCCCGCACACGCAGAAGATACAGAAGGAAGTGATCGCCCGGCTCGACGAGCTGATTCGCGAGTTGGAGAACAAGGCCAAAAAGAACCGCAAGCCAGGCGGGTCCTGACCCAACGGCGACGGCTGCCCGGACGGCAGCGACAGCGACGGTCCGCCGCGTGGTAACAATCCGTCCAACCCTGCAACCGAAAGTGGCATCGTTAATCAAGGTGGCAAGGGTACCGTAGACACTGTGAAAATCAAGAAGCTCGTGGATCAATGGGGCCGCATGCCCCCGCGTGAAAGGCAGCAAGCCCTGCAGGAACTGACTCAGGGCATGTCCGCCCGCCATCGCGAGGCCATCGAGAATTACTTCCGCAACCTCGCCCAAGCCGGCACGAAGCGCTAGATGCGGTTTCTGCACGAGTTGTTTAGCCGCGAGCCAACGGCGAGAGTGAACGGGATCCTGTCAGTGATAGCATCCAGCCCGCGCTCGCCGCAGGCTCGCGGCTAAACGAGATGCTCCACGGGATGATGATTCGATAAATGTGAATCCCAGGGCCGTGGCCACTGTGACCCATGTGGTCACGGCCCGTTTTTCATGGTGGATGGACAATGCGGTGTGCGCTACTGGGTTGCGTTCTAGCACTTTTTGCCCCGCTTACCCTTGCCGACGAAGTCAAAACGCTGACCGGCAAGTCCATCGCCGGCACCGTAACGGCGATCACCGAATCCGACATCACCGTCAAGACCGACGCCGGCGAAGTCAAGACGCCGCTTGCCCAGGTGCTGGCCGTCGATCTGCGCCAGGCCAAGCCGCCCTCAGGCAACGAGAAATACTCGGCGATCCGCCTTTTGGACGACACGGTGCTGCAGTGCAAGGGCGTTGCTTTCAAAGGCAAGGAGGTCGAGTTGACGCTGACTTCGGGCGCCGCGTTTCAGCTGCCCTTGAGCTACGTGATCTCGATTCTGCACGACGCCGGCAACGCGCGCATCAAGAAGCAATGGGACCAGTTCGGCGGCCTGGGCGCCGGCCTCAAGCGCGACCGCATCTTCATCTTGAAAGGGCCCGACCTCAACACGCTCGACGGCACGCTGGGCGAGGTTGACGTGGGCGAAAGCACTATCGCCTTCACCTATGCCGACAAGCAGATTCCGCTCAAGCTCGACAAGCTCCAGGGCATGTACTTCTATCGCACCGAGTTCCCTCCCGAAACGCCCAAGCTCCGCGTCATCGACGTCGACGGCAACGTTTTGGCGGCCAAGAAAATCAACTTCGACGGCGAAACCGTGACGGTCACGAGCTGCTTCGGCGCCACCGTGGCGCTGACGACCGCGGCCGTCGCCAAGCTCGACTACAACCTGGGCAAGCTCACGTTCCTTTCGGACATTGAACCCGCCAAGGTCGTCGAGAAATCGGGCATCGGCTTGGTCACGCGCTACCGGAGGGATGCCAATCTCGACGGCGAGCCAATCCTTCTGGAAAGGCAGTACGCCAAGGGTCTGTCGATCCATAGCCACACGGAGTTGGAGTACAACTTGGCCGGCAAATACAAGGAATTCACGGCGCTCTTGGGCGTCGACGCCCGCACGGGCGCGGAAAGCAAGGCGCTCGTGACGATCTTCTGCGACGGCGAAAAGCGCTTTTCCGAGGTCGTCAGCGCCAAGGCGCCTCAGCCCGTCAATTTGAACGTCAAGGACGTGCAGGTGCTGCGCATCGTCGTCAGCTCGCAGAACTTCCTCGATCTTTACGATCACGCGACCTTGGCGGAAGCCCGCGTAAGCCAATAAAAGCCAAAACGAGAATACCATCGCTCAGGTTGTCTCTCAGAGGAAACAAATAGCGGGCGATAGAATTAAGTTGTTAAATAGCAATAGGTTATGTCTCATAATCCGAAATTCATTCAGCGCTATGTGTGTCCCAGCGCCCCGCTGAAACCATTTTCGGATAGTCTTTGCATACAACCCTTTGCGCCAAGAAAATTGATTTATTGATCCCTGAAGCAATCTCAAACGGGGATGGTTCCTCGATTAGCTTTCGGTGCGAGTGAGGACTGGAAAATGCGAAAACGATACGCTCTTTTGTCTCTTTTCTTAGGCAGCCTGGTCGCAGCGACCGCTTCCGCACAGCCCGGCCCAGGTTTGACCGAGAAAGAGCGCATCGCCGTCGTGCAAAAGGTGAAGCCGTCGGTGGTCGCCATTTTCGCGCGCGGCGGCCAGGGCGGCGGCACCGGCGTCTTGATCAGCGACGACGGCTACGCGCTCACCAACTTCCACGTCGTCCAGCCGACCGGCCCCACCATGCAATGCGGCCTGCCCGACGGCGTGTTCTACGACGCGGTTTTGGTTGGGCTCGACAAAGTCGGCGACGTCGCCCTCATCAAGCTCTTGCCCAAAAAGGAAGGCGCGAAGTTCCCCTTCGCCGTCATGGGCGACTCCGACCTGGTCCGCGAAGGCGATTGGTCCTTGGCCATGGGCAATCCGTTCTTGCTCGCCACCGACTTCACGCCGACCATCACCTTCGGTCTGGTGAGCGGCGTCCACCGCTACCAATATCCCGAAGGCACGCTCCTCGAATACACCGACTGCATCCAGGTCGATGCCTCGATCAACCCCGGCAATTCCGGCGGGCCGCTTTTCAACATGAAGGGCGAATTGATCGGCATCAACGGCCGCGGCTCCTTCGACAAGCGCGGGCGGATCAACTCGGGCGTGGGCTACGCGATCTCGATCAACCAGATCAAGAATTTCATGGGCCATTTGAAGGGCGGCCTCGATTCCGACCACGCCAGCTTGGGCGCCTTGATCGCCAGCGAAACGCAGAAGACCGGCCTGGGCAAGATGTTCGTAACGTCGATCCTGGAGGATTCCGACGTCGCCCGCCGCGGCCTGCAATTGGAGGACGAGTTGGTTTCCTTCGCGGGCCGGCACATTTCCAGCGTCAATCATTACAAAAACGTGCTCGGCATCTACCCACGCGGTTGGCGGATGCCCGTCGTCTACCGGCACGAGCAAACGCGCAAGGAAATCTTGGTCCGCCTTATGGGCGCGCAGCGCAAAGTGATCGACGATCCCACCCAACCCAAGGACGGCGCACCGCCCAAGGACAACCCGTACAAAGATAAAGACAAGCCGAGTAAAGAGAAGCCGGGCAAGGACGGCAAGCCCATTCCGATTCCCAAAGGCCCGTTTCCGCAGGGGCCAATGCCAAAAGGTCCGCCCTCTCCGGCGGCCAAATTCTTCGAAGCCAAACCGGGCTTCGCCAACTTTTACTTCAACAAACTCGAGCGCGAACGGCTGATGGCCGGCTTCAAGCAACACGGTGACTTTACCGCCGTTGACGGTAACTGGATGCTCGACGGCACGATCCGCCTCAAAAAGCTGCGCACCGAGAGCAAGGCCCGCATCGAGATCGTCGACGAGAAAGCCGAGGATGGCAAGGGCACGAAGCCGATTGTGAAGCTCCGAATCGACGAGTTTCCGTATTTCTTGGAGCCGTTCAAGGAAAAGCAGGAACCGGGCGTCTTGAAATTGCCGGAGACGAGCGGCGGCCTGTTGTCTGCCCTTTACCTCTATCATCGCCTCATGACGCAGGGCGACAAAGGCTTCGGCAAGGACTTCGTCTATGGCGGCTACGAGCCGTTCTATCCGCCGCCGCAGGACGGCAAAACGATGCCCAACCTCGGCTCGCTCCGGGTCGACTGCGAGGTCGCGAATTCGAAGCTTGGCCCATACCTGGTGAAGTGGTTCTTCGATCGCACCGATTCCAAGCTCGTCGGCTTCGAGGTTCGCTTGGAAGAGAATGAGGATCCCTGCGAGGTCTATCTGTCCGACTATCGCCCGGTCGATGGCCGCCTGTTGCCGCATCGCCTGCAGGTGATGTACGGCGACGGCCATTACGGCACCTTCAACTTTACGAGCTTCAACCTGCAAGGAGCGCCGAAGTAAATTCGGCCACACTTTGGTCACCTATGGAAATCCGCACACATAAACTCTTCGGCATTGGGTGCCTCCTGCTGGTAATTGCGCCCACCGCGCCCGCCCAGCAACCTTTCACCTCCGTCGCCGAGGAGGTGAACCGCAAGGTCGTCAAGCTCTTTGGCGCGGGCGGCTTCAAGGGGTTGCCTTCTTACGGCTCGGGAATCCTGATCTCGCCGAAAGGGCATATTCTCACTTGCAATAACCACATCCTCTCCAGCACCGATCTGCGCGTGCATCTCTACGACGGCCGGTTCTATCATGCTAAGGTCCTCTTCCGCGAGCCGGAGCTGGACGTGGCCGTTTGCAAGATCGACGACGAGGTGGATTCGCTGCCGCATTTCGATTTCGCCAAGTCGGCGGCGCAGCCCATGGCCGAAGTGGGCGATTGGCTGCTCGCCTTCAGCAATTGCTTCCACATCGCGACCAGAGATGAGCCGATGACGGTGCAGCGGGGCGTCGTCGCCGCGATGGCCGAGCTGCGTGGCCGGCGCGGCGTCTTCGACGCGGCCTTTAGCGGCGAGGTGTATTTCATCGACGGCATCGTATGCAATCCCGGCGCTGCCGGCGGCCCAGTCACCAACCGCAAAGGCGAATTATTGGGCGTCTTGGGCCGCGAACTCAAGAGCACCCAGACCGACACCTGGATCAACTACGCCATCCCGATCCAGGCGAAAGCCGACATCCAGCGCGAGGAAGGCAAGACCGTCAAGATCGACATGGCCGCCTTCGTCAAGGAATCGATTGAAGGGAAGTACCGCCAAAGCGACCCGAACAAAGCCAAGAAGGACAAAGGCGGCTATCACGGCATCATCCTGGTGGCCAACGCCGTCGGCGCGACGCCGCCCTACGTCGAAGAGATCATGCCCGGCTCTCCCGCCGCTCAAGCCGGCCTCCGCCCCGACGACCTCGTTGTCTATCTCGACGGCGAGCTGGTCCCAAGCATCCGCCTCTTCCGCGACGTGATGCGCCAGGTCGGCCCCGGTCAGGAAGTCACGCTGGAGATTCAGCGCGTCAACCGACTTCTCACCGTGAAGCTGAAGCTTGGCGATCAGCCCAAGGAAAAAGCTAGCAAATGATTAGGCGGCACTTAGTAACTCAAAGCGTGCTTGGATTGATCGCAGGATCGGTGATTGGATCACTTACCCAGTGTCTCGCGTGGTTAAACATCGATGCCGACGGTCAGCCCTATTTCCCGGTGTATGGAATCGCGTTCGGAGCCGCTGCGGGTTTATTGTTGAGTCCGGCATTACAGCACGTGCGAATCACCGGTAGATCGAGGTCGATAATCCTGGGTATTCTCTGCGGTTTTGCAGGAGGCTTCGCGTTCGCGTGGGTCATTGGCAGCCTGCTGCCCGCATCTGAAGAGAAGGAGAGGGAGTTTAACGCTGCGACGCTTGGCCTCGTAGGTGGGGGAACCTCGGCCGTTTTTGGAGGCATCATCGGCTGGCGGCGCAAGCTGATTGAACCTGAAGTTTAGCCAGAAGTATTGATTAGCAAATTGAGCCAAAAATGATGAAACATCAAAAAGTCATGATACTTGCTGCCGCACTTCTGCTCGTGGGAGCGTCAAGCCTCCTAGCTCAGGATTTGAATGATCAGCTCGAGAAGGCCACCAAAGAGGCCGCCAGGAAAGTGGCGCCGAGCGTCGTGCAGATCGTGACTTTGGGCGGCACCGACATCGTGGTGACAGGCGCCAAAGGGGCGACCTTTCGCAAGGCGCTGGGGCCGACTACCGGCCTCATCGTTGGCACGGACGGTTACATAATCTCTAGCTCGTTCAACTTCATCAACAGCCCGACGACGATTCTGGTGGCGATTCCCGGCCGCAAGGACCCGGTGCCGGCCAAGCGCATCGCCACTGATAAGTCGCGAATGCTCACGCTCTTGAAAGTGGACGCCAACAGCCTTCCGGTGCCGGCATTCGTGCCGAATAAGGACATCATCGAGGGGCAGTGGGCGATCGCATTGGGCCGCACGCTCGACAGCAAACGTGCGCATCCGCCTTCGGTGAGCCTGGGCATCATCAGCGCCGTGGGCCGTATTTGGGGCAAGGCGATCCAGACCGACGCCAAGGTATCGCCCGTGAATTACGGCGGCCCGCTCATCGACATGGAAGGTCGCGTGCAGGGCATTCTCATCCCCGCTTCGCCTACCGGCGCCGACGATACGGCGGGATTCGAATGGTATGACTCGGGCATCGGCTTCGCGATTCCGATGGAAGACGTTCTCGCCGTGCTGCCGCGCCTGAAGGAAGGAAAGGACCTGCAGAAGGGGACGCTCGGCATCGGCATGAAGACTCCGGACTTGTACAGCGTGCTGCCGGAGATCGGCAAAGTCGCCAAGGATTCCGCGGCCGCCCGCGCCGGCCTCAAGCCCGGCGACGTCATCACGGAAGTCGACGGCAAGCCGGTGATCCGCATGGCCCAAATCATGCACATCCTGGGCACCAAGTACGAAGGTGAAAAGATTTCGCTGAAATACAAGCGCGGCGACAAAGTTCTCGAAGCCGCCAACCTGGAGTTGGTGTCTATTGCCGCGGTCACCGCGCCGCCGTTCCTCGGCATCCTGCCCATGCGCGACGATCCCAAGCTCGGCGTTGAAATCCGTTATGTCTTCGCCAAAGGTCCAGCCGAGGCGGCCGGTCTCAAAGTTGGCGATCGCATCGTCAAATACGGCACGGGCGCGGCCGACACAGCCTTCACCGGCGACGTCGCCGGGCGTGCGCAGTTGTTGAATTGGCTGAACACGCTCGCGCCGGGCACGGAAATTCGGCTCGAAGTCGCGCGCAAGGACGGCGGCAAAAGCGACACGGTTGCCGCGAAACTCGAGACGTTGCCAGGCGCCATGATCGGTCAGGATTGGGTCGTTCCGGACAAGCTGCCCGCTGTCGCGTCATTGAAGAGGGCGCTTGAACCGCTCGAGTCGAGCAATCCGAACGTCAAGCCGGCCAAGGTCGATCCGGCGAAGGTCGATCCGGCGAAGGTCGATCCGGCGAAGGTCGATCCGGCGAAGGTCGATGCGGACGCCAAGAAAGTCGAGACCGGCCTGATCAAGCGGAACACGCCGGACGGCGATCATAAGTTCTGGGTCTTTGTGCACGAGAAGTACGATCCGAATGTCGCGCACGCCTTGGTCGTTTGGCTCCATCCGCCGGGAAAAAACAAGGAAGAGGACGTCGAGAAGTTTATCGACAGAATTTGGGAAGATCTCTGTCAGGAGCACAACATTATCCTGATTGGTCCCGCGAGTGAAAATGAAACCGGCTGGCTTCCCAGCGATGCGGATTATGTTCTCGCTGCCGTTCAGGACACGATGAAACGCTACACCATTGACCGCCAGCGCGTCGTCGCCCATGGTCTGGGAGTCGGCGGACAGATGGCCATCCACCTGGGCTTTAACCATCGTGATGTCATTCGCGGCGTCGCGGCAGTCGGCGCCGTGGTCACTCAGGTGAAAGACACTCTGGCGGCGCAGCGGCTGTGCTTTTTCCTTGCGGGTGGCGCGCTCGACCCCATCGTCAAAACGATCGCGGAAAGCCGCGATAAGTTGGTGGAACGCAAGTTCTCCGCGATGTTCCGCGAAATGCCGGAGCGCGGCCGCGAGTATTTGGACGAGACCCCGCAGCTCCGCGAGTTGGCGCGCTGGATCGAGACGCTCGACAAGCAATAATCGTTTAGCCGCGAGCCAACGGCGAGCGCGGAAGCGGTTCGCGCTTTTCCGTAATGGGACCGTGACTCGCCTTGATCGCGTCAACCCGTTCTGCATTGAGCGCGATGAATTCGGTCCACTTGCTCGGTACTTCCATCTCTTGAAAGATCGCTTCCACGGGGCACTCCGGCCTACACGCATCGCAATCGACGCAGTGGTCAGGATCGATGTAAAGCATGCGCTCGTCTTCGTAGAAGCACTCGCAGGGGCAGACGACTACGCAATCGGTGTACTTGCAATCACGGCACGGTTCGCAAACGACATAGGACATGGCAAGGCTCCTGGAAGGAGAGACGCACAACAGTGGCCTACGCCAAGAGCAAGCGGAATGCCGTTTCTTTGGAGGCCGCTCGGCGGAAGCTCTAACTTCGCCGTGCGATTGGGGTTGAGGAAGTAGTGGCCTAGACGTGTCGATCTTCAGCCGTCGTATTCGCAGCCACGTTTGGTTGCGGGCAATCAAATGTGGTTGCCAGTCATCATCGCGGACCGCGCGGGATTGCGTGCTTCCGCATCTTGCCGTAAAGAGTGCTGGGCTTAAGTCCCAAAGCTGCCGCGGCTCCGTTGGGCCCGTAAATCTTGCCTTGTGAACGTTCGAGCGCCGCCGTGACAGTCTGGCGTTCAATTTCCTTCCAGTCGCGTCGCGCATGATTGACCGATTTCGTCGCAAGCCAACTCGCGTCAATTCGGAGCGTGTCGCACGTCGCTACGATCATGGACCTTTCCATGATATTCTCCAGCTCGCGGACATTGCCGGGCCAGGAATATGACTGGAGGAGGCGCAACGACTCCGGCTCGATGGTAGCGACTCTGCGACTCAAGCGGCGATTGAACTGGTGAAGGAAATGGCGGGCAAGGTCGCCGATGTCGTCGAGGCGTTCCCGCAGCGGCGGAACCGCGATTGGGAACACGTTCATGCGATAAAACAAATCGGAACGAAAGCGGCCGCCGGCAACCGACGTAGCGAGATCCTGATTCGTGGCCGCGATGATGCGCACGTCGACGGCAATCGGCTCGTTGCCGCCCACGCGTTCGATGACCCGTTCCTGAAGAACGCGCAAGAGCATGACCTGGGCGTCAAAGGGCAGTTCGCCGATCTCATCGAGAAACAAGGTTCCGCCTTGGGCCAACTCGAAGCGGCCGATCCGCCGCCGCACAGCTCCGGTAAAGGCGCCCGCTTCATGTCCGAAGAGTTCGCTCGTCAGAATGCTCGGATTGAGGGCGGCGCAGTTGACCGTGATCAGCAGTCGCTCGCGGCGAGCGCTGAGTTGATGGATTGCCCGCGCGACGAGTTCTTTGCCGGTGCCGGTCTCGCCGAGAATCAGAACAGTGCTGTCGGTTCGCGCTACCTGCTGGATAGCCCGGCGCACCTCGCGGATGGCATGGCTGTCGCCGGTCAGAGTTCGCAAGTCGCGCTCGTGGCGGATTTCGTCTTGGAAGTAACGAGCTTCGTTTTTTAGGCGGGCATGAAGCTCTGCGCGTTCAAGGGCGAGGACATGGAGAAGAGCAAAGAGAACATCGCGATCGTCGGTGTCGGATTGCATGGGTAGATACGTGTCGTTCGAAGATCGGCCCTAAGCACTCGCCTGCCCCATCAGGTCGCCGATTACTTGGCTGACACCTTCGTGATCGAATAGCGCCGGAATGCCGCCCGGGGCGACGTAGACAGCTACGCCGTCCCGGACCAAAAGTGCGTCGGTTTGATCGATCTCGAATCGATCCCCATTTACTAACGCCACCGTAAACGATGGTACGGGGTTCGTTTCTTGAACGCTCTAAGGGTGCGCTCGAAATTCTCGGCTTCCATTTGTGATTGGACCTTTACTTCAGCTCCACCGACCAGTACGCATTGTCGAGGAACGTCTTCCAGGACTGGTACTTCCGGTGGGTGAGCTTCAAGTTCAGAAGCGGGCTGCGCTTCGGCTTCTCGGGCTTGCGGATCAGGCTCAGGTGGGCCTGCTTCGGCGTGCGGCCGCCCTTACGGACGTTGCAGCCAACGCAGGCGCAGACCACGTTCTCCCATGTGCTCGCGCCGCCTTGGCTGCGCGGCACCACGTGGTCCAGGCTCAGCTCGCTGGTCGCGTGCTTCTTGCCGCAGTACTGGCATTGATTGTTGTCGCGGGCGAAGATGTTGCGGCGGTTGAACTTCACCGTGTGCTTGGGCATCTTTTCGTAGGCGAACAGGCGAACCACCCGTGGCACTTGAATCTGACTGTTGAAAGTGCGCACCCAGTCGTCGTCTTCCTGCCGGAAGTTCTGAGCCCGGTACACGCTCACCTCGCGCCACGACTCGAAGTCGTAGCTGACGAATTGACCCTCTTCCAGGTTGACCACTTCGGCCAAATCCTTGCACAAAAGGCAAAAAGCCCGCCGCACCGTGATGATGTGCACGGCCATGAACAGCTTGTTCAGGACCAGAACGCTGGCATCCAATGCGCTGTTGCCGCTCGACATGAAAAACCCCCTGCCCGAGGATAAAGGCCGCGCCCGGACCATTCCGAGACGCTTCCCTGCCGTACTAGATGACCCGGAGCCTGGCGAGGTTCGAGTTTTTGTAATCATAGCAAGGATCAGCGCGGCCGTGCAAGTAGTTGAAACGCAAAAGGCGATATAATTCACACATGAAGACTGATGAGGAAAAGCTCGGCAACGCTCTGATCGGCCGCGGTCTGGTCAGCCGCGACGAGTACAAGCAATTTCTGGCCGCGCCGTCCGATCAGAACGACGCCAATTGCGACAGCACGCTGGGGCGCCTTGTGGGCGCAGGCCTATTAACCGCGGGCCAGGCCAAGCGGCTTGCTCCCGAGTTGCCGGCGCTCATGAATCAGCACATTCCCGGCTATCAGCTTCTGGAAAAGCTTGGGCAAGGGTCGATGGGCACGGTGTTCAAGGCCCGCCAACTCAGCATGAACCGGCTGGTGGCCGTCAAGGTTCTGTTGCCGCGCCTGGCCGCAAATCCTGAATTCATCGAGCGCTTTCATCGTGAGGCACATCTGGCGGCTAAGTTCTCGAGCAACAACGTGGTCCAGGCGATCGACGTTGGCTCGACGGCCAAGGTGCATTATTTCGTCATGGAGTATGTCGAGGGCGTCACGATCAAGGAGGAACTCGATCGCGGCAAGGTATATCAGGAAAACGAGGCGATTGACATCGTGCTGCAGATTGCGCAAGCTCTGCAACATGCTCATCGCCGCAACTTGCTGCACCGCGACATCAAGCCGGCCAACATCATCCTGACGCCCGAGGGCATCGCCAAGTTAGCGGACCTCGGCATGGCACGAGGCTCCAACGATCAGGCCAGCACTCAGGCGGAGGTCGGCATGACCATCGGCACGCCCTATTACATCGCGCCCGAGCAGATCAACAGTCGCGGGCGGGTCGACAACCGGGCCGACCTGTATTCCCTGGGCGCGACGCTTTATCACATGGTCACGGGCAAGCCGCCGTTTCCCTATCAAAAGGTTGATGAAGTGCTGCGGGCCCACCTCATGGAGGAGCTGACGCCGCCCGATCACATCAACACCAAGCTGTCTTCTGGCATTGGCGAAGTGGTCGAGTTTCTGATGGCCAAGAAGCGCGACGACCGCTATCCGTCTCCCGCGGAACTGATTATCGATCTGGAATGCCTGCTGCACGGCGAGCCCCCCAAGATTGCCCGGCGACGCCTTGAAGCGGCCACGCTCGAGGGCTTGGCGGAAGGTGAAGTCGCGGAAGATGAAGATCGGGCCGAAAAAAGAGACCGCGGTCAAGAGTTGCCGGCAATGGTATGGGTCTACGTGCTGGCCGCGGCGCTCGGGATTAGTTTGCTGCTGAATCTCATATTGCTCTTGAGGAGCTTAGCGTGAAGCGGCTATTCCTCACTCGCCGGCCATGATCGTGATGCAGCCTGGCTCACATTGGATCGCCGTCAGATGGGTTCGAGCCGGAAACGCGTGAAGGCCGATGGCGGCATCAACGTCCAATAGGAGTGAGTCTTCGTGGGCGCGAATCCATGGTTGGTTGCGGGCCAGGTCTTCGATGATTTTCACGATCGCGCTTTTGAAGATGTTTCCCGGCACTCCCATTGCCTTGAAGTTGGCGAGTTGAGCCGCGATGAGTCCGCCCGCAACGCCAAGCTCCCATCGTGTTTCAAAACGCACTTGAAGAAAAAGGGGATAGACTCCCGCGATCGTGAGGCCTTGCGAGTCGATGACCAACTGAAGATCCTCAATCGGCTGATCCGGGGGGAGATGTTTGCGAAGGAGGGCGTTGAGGTCTTGGTCGGTAAGCGTCAGCTTTAGAGTGTGTACTTCCACCCGTGTTTCCTTCTGCAACAACATCGTCCTTTGGCTTTATAAGACGAACTCGAAGGATTTACCATTTTTTCACGTGATTTACCCCGCAGTTTCGATTAATTTCCGTTAAGATCATTATTTCGCGATCTTGACCGGGAGCGCTGAAGATGAAGCGTTTTTTTTTGGCGACGGCGGCGTTGATTCTAGTCGTGGGCGCCGTCGCCCTCTCCGGCAATCAGCAGCCCAGTTCGGGCGATTTGCAGATCGACGTCGACAAGCGCAATCCTTGGACCAGCCTCAACCTCAACAACAGCCCGGAGACGTTCCACT
>JACPZP010000169.1 GCA_016195405.1 Planctomycetota bacterium | reverse complement strand
TCGATCCTCCGCGTCGGAAGGCCAAGCGGATTAGCGAAAGCGAACTGCATGGGACCGTCAATTGTAACCTCGTAGCATTGTTGACACGAGGGGGCGAAAGCCCGCGGGTGGTGGGACCTTCTCATAGGGTCGTCCACGGTAAATGACAATCCCGTCGGTCTTTGAAGCGGAATCCGTCTTGATCGCATGTGGTGCCATCGGAACTGGGACATGTTGTTCGTCGCTCCGCCTGGTCTTGACCAAGGCGGAGGCGCCGACCAGCCCGACTATGCAAGGAGGGCTAACCGACGAATGACGGGCAACAAAGGATAGTGGACCAAGCCAAGGCCCAGGGTAATGCCTGGGATACGGGGGTAGTTCCCGGCCATCTATCGATGGAGCTGAATTCCACCATTGCCGAGGAAGTGAAGGTTTTGTGTTGCCACGGAGTCACGAGTGAAAGGCGTGTTGACAATGGGGTAACCCATTGACGCAAATGGAACTCAGGCCGCTCTCGACCGCTGGTCGAGATGACCGTTCTCCGGTGGAAGCACCGCATCTTCATGGCCGAGGTCCGAGGTCAAGTCACAGGCTCGAAGCCCTGCGACCTTGCCTCACCTTAACTCCAGGAACTCCTGGGATCGTTGGTGTTGCAAGTACACCAAATTCCGGTCCAGGAGCGACCAGAGGTTGGCCTCATTGAAAGCCGCCCTTTCAGTGTTATCCGAGGTCGAGCCGTATGCGTCGAGAGGCGCACGTACGGTTCCTGGGGGGGTGCCCACCGCGAGGTGGGCCCCTACCCGACAGCACGGACCTTAGCGTTGACCTACCAGCCACTCGAAATGGACGCAGATCGGAACAGCGCATCCGATCTGTATCCGCCTTGGGTCGCTGGCTTAGGGGGACGATAAGGTCGTCGAGCTTCCTGGTAGGCCCTGCGCGGTGCGGGGCGGTTGTGTATCCGGCACGACCGCCCCCGTAGGGAGGCGGTCTGCCCTCATGGGAGACCGTTTCATGAGCCTTCTAACTACGACTTGTCCGGCGTCCGATGCAATCCATCCCCATGCAGACTTCCTTAAGCTGCGTCCTATCATCGACAAGCATGCACGCGTCGTTTTTCGCACCTGTTCTGATGTCGATCGGGAGGAGGCTGCCGCAGGGGCGGTGGCGGCCGCCTTTGAGAGTTACCTTCACCTCAGAAAGCGCTGGAAGGATCCCGTCCATGACTTTCCTTCGGTCGTGGCGCGTTTCGCGGTACGGCACGTCAAGGACGGTCGCCGCGTCGGCGGCCGCCGAAGCAGCTATGACCCCTTCTCCGCCAGGCCCAGCAGAAGCATGACTTTCGGTTCGCGTCCCTGAGCCGTCGTTCATTCGGAAGGCATTCCACGCAACCCACGCCTGAGGCGTTTGGGGAGCATCTCGCGGACAACGCACAAACGCCGATACCCGACCAGGTTTGCTTCCGAATTGACTGGCCGGCGTTCCTTCGCACGCTCCACAGGCGGGACCGGAGCATGATCAAGTTTCTGGCACTGGGCAACTCGGCCACGGAGACGAGCAGGAAATTTGACCTGACTGTCGGTCGAGTGACCCAACTCCGGCAACATTGTCACATCGAATGGCAGAGTTCCAATGGGAAAGTGCCTCCAAGGAATGAAGCTTTCGCGATCTCTTGGAACTTGCTGCGCGGAACAGCTGCGTACCGCGGACGCCTTCCTGGAGACGGGCACAGGTGCAAATTGGCGCCCGCAACCGCCTCCGTTGGTGTTTCGCCGAGGCAAAACATTTACTTCTGAAGTTTTCGTGGCGCACGACGGCCCCTTCAAGACGCCCCAGAAAAGCGGCAACTCTCCAGCGCACCATCATGCCAGCAATGGCGCAATCGGCGTTCCGCTCGTGATCCTATACGGCCTCCCCTGCGCGTCGCGAAACTCCTCATCCGGCCCCACACCGAGCAAATGGAAAATGGTCGCCGCCAGATCGGCGGGTGTGTAGGGCGTTGTCATCGGTAATCCGCCTTGGCGGTCAGTTTGCCCGACGATTTGCCCGGGCCGAATGCCGCCGCCGGCAAAGAAACAGGGGAAAACATCGCCCCAGTGGTGCCGGCCCGGTGTGAAGATCTCGCCTGATGCGTTGCGGCCGCCAGCGGTAATCGGCGAGATGCGCGGCGTGCGGCCCATCTCGCCGCACATGATGATCAAGGTTTCGTGTAGCAGGCCGCGTTGCTCCAGATCATCGAGGAAACCGCTCAGGCAACGATCGAGTGACGGCAACAGCTTTCCCTTCAAATCGCGGAAGGCGTTCTGATGCGTGTCCCAGCCGCGCAGGTTGACCTGAACCATGCGGACGCCGGCCTCAACCAAGCGTCGCGCTACGAGGAATCCCTGGCCCCATTCCTCGCGGCCATAGAGGTCGCGGATGCGATCGGACTCTTGCGTGAGGTCGAACGGATTCTGGCGGCCGGGGCGCGTGGCGAGCACCAGTTGCAGCGCGCGCTGCCGCTGCACATCCCACGATTCGAGGCAGCCGGCGCGAGGGGCGGCTTCGACGCCGCGTCGGAAGTTCTCCAGGCTTTGCAACAAGCAGGCGCGATTTCCAAGCTGTGGCAAGGAAACCAGGTCGGCTCCGCCGAGATTGGGCAACTGAAAGTCCGGATGGCGGCAACTGCTGTTGTTCCACCACGCGTTGGGTCCGGACCCAGCGGCGCGGGTGGGGTCGTTGGGATCGTCATGGCTGAAGCAGTTTGGACACGAGCCGGCCGGATCGGGAGAACGGCACGGCGGCGCCAGGTCGACGCCCCAGCGATCGTAGCGCGGACCGAGAATGCCGGAACCGCGCCCGGTGTATCGCATGTGGTTGGCACGCGGCAATTCAATGACGGCGGGAAACAGTGATTGTCCGGTGACGTCGCTTCCTCTTGATAGAGCAAAAGCGAGCAGCGAGCCGATCGACGGCCATTCCATCCGCCCGGGTTTGGGAGCGCCGATGGTGGCGTTGGTGTCGCCGGCGGGCAACTCGGTAGTGCCGGTGTGCAGCATGTACGTGCAGCTATTGTGCTCGTTGCGTAATTGCGGCCCGGACGGATGATGCATGGTGCGGACGATGGCGAATTTGCCCGCGCGCCCAGCCAGCCGCGGGAGATATTCGCAGAAACGCACGCCGGCCAGCGCGGTCTGCGTCGTGCCATATTCGCCGCGGATGCCATCGGGCGCGTCCGGCTTGGGATCAAACGTTTCGTGCTGCGATGGGCCGCCCGACTGAAAAATGAACACCACCGACTTGGCCCGCGGACGGCGCTGCTGTTCGCTGGCGGTCGCCTCGCTTTCCAAGCGTAGCAAATCGGCCAATCCGGTTCCAATAAGTGCCAACCCGCCCGCCTGCAGCAACGTGCGGCGGCCGATTCTTGGGTGGTCCGAAGGTTTACACCCACGCCGGCGAGGTTCGGGAAACATGCGCATCCCCTTACAGTGAGCCGGGGCAACTGGTCGCCTTCGGCTCTCCGCTAAACGCGCCATTGTAACAATGATCATCCAAGGTAGCGAAGCTTTGATGTGGAGGGCACAAGATATTCATCAATGAAGTGTTATCGCCTGCAAGCGGCGTGATTCTTGACGGTGCCTGTCCTAAGCAGCAAGCGGCGATCGGCCGAGTTTTACGCCGACGAGCAAGCCGAATTGACCGGTCACCGTTTGTTTTCAAGCCCGGCTGAATTTGGGTTGGCGGTCTTCAGCATGAGGATGCTGTGTCGCGTCAAAGCCGGCAAATGGCTGTCGCGCGGTACGCCGCGGGGCCGATCGAACAGTCTCGCGGCACCGCCGAGTGGAAATCATTCTTTCACCATCTTGAAGCTGTCCATCACGATGGCTTGATCTACTTTGCCGTAGGCGTCGTCGCCGCCTACGTGGCCGAAGACGTGGATTGTCCCGTCCTTGGCCTGCACGCTGCGTGGGTAATATACGGTGCCGGGCACATTGAGTTTGTGCCAGGACTTACCCGCGTCGACAGTCCAGTGTACGCCGCTCGTGGCAACATGCAGAACCGCGCCTTCCTTCGAGGCGAGCAGTTCCGGTTGGCCGCTGTGGGGCAGAACTGAAGGCCCCGCCTTCCCGGCCACCCAGGTCTTGTTGGACTTCTTCAACAATCCCTGCCAGCGCTTGGTATCGTTCGTGCGGCGGAACACTGCGAGCAAATCGCCATTGGTAAGTTCCGCGAGGTCGAACTCCTCGGTCCAGCCGTCCGGTTGATCATTCTGGACCGCCGCAATCGGCCCCTCCCAGGTCCTGCCGTTATCGGAAGAGACGACCAGCATCGGCTTGACCGCACTGCCGAATTCCTCGCGGGTACGGCTACTTGTCGGGAAGTGACCCACTCCCATCAGCACAATGATTCGGCCATCGCGGAGCACCCGAATTCGCCTCGGCCAAGTCGTGTACCTTTCAGGATCGAGCAACACCTCGGGCTTGCCCCACGTTTTCGTACCATCGTTGGACCGCTGGAGGAAACCCGTTTTGGGAACGTCCCGATCATACGGCAGGTAGAGCCCGAACACACCACGAATCACAGTGCCGTCGGCCAACGCCGTCTGGGCTTCCCCGGTGACCCCGTTCATGCAGGACTTGAAGGGGTCGGCACTTACTTGCATCCAGGTCTTCCCTGCATCGCTCGAACGAAGGTGGACGTTCTTAAGCTCGAGCCCCGTCATATCGTAACCCGGCGCTCCTTTAGGGGGCCAGTTCAGTTTCTCCTGCACATCTTTCGGGGCCAGCCGGCGACCCTTGATCGATCCGGTCGCCTGCGTGAAACAGGTCATCAGATCACCATCCGGCATGATCCAGGCGCCGACCCAGCTTGTGAAGCCGGGCTTTTCCGGCGAGTGGTAGATCGTTTTGCGGGAGTGATCGACGGCCTTGAAGACTCGGCTTTCGCCCGCGTTCGCATTTGAGAGGCCCAACAGCAAGATTAACTGCAAACTAACCAGAGGCATACCTGTCTTCATTGCCATTTCCCAGTGTTATGTAAGCGAATCGTGACCGGATCTCTCGTTATGCATGTTATTGATCTTTGATCGCCAGGTAGCACGGCCCGCCGCAGCGCATCCCTAACCGCCAGGTCGTGCTCGTAGGAGAAATCGCTGTTCTTTTCGCCGTGGATGCTGCGGGCCATATCGTCGGCGTCAGCGACGAAGCGTCTGCACCGTGGAACCGCCCGCAACTGGCTCAGCAATCCAAACCGCACTGTCTGCATCGTTTGCCGCCAGCAGGTCGAGGTCGCCGCTCGAGCGGTCGCACACCTTCCACGCGGCATCTTCGCTTATCATCAACCTGCGCGAGGTGAAGAATCGCAACGCCGCCTACAAGACCGGCACGGTACAACAGGTCTTCAAGATCGAACGGGGTTCGTTGGCGTTCCTCGTGCGTCGCCGTGGTCGGCGCGGGCAAGGCCGGCCTTGGCTTTGATCCGCGAACGTTCCCAAGCAGCTGTCGGTAATCGGCATACGCCTCCACCGCGTGCCGTAGCGCGAAGAGGTTCTCTGCACGCCAGTTGCCGTAAAAGGCCCGCGCGATCTCCGCTTCGGTCCGGGATTGTAACGTTCGTCTCTGGCGGACTCCGGGTCCTTTTCTTTCTAACGTTGGGCATCGCCCTTTGCGTCAAGGATCTCAGTCCGGAGCGTGGTCCGCGTTATTAAGATGCGCGAAGTCGTACGGGAAATGATGTACCGGTCCTTCATCTGGACCAGCCAAGGGAATGAAACGCACTACAAAAAGAAGTAATGGTCACGAAGCTCGTCGGATCAGGTTAAATCGAGAGCCGCAAGGACAGAAGGGGACCAGCCGTGAAGTGGAAGAATTTCCTCATGTGGCTGGCGATTCCCAGCTGTGGAATCGCCGTGGCCGGCGTTTCCCTGGAGACGGGTGTTTGGAACGGAAGTGGACCAGTCTCCGGCAAGGTATTGGGGGATGTTTATGTGACGCGTGTCCAGCCGCTCTTGAAGAAATACTGCTTCGAGTGTCACTCGAAAAAAGCACACAAGGGCGATCTTGATCTGGAACGGTTTGAGTCGCTGGACGCCATTCAGAAGGATTTACGCCCCTGGCAGCATTTAATCGAGCGGCTCGAAGCTGGCGAAATGCCGCCCAAGGGAAAGCCGCAGCCGCCCGCCGACGAGCGCAAGGCGATTTTCACCTGGGCACGAGACATGCTCGATACGGAAGCGCGGGCGCGGACCGGCGACCCAGGGCGCGTTCCGCTCCGCCGGCTGAGCAACGCCGAATACGACTGCACGATCCGGGATCTGACCGGAGTGGATCTGCGGCCGACGCGGGAGTTTCCCGCGGACGGCGCCGCTGGCGAGGGGTTCACCAACGCGGCCGAATCGCTTTCCGACATCACTCCCACTCTGTTCACCCGTTACCTCGACGCGGCTAAGGACATCGCGGACCATGCCGTGTTGTTGCCGGATGGGTTCCAATTCAGCCCCGCCAAGACCCGTCGCGATTGGACCGACGAAAGCCTCGCCCGGCTTCGCAAATTCTACGCGGCATACACCAGCGACGGCCGACTGGCGTTCCAGCCTTACGTCCTGGCTGCAGTTAGGCACCGTGACGCTCTGCACGCCGGACAAATCTCTCTATCTGAGGTTGCCGCAAAGGAAAGGCTTAATGCGAAGTATCTGACGGTGCTCTGGGAAGCCCTGTCGAACAAAACACCCTCGGAACCTCTCGATCGGATCCGCGTTTACTGGCGGAACGCGAGCGAGAAAGATGTCGGACTTCTTGTGACCGAGATTGCCAAGTGGCAAGAGTCGCTGTGGAAGTTCGTGCCGGTCGGCAGTTATCGCTATGGCAACACGGTCCGGCAAGTCGCCAATGACCCGGCTGCGAGCGATGTCACTCCGCTCAAGCTGGCCGTCAAACCGGCGCCAGGACAGAGCGAAGTCGTTCTCTTCCTCGCGACCCGCGAGCTCTCCCAGGCGGGGAAGGATGGCCGCGTCGTGTGGCATCGTCCCCGGTTCGAGCGCGCCGGCAGAGCACCGCTGCTCCTGAAGGACTATCCGCAGTTCGGTTTGGCCTATGAGGCTGATCACGCTGCGGTTTTCGCCGACGCCGCGACGTACCTCGCCGCAGTCGCCCAAAGTGCTCATGACAAGAATCTGTCGGTCGAGGAAATCGCCCGGAAGCACAAGCTTGATGCGCCGTTCTTGAAGCGATGGATGACGGTGCTGGCCCTCGAACCAGTCAAAAAGGAAAGCGTCGAGCCCCAGACAACGGTTCTGGCGGTTGCCCTTGAACTGCTCGACAAGAAGACTCCCAAGAATGAAAACATGCCGTCAGTCAACGGTTGGCGGCGCAGTGGCGCCGATCTGCCAATACTTGTTACGAACGCCTCCGACGCCGTCCAACACATTCCGGGGACGCTTCCGCCACACAGAGTTGCCGTCCATCCGACCCCCAAGGAGTTCGTTGCGGTCGCCTGGAAAAGTCCCTTGGCTGGAAAGGTGAATGTGGCGGCGCGCATCGTGCACGCTCATCCGGCCTGCGGCAACGGGATCGCGTGGTGGCTCGAACATCGGCGCGGTGACAAGGCAGCCATTCTTGCCGAAGGCGCCTTCGACCGCGGCGGAGAAGCAAAAGTCCCTGGCCAGATGCTCAACGTCGAGCGGGGTGATCGCATCGTCCTCGCGGTAGATGCTCGTAATGGCGATCATTCGTGCGACCTCACCGAAGTCAGTCTCACCATCATCGAATCAGCCGAAGCAGGGCGCGTTTGGGATCTTGTCGCCGACGTGGCCGATTCGGTTCAAGACGCCAATCCTCACGCGGATAAGCACGGCAACAAAGAGGTCTGGAGCTTCGTCCGCGGACCGGCAAAGCCTGCGGGAAAAACAGCAGTAAACGCGGCGATACCTTCGGGCTCGTTCCTCGGACGATGGCGAGCGGCAGCAGCGGATCCAGATCGCCGCGCCGACGCGGGAAAGTTGGCCGCACAGGTTCAGACGCTTCTGACAGGCGCCCGGCCGGCGAAAGAGAATGATCCCGACCGCATCGTGTTCGACGCGATCGTTTCAGCCGACGGCGACCTGCTCAAGGGACTCGACCTGACGCGCTTCGCCAAACCACGACCGAACGGCCTGAAATTCGGCCTACCGAAGCAACGCTTCGGCCACCCGGACGGAAAAACGGGCGAGGAATCCGGGCTCGTCGCGGCGGCAGATTCGGTCATCGAGGTGCGTCTGCCTGCCGCGCTGTTCCGTGATCGCGAGTTCGTGGTCGAAGGCAAGCTCGACGGAGCTCCGGGTGAACGGGTTGTGCTGTTCGACGTGGCAACCACGCCCCCAGAGCGCGAACTGCGATGGAAAGGAATTGGCACCGTCGTCGCCTACCCAACCTCGACCGCATTCAAGCAGACGCTCCTAGGTTATGCGGACTTCCGTCGCTGCTTTCCCTGGTATCTCTGCTTTCCTAATGTCGTTCCCACCGACGAGGTGGTGAGCCTGAAGATGTTCCATCGCGAGGACGAACCGCTTGAGCGGCTGTTTCTCGACGCGGAACAGAAGCGCCGCATCGATCACCTGTGGGACGAGCACCGATTCATCAGTCAGCAACCTGTAGCCGAGAACGACTATCTGCCGCAATTCATCGGCTACGTGACGCAAGACCAACCGAAGGAGCTGCTCGATTATTTCGAGAGTCAACGGCCTGTCTTCAAGAAGCGAGCAGACGAGTTCGTAAGGGACTACCTGGCTGCCGAACCGAAGCACCTGGCCGCTCTCGCCGATTTCGCCTCCCGCGCCTACCGTCGGCCGCTCGAGGAGAAGGAAAAAGCCGACTTGCTCGGCCTCTATCAGAAGCTTCGCAAGAAGGGGGTGTCGCACGACGAAGCGTTCCGCGGGGCGCTGACGCGAGTGCTGGTCGCGCCGGCATTCTTGTTCCGGATCGAGAAAGCGCCGCCCGGCACGAAAGCGGGACCGATCGATGATTGGGAGCTTGCCACCCGGCTCAGTTATTTTCTGTGGTCGTCGACGCCAGACGCCGAGTTGCGCGAGCTCGCCGCCGCAGGTATGCTCCGTGATCTCAAGGTCCTTGCGGTTCAAACCCGACGGATGCTCAAGGAAGAACGCCTGCGCGCGCTGGCGATCGAGTTCGGCACGCAGTGGATTCACGTTCGCAACTTCGACTCGCTGAAGGAGAAAAACGAGAAGCTGTTTCCGACGTTCGACCAGACGCTGCGCAAGGCGATCTACGAAGAATCCATTTTGTTCTTCCTCGATCTCTTCCAAAGCGACCGCGCGGTCACACAGGTTCTCGATGCCGACTACACATTCCTCAATGATTCGCTGGCAAGTCACTATGGCATTACGGGTGTGACCGGGCCACAATGGAGGCGGGTCGAAGGGGTGCGCAAGTACGGCCGCGGCGGCATCCTGGGATTGGCCAGCGTACATGCCAAGCAGTCCGGCGCGTCGCGAACCAGCCCGGTTCTGCGCGGGAACTGGGTGGTGGAGACCCTGTTGGGAGAGAAGCTGCCGCGCCCGCCTGCCGACGTTCCGATTCTTCCTGACGAAGAAGGCGGCGCGGACAAAAGGACGACGCGCCAGCAAGTGGAAAAGCACGTCTCGGTCGCTTCCTGCGCGGTATGCCACGTGCGGATCGACCCCTACGGCTTTGCCTTCGAGAATTTTGACGCCATTGGCCGGTGGCGGCTGAAAGAAGCGGGTGGGTTGCCGGTCGATGCCAGGGCCACGCTCAAGGATGGCACGGAGTTCGAAGGAATCGATGGATTGCGCAACCACCTGTTGACGAAGAAAAAAGACGTCATCGTGCGCTTGTTTTGCCGAAAGCTGCTCGGTTACGCCGTTGGGAGAGCGACCACGCTATCGGACACGTCGCTGATCGACGAGATGGTGTCGGAGTTGGACAAGAACGACGGACGGCTCTCGGCCGCCGTCCTGACCATCGTTCGCAGCCCGCAGTTTCGAATGATTCGCGGCAGCGATGCGGCGACAAGTGACTAACACTCTTTGCTGGAGCTGGAATGAAGACGACTCACGTCCTTTCTCGCCGCGCGTTCCTTCGCGGCCTCGGTGTGACCATGGCCTTGCCCTGGCTGGAGTCGCTCCCGGTCTGGGGTCAAGCTGGTTCGACAGTTCGTTCCTCGGAGCCGCCGGTGCGCTTCGCGTGCCTCTTCTCCGGGAATGGCTTTCACAGCCGGGAGTGGTGGGCCCGTGGCGAAGGCGCGCGAATGGAACTGGGGCGGGTGCTGGAATCGCTCCAACCATTCCGCGAGAAGATGCTGTTCCTCCGTGGACTCTACAACGAAGAAGCGCTCATCGGCGGCATCCACAGTTGCCAGACCGGGAACCTCCTGACCGGGGCGCACTTGGCGCCCGGCGGCGAGATTCGGTCCGGCATCAGCTGCGACCAGGTGATCGCCGAGCGGCTCCGCGATCAGACCAAAGTGCCGAGTCTGGTGCTGGGATGCGAACCGTCGATCGCGGCGATCCACAAGAACTACTCGATGATCTACAGTTCGCACATCTCGTGGAGTTCGCCGACCACGCCGACGCCGCTTGAAGTTTATCCGGCGCTGGCGTTCGACCGCCTGTTCCGCGACGATGTCCGGCGAGCCGACCGGAGTGTCCTAGATTCGGTGATGGAAGACACGCGCGGCCTGCGGAACCATGTGAGCCGATCCGACCAACGACGTCTGGATGAGTATCTTTCTTCAGTCCGGGAGGTGGAACAGCAGATCGAGCGGGCAGGCCGGGCCGGCCGGCTGCAGGGTTGGAGACCCACTCTCGAAAGGCCAAATATGGCCAGGCCCGCCGACGGTGTTCCGCAAGACATCGACCAGCATATGCGGCTCATGTGCGACATCCTGGTGCTGGCGTTTCAGACCGACACGACCCGCGTCTGCACCTTGAAGCTGAATAACGACCACTCGTCCTTGCGTTTCCCGAACCTGAGGTCCGAACGCCCAAACCAGAGCATCGATTACATGATTCACCATCTGCTGTCGCACTCCAACGGGGCGGACTGGCTGAAGGTCAACCAGTTCTTCACCGAGCAGTTGGCGTACATCGCGGGCAGGCTCCACCGCGTGCAGGAAGGCGAGCGGACGTTGCTCGACAATTCGATGATCCTGTACTGCTCGAGCATGATGACCGGAAACCATGACAACAACCAGTTGCCGGTCGTCTTGCTGGGTCGGGGCGGCGGCCACATCCGCACGGGCCGCGTTCTTGATTACACGGGCCGATCTAATCGGAGAATGTGCAGCCTGTACCTCTCGCTCATGGACAAGGCTGGCGTGCGGCTCGACCGATTCGGCGATTCCAATCAGCGTCTGGCGGAAATCTAGAGCACTTTTCGTTTGAAGCTCCAAACGACTCGCCGTTTGAGAAGACCTGAGGCAGGACGGTCTTCCGTAATACCGCAGTAGCCCACCCATCCGCTCGCGACAGATGAGAAATCCGCCTTCCCGGCCCACTTACGGTCCCGGCTCCAAGATCTATTGGTCGGCCTTGAAGCGCCCGTTCGCCGTAGTGGATCAGGAATTCGTCCTCCGCACTGAATCGCGACGGACACAGAGAGCCAGCACTACGCCCAAGGTGAGAATGCACGCCAGCGCGATCACGCCCGAAGTGAAGTCGCCGCTGATTCTTTGGAGCTGGCCGATGATGTTGGGTCCGACGAAGCCTCCAAGGTTGCCGATCGAGTTGATCAGGGCTATCCCGCCGGCGGCTGCGACTCCGCCCAGAAACGACGACGGCAACGTCCAGAACACCGGCAGCATGCTCATGATGCCCATCTGCACCAGCGCCAGGGCGGCGAGGTAAAACGCAGGGTCGTCGAGCCAGGCGGTCAAGGTCCATCCGAGAGCAGCCAGGAAAGCCGGCAAAGCGATGTGCCAGCGTCGTTCGCCGGAGCGATCCGAATGGATGCCGTTGAGAATCATGCACACGGCGGCGCACAGGTTCGGGATGGCCGCCAGGAGCCCGATTTGGAATTCGCGTTGCTCGGGAAATTTATCCTTGATGAGCTTCGGCAGGTAGAAGCCGAAAGCGTTGGCGCCGATCGCAATGGTGAAATACAGTGCGATGAGCAGCCAGACGCGATGATCCGTGAAGGCATTTAGCAGGGTCAAGCCGTGACGGTCCTGCTTGTATTTCTCCTCCAGTGCCATTCGCGCGACGAGCCAGGTTCGCTCATCAGCCGTCAACCAGCCTGCCAGCTCGGGCCGATCGGTCAGGTAGAAAAGCGTCACGATTCCCAGAATCACCGCCGGGATGCCTTCGAGGAGAAACAGCCACTGCCAGCCGCTTAGTCCGCCGACCCCATCCATGAACTGCATGATTGCCCCCGAAAGCGGGCCGCCAAGAATGCCGTTGATAGGCGACGCGACCATGAAGCACGACACCGCCCAGGCCCGCTCTCGTGACGTGAACCAGTAGGTGAGATAAAGGATGATGCCGGGGAAGAAGCCGGCTTCGG